>CACZNA010000014.1:0-60277 GCA_902782455.1 uncultured Bacteroidia bacterium | reverse complement strand
TGAACGTCAGCCGCTCGTTCCTGCAAAGCGACCAGAACGTGAAGAAAATCTCGACCTACATCACCAAGAAAGTGGCCGAGAAACTAGAAGAGCTCTTCAAGAAAGACCGCGAGGCCTACGAGAAGAACTGGGACGACATCCGCGTGTTCATCGAATACGGTATGATGAGCGACCCGAAGTTCTACGAGCGCGCCGAGAAGTTCTTCCTCTTCAAAGACACCGACGACAAGTACTACACCATCGAGGAATACAAGGCCTTGATTAAAGAAAACCAGACCGACAAGAACAAAGCCCTCGTCTATCTGTACGCCACCGACAAGGACGACCAATACACCAACATTGAGAACGCCAAGGCCAAGGGCTACAACGTCTTGATGATGGACGGCATCCTCGACCCGCATTTCATCAGCGCCTACGAGCAGAAGGAAGGCGAGAAAGGCGGCGACAACCGCGCGATGTTTGCCCGTGTGGACTCCAACACCATCGACAAACTCATCGTGAAGGACGACAAGGAAGCCGCCTCGGGCCTTGACGACAAGCAGAAAGAGACCTTGAAGGCCGCTTTCGAGAAGGTCATCGACAAGGTGAAGTTCAATGTGGAGTTCAGCAACGAAAGCGCTGAAGCCACGCCTGTGGAGGTCACCCAAAACGAGTGGATGCGCCGGATGAAAGAGATGGAGCAGATGGGCGGCGGTGCCATGTCGTTCTACGGCTCGATGCCCGACAGCTACACGCTGATGCTCAACACCAACAGCCCCGTCATCACCGGCATCTTGGACAAGGACGAAGCCGCACAAGAAGCCACGATTCGGCAGATTTACGACCTCGCTTTGCTCTCGAAGAATTTGCTTAAGGGTAAGGATTTGAGCGAGTTTGTCAAGAGGAACATGGAGAAGCTTTGATTATCAAGAATTTGAGAATTTGATAAAAAGAATCCCCGAAACGCCTTATGGCATTTCGGGGATTGCTTTTATCGTAGTAACACAGCATCACTTTTCCTCAAAGAATCGGAATGGAAAACGAGAGTTTATTTCTTCTAACGCTTCATCGGAGTACAATTGATTCCAATGCTTCAAATACTTCTCCATTGCATATTCATCCTTCAATTCATCAAGAGCTTCCATTGCCGAAGTAACGATTTCCATATAATCGCCGTAAAGCAGCTCTTCATCCATCTTGAAACGAATGATATAATTCAAATCTTGTTGAATCAAATCCCTAAATTTTGCTTTGCACTCCTTTCCTTCCGTCGTTACACCATTGATTTCAAATGTCCCTGTCCCTTTTGGCATCACAACAATCTGATTAGAAATTTCAGAAACATCCTCAATCCATTTCTGATAAAGCGAATCGCCCAAAAACCGAACAGATAATCTTTGCGTATGCAAGGATAAAAAAGTATAATACCTGACATCCAACTCACGATGCCTAGGCACTACAGCATATTGAACTCTATAGAATCGCATGTCGGCCAGCGCTTGTCTTACCTCATCCACATCCTTCATTTTCAGCTTTTTGTCAATATTCAAACGGCAAGACAGCAATGGAATATCCGCTTCATTATGGCATAAGCGCCAATCTTCCATTGACTCAGAAAACGCTTTCAAATCATGTGTTTTCCCATTTACAATAATCAAGCATTTTGATTCCGTTTTGTCTTTGGATTGCACCAAATAGGCATTTTTGGAAAACGTAGCATGTTCCACTTTTTCTAACGCTTCCGTTTCAGGCAATTCCAAACTATACCTATGAGGAACATTTCGACTCAAAAAGGCGTTGTCGAGCGACTTATAATCAACCAAGTTGATTCTTGACATGCCAAATGCAAGGACGGTCACAAGCACAGCAGAAAAAGCCATCCATTTCATAGTTTTTCTCTTGAACGCTTGCCTCATCGCCACCCATGGGTGCAAAAACAATACAATCAATAGCAAAATGAAAAGATGCTTGAAGTCGGGATACAAGGAAAATGCGTAAAAGGAACCAGGAAAGCTGAAAATGCAGAACCAACATAACAAAACTTTTGCAAACCAATACAAGAAATACCAATTCAAATTACGCTGGCCGTTGACAATCTGCACCGCCCAACGATGTCTCTGCTCGAAAAATCTTCTTGGTTGGTCAAACCAATAAGCCAGACAAAAAGACTGAGCAAAAACAACCGAAACAAAAGCGAAAAACAACTGATAGAATGAGCGTTCCTTTTCTCCTAGCACCCAAATGTCGTACTCTGACGTGACCGTCATCAGGCGAAAAGCCTCCAACATGGCACAAGAAAAGAAATAGAACACAAACGACATGAGGAGTGCCACCACAACTCCCGACACCAACTTAAAGGTCGACAAGCGAGAACGCATCGGATGCCAAAAAACAGTTGCCACTGCCTTCAAAACTCTGTTCATATCGATTATTTTTTAGTTGTTTGAGATTGCAAAGAAACAAAAAAATCCAAACCAACCACTTTCTGAAAGAAAATAGTATTTTTGCAGGCGTAAAGCAAACCAATATGGAATACACGATTCTGATTCACAAAGATGTTGAAGGAGGTTGGTATTGCGGTCAATGCCAACAACTTCCTGGAGCCATCTCACAAGGAAAAACCCTTGACGAACTGATGGAAAATATGAAAGATGCCATTCAACTTGTGCTTGAATACAATAAGGAACAAGCCTTACAGGCTTTCAAGGGTGAACGGTTCTTTTACCGAAAACTGGCTCTTGCGTGAAAAGGAATTTGCTCATAAAGCATTTGACGCAAAACAACTGCTCTTTGTATCGCGAAGGGGCAAAGCATAGCTTGTATGTCGGTTCCAACGGCAATGTCGCTGCCGTGCCGCGCCATCCCGACATATCGGACTACACAGCAAAAACCATTTGCAAGCAGTTAGGGATTCCTGTAATCAACTACAACTGATTTACGACCTCGCCTTGCTCTCGAAGAACTTGCTGAAGGGCAAGGATTTGAGCGAGTTTGTGAAGAGAAACATGGAAAAACTTTGATTGTCAAGAATTTGAGAAATCGACGATTGGCATACGCCGAATCGGTGATTTCAACGAAGTTAATTAGAGAAGAAAATAATCCCCGCAACGCCATTCGGTGTTGTGGGGATTTTGTTCTTATATAGCACAAAGAATCATTCCGCTGAACGCACTGCTCGGATAGACATGCCTATCATACGAGTTGTCCATCCTCCAGTACTATATACGACAGGAAAACTGATGAAATTCGCCATGTAATCGTAGCATTCCATCATCTGATTATTAAAAGCGTAACATCTTTCATTGACCCAATAATAGCCGCGGCCACCCACTTGCAAAGACTCAGGGGAAGGGCCAACGAAGTCCCCTTTCGCACCTCCTGAAGGCAGAAAGATCGTGTTACCATTTGTTCCAATAATGCGCAATCCTGGTACGCCATTAACCGTGTCTCTTTTAAGTTCGCATTGGCTCAGCAATTCATCGCCTTCACTTGCGCTCGGCATACGCCAACCCTCGCCCCAATTTACCGTGGCCGCGTCATCCGAAGGTTGTAAATCATACAAATCATCGGTATAACCATCATAGCCATATATAGCCTCTTGGCAGTACTTGGTCAATTGGTCGGAATCCCCATTGCAATACTTGTAGGTAGTCCAATCATAAACTGTTTTCGGTTCCGTCTCGCCCCAAGCGAAGTAATCGCCATAGCCCTCAGGCACCTCGGCACCCACATTGCAGGTAGCCCACAGAGTGCCACTTGGAAGGCCAAGGTCAACATAGTCATGACCATTATGGCTCCCACTATTGTCTACAACGGAATTGTTTCCTCCTCCATTATTGGGTTCAACAATACTATCATTTTGACCACTGTTGTTTCCGCCGTTATTCGGCTCATCCGGTTTGTTGCAACCCACTGCAAAAACCATCATCAGCATTAGGGCTGCTATTGCCTTCAAAGTTCTATTCATATCGATTCTGTTTTAGTTGTTTGAGATTGCAAAGAAACGAAAAAAAAGCGTGATTTGGCAAGGTCGAAATGTGAATTTGCGGAAATATTTGATTCAAATATTGCGGTATTTGAAAAAAATGTGTATTTTTGCAGCACGTTACACGAAGTAATGAGGTGCTCTGCGGAGTGGCCGCTCGCGAGGGAGGACGAAAATCCTCCTATCGCTTTTTATAGACCAACCTGCATTTCCCTTTCTCATACACCCAAACCTCTATAATCTCATGCTTGAAGGACTTGTCCTTTATCCTGTCATGAATACACTTGATAATGAAACGGTCTGAACAGCCCTTCGTGTTCTTTATGATGATGTGCGGCGACTGAACTGCACCGTGAGACAACATACGGCTCAATTTATCCTTGCTCCACGCACCCACAAAACCCTCATATTCGTACATCTTGTCGCCTACTCTCAAATCAGGGCATTTCCTGTAATACTGTGTTCCCACCAACAATCCGAAATATTTTTGATAGTCTGGATTCTTGAAGTGTATGCTCCCAAGTATTTGAACTTCTTCGCCCGCTTCTGCAAAACTTCTACCAATCGCCAAAATGTCTTTGTAGTCGCTTGCTGTCCTGTCAAGTCCAATCATCACCGCCAACGAACCACCGTTCTCAAATTTGTTCCTCACTCGTAAGTGGAACGAAGGTTCTTTTTTGGATGCTGTGCCCATTTAATAGCGATTCAATTTTAGTTGTTTGAGACTGCAAAGAAACGAAAAAAAAGGAGTATATCATTACACAACGAAAAAAAAGCGTATCTTTGGCCAAATATTCAATTCAACTACAAATTTGTCCAAAATTCAAATAATAAACTTATACACAACAACTTAAAAAATTGATTTTGCAATTTCAGGCATCTGAACTTATCTTAAAATCATCTTATTGAACAAACCGCCCGCACAGTTTGCCCACGGTTGCGGTCGCTGCTGCCACACAAGTGGCATTGACTCGAATTGAAGTGGAAGCCCCAAGCGCGATAAGGAAATTCCTTGTTGAGCGTCACCGACCAATAAACGCCGAGGTCGGCACCGTTGAACGCGCTTTCCCACCAATAGCCAGCAGCGGGCAGGAAAAGGCTGTTGCCATTCTCGGCTGTGAAACGCCAGCCATTCACGCCGTTTTGGGTAGTCCAAACAGATGTCGTGTTTTGGAACATTTCCTCCCATTCTCCGATAGTGGGTATGCGCCAGCCTGCGCCCCATTGGGCCAAGGCCACGTCGTCAGCGGGTTCCAAAACGGTCAGGCTGTCGACAAAACCATTGAGTCCAAAATCGGGATTGGTGCAATACTTGTTCAACTCATACCGCTCATTGAAAAAACGGCCATATCGGTAACTTTTCCAGTCATAGATTTCCTTGGGCGCGGTCTCGCCCCAAGCAAAATAATCGCCATAGTCCTCGGGCGCATCTGCACCTATGTTGCAAGTGGCCCACAAAGTGCCGCTCGGCAGGCCCAAATCAACAAATTCGTGGCCATTCAAAGTGCTACCGTTATCGACAATGCTATCGTTTTCGCCTTCATTTCCGCCATTGTTCGGTTCATCGAGTTTGGTGCAACCGACCACAAAAAACATCATCAGCATAATGGCCGCTATCGACTTGATTAACCTGTTCATACCCATTCTTTTTTGTCGTTTTAGGTTGCAAAGAAACAAAAAATCGCCTCACAAACGCCAAATGGCTGGAAAATGACTATTTTTGCGGTCAAAAGAACGATTATGTCAAACGCCAACAACATACTGAACCGCGAGGAAGACCGCCGCGTGGTGGAAGCCATCAAACAGGCCGAACTGAACACCTCGGGCGAAATAAAAGTGCATATCGAGAACATTTGCCGAGGCGACGTGGAAAAACGCAGCCTCGTGGTTTTCAACAAATTGAAACTCAACGAGACCCAATTGCGAAACGGCGTGCTCATATATTTGGCCGTCCGCGACCACAAGTTTGCCATTCTCGGCGACGAAGGCATCAACAATGTGGTGGAAGAAGGCTTCTGGAGCGATGTCAAAGACCTGATGTTGAGCCATTTCCGCGAAGGCCGTTTCGCCGATGGCCTTGTGGAAGGCATTATGCGCTGCGGCGAGAAACTCAAGACTTATTTCCCCTACCAATCCGACGATGTTAACGAAATCCCCGACGAAATCTCCTATGAAAACAATTGATAGACATAAACTTACGCTTTTATTCAGTTTGCTTCTCGTTTTGCTCACTTTCGGCACAACACTGAAAGCCCAATTGCCGAGTCCGCCCAACCCGCCACGCTTGGTGAACGACTACACAGGTACGCTTACCGCCCACCAAGTCAATATTTTAGAGCATAAATTAGTGGCCTATAACGACAGCACTTCGACTCAAATCCTCGTCCTCCTTGTCGACGACCTTCAGGGCTACAGCGTGGAGCAGTATGCCACTGAAATCGGGCACAGTTGGGGCGTGGGACAAAAGGGCAAAAACAATGGCGCAGTCATCCTCGTGAAGCCCAAGAAAGGCAGCGAGCGCGGCCAAGTGAACATCAACACGGGCTACGGCATCGAGGAATATGTCACCGATGCCACGGCCAAGCGCATCATCGAAAAGGAGATGATTCCCTCCTTCAAGGAAGACGACTACTACACGGGCATCGACAACGCCGTCAATGTCATTATGAACCTCTGTTCGGGCAAATTCACCCAAGACGAATACACCAACGGCGGCGAAGGCATACCCATTTGGCTCATCCTCATTTTTATGATTGCTCTCATCCTCATTTTCCGCTCCAGCAACGGCAACCAGAACTATTCCGGCGGCGGCACCCGCACCATCTGGATTCCGATGGGCGGCGGTTTTGGCAGTAGCGGAAGTTTCGGAGGTGGTGGCGGAAGTTTCAGTGGCGGTGGAGGCTTTGGTGGCTTTGGCGGTGGCGGTTTTGGCGGCGGCGGCGCCTCGGGAAGCTGGTAAATCTTTTTATCACAAAACAAACAAAACAATGCAAAACTACATTGGTCATCGAGTGCGGCTCCACAACCGTGTCGCCGCTGGGAAACAGCCGGTTGGCATGTTTCCCACAACCAAGATAATGGTTTTGATCGTTTTGCAAGTTTTGTGAAAATAACAATTAAACAATTCAACAAATCAAATCTTCAATGTAGTTAATCAACAATTCAACATAAATGTCAGAGCCAATCATCGAAATCAGAAACGCCTCCATTTTCCAGCGGGAGAACCTCGTTTTGTCCAACGTGAACCTCACCTTAGACAAGGGCGAATTCATCTATCTCATTGGCCGCACGGGGAGCGGAAAGTCCTCACTATTAAAGACTTTGTACGGCGAATTGCCCGCCCGCGACGGCTACTTCAACGTGGCTGGCTACGACCTCACCCACTTGCGCAAGAAAGACATTCCCTATCTGAGGCGCAAAATCGGCATCGTGTTTCAGGACTTCCAACTCCTTTTCGACCGCAGCGTGGAGAAAAACTTGGAGTTTGTGCTGGGTGCCACGGGATGGACAGAAAAAGCCGAGATTTCGCGACGAATTGATGAGGTTTTGGCCAAAGTCGGGCTAAGCGACAAGCGCAAAAGTATGCCGCACCAGATGTCGGGCGGCGAGCAACAAGGCGTTGCCATCGCCCGCGCCCTGCTCAACGACCCCGATGTCATCATCGCCGACGAGCCAACCGGCAACCTCGACCCCGAAACCACCCTTGAGGTGATGAAACTTATGCGCCGCATCAGTGAGAACGGCACCGCCGTACTGATGGCAACGCACAATTACACTTTGATGCAGAAATATCCTTCACGCATCGCGAATTGCAAAAATGGGACGGTGATTTGCTCAGAAATGGAATGATTTTTAAGTTTTAGCTGTTAACTATTAGCAGTTAGCCCAAAGCAAATGAGAAGCAAGCTAATAGCTAACTGCTAAAAGCTAATAGCTTCAATAATTTTCCTTGCATTCGCCTCATTATCATAAAGTTGCCGCATCTGAGCATCGCGCTCCTCAATGTCTTCTTCAGTGAAATCTTCCTCCATCAGCTGTTTGATTTTCGAAACCATTTGCTCAGGTTCATCGGCCACTATGCAAAGGCTTTCCAACGAAGTGCCGCGCACCATGTCTGAATTGACCAAACAGAAACGCCCGCAGTAAAGCGCATTCAACAACTTCAATTTCAACCCCGTAGGTTGATTTGTAACCAAAACATTGACCTGAGCTTGCCGCAAAAGGTCAATCATTTCAGCATCGTCAGGATTGGCCGCCAAAGTCACATTGGAATATTTCTCAGCCATTTTTTTCAACTTGTCTGAAGGCTTCAAACCAGCTACAATGCAATGCAAATCCAACTTAGCAAAGACATTCTCTATCAGCCACTTGGCCGCTGTTTCATTCTCTTTTACTGAAAGATTGCCATGGTACAAGACATACTCTCCCCTACCCGTTTCAGAACACACCGTATCAGCGGAATTGAAACCAGGAACAAGCGTAGTCTTGCCATATTTTTTGGCTAAATAGTCCGCGTCTTGTTGCGAGATAGCGAAAATGCCGGCCGCCGCCTTGCGCAAAATCGGTTCGTAACACCTTAGTTTCCAGGCCTCTGCAAGATAAAACAACTTCTTCCAGCAACATTTTTCCGACTCACCCAAAGCGCGATAATAATCATGCTCTACATTATGGGTACGGACATATATTTGCCTATTTTTCAGTCGTTTGTCGGAAAGAATCGCCGTCGTGTGCAAACCTTCACAAAGAATCGGATAATTGTCTTGCAACAAGTCCCGAACCAAGTCTTCCGACCGTCTCGAATTAACGATAAACGGCGTAAGGCTCAACTGCTTTGCGAAGGAAGTATCTCGTTTGTAATACTTTACCTCATGGCAACGCTTCAAAACCTCCTGCTCGCCACGACCATACTCGAAGCAATGCAAATGCACCTTGACACCTGCCTCCGACAAAGCTTTCACACGGTAAAACACATCAATGACCCCTCCATAATTGGCAGGATAAGGCACATCGAAAGCAATAATATGTAGGTGATTTTCAGGCATAATGGCGGTAAATTTCAAGCAGTTTCTGTTCCTCGTTCTCCCAACACAAATCCTGTGCTGCAACCGCCAAATGTTGCTTCCAAACAGCCAACCTATCCTTATCCGACAAGGCCTCTTTGATGGTCGCAGCAATAGTCGATGGTTCGTGGTTTTCAATGAAAGCCCCAATGTCGTATTGTCGGATAATCTTCTCAATTTCAGTCAAATGTGAAGCTACAATCGGTACACCCGCTTGGATGAAATCAAAGAGTTTGTTGGGTAGGCTGAAACGGTAATTAAGGTTGGTGTCTTTGTCCAAACAGAAGCCCAACTCGGCCAATTGCGTGTAGGCCATCATTTGTTGGTAAGGCATTCGAGGGAAGAAACGCACACGGTCTGTAATTTTCTGTTCCTCAACCATTTGTTTTAAAACTGGTAGCACATCTCCGCCACCGATAATCATTAGGAAACAGTCGTCCAAATGTTGCATCGCTTGCACCAATTCCTCCGCCCCGCGCTGGATGTTGATGCCAGAGCCTTGCAATATTAATAGGTGTTTGTCGGCGGGCAATCCCAAAGCCGTTTTGTCGCCTTTCGGTGGCAAAGCTTTTCGTGGCGGTATATTCCTGATAACGTGAACTTTGACACCATATTTCTCACGAAAAAGTTCGGCGATACTGTCGCAAACCGTAATCATTTCGACCAACTTTGGCACCACGAAGCCTTCAATTCGTTTCCAAACGCGCTGCACCTTGGGCCGATTCACCAATTCAGGCGTTTCGGTAAAATACTCGTGGCTGTCGAAAACCATTTTGCTACCCTTCAAACGCGAAATGAAATAGTTGGGCAAAACCGTGTCCAAGTCATTGGACAGCAAAAGATTGGCGCGATGAAACAGCAGGAAGAAAAACAGACGGATGTTGTATTCAGCATAAAAAAGCGGCCCTTTCTCGAAAAGCAGTTTCATTCTTTTCGTGCCGTAAGGTCTTTCGTCCATCGGCGGACTTTTTCGTTGCTTTCTTCCAACCAAAAGCACCTCATACCCAGCCTTTTGCAAGGCCAAGCACGACTTGTTCACCCGCTGGTCAGTAACCAAGTCGTTGATAACCGATACGATGGCGCGTTTCATAACCATTCAAGCAGTTGCCCCAATCTCGTACAAATATTCGGGTGCAAAGTCGGCACCGTTTTCCCATTCAATCGTGTTGAAACGGATGGAAAAACGCTTGAAAAAATCTTTGTCAAGCAAGGGGCGAAAAGCCTCTCCTCGCAAAGAATTGGCTAAATCGACAACTCGGACTTCATCGTTGTTGAACCACAATCGTATTCTATAATCGCCAAGATACTCGGCTTTGTTGATTTCGAGGAACATAGCAATCATTTTAAAGGGTCAATCTTGTCCAAAGGCGAACCATTTTGCGCCTTTTCCCAATTCTCAAGCAATTCATCACGGTGAATGTCAAGCCATTCCAAAATCATACGCAAAGCACGACCAGGCATTTTTCCTGTAACAACACCATCACGAATA
Source organism: uncultured Bacteroidia bacterium (assembly GCA_902782455.1). Taxonomy (GTDB): domain Bacteria; phylum Bacteroidota; class Bacteroidia; order Bacteroidales; family F082; genus Limimorpha. The sequence goes on along the minus strand of CACZNA010000014.1, from coordinate 49,764 downwards.
TTTACTGTAACCTTATAATCACCATACCAAGCATGAAAATGCGGTGGAACATGGTCGTCGAAATTCATAAAAATGACGATTCCATAAAAGAAACTAATTTGCGGCATGACTGAAATAATTTGCCGCAAATATACAAACATTTTCAATTTGGACGAACTTTCACAGATTTCACTTACTTTTGCGCCATGAAAACCAACGTCAACCTCCAGCCCTACAACAGCTTCGGTTTCAATGCCGTAGCGAAATATTTCGTTGAAATCAATGACATTCAGCAACTTGAAGCACTAATTTCAAGCGATGTTTTCAAGCAAGAAAAGCATCTTGTCTTGAGCGGCGGCAATAATGTCTTATTTCAAGACGATGTTTTTGACGGTTTGGTCATCTTCATCAACACGAAAGGCATCGAAATCCTTCAGGAAGACAGAAACGAAGTCGTCGTCCGCGCCCAAGCCGGTGAGGATTGGCCTGATTTCGTTAAGTTTACGGTCTGGAAGGGTTGGTATGGTATAGAAAACCTCGCCCACATTCCCGGAAAGGTCGGAGCAGCACCCGTGCAAAACATCGGCGCATACGGTATGGAACTGAAAGACAGTTTCTTGCAATGTGAGGCCATCGAATTAGCCACGGGCAACAAGAGGGTTTTCACCAAAGACGAATGCAATTTCGGCTACCGCAACAGCATCTTCAAAAACGTACTGAAAGGGCAATATGTCATCACATCGGTGGACTTTCTGCTCAAGAAAAACGCGCCGTTGCACCTTGATTATGGCAACATTAAAACCTATTTGGAGCATAACGGCATAGAAAACCCAACCTTGCAACAACTCCACGATGCCATTTGCGCCATCCGCGATGCGAAACTCCCTGACGTAAAGCAGATTGGCAGCGCGGGCAGTTTTTTCAAGAATCCTGTTATTGAGGCAGCACAATTTGCAGCTTTGCAAAAGGAATTTCCAAACATTCCACATTACGTCGAACCCAATGGCAAGGTGAAAGTCCCCGCCGGATGGCTCATCGAGCAAGCGGGATGGAAAGGCTGGCGCGACGAGCATGTGGGCGTGTATGAAAAGCAAGCCCTCGTCCTCGTGCATTACGGCGGCGGAACTGGCCACGACATTGTGGATCTTGCCCGCAAAATCCAAGATTCTGTCGAGGCCAAGTTCGGCATTCGCATCAGTCCTGAGGTGAATTTCGTTTGATTTTACCCAATGGGCACCATCACTTTAAAAACGAAGTTTCGCCCCATGTTGAACACGCCACGTCGTCCCGTGACGACATTCTCATCTGCATATTTCAGACGGCTCAGATGGTCCTGATAGCAGACATCGGTCAGGTTATCAACAATCAAATGAAGTTCCAAAATCTTCTTTCCGTGAAGCATCACATCGGTGCCCGCCGACAATCCCAACAACACATACGAAGGGGTCATCGTTTCGGTGTCGTATGCCGCAAAATAATGATTCTGTTGCAGATACCAATCCACTCGTGCCGCAACAAAAGCATTGTTGAACACCTTGCCGTCATGGAGCAACTCGTATTTTACGTCGCCACTCAAACGCGGCGCAGGCGTCATGGGCAGGTATCTCATTTCCTCGGGCTGGTGCAACAATTGCGTAATGACATACGAAAAAGCCGCTCCGAAATGCAAGGCATGGAAAGGATGATAATCCATTCCCGCCTCAAAACCATAAAGCAGGGCCTCGCCTTGCGCGTAAGCGAAAGTCATAAAATCGGGGTCAATGATTGAGTCAATGCGGTGCAGATAGATGTAGTTTTGGATGTGATTGACAAAAAAGGCCGCAGTCAGCGCAAAATGCTCCGAAGCATAGTCGATGCCGAAATCCGCCTGAAGGCTGTATTCTGACTTAAAATTATGATTGCCAATTTCATAGCGCAACGAACCCTCATGCACTCCGTTGGAGGCCAACTCGCTGATGTTGGGCGCACGGAAGCCTCGAGCCAGATTGAGTTTAAATCCCAAACGCTCTGTGACTTCGTAAGTTGCGCCTAAACTTCCCGTAAAGCCGTTGAAATGCCGCGTGAAATCCTTGAACCGCTCCTCCCCGTCTTCCATCAAGCCTTTTGAGTCCAAATAACGATGGTCGAAACGGAAACCGCCACTCAAGTTCCAGCGGCCCAACGACTTGGAACCAGTGGCAAAAATGCCGACATCAAACAAATCATAATCTGGAATGAGGAACTCATCGCCCAAATTCAGGGATTTCTGGCCCATGCCGTTCAACCCAGTCGAGAATTTCCAGCCGTTGTTTTCTTCCGACACATAACGGACATCATAGTTCAAGGTGTGCAGTTGCAAATACAAGCCGCATTCGTCCGCCGATTCCTCAAACTCCTTGCGTTGGTTCTGTTGATAGCCGAGAATCACCTTCAAATGGCCCGAGTTCATGTTTATAAACGTCTCAGAAACAGCCTTGTAATGATACACACGTTGATAAGGCAAGCCGTGCTGATAAGTTTTTACATTCTCATTTTCGGAAACCAATTCGCCTGTCACCGTGTCGCGCTCTCCCTCCACGATGCTCGGATTGATGTTGTAATACCCCAACTTGAGGTTGGAGAATCCCCATTTCCTCATCAGACCTGTCTTGAGCGAAAAAGCGCGTTCACTGAATTGGGAATTAGGCACATAGCCGTCAAAACGATTCTTGTAGGCATGGGCATGTTTCTCGCTGTATCGGGTCTCGAAAACAAAGCCCTTCCTGTTTCCTTCAAGATCGAACGAGCCTCCAACTAAACCATTGTTGGTTTGATATTCCGCATTCACATTGCCCCTAATCGTACCTTCTGGCATGGTTGGCAATCCCTTGACAATCAACACACCACCCATCACATCCGAACCGTACATCAGGCTGGCGGGACCTTTCAGAATCTCCACCGAACCCACCTCGTTGGCATCAATCTCAATACCGTGCTCGTCGCCCCACTGCTGGCCCTCTTGCCGTATGCCATCATTGAGAACCACAATGCGATTATAACCTAGTCCACGAATGACCGGTTTCGAGATGCCGCTTCCCGAAGAAATTTGCGCCATGCCAGGCTGTTTGGCAAGTGCATCGATGAAGTTGATGGAGGGCAGTTGCCGCAGTTCCTTGGCCTGCAAAGTGGCAATCGGCATGGGCGACTCCTTTATTTTCATATCGCCCACGGCACCCGTCACAGTGATTTCTTTCAATTCCAAATGCCTGAAAAACACATCAGTAGAGTCAGGCAAACTCTGTGCCGTCATCGGCAATGCACACGCCAATGACAAGCCCAATAATATAAATTTATTCATTTTAGTCTTGTTGTTAAATTCAGAAATAAGATTTTGATTCCCAAAGATTTACAACAAGACGGGAGGTGCGCGCGATAAGATTATTTGGTCAAAAGCCGACAAAACAATGGCCTTCATCGGAATGGTTTCCACAATGACTTCAGGCAAAATAGTCAATACAGACTCTTGGGGAACATCCTCATAAACAAGTTGCTGGAACTGACAGAGCAAACAGTCGTCGTCCAAATCCGAAGCAGGTTGTTCGTTGGCCACATGACCATGCGATGAAGGATTGGAATGCACATGAAACGCTGCCAACAGCCACATTGACAGGAAAATCGCCAATAGGGATACCGCTATTTTGGCTCTGCATCGTTTCATTTTTCCAAATATTTGACGCAGCAAAGATAGAGCATTTTTCAATAAACACCTCTGGCTTTCAGCAAATACCATCACTTCAATAAATAGTAATAGAAATTACGGTAATGGCCATTACTATTTTCAAACTCAAACAGAAATAATTTGATTTTCAATCGATTACACATCTTCGAGAGTCAAAGAACCAAGATGCAATTTCATTTTTGCCAACTCGGGCGTTTGGGCCACCATTGCCTTCACTTTCTCTTTCAAAACCTTGGCCTCGTAACGCTCGCCTTGCTTCTTCAGTTCATAAACCCAAGCCTCCTTTTTGATGGGGTCGGCCACGATGAGGTCTATCTCGTTCTCGCCTTTGCGATCCCACCACTTGCCGATGATGTACTTGCCTTCCTCCTCAAATTTGCGGGCGAAATAACGCTCCATCATAAAGCCTGAAACCGTGCTATAGTCGCGCAAGATAATGGTTTCCAGAGACTTCAACGCACGATTTTCGACAAGTGCCTGATACTTGTAGAAGAAGCGGAACCAGAAAATCAGGAAGCAGTCGTTGAGTTGGTAGCGCATTTTCTTGATGTTTTCCTTCGAGAAAATGGGCAGCGACTTGCTGACGAGGTTGTAATAGTTCTCCAACCGCGCCAGATAACTCCCGATGTTGCCGATGCCCAGCTCGCCTTCAATCTCGGAACGGGTTTTCAGTCCGCTCGCGATGCAGGTCAAGATGGAGAAATAAGTGACATAGTCGGTGCCGAACTCCTCAATGAGAATGTTTTTGCCCTCATTGATGAAGGGTGAATTTTCCTCAGTCAAGGCGGTAAGCATTTGGTCTTTAGTGACATAACCTTTATCGAGCAAAAGCGCAACATACCACGGCACGCCGCCCGTGATGCAGAACAAGGCCAACAAGTCCTCAGACGTGTGATTGGGGTTATAGTCGGCCAAGATTTCCTTCAAAACGTTGGTTGAGAAGGGCTTAAGCAATAGCCGTTCTGTGGCGCGACCGAAAAGCGGCTCTTCATAGTCCTCGAAAATCCGTTTCATCAGCGTGAACACCGAGCCGCTGATAATCAGATTGAGGTGGCTCGTGCGCTTGTGCAAGTCCCAATCGCGCTGCATATCGCTGAACACGGAAGGATTGATTTTCAGGAAGTTCTGGAACTCGTCGATAACCAACGTGAAAGGCTGTCTTTCAGCCAATTGCAGCACATACCTGAACACTTCCGAAAACGAGGAAAGTTGCCCGATGATGGGAACACCCAATTTGAAACTGATTTCTTCCAAATAATCGTGGCAAAGCAGTTGTTCCGTCTTCTTTCCGACGAAAAAATACAACACTTTTTCGTCGCCGCATTGCAACGAAAGTTCGGTCTTGCCGATGCGCCTACGCCCCATCAGCACGGTCATCTGCGCTTCTTTCTTACTCTGTTGCAACACTTTATAGAGTTGCGCCTTTTCATTTTCACGATTGTAGAACTTCATACCGCGTCAGTATTTTGAGTTGTTTCAACAAATAGTAATCATCATTACGGTAATACTCATTACCATTCTGCAAAATTACGCATAATTTTCGGAACTACAAGCGTTTGCACAAATTTTTCTTCGATTTTTACATAAAAATAGTAATGGAAATTACGGTAATGGCCATTACTTTAGCACTCCAAAGCTCCAATCAAATCAGTAACTTTTTGGAAACCATGCCTTTCGCAATAGTCGGTTATGCCAAAGGCAACTTTTTCGGAAACGGCTGGGTCAATGAAATTGGCCGTCCCGATTTCGATGGCTGAGGCACCGGCGAGCATGAACTCCACGGCATCAGTGGCGTTGGAAATGCCGCCCAAGCCCACAACGGGAATCTTCACCGCCTTGGCCACTTGCCACACCATACGCAAGGCCACTGGTTTCACACAAGCCCCTGACAATCCGCCTGTTATGACAGACAATTTTGGTTTACGCCGTTCCGCATCAATGGCCATGCCCATCAAAGTGTTGATGAGCGACACCGAATCGGCACCAGCGGCCTCAGCTGCCAAGGCAATTTCGGCGATGTTGGTCACATTCGGCGACAACTTGACCATCAAGTGTTTATGATACACTTTGCGCACTTCGGAAACCACTTGTGAGATACCCGCACAAGTCACGCCGAAAGCCATACCACCTTGCTTCACATTGGGACAAGACACATTCAACTCGATGGCGGGAATCTTTTCCAAAGCGTCAACCATTTCCGCGCCTTTCACATAATCCTCCAAAGTGGAGCCGGAAAGATTGAGCAAGACGTTGGTATCGAAGTCCTTGATGCGCGGATAAATCGTGTCGATAAAGTATTGAACACCTTTGTTTTGCAGCCCGACGCAGTTCAGCATCCCCGAAGCAGTTTCGGCCATGCGCGGATAAGGATTGCCCTCGCGCGGATGCAGTGTCGTTCCTTTCACGATGATGCCGCCGAGTTGTGCCAAATCAACGAAATCGGTGTATTCCTCGCCATAGCCAAAGGTGCCCGAGGCCGTCATCACGGGGTTGCGCAGCACCAAGCCGCGACCCAAATCTATTGTCGTATTTACCATTTCAACCTCCTTGTGTTAAAAACCGGTCCTTCCTTGCAGACGCATACATTGCCGTCGATGGTGTCCTCCACGCAGCAGAGGCAAGCCCCAAGGCCGCAAGCCATCAAATTTTCGAGCGAGACCTCGCACCAAACGCTTTTTTCGGCAGCCAATTTCGCCACAGCTTTCATCATCGGCTTGGGGCCACAAACATAGATTTTGTCAAAGTTCTGCTTTTGCCAAATAGAATGTTGCGTGACGAAACCTTTCTCGCCCAATGAACCATCTTCTGTTGTCACGAAAGTTTCTCCAAGTTGTTGGTAATCAGCCAAACGAAGCAAGTCTGAATTTGTTTTTCCGCCCAAAAGCAAAGAAGGACTTATCCCATTTTCTTTCAACACTTTGGCGAAATAATACAACGGCGCAATGCCGATGCCGCCCCCGACAAGCAAGCACTTCTCCACTTTTTCGGGAATCGTGAAACCGTTGCCCAACGGCAGCACCATATTAATATAAGTGCCTGTTTCGGTTTTGGCAAGATGTCGTGTCCCCTTGCCCACTTGTTGCACTAACAGCACGATTTCATTTTGCTGGAAATCAACATCGTGGATGGAAATCGGGCGACGAAGATAGGTGCTTGGTGAGCCATCCACGCGCACCTGCACAAATTGTCCTGGCTGAATAGCTGGCAGAGGCTGGTCGGAACGCAGCCTCAACAAAACGGAGCGGCCAAAGTCTTGTTTTTCAACTAATTTGAAGTCTGCAATCTTTTTTGTCATGTGATTGAACCTTTACGCGCCACAAATATACAAAAAAAGCTGCCGAAGCAGCTTCTTCAAATATAAACTAATAAAATCACTTTTCGTTTTCATGGGTTTCAGGCTTTGCCGCTTCTTCCTCTGGCTTAGCTTCGGTTTCCTCGGTGAAGTCGAGCAAACCTTTGTCATTCAGCATTTGATACCATTGGAACACTTTCTTCATGTCGGAAGGATACACGGCATCCTCATCATAGTCGGGCATGACGAAGGCGAACTTTTCGCGCAGTTCATCGTTGCCGGCCTTCTTATAGTCGAAGTCAACCGTGTCGCCCATTTTCTCATGAATCATCTTGAAGACTTCCTTCAACGGGCGGTCTTCCTCGGTTGAGAAGATAGAGATTTCCTCAAGGGAACTCATACGGTCGCGAGCAAAGGCGGGGATGCATTTGCCGTCAACCACCGATTCCACAATAAGTCTTCCAATAGCCTGTGACTTAATCTGATACAGTCCTGGTTTTCCAGATATCGAAACAATTTTGCTTAAATCCATAGTTCATTCATTTTTCAAAAACGGCTGCAAAAATAGGAAAAAATTTTGGTTGCGTATACTTTTTTATAACTTTGCAGCGATGAACGGAAATAAATTATTTAACCAACCGACAATCATGAAACGCGAAAGCTCTCTAAAACAATTCAAAAACAAGGTTGTTGCAAACCCTTTATCCACCATAATCCAAGTTGCCATTGTCATTTTGTTGATGGCCGTATTATGCACCGCATTTCTCTATAATAGCGAAGAGACAGAAAAAGCGAAGACCTACGGCTGGATACGCATTGTCATGTTCGGACTTGCTTTCGTGCTCATCATCGTGCAATGCATCCGCACCAAATGCCCCATGCTCATCATCGACCGCATCTTCGCCAATAGTCCTGGGAAACAGGTGGTTTTGGCCTTCCTCACCTTTGTTTTCACTGTCGACCTCGCCATGTGCATGTTCCCCACAGAAGGCATCAGGTCGTCGTTTGTGAACATCATCAGTTACGTCAAATTGACACACGTTCCCGACGACGACTACCATTACCGCGAAAATCCCCATCCCGATACCGATTGCTACGACGAATACAAAGTCATAAAAGACCCCAAACCGAGCGGGAGATGGGATTATCTCAAACATGTCATCCTTTATTGCCTTGGCTTGGTTGTCTTCAACGGCTTGCTTATCGCTACCATCAACCGTTTTATGACCACACGTGCAGAGCGTTACAAAAGCGGGGCAAACACCTACCATTTGAGTGGCCATTATGTCATCATCGGGTATGGGGCCTCGTGCGTCCCCATCATCCGCAACATCTGCAAACGACAGCTTTCGAAAAGGCCCGACTATTTCCTCATCATGACCAACCAAGACATCAGGTCCATCCGGCGCGACATCAAGACTCAGCTGCAAACCATCGAGGAGAGGGTCGTCATCTATTCCGGCGACATGAACTCCGTCCAACACCTGCTTAGGCTCAACCTTGGAAAAGCGAAGGAAGTGTTCATCATTGGCGAATTGCAGGAAACCAGCCGCGACTCGAAAAACATGGAGTGCGCCAAGATGGTCAAGGAAATCAGGCAACAAAACGCCTCGGCAAAGACGCTGCACGTCAACATGCAGTTCGACAAACCCACGTCTTATTCCACCATAAAGAGAATCACCATCCCTAAAGACTTTTACAAAGACAGCGAAGGACGTGAGGTGATTTACCTGCATCCGTTCAACTTCTACGAGAACTGGGCGCGACTGCTTTGGGGCACCCACCAATTGGAAGGATACAAGACCTTAGACCGTGGCATGATGGCTGAAAACAACAAACATGTTCATCTTTTCATCTCCGGTTTCAACGAAATGGGCGTGGCGCTGTTGTTGGAAGCGTTGCGCATCTGCCACTACCCCAACTACAACGAGCGAACAGAAGCCAACAAAACCCTGATTACCGTTGTCGACCCGAACATGGACGACCTATTGCCGCGTTTCAAGTCACAATATCCTTATTTGGACCAAATCAAGGACATCGACATCGATTTCAAAGCCAACCGCATCGAAGACCCTGAAATCCGCGATATGATTGACCGCGTGGCCAAGCAAGCCGACACGCTGCTCACCATAGCCATCTGCTTCCTCGACTCCGACAGCGGTCTGTCAGCCGCCCTGACCCTGCCCGACTCGGCATACTATAACGTCATCAACGGCAAAGTGGTTCCCAACGAAAACACAGAAATCTTGGTGCGCCAAGCCAACAGGTCAGGTTTCGCCAATCTTTTGGACGAGGAAAACGGCAAATACGCCAATGTGAAAGTTTTCGGAATGATGGATCAAGGCGTCGACGACAAGCTCTTGAGCGACAACATGGCCGTCATCATCAACGCCTACTATCATTTCAAATACGACCTCTCCCAAAATTTCTTCGACCAAGTAAAGATAGACAAAGACAAGGCCTTTGCCGAAGCCGCCCGCAACTGGATTGCCCTGAACGAAGACAAACGCTTTGCGAACCGCTACCAGAGCGAAATCTACAAGACCTACGAGGCCTATCGACCCTTGCTCGAAAAGAACCCCGACCTGCTCTATCAAACGGAGCACATGCGCTGGAACGCCGAAAGAACCATCACCGGCTACCGCGATATGCACGAAGCCAACCTCAAGGACGGCACCTACCAACTCCACAATCTCATCGTGCCTTATCACGACCTGAATGACCACGAAAAAGGCAAGGATAAAGATGTATTAGAAATCATGGGAATGGTGGTGGAGATGTCAAAAGCTTTGACAAATTCTATCGTTTAATAAGAGAACCAAAGAAATGGACGTGGATTAATACTCCAACCTCACCTCATCCACCCAAAGCACATTGCCCAAGGCACCAACGAAAGCGCCACTGCTTCCTGAGGAGAGCCACATAATCGCATGAGTAACGGGGCAATCCGTATCGGCCCAGCCTTCTTCGAGGATGGGCTTTTTCTTGCCTTTGCTGTTGATGGCATACATCGTCCTCTCGCCCGTAAGCAGGCCCATATAGGGCTGGTAATCCTCTGATTTTCGGGCATCGCCATAGATGACGGGAATACGGAAGTCCTTCATCCAACCATCGGAAGACCGGTCTACATGATAAATCGCCGTTCCCACCCGCTTGGCGTGGATATTGCCTTTGTCATCCTCCCAACGGTATTGCAAGACAAAAAGAATCTCAGCGGGGTCATAGCCATTAAACTCGGTGGTGCGGGTGGTGGTACCTTTCACCAACTTGCCCGTATTGGGAATATTGACTTTATAATTGAGCACCAAAGCTTTAGGACGTTTAGTAAAAGGGATCCCCCAGTCTATGAAAGCAAATGGGTCGCTGACACCTGTTACTGGCTCCAGCATCTTGCCCCAATAGATGGAGCCTGCCGCCAACACCTTGATATTCAGCAATCCCGCCACCTTGAAATAAGCAAACTGAGTAGCGAGTTTGGCACACGTTCCCGTCGGGCCTTTGTCGGGCGTTACATTGTTGCTGGTTTTCACCACGCCCATCACCTTGGCGAAAGCGTTTGAAGTGGACCAAATCGTGTTTTTGTAATCGTAAGGATCATTGCTGCGAATCGTATCCGTCGGGCCTATGACATAGAGGGCTTTCTCTTGACCACCAATGACTTTCGACTCGGTGACATGGCGCACAGTCCACTGCTCGAAGTCGCCAAAAGGCACCTTTTCGTAGCGTTGGGCTGAAACCGTTAGGCAGGCCTATAAAAACAATAATGTCACTTGAACTTTTGCCATAGTTTGTCTACCAATTTGTGGGGCAACAATGCAATCAACGGGGGAAGATAAACATTCATGAAGCCTGGTTTCACCATCCTTTTCTTCCGCATCATGCCTTTCAATGCCTTGCGTACCAACCACTGCGGCGTAGCGATGAGACCAATTTTCACGCCAAAATTCAACAGATTGGGTTTTAGTCTATAAAGCGGTGTGGCGATGGCAGCTGGGCAAACCGTCGTAACGCCCACACTATAAGGGCGCATCTCAAAATAGAGCGACTTACTGAAACTTTTCAGATAGGCTTTCGTGGCGGAATAAATCGTAATGCCCGGACAAGGCAACGTGGCCGCCATCGAGGACATATTAATAATGTATCCACAGCCTCTTTTCTTCATTTCCTCACCAAACAAAACGCAAAGCCGCGTTGGAGTAAACACATGCAGACGCAACATCGTCAAGGCTTTGGTTTCATTCGCCTTGGTCAGTTCCTCGAAAAAGAACATCCCCGCGTTATTGATGAGAATGTCTATTTGCAGGTTTTCAGCGTGGCAAAAAGCTAGCAATTCCTCAGCGGCAGTTTCGGTGGCCAAATCCTGATAATGCGGCACGATTTGAAGTTCATGGCCTTGTTTCAGCGAATCGGCTACTTTTTGCAACTCAAGCTCTTGATTACTGACCAATAGCAAGTTACAGCCCAATTCAGCCAATTGTCGGGCATATTCCAAGCCCATGCCCGAGCTTCCACCCGTGATGAGTGCCCAAGGCCGATACCCGTGTACCTCCTGAAACCGATTCAACCATTTTTTCGTATCCATGCTTTATTCTTAATCACAAAACTCCCAAAACCTTCAAAACCTCACTTGAATCATGGCGGCTACACAACCGTGTGCCGCCGGAAAGCCGCCGGTTGGCAGCTTTCCCTCCCAACTAAATATAGTTTTGCCGGTTTTGCAGGTTTTGTGACATTTCATAATCTTTTCTCCGCTCTTTTAATCTCCCTTCGAATGCTCCTCGGCAGTTCCTCATCCACGCAATGGTGACATTTCATCTCCAACGTGTACATACGCGCGATGCAATAATTGGAATGCTTGCACTCGCTGCGCGTCACCTCGCCACTGTGCAATTTGTTGACAAAATCGGTGTCGTTAATCAAGGCGCGAGCCATTTGCAAGGCCACAAAGCCCGAATCGAGCACCTCTTCCATCTTTTCTCGCGAAACCATACCACCGACGTAAATCAACGGCAGCTTCAGGTTGGCACGAAACACCTTGGCATCCTCCAAGAAATAGCCCTCACTATACGGCACAGTAGGAATCAAGGCTCGGCCAAACAAGGTCAAACCAGCCTTGAGCCACCAGAATTTCTTGGTATCCATGTAATAGCGCATCGTCTTCAAAGGCATCGCGCCACGCATCACCTCCATCGGGGCTTTGCTGACAAAACCTGCCGTCAGCACGAGGGCATGTACTCCGAGACGTTCCAACTCCTTGGCCACGATAATGCAGTCGTCTTGCTCCATGCCTTTCTTGAACCCGTCGTACATGTTCATCTTCACCACCACGGCCATGTCGTTGCCCGCAGCGCGCATCACCTCCTCAATGACGAGTTTCATGAAACGCATCCGTTTGTCGAGGGTGCCGCCAAACTCATCATGCCGATGGTTTGTGTAAGGCGACAAGAACTGGCTGATGAGATAGCCATGCCCGGCATGAATCTCCACGCAATCGAAACCCGCCTTGCGAGCGAGTCCGACGGCCTTGCCGAAATCAAGCACAAGCTCAAGAATCTCGGCCTTGCTCAACTTGCGCACAATAGTAGGCGAATAGAGATTGAAGCCTCGCGAAGCACCTACGGGCATACAACCACAAGTAGAGCGATGCGTCATGTTGCCGCAGTGACCCAATTGGATAGACGCCTTGGCACCGTATGAATGTACGGCATCGGTGAGGCGTTTCAAGTCGGGGACGATTTCCTCGCGCATCCAAAGCTGGCCGTTGAACGACAGCCCCGACTGGTTGACCGCAGCGTAAGCCACCGTCGTCATGCCTACACCGCCTTTGGCCACAGCCTTATGATAGTTGAGCAAGTCGTCGGAAGGCCGGTTGCCGTAAGCCATATTCTCGAAAGCAGCTGAGCGTATCACCCTGTTACGCAAAGTGATAGGCCCTATCTCGCAAGGAGTGAATATCGGTGAATTTTCCATTACTCAATATATAAAAGGTATTATTCTCTTTACTTTTTTTGTGTCCAACTCGTCGCCAAACTCCTGCTGATAATGGTCGTAGATGCGCGACGCACGGGGACAAAGATTGGCGAAAGTCCAAAAGGCGAACACCACGCCGGCCCACGACCAAGTAAGTATAGCAAAGCCCACCCATTCGATGAACTCGCCGAAATAATTGGCCGAGGTCACATAGCGGAACATCCCCTGCTTGGGCAGATAGTGCCGCGTGTCGCCATTCTTGCGCAGGTTGCGGATAATGTCGTCGCTTTGGATGTTGACATACATGCCGATGATGAACACCAAGAATCCCGTGATAAAGCGCGGGTTGGTCAGCCAATCGGCGGGATAATAATCATCGGGCGAGACGTAGAAAATCCAGCCGCCTTGCATCAGTGCATTCAAAACATTGAAAACCACACCCATAGCAACGATAGAAAGCGGCATCAGGCTGTTTCCACGCAGACGAAAAGGAAACACGAAAGACCGATGGATATAATGCAACTCGAACAAGAACAGGAAAGCCAATCGCACCATGTCGCCACGCCGATCGGAGCAAAGCCAAAGCACCAACATGGCGACAAAAACAGGAGCTTCCATCAGCACCCAGCCCAGCTTATTGTTGACCGCAAAGCCCCATTTCTTGTCGTAAAACTTGCCATAGCCCGCATCGACGAAGAAAAGCGCGACAAACACCACCACAGCGATGGCTGCCATGACGATGAGAAAGACATTAAAGGTATAAACTGACATAATTCGTTGAAATAAGGTACAAAAGTAGACAAAAACCGCCTCGCATAGCGATGTTTTTCACTCAACGTATTGTATTTTTCCATTATCTTTGCAGCTCAAACATAAAATTCGGAAATCATGAATGCAAATTGGATTCTCATCATTGTCATCGGCGTGGTTGGAATGCTGGTACAATGGAAACTGAAAAGCGTGTTCGCCAAATTCTCTAAAGTGCTCTCGCCCGGCGGACTTACCGGAGCGCAAATCGCCCAAAAAATGCTCAACGACAACGGCATCTACGACGTGCAAGTCACATGCATCAAAGGGCAACTCACCGACCATTACGACCCATCCAAGAAAACTGTCAACTTGAGCGAGGACGTGTATCGCTCAAACAGTGTTTCAGCAGCAGCGGTCGCCGCCCACGAATGCGGTCATGCCGTTCAGCACAAGGTAGGCTATGCGCCATTACGTATGCGTACGGCCTTGGTGCCTGCCGTCAGCATCTCGTCAAAACTGTCAATGATTGTCATCATCATCGGCTTGTTCGTTATGAACGTCTTCCCTGCCCTGTTTTGGCTAGGCATTGCCATGTTCGCGATGGTATTCCTTTTCAGCGTGGTAACCTTGCCCGTCGAATTCAATGCCTCAAAAAGGGAGTTGGCTTGGTTGCAGTCGTCCAACTCGCTCTCCGACAAGGAAATAATGGGAGCTAAGGAAGCCTTGAATTGGGCCGCCGGCACCTATGTCGTGGCCGCACTTTCCTCCTTGGCCTCATTGCTTTATTACATTGGATTGGGTAACAACAGAAACTAAGTCATGAAAAAATACACCCATGCATGGTTGGCTTTTATGGCCATCAAAAGATTGGAGGTGGTCGCAACCACCGACAATCCCAAGGTAATCCAAGGAGTTAGCGACGAAACCCTCAAAGAGGCCAAGGCTTTGGTCAAATGGTTCAAGGACTACCGCGATTTCATCATCCAAGGGGCTTGGTATCCCGACGAGGTTTTCAAGGACATGTCAACCAGCCATATCGTGAAATTCGAGCCAGCTCCCGATGGCACCTACACCAAGTTTGACAAGCTGCCTTCTTCCCATACCATCTACAATCTGATGAAAAAAGTGTCGCCTTTGTACGGGAAGCCTTACACCGGAGGCAAGGGCAACTGCGCCGACCGCTGCGAGTCAATCTCACACAGCATCGTCGACAACTTCAAGATGCTCCACAAGGAAGACCGAGGCTGCCCCATAGTCACAACGGGCAACCACATCGCCATGCGGTTTTTCATCCTCAGCCACTATATAGCCGACTGCCACATGCCCTTGCACTGCGACGCCCGTCCTTTTTCCGACGAGAAGGGCATCCACGGTGCCATCGAGAAAAAATGGGAAGACCATATCAACAAGTCGTACAAGCTTGACAAAGACAACAACCGTTTCTACTACGACCCCGAGGGCTATCCCCTGCCTCTCACTCTTACGCCGCTCATACAGAATGTGGAAGAAGACGTGGCCACACGAAAATACGTGCAAGGCTGGGGCGATGGCAACAACAACACATGGGATTACATGAGTGCCGTTGCGCAATACTCCTACCTTTTCTCCTACTATCTCGTTCCCGAAACGTTCAAGAACACGCAAGGGATGGACGAGTTCATGGAACAAACCGAATGGGGACGCGACTTCGACAAATACAGCGAAATGATCTTTGGCGACGCCATCGACTCCATCGCCCGCATTTGGCTCCGTGTGTGGATCAAATACCGCAAGTGGCTGAAATGATTCAGCTTAGCAGCAATAGACTAAAAGATTCGTTTCTTTTTCTTTTTTTTCATTGGCTTTTAGCTATTAGCAGTTAGCTCTTAGCTTGGTTTCCACAAAGTTAATGGCTAATTGCTAAAAGCTAACAGCCTTATAGCCTTGCATCATGCGAATATATCAAAATTCTACTTCTTCGTTGACTTAGGAGCTATCATCACTGGATAATCTTGCCGTATACTTTCTTGATTTGGGCGGTCAAATCCTCATTGCCGTTAGTGTGGACAGCTTCCATGAAGTCCAAACGCATATTATTAAAGCGGGCAATCTCCTCCTCTGTCATGGAGTTCTTGTTCTCCACGAAGTTTTTGGCCATGGCAACAAACTGATCAACGGCCACCTGCCAATCTTCTGCGTTATAATGCGACGAGCGTTTCACAGTCTGGTTCACAAACTTTTCGGAGTTGGCCAAAAATTCCTTTGGATTATTGGACTGAGTATACATGACCGGTCCTCTCTGGCATCCTGCAAAAGCAAGCAGGACAAACATCATAATAGGTAATAACTTCTTCATTGCTTTAAGAATTTTGCGGCAAAAATAGCACTTTTTGTCAAGGTATAGAAAAATTTCCGTATTTTAGCCGTCCATTTCGATGAATTGTTGGTTGTTGAAGTGTTTCATCGTTGAACAAGCAACTTCCAACTTTCACAACATCAGAAAATCAACAACTAAACGATTAAACAATCAACAATAAACAAAATGAGCACTATCAAAGATTTGGAACCGAAAGGCGTGTTTAGGAATTTCTACAGCTTGACGCAAATTCCGCGCCCTTCGAAGAAAGAAGCCAAGGTGATTGCCTTCATGAAACAATGGGGCGAGGAACACGGATTGGAAACCATTATTGAGGACTGCGGCAATGTCATCATGCGCAAGCCTGCCACTCCAGGCATGGAAAACCGCAAGGGCGTCATCCTGCAAGCCCACTTAGACATGGTTCCACAAAAGAACGCCGACAAGGTACACGATTTCGAGAACGACCCGATTGAAACCCGCATCGAAAACGGTTGGGTGAAAGCCAACGGCACCACCCTCGGCGCTGACAACGGTATGGGTGCCGCTGCTGCTATGGCTGTTTTGGAAGCCACTGATCTGCAGCATGGTCCCATCGAGGCTCTCTTCACCATCGACGAAGAAACCGGCATGACGGGCGCCAACAAGCTGCAACCCGGCTTGCTGAAAGGCGACATCCTGATGAACATGGACTCTGAGACCGAAGGCGAACTTTACGTGGGTTGCGCCGGCGGTGTTGACAACATTGGAACTTGGACGCCAACGTTTGAGGCCATTCCCGCTGGAATGGTAGCCTATCGTCTGTTTGTCAAGGGTTTGAAAGGTGGTCACTCAGGCATGGACATCAACCTTGGTCGCGCCAATGCCAACAAATTGATGAACACCATGCTGCTGATGGCAGCCGAGAAATACGGTCTGCGCCTCGCCAAGATTGACGGCGGAAGTCTGCGCAACGCCATCCCAAGAGAGGCAGAAGCCATCGTTGTGGTTCCTGCTGAAAAGGAAGAGGAATTCAAACAATTTGCCGCTGAGTATGAAGGCATTTGCAAGGAAGAGTTCGCCAACGTGGAGCCTGAATTAGCCATCCTTTGCGAGCCTGCCTCAATGCCGACCCAGGTCATTGACTTGAAGACGCAAGACAACATGTTCTGCGCCATCGCCCGCTATCCCAACGGCGTCATCGCCATGTCGAGCGACTTTGAAGGCACCACCGAGACCTCAAGCAACCTGGCTACATGGAAGATGGAAAACGGCAAGATCGAATGTGTCTCGCTGACCCGCAGCCTTGTGGATGCCGACAAGGACAAACTGGCCGAACAAATTCGCAAAAACCTCACCGACAATGGCGCAGAGGCCTATTCCACAGGCGATTACCCAGGCTGGAAACCCAACATCAACTCGACTATCCTCAATTTGATGAAGAAGATCTATCACGACAAGTTCGGCAAGGAAGCCAAGATTATGGTTATCCACGCCGGGTTGGAATGTGGCATCCTCGGCTCGAAGTACCCGAATTGGGACATGGTCTCCTTCGGCCCGACCTTGGTACACCCGCACTCGCCCGACGAAGCCCTGCTCATCGAGAGTGTGCAGCCCTTCTGGGACTTCCTCGTCGAAACCCTGAAGAACATTCCTGAAAAGGAAGCCATTGCGTAAGCAATTTATAATCAACAATTTGAAAAAGGCGAAATCAGATTTGGTTTTGCCTTTTTCATTTTTTTCAAGAAAAGTGTTGGAGCAAAGGAAATTCTTCGTACTTTTGCAGCTCGATTCAAGGGGATTTTACAGAAAAATAACAAATAAAAAGATACAGAGATGAAGCGCACTTTTCAACCATCGAACAGAAAACGTAGAAACAAACACGGTTTCAGAGAGAGAATGTCAACGGCTAACGGCCGTAAGGTTTTGGCCCGCAGAAGAGCCAAAGGCCGCAAAAAACTTACAGTTTCTGACGAATATTAATTTTCGGAAGCCGTTATATTTCTTTTTAAGGTAAACGGAAGGCGACCCCCTGTTGGGAATCGCCTTTTGTTGTTTTTTCATTGCCACAAAAAGCATCCTACAGTTTGACAATAGGTCTTTTTTATTCATTTGACACCAAAACCGAAAATTTTGTTACTTTTGCGGGGCGAAACCATCAAAACACGAAAAGCATGGCAACAGTTACCTTACAATATGACGGACGCAGTGCAAGCGCGAAAAGCTTGTTAGCCTTCCTCCGCACCCTCAACTTCATAAAAATATGCGAAGATTCAGAGCCTGAATACGCCCCCGAGATGGTGGCCAAAGTGAAACGCGGTCAGACCGCTTTCAGTGAAGGCAAGTGCGTAACCATCAAGGCTGAAGATATATGGAACTAAAATTCACGCCTGAAGCCATAGAAGACCGCGAATGGTGGAAACAACATGGCGACGATGCCACTAAGCGCAAAATCAAGCAACTCCTGACTGAATTAGAAGAACATCCGCGCACGGGAACCGGCAAACCAGAACTGCTTTCAGGCGACATCAAGGGCGTATGGTCGCGCCGCATCAACCGCAAACACCGTATCCTTTACGAAATCCATGATAAAATTGTGGTCGTCCTTGTTTTATCAATGCGCGGACATTATTAGACCTTCTCGCAGCGGTAAATAATCTCCTCTCCCCTACGCGCCAAGCGCATCCGCTCGCACTGTTCCACTGAAATCTCGTAGTAAATCCTGTCTTCAGTCACCTTGAAACCTGCCCTGCGTAAAACTTCGGCATAATCGCGGCCAAACTGCCGCACATGGTCATACTGGCCAAAAAGCCGTTCACGTTCCTTCGGGTCGATGATACTTGGGTCTTCAAAGGTATCCAAGTCAGGGTTGATGGGCACCAAAAGTATCGCCCAACCGCCCGGCTTCAAGATGCGCTTGATTTCGGCGAAGGCATTGTTCACATCATTGACATGCTCAAGAACATGGTTGCAGATGACCACATCGTAGGTGTCGCTCGGCTGGTCGATGGCAGTCACGTCCAAATGGAGGTCGGCGATGGGCGAATCAAGGTCGGCAGTGGTGTAGTCGAGGTTTTTGAAGGCACGGAAACGCTTCAGGAACGGTTGCTCGGGTGCGAAATGCAACACCTTCAACGGCGCAGTGAAGAAATCTGTCTTTTCCTTCAGATAAAGCCATAGCAAACGATGCCTTTCAAGCGACAAACATTTGGGACACAAACGATTATCCATCGCCTTGCCATAACCGTAAGGCAAGAACTTTCGGAAATGGCCGCCACATACGGGACATTCCACCTTGTTTCCGATATAGAACGGACGCACCAAAAGGCTGAACAAGTAACTCAATTTGATGAGCCACTGTCGGGGGAAGATTTTCGTGAAAAGTGATATTAGTTTTTTCATGACATTCTATTTTGATACGGAGACCAAGGCATCAACCATTCGACCCCATGAATACTTCTGTTTTTCCACTTGGATATTTCGCTCAAAAGCTTCTTTCCGGTCATTCGCAAAGAAATCAACCAAAGCATCAGCAATTTGTGCAGGATCCACTGCGGTAACATAACCCACTACTCTATCAGGCACAATTTCCTTCAAACCACCCACATCGGTCACCAGCATGGGTTTCTCAAAATGATAGGCTATCTGGGTCACTCCGCTTTGTGTGGCCGATTTGTATGGCTGCACCACAATGTCACAGGCATTGAAATAGTATTTCACCTCGCTATCAGGGACGAACTCGCAGTGCCAAATGAGCTGATTCTCCAATCCCAGCGATTTCTCCAACTCGTGATATTGTTCGCCGTTGTTATAAAACTCACCCGCAATTATCAGTTTCACATTCGTCCGCTTAATGCGCTCGTCGCCCATAGCTTGAAGCAACAGATCCAAGCCTTTGTAATCACGGATGATGCCGAAAAACAACATGTAACGCATATCGGGGTCTAAACGAAGGAAACGCAATGCCTCTTCCCTACTAACCTTCTCTCCGAAATTGTCATACAACGGATGTGGGCAAAACACCACGTTTTTCACCGCATTAAACCGTTCGACATCCCCAAGAACTGATTTCGACATCGTCACACAGCCGTCTACAGATTTCAGAAAGAATGACGCAAGCGGCTTATCCGCAACGCCCTTCTCATGAGGAATAATATTATCAATAATGCTAACGGCCCTTGTTTTCTTGTTTTTACGAGCCATGCGAGCGACTACGCCAAGCGAAGGAGCCATGTAGGGAATCCAAAACTTCATCACCACAATGTCGGCCCGAGCCTTACGGAGCTTTCGTCCCACTTTCAACCAATTAAAGGGATTCATCGAATTCAGCTCGCGCTTGATGACCAAACCTTCGGGTGCCGGTTCGGTTGAAAACTGGGTCTTGCCAGGAAACAAAAAGTTTGGATACTGAACCGTAAATGTCCAAATCTCAACCTCATAGCCTTCTTCCTGAAAGCTCCGAGCCAACCGTTCGTTATAAACCGCAAGCCCGCCACGGTACGGATAGGCCGTACCCACCAATATCATTTTCTTTTTGTCCATACCTCAAAACCTTTGAAATCCTCATTGGCCTTAGAATAATCCTCGGGAATACCAATGTCTATAAAATAACCATCACTGACAAAGCTATGAACAAGTCCCGCTGCTGCTTTTGGCTGAAGAAATTCCGTCTCAAATGAAAACTTCTTTGGCATAGCATTCAACAGATTCCTGTCACTGACCATATACACTCCACCATTGATAAACCCATCCTCGCAGTAGCGTTTCTCGTTAAAGCCCGTCACTGTGCCACTTTTATCAAAAGACACTGTTCCATATCTGTCGAAGTCCTTTAAATGTTTCACGGCCATCGTTAGAAGTCTGCCAGAATGTTTGTGAGCCTCTTTGAGCTGTTCCAAGTCAACATCAAAGAAGGTGTCGCCATTCATTATGCAAACGGCATCCGAAATACATTTTTCCATGGCGAGACGAATGCCACCCCCTGTACCAAGAGGTGTTTCTTCAACTGCGAAGTCTATCTCAAACGGAAACTCGCTTCCATGCGCTTTCACCCAGTCCATGATACATTCACGCTTATAGCCGACCGAAAGCACCACTTTTTGGATTCGATATTGCGACAAAGCCGTCAACAGATAATACAGAAATGGCTTTCCGTTGACAGGTGCCATGCACTTTGGCACTTCTCTCACCACAGAGCGGAGTCGAGTGCCCAATCCTCCAGCCAAAACAATCACATCCATATCCTTGGTTTTTATCCATTCATAACGTCCATCCTTTTTCTTCAACGAATCCACTCGACAAAAAGCGATGCCACAATTGCGGGCAAACTCCCTATCCACATCTCCGTCACCCACCATGATTGTCCGTTCCGCCTTTACATCAGGATAGTCTCGTTGAATATCATCCCATATACCACGTCCCGGCTTGCGGCGCAAATCCTCATCCGTTAATGAAGTACAATAGTAGATGCCATCAATTCGACCTCCAGCTTTCTCAATCTCCTCCATCATGTGCCTATGGATGTCGGTCAAATCGGCTTCGGTCATGATGCCTTTCCCAACTCCACGTTGGTTGGTGACAACAAAGACATGCTTGAAATGCCTCGCTAATTTTGGCATGGCTTCAAGCACTCCAGGGATGAACTCAAACTCCTCCCGATGTTTCACATAGTCGCCCACCAGATGCACATTGATGGTGCCGTCGCGGTCGAGCAACAGCGTATCGTAAGGTTTAATATTGATTTCAGAGAGTTTCACTATGCTCCAAAGAATTTCTGTTCCAACATCAGGCACAGACAGTGATACACCGGCAAGTGCAATTCTTGAATCTTGTAGGTTTCCGTCTCGGGAACACGGACACAAACATCTGCATACTTCATCAGCTTGTTCTCCCTGCCACCCGTAAGTCCAATCACTTTCAAGCCTTTAGCTTTGGCGTTGACGGCTGCATAGAGCACATTTTTGCTGTTGCCCGAGGTAGAAATTCCAAGGAAAACATCTCCCGCGTTCCCATATCCGTTTACCTGCTGGGCAAACACCAGCTCAGGCACCACATCATTCATAAAAGCCGTCTGCAAAGATGAGTGAGCCGTTAATGAGATAGCCGGCAAAGCACCTTGCAGGTTGTCGGCCAAGACCTGTCCCAATTCAGGGTCAATCTCTTTCAAAGCAGCCGCTTGCTTGCCATACACTTTCCTTTTGAGTTTGAACTCCTTCATCAGCTCGCCGACAATATGTTCCGAATCGGATGCCGATCCACCGTTGCCACACACCAAAAGCTTTTTGCCATTCTGGTAGGCCGTTTCCAACAATTCGTAGGCTTTCTTGATATCCTCCTTGCAAGCCGAAAGCTTGGGATACCTTTCTATTAAGATTTGTAGTTGTTCTTCCATAAAAGTTAATGCTTCAATGATTCAACCCTGTCCGTCTCGTATATTTTCCAGCCATGCGCTCCGCCATCGGTAAAGTTGAAGTGAACGGTATAGCCGTCAAGTTTACCAAGAGCGTCCAACACCGCTTTCTTTTTGGTAGGCTCCACAAAAAACATGATGAAGCCACCGCCACCTGCTCCACTCACCTTCCCTGCCAAAGCCCCCGCCGCAGTAGCCACGGCAAAAGCCTCCTCAATCATGGGATTGGTGATAGCACCTGCCATCTTTTTCTTGTCTTCCCAGGCTTGTCCGAGAATGCGGGCAAACTCGTGCATATCGCCTTTCAGCACCGCAAGTTTCATATCCACAGCACTCTGCTTGATGCGGTGCATCGCTTCAATGGACATAGTGTTACCCGAAGCGACATTCTTCTTCTGTTCGTCGATAATGGCGGCAGAACTCCGTGAACGCCCCGTGAAATAAAGCACAATGCTCGCCTCCAACTCGTCGACAATCCAACGTTTCACCTTCAACGGATTGATAATCACCATGTCGTCTTTTAGGAACTCCATGTAATTGAACCCACCGAAAGCAGCGGCGTACTGGTCTTGCTTACCGCCTGACAGATTAAGATCCTTACGTTCAATCTCGTAGGCCAAGCGTGCAATCTCATAGTCGCCTAAAGGCAGGCTATGCCACTCCACAAATGCCTTCAAGATGGCCACCACCATAGTTGACGAAGTGCCCAATCCCGATCCAGCGGGCGCATCATTATAAGTGGTTATCTTGCAGGCCCGCAATGGGATATTGTAATCCTGCATCACTCGGTTGTAACTTCCTTTCAAGAGCGAGGCTTTGCCGTCTATCTCCAAATGGCGACTGAGTGGATAACGTTCAAAACACTCGCAATCATAGCTTTCAATAGTTACAAGGCCATCATCCGTTTCCTCAATCGTACAGTAAGCGTAGAGGTTGATAGTAGCATTAAGGATAATGCCTCCATAAATATCACTATAGGGACTGACATCGCTTCCTCCTCCTGCAAGCCCAATCCTCAACGGTGCTTTACTTCTGACAATCATAATTCTTCAATAAAGTTCATTGTGCAAAAGTATCAAATTTCCATGAAACAGGAATCAAATGACAGAAAAAACCGTCAGAACCAGATTTATTTGTAATTTCGCGCCAAAATTCAATTATTGGGTCATCTTATGGGACTATTCAGAATATTACTCATCATCATTTTAATGTTTTATGCCTTCAGCATGATTATCAAGCTGGTTTTCAAGCGGAAGATGAAGAAACTGGAACAACAAATGAAAGCCTACAGCCAAGACGAAACCCCATCGGCAAGAGACGAGGCAAGAAATCCCCATGTTGATCCTAACATTGGAGAATACACTGATTTTGAAGAAGTTGAATAGAAAATCACACATACAATGATGAATAACTTTTTCCAGAAAAACAAACACGTCCTCGGCATTGTGGCGGCCATCATCGCATTTGCTGCCATCACTCTGGTCTATTTCTCTCCTATCCTTGAGGGAAAACGCATCAAACAGCATGACATTGAGATGTACAAGGGCATGTCGAAAGAGATTTCAGATTACCGCGAGGCTACTGGCGAGCAGACTCTTTGGACGAATTCGATGTTTGGCGGGATGCCGGCTTGGAATATTTCCGTGAAAAGCAGCAGCAATCTATTAGGACGTATTCATAGACTGGTAAACTGCGGATTTCCCAATCCTATCGGGGCTGTATTCATCAGCATGTTAGGCTTTTTCGTCTTGCTTTTGCTGCTTGACTGTAGCGTCTGGATTAGTTTCATAGGAGGACTGGCATACGGTCTAACGTCCTACCTCTTCATCATCATAGGGGCAGGACACAACACCAAAGCTATCGCTATGGCCTATATGGCACCGGTCATCGCCGGAATGCTACTCACTTTCAAAGGCAAATACTTGTGGGGCAGCGTGTTGACGGCTATCGCTTTATCCTTGGAAATCAAAGCCAATCACTTGCAAATCACCTATTATCTGCTGCTCATCGTGGTCATTTTGGCCATTGCCCAATTCATCAGCGACATCAAAGAAAAACAAATCGCCCGATTCTTCAAGGCTGCCCTTTGTTTGCTCGTGGCCGCTGTTTTTGGCATTTTGACCAACACCACCATGCTTTACTCCAATTATAAATTTAGCCAAGACACCACACGCGGCAAACCTGTGTTAGTTCAAGACGCCACCAACCAAACCAAAGGCCTCGACCGTGACTACATCACACAGTGGAGCTACGGCAAAGGCGAGACGTGGAGCCTGCTCATCCCCAACGCAAAAGGAGGAGGCTCGGCTTTAATCGGAAAGCAAAATCCCGCCCTTGAGCAAGCCGACCGCCAGTATCGTGACAGCATCGCACAGAGCAACGCCTATTGGGGCGACCAGCCTTTCACCAGCGGCCCAGTGTATGTGGGTGCCATCATCGTGTTCCTATTTGTATTAGGTGCCTTGACCGTGAAAGGCCAACTGAAATGGGCACTTCTTGCCGCCACTTTGCTCTCCATCCTACTCAGTTGGGGCAAGAACTTTATGGAATTCACCGACTTCTTCATTGATTACATTCCTGGCTACAGCAAGTTCCGTGCAGTTTCCATGACCTTAGTAATTGCAGAAGTTACCATGCCGATGCTGGGTCTGTTAGGCTTGGCAGAGATTGCGAAGAATCCCGACAGCTTCAAACAAAACCAAAAGAAGTTTTTCATCGCGTTGGGTATCACGGCCGGATTCTGCCTGTTATTCTATCTCGCCCCGAAAACGTTTTTCAGTTTCCTCAGCCAAGGTGAGACCGAGCAATTTGCCAATTTGAGTAAGGGCAAAGACGGGGCGCTCTATGCCAGTTTTGCCACCCAACTTGAAAACGTCCGAGTGGCCATCTTCCGCAAGGATGCCATCAGAAGTTTCCTGCTCATTCTATTCTCAGCCATTCCATTATGGTTCCTCGGCAAAGGCAAGCTCAAATCCCAGATAGCATTTCCAATCCTTGCTGTTTTGGTCCTTTTCGACCTTTTCCAAATCGACAAACGCTACCTGAACAACGACAACTTCATCTCGAAAAAACAGCAAGAGAAGCCTTTCACCGAAACCAAAGCAGACAAGTTCATTCTCAACGACCCGTCTCTTGATTTCAGGGTATTGAATCTCACCAAGGACGTTTTTAATGATGCCAGCACCTCCTATTTCCACAAGTCGGTGGGCGGATACCATGGTGCCAAGCTCCGCAGGTATCAAGATATTATCAACCAGTATCTTGGCCAAGAAGTCAAGCAATTCAACACCATCTTCAAAAATGCCAATTCCGAAGCAAGCCTCATCCTCGGACTTCAGCAGCAGAAAGTGCTCAACATGCTGAACACCAAGTATATCATATACAATCCTGATGCAGAGCCATTAGAAAATCCATGCGCCTTTGGTAACGCATGGATAGTGAATGATGTCCAATGGGTAGACACACCCAATGAAGAGTTCGATGCTATTGCCACAACCGACCTGCGCAATACCGCCATCCTCCACAAGGAATTCCAACAACAAGTTGGGAATTACACCTTTACCGACAGCATCCCAGGACAAATCACCCTAACAGAATACAAGCCCAACAAACTCACTTACAGCATTAAAGCACCAAAGGATCAATTGGTGGTGTTCTCCGAAATTTGGAGCAATACAGGTTGGAAATTATACGTTGACGGACAGGAGCATCCTCTACTCAGGGCTAACTATCTGTTGCGCAGTGCCTTGATTCCAAGTGGAGAGCATCAGATTGTAATGGAGTATGCTCCAAGCATCTGGAAGACAGGCAACACCATTCAGTTTGTCTGCTCACTGATTGTTTTGCTGTGCACCGCAGCCGCCATCGCATTGCAGTTAATAAAAAAACAATGAAAGTTCTATTTATTAAATACAAAAAATCCAAAAACATTTTCGAAGGTGGTGAGCAATGCAGCCAGAAAAACTTCGATGCCATAACGCAAATCGTAGGAAAAAAGAATGTTACCACATTATACGTCCACGACGAGAATAAGCGGAAATCGGCATGGGACTATCTCAAGGGTTTATTCTTTTTCCTGTTCAACTATTATTTTGGCCTCACACCGTCGAAGGTGAGAAAAATCATCAACGAAGCCGATAGCTACGATGTGGTATGGATTGACCGAAGTGTTTTCGGTATCATGGCAAAAAAGTTGAAGAGTCACCGCTACAATGGAAAAATCATTACTTTCTTCCATAATGTAGAAGTACCTTACTTCAAGGCCAAATTAGGAAAAAAGCCTGGCAAAGGTCTTATATTAAGGTGCGTCAATAAAAACGACAATTATTCATGCCAATATTCCGACAAAATCATTGCTTTGAATCTGCGTGACGACGACGAACTATTCAAACGTTATGGCAGACGGGCGGATGTCATAATACCCGTGGTTTTCAAGGACAGGTACAAGAAAGACTGTTATCCTCAAGAGACAACATCTTCTCGCCCCTTGTGTTTGTTCCTCGGTGCATACTTTCCGCCAAACAACGAAGGTATTCTGTGGTTCGTGAAGAATGTCCTACCGCAAGTGAACGTCCGTTTGAAAGTGGTGGGTAAGGGCATGGCAAAACTGAAGGCAGAAGAGCCAATGTTGAAAGACATCAACGTGGTGAGTGACGCGCCCGATCTTCTTCCTTACTTCGAGGAAACCGACATCATGATACTACCTATTTTTAAAGGTAGCGGCATGAAGGTCAAGACCTGCGAGAGCCTCATGTACGGCAAAAACATCATCGCCACCGACGAGGCCTTTATGGGGTACGAGGTTGACTACGATGTTATTGGAGGAAAGTGCAACACTGCTGACGAGTTCATAACATGCATCAAAGGGTTTGAGAGCAAGCCTCGTCCGCGTTTCAACGCCTACTCGCGACAGATGTTTTTGGAAAAATATTCCGAAGAGGCTGTCATTGGCAAGTTCAGGGAGGTTCTTGACGTATAATTGGCCAAACCTTAACTGTTGATTACCGTTTCCAAAACTTTCAGAATCTTTTGTGAAGGCAGTATGCCGTCTTTCGGCTTCAGATAGTCTTCAAAAATCTGGTCCCTGGCAAGCATCAACGGGTCTTTACCTTCAATCACCACCTCCTGCAAAAAACGCTCGATATCTTCTCTGGTTCTGCCATGATAGTGACAATTGAAAGAATGGATTCCGAACTCGTTGAACTTACCAGTCATATCGGTTTCACCGCAGAGATACATCACCGGTTTCCTTACAAACAAATATTCCGTAGTGAACGAACCGCATTCGTGAATCATGGCATCTGAGGTCAAAAACAAATCCACATAGCCGTCGCTGACTAATTGGGCATTCTCCAATGCATCCCATTTATTATAATACGCTTCTGTTTTTTCAACGCCCCACAACAGCTGGAGTTTGAACATTAACATCTGGTGCGGCTTAAAAACAAATTGAATCTCATCGTTGTATTTCTCAGCCATCTCCAGCATCACGTCACACACTTCGAGAAACAACGACGTATACTCCTTTTGATCAATGGTGTGATGTGGGGCGAAAATCACTTTTTTCTTAACTTTGGGCTGTGGTTTCCATAAATTCTTAGGCACATAATCGTCACTAAGAAACACCTCAGTAGCTGGATAGCCAGTGACCACCGTATTCTCTGCTTTATTTCGGGAGTGTTCCGCCGCCATCTTTCGATGTAGTTCCGTCTCCACGAAATGCAAACCCACAAGATTGATAAAAAACGAATCGTAGTTTTTGCGATATAAGCTTAAAGAGCTGAAGCCGTATGGCAAATAACAGGTAAGAATATCTTTGAAATGGTCAACGTAATACTTGGGGTATGAGTCTTTGTAAGGATTGGTGAAGACAATGACATCTGGTTTTGCCACACCTCTAATATCAAGCCACTTATGCCTTTTTTCATCGTATGGAATTACATATTCAAAGCCTTTCTTCTCCATGAATTCCTTAGTGCGTTCGATGGTACGCTGTTCTTCCTCTGGATTAAATTCTTTGTAAACAGCAAAAGGATAAATCACCGCATAAGGATGATAGCGGGGGTGTTTCAACATCGCTTCAAACACTTCGTCTGCTTTCCACATTCCAGGAATGGTAAGGAAAAAAGCCACTTCCAGACAATTTTTGTCTCTCAGTTTCTTCGCCGCCTCCATTTGGGAACGACGAAACGCCTTGAAATACCATTTCGAAACAGGCTTGAAATGATTGCGCAGAAGATCCTTATATGCAATCAACACACGCAATTGAGTAACAATAGAATTTTTTGGACCGTCCATTACTTAAAAACGTTTCTAAAAGTTCATACATTTTGCTAGCAACTATCCGTCATCCAGTTCTCGTGGTCTGAATTTTTGATTTGGATAAACTTATCGTACAACTTGAAGTGAAAAAAGCGTCAAAATCTTTCATTGCCAGCTATTCTTTTAAGATTTTTACATCAATCACCTCACCTGTCGTATTGGAAATCAAGGTTCTTAACGATGCCTCGGCCACCTCACAAGCTTTCAGCAAAGTATCTTCCGGCTCTATCCCAAAATTCTTGGTTCTCATCGGCGTATTGGTCCTTTCCGGATTGATGACATTGACCCGAATGCCTTCGGGCTCCCACTCTTGAGAAATCGCCTGCATGAAATTCACGACAGCAGCTTTGGTTGATGAATAAAGGCTGTAGAAAGCACGGCCACGGGTGTAGGAGCTTGAAGTAAACAAGAGCAACTGCCCATGGGAAGCCTTCAGGTAGGGATACGCTGCCATCGCCACATTCACCATGCCATTGTAATTGGTGGCTATGATTGTGCCAATCAGGTTCTTTTCCATGGTCATCAGCGGCTCTTTTGCCAAAATTGCAGCGCAGTTCACCACATAATCAATGCGCCCGGTCTGCTCCGAGACCTTCGCCAACGACGATTCCACTTGTTCAAAATCGGCTATGTCTGTACCCGTCGTGGAACGCGAAAACGAAAAAACTCTCGCCCCATGTCTATAGGCTATTCTGATTATTTCCGCACCAATGCCCGAATTGCCTCCAAACACCACCAAAACCTTGTCTTTCAGCATGTCATAATTATCCATTCGGGGAGTTTTGAAAGTACGGAGCTGGAAAAGCTTGTCCAACAAAAACACATCTTCCTTATAAGTCAGTTTCATGTTCGACTCATCGCCATGCACCACATACACCTGTTCGGAGGGCAGATATTTCACCACCGTTCCGCAATCGTCGGTGCTTCTGAACTGGGGGTCTTTAAGCGCCAATTCATAAGCTTGTTTGATTGTGGACAAACGAAAGGCCTGAGGGGTCTGTCCACGACGAAGAAGATTCCTGTCAGGAATACGGGCGATGCACTTCCCTTCACCGTCAACTTGAATGATGGTATCTGTTGCGGCCACGGCCACATCAACAGCATTGAATTTTTCGAGCGCAGCAATCACGTCATCAATAATTTGATGGCTGACCAAAGGCCTTACGGCGTCATGGAAAATCAGTTTCGCATCAGGTTCGGCATCGTATGCCTGAATAGCAGACAATGAAGAATGATAGCGTTCAGAGCCACCTCTGAGTATCTTCTTCACCTTGTGCCAATGGTTTTTCAAAACTATTTCCTCCATCAAATTGATATAGTCAGGGTGAACCACGATGGCTATTTCATCAATACTATGGTGGTGCTCGAAAATGTCAACGGTATGCTCAATTACCATTTTTCCCGCCACCTTAAAAAACTGCTTCGGAGTGGAAGCACCAAGTCTGCTGCCCGTACCTCCTGCCAAAATGACTGCAATGTTTCTGATATGATTATCCATTGATTAGCCAATTATTCCTTTGCAAAAGTACATGTTTTTTTCAAACAAACCCATAAAAAACGTATTTTTGCAGGCAATAAAACACAAGGTATGGACAAAAAATATTGGAAACAAATATATTCCAAACAGTCGGAAGACGAGAAGCCGTCTCTGTTTGCGACTTATGTGGTCGCAAACATTGGCGTTGACGGAAAAACGATGATTGAATTAGGATGCGGCAACGGGCGTGATGCCATCTGTTTCGCTAACGCTAATGCAGCAAAAGTGGAAGCCATTGACCAATGTGAAAACATCATCGAGCTTCTTCAGAATCGTTATAAACAAATTGAAAATCTGGTCTTTAGATGCTGTGATTTTACATGTCTAAGCGATTTCGACTACTCCAAATATGACCTTGTTTACTCTCGCTTCACCCTTCATTCCATATCCGAGGAACAGCAGCACAATGTCATACTGTGGGCGTTCCGCAACCTCAAACCGAATGGGAAGCTTTGTGTTGAAGTGCGAGGGCAGAAAAACGAGATTTTCAAAGTAGGCACCCCCGTCGAAGGAGAGCCAGATGCCTTTATCCTAAATGACCACTACAGGAGATTCATCAACTTTGAATCTTTTTGCGACGAGCTTAAATCATGCCAGTTCAGCATCGAGTATGCCAAAGAGCAGAAAGGATTCGCCCCATAC
Source organism: uncultured Bacteroidia bacterium (assembly GCA_902782455.1). Classification (GTDB taxonomy): domain Bacteria; phylum Bacteroidota; class Bacteroidia; order Bacteroidales; family F082; genus Limimorpha. The sequence goes on along the minus strand of CACZNA010000014.1, from coordinate 18,853 downwards.
AACGGACAAGACGAGACATTTATCAGAGTCATTGCCACTAAAGAATAAGCCATGGAAGATTTTTCTCAGTACAACGGAGAGGGTACAACACTGCGCAAAGTCCAATTGCGATTGGTTGACATGTTGGTAGAAATCGACAAGATATGCCGCAAGCACAATATCCAGTACTGGATTGACTTCGGAACATTGCTCGGCGCAATTCGGCACAAGGGATTCATTCCATGGGATGACGATGTTGACGTAACCATGCCAACTGGCGACTTGCTGAGATTCCTTGAGATTGCCCAAAAAGAACTTCCCTCTTCTTTATTCCTTCAGACCAAAACCTCCGACCCTTCCTTTGGCAGAACCCTCAATAAAATAAGAGACAACCATTCACTCTACATTACCCCAAACGAAGATTTCAGTAAAGACTATCACAAAGGACTATTCATTGATTTGTTTGAATTAGTGCCATACCCCACCGTAAGGCCTAAGCTCCAAAAAGCCATCATGCGATGGTATATGAAAACTACCAGTTTCTATTTTGTAAAACAAGAAATTACCTTAAAAAACCACTTGGCGACCCTCACTTTCCCAATCATTAGAGCCGGATTGCATGTTTTGTGGATGCTGTTGAATCTTAAGCCCAAAAACAAAGTTGGCTATGAGAAGCATTTTAGCGTTTATGGCAATTCATATTCAAAAGACATGATATATCCTTTGAAAGACATCCCTTTCGAAGGCCATGTCTTTCGAGCTCCCGCCAATCCTGACCGCTATCTCACGAGCATCTACGGCGATTACATGAAGATTCCACCCGAAGAGAAAAGAAGAATCCACATGGCTCAAGTGTTTTTCTTGTAATTCATTTCTTTAATTTACCCAACCCCTTCTCCACCAAATCATTCACCGACTTTGAGATTCTCAGCTTATAGATTGCAGTCATACCAATGATGACGAAAACCGCTGTCTTCAGCACTGCATCGATACCCAAGCCGAAAATTGGGTTTTCAAAAATACCTGAAAACCACGGCGTTAGCGAAACCGTCCATAGCCAATTGAGGGCGAACAGAACCAGCACCACCACTGCGACAGGCAACATCTTCACCGAAAGCGGATGCACCCCTATCTTCCACTTAATGAAAGCCAACAGCAAGACGAAATACACCAAATAAGAGCCTACATTGGCCAAAGCCCCACCATTGATATCCCATTTAGGCACCAACCAAGCATTTAAGGCAATTGACATCGCCGCAAGTAAAATAGTGAAAATCAGCGAGTAATAATAGTATTTCGAATAGCTCAACACTGTGGTTATCACGCCAAGGGTGGAATAGACGAGACGGCTCAACGACAAAATCAGCACAGCCCACTTGCCCACCCGATATATGTCGCCATTGGGCAGCAAGTCAAAAAGATAATCAATATTGATCCATACGAGGAAAAACACAAGACAGCCTACAATGAACTGGTGCAAAGCCACATTCTTGCACAAGTCGTTGGCTTTTGCTACGTCCTGTTTGGCCATGGCCTCGGAAATATGTGGTCTTGAAATCGCTCCCAACGAGCGGTAAGGCATCTCGACCAAAGCCGCAATGTTAGTGGCAATGGTGAACACACCCGCCAAACGGAAACCCGTCTTGCCAGCCACGAAGAACTTGCTCAGCATGGGAATGACATTGCCCGCCAAGGCCGCCGTAATCATAAACAAGGTATAGAACAGGAAATCGCGCTGCAATTGGGGCTTGATGAACTTCCGGTCGATTTTGAACGAGACCCGTTTGAGCGACAAAAGATATACGATATTAATTAATGTGGCAAGGCCGTAGATAATGCAAAACGAAACGATAACACCATCAAAATCAATGACTTTATAGAAATATAGCAGATAGATGGCCATTGTGCCCACACGCAAGCCTACTTCGCGGATGAACTTGGGCAATACAATCCGCAGCAAAAGGTTGCTATTCGTCTCAAAGACAGCAATATAAAGCATAAAGAACGCCAGCGGAACGACAAAATTGACATACTTGGCGAAAAGGTCGGCACCCACTTCAGAATCTTTCGTAAAGAAACTGACGATGGAACCTTTGAAGACGGAGAAAGCCAACAAGAAGAATGAAAATCCAATTAACGGAACCAGCAAAGTCCAGCCGAAGAAGCCGTGGTCGCGGTGCTGCTCGTCCTTGAAAAAAGGATAGTAGCGCATGGCTGACGAGTTGGTGCCCAACTGTGCCAAGCCGCTGAACAAGATAGAGCATTGGAGCAAGATGTCGACGAGGCCAATCTGCTCAGGCTGAAGGGCTTTCGTCTGGATGAAAAAGGTGGTGACGATGCCCACGGCCACCCCAATATAAGTGGCTATGGTGCCCTTGATACTCTGTCGCGCTACGATGCCCATGATGTGTTATGCTTTGTTTTCCTCGTCGTCCTTTTTGGGGTCTTGGATTTCATACGGTTCGGCAGCTTTTTTCCTCTCAAACTCCACAAAACCCATATATGTATTGATAATCAGCTCGTTATTCTTCATCTGTTCCTCCAGATTCTGAATCAACACCTGCTGTTCCTCGATGGTTTTCTTCGCCCCGCTAATCTTCTCCACCATCACTTCGTTTGACTTCTGATAGGCGCGAATGTGCCTTTTCAAATCCTCGATGACGACTTCGCGGCGGCGGATATTGTCCTCGCCTGCACTCAGCTTGTCCGCATTGCGACGAATGCCGGAATTCAGGTCGTTGCCCGCCAAAATCAGGATGGCAACAAGCCAAATCCACAGCAGGAGGATGATGAGCGTACCGATGGAGCCATAAAGCACATTGTAGCGCGAGAAATTGGAGATATAGGTATTGAACGCAACCGTGCCCAAAACGAACAGTGTGGTGGCCAGAATCGTACCAGGACTGAAAATCACGAAGTTGCGATAGAGCGTCTCGCCGTTTGAACCCTTCCTTTTGCGTTCAATGCGGTAATGCTCATTGACGGTGACATTGCCGAAATAGTAAAGCAACGCGATGCCGAAGCAAAGGGCAAACACGCCAATGACCCACCGCAACACGCTGAAAAGGAAAAAAGTAAACGATCCACCCTCGATGATTTCGTGCGTAACCAAATATTTCAACGCTGTGCCGCCCAACGAAATCAGCACCACCGAAACCACAATCAACGCACCGATGATGATGAGCATGAGGACGGCGAACGTCCGTTGGACGAGCCAGCCTCTCAACGTCAGGCCTTTTTCAATCACAATGTTGGCATACACATTACGGAAGCCGTTGAAGATAGCCACGATGCCACTTGATCCGAAAATCAAGCAGAGGAAAATGCTCAACGAGAGCAAGCCATCGTGTGGCTGGTTCATGATGTTGTCGATGGTCTCTTTCACGTAATCCATTGTCCCAGAAGGGATAAGAAAGTCATCCAACGCCAACATCACACGTTCATAGAGGTGCGGTATCGGGATGTAGGGAATCAGCGTGAAGAAGAACAGAATCAGCGGAAACAACGCCACGAAGAAATTGAAGGCCACGCCTGCGGCACGGTCCATGGTGCGCCCCTTGGTGAACAGCTTGACGAAGTCGATGAGCACGTCCAACAGCGGCACCTTGGTGCCAGGAAAACGGACCATCCGCAGGAAATTTTCGTCGCGGTGGTACCAATCCTTCAAGGCTTGGATTTTGGCTTGCGCCCAACTTGCCTGCTTTCCGTCGTTCTTTTTGTTTTTATCCGACATAACAAGGATTTAACGCCGCAAAAATACAGGATTTGTTGCAATCAACCCACAAAAATCGTATTTTTGCGGCATTATGAACAACGCAAACGAAACCATCTCCCACGAAGGCATCGTCACGAAAATCACCGACGATGAACTGGAAATCAAGATATTGGCGCAAAGTGCCTGCGCGGCCTGTCACGCCAAGAGTGCCTGTGGCATGGGCGAGCAAGCCGAAAAGACCCTCATCGTGCCCCGACCCAAAGACCGCGATTTCGCCTTGATGCAAAAAGTCAACGTGACAATGGCCATTGGTCAGGGCAACATGGCGGCGGTGCTGGCCTACCTCGTCCCTATCATTTTGCTGTTGGCAGTGCTTTTCATTTGCCTCGGTCTCGGCTTGGGCGAAGGCCTTTCGGCGCTCATCAGCATCGTCGCACTGATACCTTATTATATAGTGCTTTACTTGTGTCGCGACAAACTCAAGAAGAAATTCGAATACATCATCACATAGAAGATAAGTAGATGAGCAAATTTAGTTTACATATTGGACACGAGACTATGGGACTGCGAGACTACGAGGAATCTGCTTGTCCCGAAGTCTCGAAGTCCCGTGTCACGAAGTCAAAAGATATTGCAGTTTAATTTTGAACAGTTACTTATAGAAAGGAAATAACATGAAAAACACCATATTGCTCATCGGCTTCCTATTATTCTACATGGTCAGCTTAGGCCAAACTGTCCGCATTGGCGACATCCTTTGCACCGACGGGAGCACGGTCAGCGCAGCCGATTTCCCATCTTCGGGAAGAACGGCATGGGGCATCGTGTTTTATGTGGATGATAACGATACGCACGGCTGGGCGGTTGCGCTCCAAAACCAATCCTCTTCCATCAAATGGAGCAGTTCAAACTATTATGGCTACGACATTCAAAACCTAGTCAACTACGAGAATGCCCGAGCCGCCATGCACAACCTCGATGGAAGCCAAAACACAGGCATCATCCGAAACACAAGCAACTCAACCAACTTCCCTGCCGCTTGGTCCGTCGATTACGACAATGGCTGGTATTTGCCCAGTGCGGCACAACTGCGCTACATGTTTTCCTATTACCCCGAAATCAACGCCTCGCTGCAAGTTGTGGGCGGGTCGCAGTTTCCGCTTGAAGGCAACTACTACTGGTGGTCGTCGACCGAGTGTTCCAGTTACCACGCCTACGACATGAACACGGGCGGCAGCATCGGCGACTATGTAAAAGACAATCACGTCAACTATCCGCCCAACGGTATCGCCGTGCGCCAAATCATAGACTTCAACATACCCAACCCTGCGCCCGCGACCTACCATATCGGCGACCTCATCACCAACGACGACGGCAGTCAAGGCATACTGTTTTACGTCTCTCCCGACCAAACCGAAGGCTGGATGGTAGCCTTAAACGACGCCTCGACCTCTATTTCATGGAGCAATGGCGACGTGCCGGGATTAGACAACCAAACCTTCTCATCACCTTTCGGGATGCTGCTCAACGAGACCGACGGCTTAGCCAACACAGGCATCATCAGAGACCACCAAAACGGCATGAACACAGCCGCCAACGTGGTCGACTATGGACACGGATGGTATCTTCCTACCGCTGGACAGTTGTCGAAGCTCTTCGGTGCCTTGCCTTTCATTGAAAACGAGCTGCAAAGCTACGGAAGCATAATGGCACAAGCCGAGTATTGGTCGAGTTCGGAGGCCAACGCCAACGAAGCCTTCGCTGTGTCATTCAAGCCTTCGGCCAATGTCAGGGCGGGAGGCTTCATACTTAGGGACAAGGGTCAGAATTACCATGTCCGTGCCGTGCGCAACATCAACTTATTCAACCCGCCTCTCCCTGAACCGACTTTACCCGATAACATCATCGAATCAGATTGCAACCTGCCTTTTGAAGGCAATGCATGGAACGTGAACTTGCTTTTCTCAACCTCCGACAACACAATATGTTCATACGCTCCCGTCATGGCTGGCGACATTGACGACAACGGCGTGACCGACCTCGTGATTTCACACTACAATGGCAACAACTATCGCACCAACACATTGGACATTTACAGCGGCCTCGACCTATCTTTGCAATATCGTTTCAACATCCAAGACTCCATCTACAACTCCAACGGCCCATACGCCATAGGCAAGTATCCACGGCCCGACGGCGCAATGCAAGGCGCGATCTTTGTCCACGGCTACGACAAGAAAATCCGTGCCTACACTATCAACGGCACACTGCTCAACGTATCAGACCGTGCCACTTCGTGCGACGGTATGGTCTCGCTCGCCGACTTCAACGGTGACGGCTATCCCGAAGTATACGCTGGCAGCGACATCTTCGATGCCGCCACATTGAAATGGCTTTGCTCTGGTCCGGAAAACGGCAACAAAGGTCTCGGTTACAGAGGCGCGGCATACGGTGTGGTCAACTACCACCTCTGTTACTTTGCCATGTCGTTGGCCAGCAACGTTTTGGGCGACGTTAGGCAGGAGCTGATTTGCGGCAACACCATCTACAACGTCAACATCAACAGCCGAACCAATCCCGCCTTAAACTCCATCACAGAAGCCTTGACCGTCACGCCGCCAAGTGGTTATTCGCAGGATGGCCACACCAGCCTTGCCGATTTCGACCTTGACGGAGAATGTGAAGTGCTTGTGGTCCGTGACGACACCGACGACCACACCTTTGGAACTTGCTACATGTATGCCTACAAGCCTTCTAATGGGCAAATCCTTTTCCAAAATACCGTCCAATGCCTTTGCACTGGCTATCCCCTCATCGGCAACATTGACGACGACCCACACCCCGAAATCGTCTTTCTTGAGAAACAAAACTCAAATCCCATGTATCTGTACTGTTGGCGCTACACCACCCAAAACGGCCTCACCACAATTTGGCGGCAGCCACACAACGACACTTCAGGACAAACGGGCATCACACTTTTCGACTTCAACCAAGACAACATCATGGAACTCGTCTACCGCGACAGCGAAAACCTTCGCATCATCAACGGTAGCGGCAAGAGCCATGTCACAGGCAACGACACCGTTTGCCCTTACAACCTTTACTCCCGGATGATGGGTGCTGGAACAGGCAGCGAATATCCGATTGTGGCCGACATAAACGGCGACGGGGCTGCTGAAATAGTCACTACAGGTCTGCTCGACCAAACAGGGAACCTCTTGGGACATGGCGGCATCCATGTTTTCGGCAATTTCGGGAATTGGGCTTCTGCCAGAAAGGTTTGGAACCAATACATGTACCATGTCACCAACGTGAACGAAGACCTGACCATACCTGCCTACTGCTTTGACAAAGCCACTGTCTTTACCGCCCCCGACGGCACCATACGCCGACCCTACAACAATTTTCTGCAACAAGCGAGCTACATCAACCAATACGGCGAACCTTATAACCCAGGCGGCATCATCGAAGTCAGCATTTCAGGCTCAGGATGTGAGACTTACACTTTTCATGGAACCACTTACACAGAAAGCGGTCATTATGAGCAACTTGTCGAATCGGAAACAGGCTGCGACACGCTTTATCAGATTGAGGTCAGCATTGGGGGAACCGTCACTCACGACATTTGGCAGGCACAATGCAAACACTTCACTTGGAATGATGAAACCTATTACGAAAGCGGTGATTATCAGCAATCATTCATCTCCCCAATGGGCTGCGACAGCATCGTTACGCTCCATCTCTCCATCATCGGTCCGCTCTACCACGAATGGTCGATGGAGGTCTGCGACCATTACACTTGGAACGGCACAACCTACAGCGAGCCGGGCGATTATGTACAGGAATTCGTCACGCCTGAAGGCTGCGACAGCATCGTCACGTTGCACCTTTCGTTCTCCGATGTCTTGGAGGTGGAAATCGACACCGTGGCCTGTGGCAGTTTGTGGTGGAATGGACAAGAATACACTGAATCGGGCCACTATGAGCAGCAGTTTGTAACCCCAGGCGGCTGTGATTCTTTGGTCAGGATGGAGCTTACCGTTTTGCCTTTCCCTGACACGATTCCAGAAATCGTGGGATTGCAAGAGGTTTACGTTTCGACGGACATCATCTTGGGACAATACAACTACTTCATCGATTCCGTGGCGTTTGCAACGCATTACGAATGGATTCTTGAAGGCCCAGAATGGATCATGGACACAACGGGAACGCTATACCGAGCAACAAATCATCATACACGCGGGTTTCTTCGATGTCGACGACAACCCTACCTTGCCCTTTGCCGTCTATCCCAACCCAGCGCATGACAAAGTCTTCATCGAAGCCGAAGGCATCATTTGCGTCAGGTTGTTCGACCTGCTTGGTCAATGTTTGGCAGAAAGGTCGAACGAGCCTTGCGAGCGCATGGAATTGTCCTTGCAAGACTATGCCGAATCCATTTATCTCATTGAAATACAGACACAACGCGGAACCATCAGGACAAAACTCAAAATCAACCCGAAATGAAACCACGATTCTACCTCATCATATTAGCCGTATGGCTTTGGCCTGCTTTCATGTTCAGCCAAAACGTAAAAATCGGCGACATCCTTTGCACCGACGGTAGCACAGTCAGCGCAGCCGATTTCCCATCATCGGGAAGAACTGCCGAAGGCATCGTGTTTTATGTGAACGAAAACGGTCATGGCTGGGCGGTCAGTTTGGAATGTCAAGCCGTCAGCACGCATTGGGTGGCTTCGGACCATTATTATGAAATGTTCGACATTCCAGGATTAGACAACTTCGAATATTCAAGAGCAGCTATCTACGACCTTGACGGCTATAGCAACACTGAAATCATCAGAAACGCACACGGAGCCGACTGGTATCCTGCCGCCTGGAGCGTCGATTTCAACAACGGCTGGTATCTGCCCGCCGCCGGACAATTGCGCTGGCTGATGGCCTACATTAACGAGGTCAACAATTCGCTTGCCGCCGTCCAAGGGACATTGTTCATTTTCGACCATCCGCGTTGGTACTGGACTTCAACCGAAAGAGGCCCGGCCCACGCCATCGTTGTGAGTCAGACGGGCAGCGTAGCCAACTACCCGAAATGGAACTACATCGGGCAATATGAGATTGGCGTAAGAGCCGTCAAATCCTTCACCGTGCAAGCACAACCTCCAACGATTGGTGAAGTCGTCACCGCACCTGATGGGCAACAAGGTGTAGTGTTTTACGTCAGTCCTGACGACGATTCCTATTGGTTAGCGGCCATGGACGATTTGTCGAGCGATTACCAATGGGGACTTGCCAACGACCTCCCCGACCTCGACAACTTCAACGAAAACAACCAATATGTGACGTTGCACGGTGTGCATTGCGGCTACGATGCCACCCGTCACATGCGAGAAGCCATGGGCACTTCGACCCAATATGCTTCATCACATGTTGACCTTGACCACGGCTGGCACATCCCATCGGCGGGACAACTCTCAAAACTCTTTGCTGCATTGCCGTTCATCGAAACCGTCTTCACCAACAACGGAGGCACTTCCTTGAACAGCGACTCTTATTGGACCAGCACGGAATGCTCCAGCGACAAAGCCTGGACTCTCAGTTTCGGGCCAACCTCCTACACCGCCGGCATCTTAGTGGCCCACGACAAGTCGGCATCTTATGCCGTGCGTCCCGTATGGAGCCAAAGCTGCGAAATTCCTCTACCCGAACCCACCATACCCGACAACATCATTGAAAGCGATTGCAACCTTCCCTTGGAGGGCTTCGAATGGGGCATTCGCGAAGAATGGGCATCAAGCGACAACATCTATTGCCGCATCAACCCACTTGTGGGCGACCTCGACGACGACGGCATCCCCGAAATCGTATGTTTCGACATGGAAGGCAACAGCGCAAGCCAAACTGCGGCCAAGACTATGAATGTGTATGACGGACGAAGCAAGGCTTTGAAGGCCCAAATTACGGTGGAAGGCATGGTTTGGGCGCACGGCAACGGACCTTTCGGCTTAGTCAAGTTGCCCAACCGTAAAGGGCTGATTGTGACCGCCTGCAAAGACCGTAAACTATATGCCTACGACATTGCAGCAGCCAATCCTAACAATCCCGTATGGGTTTCCAACGAGACCTACAACACGGGCAACAACGATTTCTCCGTCAGCATCGGCTTTGCCGACTTCAACGGCGACGGCTTTCCCGAAATCTATGTGCGCAACAAGATCTTCGATGCCGAAACCGGCATACACCTCGCCACCGCCCAAGGCGGCAACAACCAAGCCGACTCGTATTCGCACAACAGCCACACCAACCACAACAAGCTCTCCTGCCCGATTGCATTCGATATATGCGGCGACACACGACAGGAACTCGTCTTAGGCAACGAGATTTACGATGTCGTCATTGCCAACCGCAATGGTACGGCTGGAAACCACGCCACACTGACAAAAAGCATCACACCCCCTGATAACATTATCGCCGATGGACATGTGCAGGTTGCCGATTTTAACCTCGATGGCCATCCCGACCTGCTCATCAGCAATCGTGACACCGAAGGCTCAACAGGCACCGTATCGTTCTATGTATGGGACGTGTTCTCAGACCGAACAAGCAGCCCCATAAAACTCAGCACCACTTTCACGGGCAAGAGCATCCCGCTGATCGCCGACTTCGACAACGACGGCTTCTTGGAAATCCTCATCGACTGCTGCCATGAAAGCGACAAGGGGCTTCGTGCCTATCGATTCGGCCCCAACAGCAACAGTTTCAGCCTACTATGGTCACTGTTCATCAATGAGGATTCCTACTCCAACACAGCCACACTCTTCGATTTCAACAACGATGGCAAAAACGAGCTGGTATTTTCCGACAACAGCCACCTGAGAATCTACGATGTCAGTGGAACACAGCCAGTGCAACTTTCCACCATCGACTGCGGCCAAATCTCTATCATGCACGTGCCTATTGTCGTCGACTGCGACAACGACGGCAGTGCCGAAATCATCGTGATGGGAAAGACCGGAGGAGAACTACAGGCCAACACCATGCTGAAGATCTTCAAATCGGCTACTGATCCCTGGAGAGCCGCCCGCAAAGTGTGGAACCAATACATGTACCATGTCACCAACGTGAACGAAGACCTAACCATCCCGACATTCTGTTTTAACACAGCGACAGTCTTCACCGACCACAACAACACCGAGCACCGTCCCTACAACAACTTTTTGCAACAAGCCTATTACATCACGCCCGAAGGTATACCTTACAACCCAAGCGGCACCATCGAAGTCAGCATTTCAGGCTCAGGCTGCGAATCATATGCTTTCCATGGCATCACCTACACAGAAAGCGGTCATTATGAGCAACTTGTCGAATCGGAAACAGGCTGCGACACGCTTTATCAGATTGAGGTCAGCATTGGGGGAACCGTCACTCATGAGATTTGGCAGGCACAATGCAACCACTTTACATGGAACGATGAAACCTATTACGAAAGCGGTGATTATCAGCAATCTTTCATCTCGCCTTTGGGCTGCGACAGCATCGTCACGCTCCATCTCTCCATCATTGGGCCGCTCTCCCACGAATGGTCGATGGAGGTCTGCGACCGTTACACTTGGAACGGCACAACCTACAGCGAGCCGGGCGATTACACCCAAGACTTCGTCACCCAGCAAGGATGCGACAGCATCGTCACGCTTCACCTTGCCTTCTCCGATGTCTTGGAGGTTGATACCGACACCGTGGCCTGTGGCAGTCTGTGGTGGAATGGGCAAGAATACACTGAATCGGGCCACTATGAGCAGCAGTTTGTAACCCCAGGCGGCTGTGATTCTTTGGTCAGGATGGACCTCTCCGTTTTGCCTTTCCCTGACACGGTTCCAGAAATTGTAGGGCTGCAAGAAGTTTACGTTTCAACGGACATCATTTTGGGACAATACAACTACTTCATTGATTCCGTGGAGTTTGCAACGCATTACGAATGGATTCTTGCTATACCGAGCAACAAATCATCATACACGCGGGTTTCTTCGATGTCGACGACAACCCTACCTTGCCCTTTGCCGTCTATCCCAACCCAGCGCATGACATAGTCTTCATCGAGGCCGAGGGCATCATTTGTGTCAGAGTTTTCGACCTGCTTGGGCAATGCTTGGCAGAAAGGTTGACAGAGCCTTGCGAGTGCATGGAATTGTCCTTGCAAGATTACGCAGCATCCATCTATCTCATTGAAGTACAGACACAGCGCGGAACCATCAGGACGAAACTCAAAATCAATCCGGAGTAAAAATTCTCAAATATTGGCAAATGTCAAAAAAAAGATCTTATCTTTGCAACGTTGCAACAATAATCATAAAACCTCATTCACCATGAAAAGAATCATTTTGTTTACAGCATTCATCCTAATCTCCTTGCTCAGTTTTGGGCAGTTCGTCCGCATCGGTGACCTCCTATGCGTTCAAGGAACAGACACCATAACCGTGCATATAGAAGACTATTCAGAAGGTGCCATCGGTGTAGTATTCTACGTTGATGAAACCGGACAGCACGGATGGGCACTTCATCCTCAGGTTCAAGCCCAACAGATTTACTGGTCCTACGAATGCGAACTCCCTTGGGGACTGACGGGATGGCATTCCGTACGCGAGGCCATCTACGACCTTGACGGCTACGACAACACGGGATTCTTGCGCGCCGCATCACAAAACAACCATTCCAAATACCCGGGCGCATGGGAGGTAGACTATGAACACGGGTGGTATTGGCCTGCACTCGGACAACTGAACATCCTTTATGGCAGCGCCCACATTATCAATAATTCACTCAAAGTGATTAATGGTACAATGTTGCAGGGGCCTTGGATTTACTGGTCTTCTTCGGTATATGGGTTCGACAACGACTGCGCCTTGTATAGTAGCTATAGTGGCGCCATGGGTGCCATCACCAAATCAAGGAACGAGCTGTCAGGAATTCCTTTGTCTATCCGCAGCATTAGAAACTTCTAAAAACAAAAGCCATGAAAAACATTATTTTTACCCTATCGTTTCTTCTGATTTCCACATTAGGATTGAATGCCCAAGGGTATCATTTGGGGCAAGTAATCACAAATCCCGATGGCAGCCAGGGTGTGGTGTTCTACCTTAACGAGGATGGCTCCTCAGGCTGGATGGTGGCATTGCATGATGCGGCTTTTGCAGTTCCCTGGGGCCTGACTGACGAAATAGAAGGGCTTGATCATGTCATCAATACAAACAGCGATATCATAACCAGTGCCTTCGCGGATACTGACGGATATTCCAACACTCTGGCCATCCTTAATCATTACCAATCAACTGGCTATACTGGTCAATATGCCGCTGCCACGGTTGACATCGCAAACGGATGGTATCTTCCTGCCGCCGGACAGTTGAAGATGCTGTATGTCAATGCCATATTTTACGAACCCGCTTTGGAATCCGTAGGCGAGAAATTAGGGCTTCACCCCTATTGGTCAAGCACCCAGGAAAACACTGAGAGAGCCTGGTATGTCCATTTCGGTTCACCGTACCCCGAAGTGGCTTGGGGATGGAATGCCTATATCGGCCTATGCCAAAAAAACACTACTACCCCCAACTATGGAGGCATTTTTGCCGTAAGAGCCATTCGCGACCTCGAATTCTCACCTCTGCCTAACATAGGCTATCTATATGAACCTGCCGTTATTTGCAACGAAGGTCCGTTAGAATTGGTTTTGCCTAACCTGATTAATGCCGACAGTTACGGATGGGAAATCGCTGAAGATGTAACATTCAACAACCCAATTGCCTACACAGGGCAAGACTTGGACGTAACATACAACGGCTGGTATCTGCGCCTTTGGGCTACCAACGAAGATGGCACTTCCTACAGCAATGCTGTCCGAATCTCAGTGCATGAGACGAGTTCAAGCTACACCACAGCTTCAAGTTGCGAGTCATACACATGGAACGGCCAAATCTACAATGAATCAGGCCTCTACCAAACCACTTTGGTCAACCAATGGGGCTGCGACAGCATTGCCACCCTTGACCTGACCATCAACCACCCGGATGAATATTTCATACCCTACCCCATCTATGCCTGCGAAACATACGAGTGGGGCAACATGACACTCACAGAAAGCGGTGCCTACGAACAAACATTCACCAACCAGTATGGTTGTGACAGCACCGTGACCATGAGCCTGTTCATCAAACATAATGTTGAACATCAGTATACATATCTGAGCTGCGGGGAATACGAATGGAATGGACAACTCTACTCGGAGAGCGGCGTGTATCAGCAAACCTTCCCTGCCGCCAACGGCTGCGACAGCATCGTCAGCCTACACCTTGATCTCATCGACGCTTACGACATCACTTTTGACACCACGGTTTGCGAAAGCTTCGTTTGGAACGGACACGAATACACGCAATCTGGACAATATGAGCAGACTTTCGTCTCAATCAACGACTGCGATTCCGTGGTAAGCATGAATCTCGTAGTTTGGCAGCATCCCGAACCAATTCCAGAAATCATGGGATTGCAAGAAATCTTCGTTTCGACCGACTTTGTCCATTACGAATACAATTATCAAATTGATTCCGTGGCTTTTGCAACGCATTACGAATGGATTTGCGAAGTTTCGGATTGGGTTGTGGATGCCTCGGAAACGCATTGCACTTTGATTGCCACCTCACCAGGCACAACAACCCTGAAAGTCAGGGCTTGGAATGACTACTGTGGATACACTGAGCAGGAAATCGTCATCCACGCGGGATTCTTCGACATTGACGAAAACAACGCACTTCCTATAAAGATTTACCCCAATCCCGCCCACGACAATGTGTTCATCGAAGCCGAGGGAATTATAAGCGTCAGGGTGTTTGATTTGTTTGGGCAATGCCTGACAGAAAAGACAAGCGAACCCAGCAACCGTGTGGAATTGTCTTTGCAAGACTATGCCGCATCCATTTATCTCATTGAAGTACAGACACAACACGGAATCGCCAGAACAAAAATATACCATTAAACATTTATATCATATTGAAAAACAATTATTTGTATTACTTTTTAAAAAATTATATGATTCGTATAATACAAAACGTATAATTTTGTAATGTGATTTGAATAATTTTCGTATCTTTGCTGCAAAATCAGCGCATTATGATTACGAATCCATTCATCATCAACGGCGATATTCCTTCGGAATATTTTTGCCACAGGAAAGAGGAGAGCAAAAAACTCATCCAAATGCTCACCAATGGCGAAAACGTTTGCCTCATGTCGCCACGACGCATGGGCAAGTCGAAACTCATTCAATTCTGCTACGACCAAGAGCCGCTTTGCTCCGACTATTACTGCTTTTACATCGACATTTTCCATACTACAAGCCTTCGAGAATTTACCTATACTTTTGGTCGTCAAGTATTTAGCACATTAAGGAGCAAAAGCAAAAAAATGACACTTTGGTTTGTGCAGGCATTGAAATCTCTCAGTGCCGACTTCGGCTTCGACCCTTCGACGGGGATGCCCACTTTCAGCCTTTCGCTCGGCGATGTGCACAATCCTGAGTTCACGCTTGAGGAAATCTTCAAAGCCTTGGAGCAGGCCGACAAGCCTTGCATCGTTTGTTTCGACGAGTTCCAGCAAATCGCCAAATATCCCGAAAAAAACATCGAAGCCCTGTTGCGCGGCCATATCCAACATCTCGGCAACGCCAATTTCATCTTCTCGGGCAGTTCGCGGCACTTGATTACGCAGATGTTCTACTCATACGGTCGACCTTTCTACAACAGTACAACATCCCTCACACTCGATGCCATCAGCCTTGAAGAGTACACCAAATTCGCAACATATTGGTTCAACCGTTTCTCCAAACAGATTGACTCTCAACTTATTGCACAAATCTATCAAGTTATGGAGCGCAACACCTATTATATACATAAGACGCTGCACGAACTTTTCGAGAACACCCTTGAAGGCGAGACTTGCGACACCAACTTGCTGCCTCGAATCATCGATGGCATGATTGAAGAACAAAGCAATGGTTACCGACAAATGCTTTCACTCATCCCCGACCGTCAGAAGGAGGTTCTGTTCGCCATCGCCGATGCTGGCAAGGCCGAGAAAATCATGGGAACGCAGTTCATTCGGCGCTACAGCCTGCCTTCCGCAAGCGCCGTGCAATCGTCGGTCAGGAAACTGATGGAAACCGATTATGTCACCTTCTTCGAGGGCGTTTATTCCATCCCTGATGTGTTGTTCAGGATGTATTTGAAGCGGATTGGGGGGAAGGAATAGGCTCTTTCCATCAAAATTCCAAAAAAATCCTTTGCCAAAAAAACGATATTCCGTATTTTTGCGGGTTCAAATCGAAAACAAACTCAAAATTCTTTTTTAAATGAGTAACACTTTATTTATTTCCCTTGCGGTTCTCGGAATCTTGGGCGGTGTGCTTGCCGTGGTTCTGTACTTCGTGGCACAGAAGTTCAAGGTCGAGGAGAACCCGCTGATTGACGAAGCGGAGGCTTGTCTGCCCGGCGCCAACTGCGGCGGCTGCGGCTTCGCGGGCTGTCGTGCCTTGGCCGAGGCCTGTGTGAAGCAAGCCGCCGAAAAAGGCAACATCGACGGACTGGCCTGCCCCGGCACCGACATGGGCAAGGTGGCCGCCGTCCTCGGACTGACCGCCGCCGCCTTCGAGCCTAAGATTGCGGTGGTGCGCTGCAACGGCAGTTGCCAAAACTCACCTTCCAAGGTGCATTACGAAGGCGCCGACATTTGCGCTTTCGCCAATACTTTGTATGCTGGCGAAGGTGGCTGCTCCAAAGGCTGCCTCGGCCTCGGCGACTGCGTGAAGAAGTGCAACTTCGATGCAATCCACATCGACAAGGAAACGGGCCTGCCCGTCGTCGACCCCGACAAGTGCGTGGGCTGCGGCGTGTGCGCCAAGAACTGCCCGCGTGGCATCATCGAAGTGCGCCCGCGTGGCAAGAAAGACCGCCGCGTGTTTGTGTGCTGCGTCAACACCGATAAGGGCGCATTGGTCGTCAAGAACTGTTCGGTGGGCTGCATCGGCTGCCAGAAGTGCCTGAAAGAGTGCCCCTTCGAGGCCATCGAAATGCGCGGCAACTTAGCCTACATCGACCCAGCCAAGTGCAAGGCTTGCGGCAAGTGCGTGAAAGTGTGCCCACGCGGCAGCATCCACGCCATCAACTTCCCCGCTCCAAAGCCGGAGGCTCCTGCCCTGCAAGGCGCAGAGCCCGTCGTGAAGCCACAGCCGAAACCAGAACCGGTTGAGGTGAAAACTGAAGTCAAACCCGAAAACACCGTCAAAGCATGAACCCGATAAAGACTTTCCAAAAAGGCGGCGTGCATCCCGAAGAGAACAAACTCTCGGCTCACCTGCCCATACAAGACTTCCCGATGCCCAAACAGATCATCGTCCCGCTCGGACAATGCCTCGGCGCACCGGCTGATTGCATCGTCAAGAAAGGCGACCGCGTGCTGACGGGACAACTCATCGGCACGGCCAAAGGCTTCGTTTCGGCCAACGTCCACTCGCCCGCCACGGGCACCGTCACCAAAGTCGATGTCGTGATGGACCACACGGGCTACTACAAGCCCGCCGTCTTCATCGACCGCGAAGACCAAGACGAATGGATCGAGGGCTACATTGACACCGATGAACTGATTACCGACATCAAATTGGATTCCAAGCAAATCATCGACAAGGTGAAAGAATGTGGCATCGTCGGCATGGGCGGCGCCACCTTCCCCACTCACGTCAAACTGATGGTTCCCGAAGGCAAGAAAGCCGAATACATTATTATTAATGCCGCCGAATGTGAGCCTTACCTCACCTGCGACTTCCGCCTACTATTGGAGAAAACGCAAGAATTCCTCGTCGGCGTGAAAATCCTGATGAAGGCCGTCAACACCGACAAGGGCATCATCGGCATCGAGGAGAACAAGATGGAAGCCATCGAGTTGCTCGACAAGACCATCAACGAACACCGCGACCTTTACAAAGGCATCGAGGTGCAGCCCTTGAAGACCAAATATCCGCAAGGCGGTGAAAAGCAATTGATTAAGGCCGTTACTGGGCGCGAGGTGCCGTCGGGCAAACTGCCCATTGAGACGGGTTGCGTCGTGGTCAATGTGGCTTCGACCTACGCCATTTATGAGGCCGTGCAAAAGAACAAGCCCTTGATTGAGCGCATCGTCACCGTGACGGGCAAGTCGGTCAAGAAGCCAGGCAACTTCCGTGTGCGTTTCGGCACGCCTGCCGACCTCCTTATTGAGGCCGCTGGCGGTCTGCCCGAAGGCATCACCGATGTCATCAACGGCGGCCCGATGATGGGCAAGTCGGTGTCGGTCACCAACTTCCCGTGCATCAAAGGCACTTCGGGCATCCTCTTGATGACCTTGAACGAGGCCCAAGACCGTCGCCAGACCAACTGCATCCGCTGCGGTCGCTGCGCGATGGCCTGCCCGATGGGCTTGCAGCCGTTCCTGCTCCACAAGTTGGCCAAGCAGAACAATTTCGACGAGACAGAAACGAACCACATCATGGACTGCATCGAATGTGGCTCGTGCGAGTTCACCTGTCCCGCCAACATCCCGCTGCTCGACTACATCCGCTACGGCAAGGCCAAGACTGGTGCCATCATCCGTGCAAGAAACCAAAAATGAATTTTAAATTTTAAATCTTAAATTTGAAATTATGAACAAATACACAATATCCGGTTCGCCGCATGTACACTCGACGGAAAACACGCAGAAAATCATGTATCGCGTGATTCTCGCCTTGGTTCCCGCCTTGCTTGTGGCTTTGTACTATTTCGGCTGGTATGCGCTCAGGCTGACCATCGTTTCGATAGCCGCCTGTATGCTGACCGAATGGCTCATCCAGAAATTCCTCATCAAGGGGCCTTTGACCATCAATGACGGCTCAGCCGCTTTGACTGGTTTACTTTTGGCCTTCAACGTGCCCGCCAACCTTCCCATTTGGATGGCCATTGTGGGTAGCATCGTCGCCATCGGCGTGGGCAAGATGGCCTTTGGCGGTTTGGGCAAAAACCCCTTCAACCCCGCTTTGGTAGGCCGCGTGTTCATGCTTGTGTCGTTCCCGACCGCGATGACCACTTGGCCGCAAGCCCAGCCCAT
>CACZNA010000013.1:0-70074 GCA_902782455.1 uncultured Bacteroidia bacterium | reverse complement strand
GGTCGTGCTGGCAAACGAGCTCTTGGTCGTGTTGACCATGTAGAGGTCGTACACGCGGGTCTTTTCAGAACCGCCATTGTAGAAGGCAATGCTGTTGATTGTGCCAGCAGTGCCAATCTCGGCAGCAGTGTAAATCTGCTGCGTCAACGAGTAATTGTAGAACGAGTAGCTCGGCAGGTACGAGTTGGTCGCCGTACCGCCGTCACCGATCTCTACAATCTCCGCCCGTGCCACGCCCATAAAGGCAAGCACAAGCGTCATCATCAAAGAAAAAACTTTCTTTTTCATAATGAATGAGTTTGGTTAATAAATAGGTGAATTAATTGATAGTTCTGAAGTAATAATGAAGAGGTTTGAATCCGCCTTGCCCCCATTAAAATGGAGAAAGCACCAACGCCAATAGGCATGGTGGCAACATTTTTGCTAAGCATAAAACGAACATTCGAATGCATAGTAAACGCGCTTTTGTTGTCTAGACATTGGTATGACTAACAAAAGCGCGTTTACCCTTATTGGAAAATACCTCTTTTTTTGACTATTTTTCCAAAGTTATTCTAATCATTTGATTATTATTTATATAGAAGCAAAATAAGGTTTATTTCAAAAGCACTTGCGGACCCATGTTGAAATAGATGTCGGTCGGGATGCCAGAGGCGTTCACGCGGTCGAGGTCGGCCTGCAACTCAGGACGGATAACGCACTGCTCGCCCATCCATGCCTTGGTAGCCTCATAATCGCCATTGCCTTGGTGCATAAGGATATCGCCAGCCAATTTCTCAACAGCCACCTTCATCTTTTCAAAGTCGATGGCATAACGGCCTTCGGCGTTGCGCACAAAGGCACCTTCGTTCTGGAAATAGTTGAAGGTAAGCATGTTGGCTTTGCCGTGGGCACTGGCTGCACCGAAACGCACTGAGCGGAAAATGCCAGCCATGAAGGTGGTGTAGTTGTCTTCCATCGTAGTGTTGGTGTATTCGCCCATCTCAGAGAGTTTGGTAACGAGGTAGAGACCCAACACGTCGGCTTTGGCTTCCTCAAGGGCGTTGTACTGGTTGCTCAAAGCCTCGCGCACGGTGCCTTTGCCCGTAATGGTGTTCTTAATGCCCATGCCGTGGGCGGTCTCGTGGAACATCACATTGGAGAAGAAGGCATCAAACTTGATGTGCTCCATCGACTCGGGAGTCATCAGTTCTTTGGAGATGGGTTCCAAAATCTTCTCGAACTTGGCCTGCATGGCATTCTTCAACTGCAATTTGCGGGTACCGCGTTGCAGTTGCACACGCTCGTCGTTGGGCAGGTTGATGGCGATGGTCTTGCTGTTGGCATTGCAGTCGCCAGCGTAATAGACCACATCGTAGGCAGCCAAATCGACATCCGAGCCGGGCACTTCCTTCTTGTACTTGGCGGGCACAGGCAGTTGCTTCTGCAATTCAGGTACGAAAGCAGCGTAACGAGCCAGTTGCTTGGTCCATTCCTGATCCTTGATGAGGATGAAAGCCTCATGCGAAGCCTTGATGCCATAGCGGGCGTCGGTGTAGTTCTCGATGGGACCAATCACCATGTCGATGTTGTTGTTGCGCACGTCCATCCATTGCATGTCGCTCTCGAAATACTCATCGGTGCGGAGAGCTTTGGCGCGAAGGCGGAGGTACTCAGCAAACTCTTTGTCGCCAGCCAGTTCAGAGGCTTTATCGAGCAACGAGGCTGCCTTCTCAATTTGCTCGGCAAAATAATCGTGATACCAAACGCACTTCAATGCACCGTTCTCGTCGCGCACAATCATGGTGTACTGGCTGGTCTTGTTCGGGTCGTCGAAGGCGTTCCATTCTTCCTCGGTCATATCGGCGGGATAGAATTGTGCGCCTGCGGGTTTCGGGCCAATGCCATCCACAAAGGGCTTGTTACCATCCAAACCGTCCCAAGGACCGTAGGCGATGGTGGCCAATTTCTTGATATCGGCGTTGTCGCCAATCATTTCCATGAGTTGGGCTTTGTCGCCGTAGTTCTCATTCCAGAAGAGGCCGTCCATGATGTCAGCAGCTTCGAAGAGCAGCGGCAACATTTGTTTTTCGTTGTCGCTCAGGTGGTCGATGTTGGTCGTCAAAGTATACTGGGCATACTTGTCCGACAAATGCGTTTCTTGCTTGACAGGCTCAGCGGTCTGCTCAGGCTTCTTGTTGTTGTCGCAGGCGGTGGCACTGATGGCCAATGCTGCTACGAGGGCTAAATTTTTGATTTTCATTTTGGTATAATTTAAAATTTAAGATTTAAGATTCAAGATTGAAATGAGATAGAGCCGCAAAGATAGGCAAAAGTCAGATATAATCCGAATAATTATTCATATTCACCACCGCAAATTGTGCCTCTGGATAGGCCTCGGCAAAGGCTTTTGGTGCCGCTGGCGACTTCTTCCCCGACTTCATCTCAAAGGCGTTCATCACGCCAGAGCCAATCTCTATCAGGTCAATCTCTTGTTTGTCGTAAGTGCGCCAAAAGTGGAACTCAAGTCCAAGTCGCTCATTTTGATTGCGTTTCATTCGCTCGGTGATGATGTAGTTCTCCCAAAGTGCGCCACGGTCGGCATCGGTACGAAGCGAAAGCGGCTCGAAATTGCGGATGACCGCATTGCGAACCCCGTTATCGGTAAAATACCACTTGCTCGATTTCGTGACCTCTTTCCGCAGGTTCTTGGAGAAGCCGCCCAAACGATACAACACGAACACCTTTTGCAGCAAGTCCAAATAACGATCGACCGTGTTCTTGCTGATTCCCAACTGTTTGCCGACCTCCTCGCAGGAAAGCTCGTCGCCCATTTGGTAGGCCACCAAGCGCAGCAAGTCACGAATCTTGGCCGAATTCTTGATGCCATCGACGGCGAGAATGTCTTTGAGCAGATACGACTCCACTATATCATTAAGGTATTCCTTTTTCTCCACAAACGTATCCAACATAACCACCTCGGGATAGGAGCCGTAAATCAGCCGCGCCTCCAGATTCCGCTTGCTCTCGATGGGCGACTCCACCGTGGCAATCTCCTGTTGCGAAAAAGGCAACAAAACAAACTGCGTTCCTCGACCCACCAAAGGCTCGCCGGCCTGGTTTTTCAGGTCGAAGGAAGAGGAACCGCTCGCAATGACGCGGATGCCGGGAACTTCGTCCACGATGAGTTTCAACTTCTTCCCGATGTCGGGGATGTGTTGCGCCTCGTCGATGGCCAACAGATCCATACCCTCCAACACATGGCGATAGTTGGCAATGCTTATCGGCTCTAACATGGCAATGGAATCAGCATCCTCGCCGTTGAGCATAAGCGACTTGCCCTTAAACGATTGCACGATTTGCTTGAGCAGGAAAGTCTTCCCCACTCGGCGTGGTCCGAAAATCAGCATGACCTTTTGTGGCTTCATGCGATCCACCACCCGCTGTTGCGATGCCCTTTGAATCGTATCCATATCATTGAGAATTAACGACGCAAAAGTACGATAATTTCTCCTTCTGACAAGCAAAAAATGAAAATTCCGTCAGTTGACTGACGGAATTTAGCTAAATTGCGTCAGTTGACTGACGGAATTAACGGTTTTCTATCAAGTTTATCAGCACCCAATGGCCCGCGAAATCACCAAACGGAGGATTTCGGAAGTGCCTTCGCCGATTTGAAGGATGCGCTGGTCGCGGTAGAAACGCTCCATGTCGAACTCCTTCAGCAGCCCGTGACCGCCCATCACCTGAACGGCGTTGTCGCAAACCTCAGCTGCCACTTCGGAGCAATAGAGCTTGGCCATCGCAGCCTCTTTCCCGAAAGGACGGTGTTGGTCCTTGAGCCAGCAGGCATGATAAAGCAGATTTCTGGCAGCCTCAATCTTCACGGCCATGTCAGCGAGTTTGAAGGCCACGGCTTGGAACTTGCACACGGGTTTGCCGAACTGCACACGTTTCTTCGAATAGGCCAAAGCCATCTCGTAGGCACCTTGCGCACAACCCAACCCCATAGCCGCAATCGACAGGCGACCTGAATCGAGGGTGGCCAGCATGATATGGGAACCTTCACCGGGTTTGCCGAGGATGCAGTCCTCGCTGAGGCGTACATCATTGAAAATCAGCTTACCCGTATTGGAAGCACGCCACATCATCTTATCGTGCATGGGCGTTTGCGTGAAGCCTTCTTTCTTGTTTTCCACTAACAAAGCAGTAAACTCTGGCTTGCCGTCCTTCTCGCCCGAAATAGCCTGCACCGTTGTACCTAATGTAATAGGTGTCGCGCTGTTGGTGATGAAGATTTTGGAGCCGTTGAGATGCCACTGTGTGCCGTCGTATTTGGCAGTAGTCTTGGTGCCGCGCGAGTCGCTGCCGGCGTCTTCTTCAGTCAGGCCGAAGCCCCAAAGACGGTCTTTGCAAAGTTGCGGCAAATATTTGCGTTTCTGCTCTTCGGTGCCGTAGTCCTTGATGGGGCCAATGCCCAAACTGTTGTCGGCAGCAATGGTGGCAGCTGTGGAGCCGTCCACACGGGCCAGTTCTTCCACAGCAATGATATAAGTCAGATTGTCAAGCCCTTGACCGCCATATTCCTTCGGGACGGTCATGCCTAACAAACCAAGTTCAGCCATCTTGAGGGTCAAACCGACATCAAAATGCTGGTCTTCGTCGTTTTGGCGAGCCACGGGTTTCACTTCCTGTTCGGCGAAGTCGCGCACCCGTTGGCGGAGGGCTTCCTGTTCTTTTGTGAGGTCGAAGTTCATAGTCTTTTATTTGTTGGCTTTCAGCTTTCAGCTTTCAGTTCGGTGACACCAAGGCTGATAGCTGACTGCTGAAAGCTGATGGCTTTATTTTTTATTCTAACTCAATTAACTGCATTTTATTGTCCACCATCTGTCCTTCAGTGACGAGGATTTTCTTTACCTTGGCCCTTCCTGAAGCCACGATGTTGTTCTCCATCTTCATCGCTTCCACTACCATCATAATCGTTCCCTCGTTCACTGAATCGCCTTCTTTTACATTGATTTTCACCACTTTGCCAGGCATGGGCGACACCAATTTTGTCTTGTCGTTCACCATTTCCTTGCAGGCATAATCAAGTGTGTCGTTCAATTGGTCGGCACGAGAGCAGGCGAAATTCAGCCCGTGGAAGTTAATGATGGTCTTCTGTTCATCGTTGACGGAGCAATAGACTGTTTCGGTACGACCATTCAACATGATTTTCAATTGTTTGTTGTCGTACTGGATGAACTCCACCTTGAAAGGATGTTCGACAACTGTGCCTTGGATTTTTCCCGCAGTGGCAGCCTCAATGTTGACGGGAATCTTCTTACCTTCCACATCCACAATGAGTTGCATACGATAACGCCAATAGCCAATCTCTTCCCACACATTTTCAGGATGCTGTTCAACTTGCTTCTTGCAGAAATCATACATGAGAAACGAAATAGCAATATCATTGACATTCAAGTTATTGCGGCTTTCGAGTAATGCTTTCAGCAAAGTCTCTTGATGGGTGGCGCAAAAAGATGTATCTATCTTGTTATCAACGAAATCAGGATTTTTGATGACTTCCCAAAGATAGGCCTTGTTGGTGGTCAAGCCTTGGATGATGAACTGCTTCAACGCGTTCTGGGCTGTCTCAATAGCCGACTGACGGTCTTTAGCGTGGCAACTCAACTTGGCAATCATCGGGTCGTAAGCCTCTGAAATCGTACAAATTCCATCGATACTACTATCCACTCTTGCGCCGCGCACCTGCGGTTCATGGTAAGCTGTCACTTTGCCAGGCGTGGGCAAGAAATTGTTCTCAGGATTCTCGGCATAGATACGCAACTCTATGGCATGGCCTTGCGGTTGTATGGCTTCTTGCGTCCAGCCCATCTCCTTCCCTCTCGCAATGCGAATCTGCTCCTCAACGATGTCAATGCCAGTACGCAATTCCGTGACGGGATGCTCCACTTGAATGCGGGTGTTCATTTCCAAAAAATAGAAATTCAAGTCCTTATCAACCAAAAATTCCACCGTTCCCGCATTCTGATAATGAATGACCTGACACAGCTTAACAGCCGTCTCGCATAATTGCTGGCGCTTATCGTCTGTCAGAGTCGGCGAGGGTGATTCTTCGATGATTTTTTGGTAACGGCGTTGAATTGTACATTCGCGCTCGTGCAGATGAATCACGTTGCCGAAGTGGTCAGCGAGGATTTGAACCTCAATATGTCGCGGATTTTCAATGTATTGCTCAACGAAAATGGTACCATCGCCAAAGTATTTCATCGCCTCACGGGAAGCGCGTTCCATCTCATCTTTCAGATCACTTTTTTGCCAAACGATGTGCATTCCCTTGCCGCCACCGCCCGCCGCAGCCTTTATTAATATAGGATAAGGCAGCCTGTCGGCCATCGTAAGAATTTCATCTTGGTCGCCCATCATGCCGAAAGTCACAGGAATGTGGTTGGCCATCGCGATTTTGCGGGCCGCAATCTTGTTGCCCATCAAGCGAATCACTTCGGCACTCGGTCCAATGAAAATCAGATTGTTAGCCTCACAAGCCTCAGCCAATTCGGGACTTTCGGAAAGGAAACCGTAGCCCGGATGGATGGCATCGGCACCGGCATCCAAGGCTGCATCTATGATTTTTTGCACGTTAAGGTAAGTGTCTTTCAAAGTGCCGCCACCTAAAGGACAGGCCTCATCTGCCATGCGACGGTGCAAGGCGTTGGCATCGTTGTCGGCAAAGACTGCCACCGAAGCAATGTGAAGTTTGCGCAAGGTTCTGATAATGCGCACCGCAATCTCTCCCCTATTGGCAATCAGTACTTTATTGATTTTTTTGCTGTTCATGCTTTCAATAATGATACCGCAAAAATACAAAAAGAAAGGCAACCTTCGCAGATTGCCTTCCTAAAATTCCTATTGAATGCAGATTTAGTACACCACAAACTTCGTGCAGCTGCTGTTGCTGCCTTGGTTGAGGCGCAAGATGTAGGAACCCACGCTAAGGTCACTCATGTTGACGTTGACCTCATAGCTGCCTTCGTTATAACGGCCCAAGTTCTGGTTCATCACCAGACGGCCCATCAGGTCGTAAACTTGATAGCTGACGTTGGATTGGCCATTGACATCGAAGCTGATGGTGGCATTGCTATGGACAGGATTCGGATACAGCGAGACGGTGGTCTCGACAGCGACAGGCATGTCGGGAACGCCAATACCGCTCTCCTGCTTGTAGTTCTCGCAACGGAACACGCCGTGGCCATAGGTGGCAGCATAGATGATGCCCTTGTTGTGAACGCCAGGATAGATGTTGTAAACGGTATCATTCTCTGTAATCAGCATTTCAATTTGGTCGTCCACCTGAAGGAGCTGCTGCTTGAGGTCCATGACCGGCACATCGCCAAGCATGTGGCTGTCAGACACCCAGTCGGGGCTTGAGATGTTGGTGGCAGTGTAGATACCATGTTCAGTGCCAAGGATGACTTGACCCGTTTCCATTTCAATCACCGATGAGTAGACCGGCATCTTGGGCAGGTTGGCCTGCTTGCTGACGAGAGTGGGTTCAGCGGCAAGAGCGTCTGTCGAATACAGGACGTATGTGCTGTTGCCATAGTTACCGAGGGTGACAATAATCTTATTGGCATTCTGCGGGTCGACGGCGACGGAGGTCACGCATTGACCATCGGTGGGCAGTACCAACTCGGTGGTGGTCACTTGGAACGCACCAGTGGTGTCGCTCAACGAGCCAGAAGCATCGTCAAGGACTGTGTTCAGGTTAGAGAGGCGGAACAGCTTGCCTTCCTTAGTGCCGACAAACATGTGGTCACCATCGGCGGATATAGCCATGCAAAGAGGCTCGCCAGCAAATCCAAGATTGCTGTTAGTAAGCTGGTACCAAGTCGGGGCCGCAGCAAATTCCAAACCACCACGAGTCACATAAACGCCACCCGTGAAGCTGACATACAGACGTGAGCTGATGGGGTCGTGAACCTCGATGGAGTCACCCACCTGCAAAGCCTGACTCAAGGTGTAATCAAACGGGAAGTCATTGTTGCTCATCAATTGAACAGTGGTGTGAGCGGGGATAGTCAATGAATCTTCATTCTTGAACCACACCGTGGCGGGGTTCAGTTCATCCTCGAAGTCCTCATAAAGCAGGATTGGCATACGGAACGAAGAGGTGCTGACGGTAAGGTTCTCAAGGAAGTTGGTCGACACCCAGTCATAACCAGCAGTTTCGGAGCGTTGGAAAGCACCATTTTTAAAGGTCACGAAGATAGTGTTGGGATTAATGTTGGAGATGGCGCAAGGGCCAGCCTGATAATTCTCACTGAACAAACCCAAGATAGCACCAGGGTTAATCCAATCGCCATGACTCATGCTGTTGAGGTTTTCATCGCCCTCAATCATCACCACACCGTGGTCAAGGCCAGCGGCCATCACACGGGTGCTCTTGCCGGAGTAGGCGATATTGAACATGCGGGTGGTCACATAGTTGCGGTTGCAATAGCTGAAAGAGAAGTTACCGGCTGAACCTGTGGCTTTGTAAACGCCGCCGTCAGTGCCGAAATAGCATTCATTGGAATTGCGGGGGTTGAAGACCATGGCATGGAGACCAACGTGCAGATAATTTTCCAGCATATACATTGACTCACCAGTGAGCATTTCGGTGAGATAGTAACCGCCGAAAGTCTCAGGCTTCTCAAGCTTCCAGAGATAATAACCAAGGATGTAGAGACGACCCTCGTCGTTGGGGTCAACCACAATACCGTGATTGATGAGGCCACGCCCAATCAGGGTAGTACCATTATCACCACCGAAATAACCGTAGAGATTGTTGCTAAGAATGTTAGTTGTCACAGAGGGGAGGGCGACTTCCCAAGTGGCACCCTTGTCGTAAGAAACATAAATGCCTGCATGGACACCACTGGCATTGACGCAAGAGGCGTACATCACATTTTCATTCGTCGGGGCGAAGGCAATATCAAGCAAACCAGCGGCCGCCGGGATGGCGATGATTTCACCGTCCTCATTGAGGGTCGGGTTGTTGCCCGTAGTCGAGTGGCAAATCATCTCGTCGGTAGTACCGATATAAAGCATACCGTCAACAGAAGCCATGATAGTTCCGTCCGAAAGGACTTTCACTTCTTCGGCCTTGCCTTCAACAAGCATCGTCCAAGTGGCACCCTTGTCGGTAGTGTATCTCAGACCACCATTTGTGGCGGCGATGAGCTTGTTGCCAGAAAGGGCAAGTTCGTTGACAAACGACCACGAAGTCACCTCGTTGAGTGTAGGAACAGTAGTGGCAATTTGGGTAAAGGCATCATCCTTAAGCATCCAAATGCCCGAACCGATGAAGCTGTTTTCATAGTTCTGTTGGTCAAGGCCAGTGAAAGTAGCAGCAGCATCGCCATCGCCAGTGCCGATGTAGATGGTGCCGTCAGTGTCTTGAACCATGGAGCTGACCATCAAATCTTGTTCGCCCACTTGATGCCAAGTGACGCCTAAATTGTAGGTCTTGTAAACACCACCGCCCTTCGAGCCGATGTAGACCACGTTGGACTGGTTGTCATAAACGATGGCTGTGGTTTGGCCACCCATGTTGTCGGGACCCATGCTGATCCAGTAAAGATCTTCAGCAGCGGTTCCTCTGGCTTGGTTTTGAGTGGCTTGCAGCATCCAAGCTGGGTCAATGAGACCTGTGTGCTGGTTGGCGCGCAGACTGCCCATAAAGCTTTCAGCAGTTGCGTTTCCTTGTGTGCGCGGCACATAGTGACCGCCGTTGTCAGCGATGGCGAACTGGCCAAATACCAAAACTGCCATCAAGAAAGGTAAAAATCTCTTTTTCATATCACGAAATTTAATTAACTATCTGTTTGATAAGGGTTTCGTTCAGATTAACGTTCTATTTCACCAAAGATATGGTCTGCAAATATAGGACTTTATCTGAAAGGTGTGACAAAAAGTCGAAAAAAAATTCGTTTTTTTTCAAAAAAAATGGCATTTTGGCTTGTTTAAGCGTCAAAAAGGGCGTATGAAATCGGCTTGAAGCCATCCGACACTACCATTGGCGATTTTGATTTTGCTCCAACCATCGGTGGTTTCGAGGATGTTTACCTTCGTGCCTTCGTGAAGCACAAACAAGTCTACACTGGCCTCACTTGGCGAACTTTTTATCGTCACCGTGGGGGTCATCACAATGGCTTGGTCTTGATTTTCAGAGGCTTGCTTCAATTGCATGGCAAAGACCACCGACAGTCCGAAAACCAACAGGAGAACAAGGCCCGTGAAGAAGCCCAACTTCCTCAGCCCCATCCTGCGCGAGCGCAAGAAAAGGAACAAAGCGAAGAGCAACAAGGCAAAAGCCGCTATGGAACACCACGCCCACTGGTCGCCCGAAAGCGATGCCCTTGCATTTTGCCATCCCCTGACGATAAACGACTGAGGCACAGGCTCAATCTTGTCGACAATGGCTTGGTTGGCAATGGCAAGGTTGGTTTGCACTTCCTCGTTTGAAGGGTCAAGTTTCAGGGCTTTTTCGTAATAATAGATGGCCATCGGATACTCGCGCATCTTGTAATAGGTGTTGCCTATGTTGAAATAGAGCGGCACCGATTCCACCTCGGAAGCCAAAATCTGTTCATAGAGCGTCATAGCCGATTCGTAGTTGCCCGCGTTGTAGGCGGCATTGGCCTGATTGAACCATTCTTCGCTGTTTTCTTGGGCACAAACTCTACCCAAACCCACCACGGCGAGAAGATATATTAATAAGGTGTATCGTTTCATTGTTGTTTTCCTTTCCATTTTACAAAACTTTTTCCGCTTTAGAAATCACGTCGATGCCGCGCTGGTAGAGGTCGTCCATTTTTGCCTCGGCACTGCCCGGGGCGAATCGGGCGAACTCGCAACTGTTGAGCGTGTCAATGAACTGTTGCGTCAACTCGTCAGGAACATTCTTGGCTTTCATGGTCTCGTTCACAGTGTCCATCGACAACTTGGAACGCTCGATGCCCAACTTGTCGGCAATGTAGCCCCACAAGGCCTGCGACATTTCCACATAGAACTTGTCTTGGTCTTTGGCCTTCAGGAATTGCGCGGCACTCTTCAGTCGGCCACGCGCCACCTTGTCGGCCTTGCGATTGCGGTTGGCTGCCGTGTCTTGGCTCAATTGCTCGCGTTTCTTCAGCACGAACAGCAAAATGACAAACAGCACCAACAGCACGAGGAGCACAACAAAATAAGCAGCCGAGCCGAAAAACACCGTGTGCATGGGCTTCAGGTGCGCGTTGCCCGTCATAATGTGGCGGATGTCGCTGCCCAAATACTTGATACCCTCTTGGTTGGAGGCATAGATGCCACCGCTACTGCCTTCGTCGCCGCCCTTGCCTTTCTCCACCTTGATTTCGTAAGGCTGCGACGACAACGTTTGGTAAGCACCTTTCGAAGGGTCGAAATACGAGAACTCCACGGCAGGTACAGTGAAATTGCCCGCCCTACGCGGAATCACCAAATATTCAGCCTTTTTCGTTCCCGAAAGGCCGTTGGCGTTGTTGTTCACATTCATCGTGATTTTGGGGTCATACACCTCAAAATCAGGCGGGAAGACCGGCGTAGGCATCTGCAACAGTTCCACATTGCCCGTTCCCGAAACAGTCAAAGTCAAGGTGAAAGCCTCGTTGGTGCTCAGTTCGGTCTTGTCGATTTCCGATTTGAAGTTGAAGTTGCCCACAGCACCTGCAAACGATGCAGGCTTGCCATTTTCGGGCAGACTTTTCACCTCCAAATTGAGGGTCTGCGAGGTGAGTTCCTTCCTCACATTGGCAATGTTGCGGTTGAAGAACGGGTCGTTGAAAAACGCCTCAAACGGGTCCATGCTACGCTGGCGGTTGCTTTCCGTCCTGATTTGCGCGATGCACTCGATAATCATCGGGTCGATGGGAAGGATTCCCGAGCGTTGCGGCACGACCACAATCTTCTGAATCTCAGCCGCTGTGTACTCAATGCCGTTGATGTATTCACTGGTTTGGCGCAACGAGCCACCGTTGTTGTCGGTGATGTCCTTGGTCCAGAAACCAGCGTAAGACGGCATCCGCTCCACCGAAAGCGACGAAACGGGAACTTTGGTGTAAAGCTTATAGGTCAAAACGACTTGCTCGCCGACATAGGCCGACTTTTTTGAAGGTATCACTCTGATAAACAAATCCTTGCCACTGACTTGGGGGTCGCTTGTGTTTTGCTGCGACTGTCCTTGACCCGAAGACGAACCTCCGCCCGAAGGCGCTGCATGGCTGCCATCGTCGGGGATGACTTTAATGTCGAAAGGCTCGCTGCTGACCTTTTTGCCTTTCACGGTCAAAGTGGCGGAGCCGACATGGAAAGTGCCCTCCTGATAGGCCTGCAGTGCAAAAGTGTATGTGCATTTCACGCTATGCGACATCGAGCCGTTCACCATCGAAAAACTCGAACTCGTCGAGGTGAAGGGGCCGCCCACGACAGTAAAGCCTTCAAACGAGGGCGCTTGGAAATTCTTTCCCTCGGCATTGGCCTCAAAAACCACTTGGAAACGCTCACCCACCATGACTTGCTTCTTGGTGGAAACGGTCAGGGTGGGGTCGTCTTGCGCCAGCATGGTCATGGGCGCAAAACATACGATGAACCATAATAAACTGAATATCTTCTTCATTGATTCGTTGTTTTCACGATGCAAAAATACGTTTTTTCGTTTTCCGTTTTTATGATGCAGGGGTTCCGCTGCGCTTCACCACCTGCCTAATTTCCGTCGTCCCTACGGGACTGCGGTTACCAATCCTTGTCGCTCTTCTTCTTAGGTTGTTGCCTCACTTTCTGTTCGTTGACCTTCTCCATCGTCTTTTTCTCCTGATTCTCAAGGGCATCCAACATGCGCTGGACATCCTCTTTCGACATTTGCTGGCTTTGCTGCTGTTGGTTTTGCTGCTGTTGCTGCTGGTCTTGATTCTGCTGCTGTTGATCTTGTTGTTGCTCCTGATCTTGCTGGTCTTGTTGCTGTTGATCCTGATTTTGCTGCTGTTGCTGCTGGTCCTCACCTTCGCTCTTCTCGAAGATGGCCGAAACCTCCACATCGAAGTCGGGCATGGTGAAGAAATTGCCGAGAGGCTGCACCTTAATCGAAGTATCGCCCACCTGATGGATGACATATTCCTTGAATTGGTAGCCCGGCTCAGGCGCATTGCGCAAAGCGACCGTCTCGCGGCGCGTGGCTTCGGGTTGGTCTATGAGGACATGACCGCCCTTCAAAGTGGTGTCGGCGTTCACCTTGTAATAATTGGTCGCCTCCACAAACTCTGCCTTCACCGTCACATCGTTGTCAATCATCTGGAAAACATTGTCATCCGAAACGGGTGCCGACTCAGTGGCATCCTTTTGGCTGACGATGCGCAAGTCACCGAGTTGGAAACCCTTATCAGGCTTCACAATGACCGCGATGTTCTGTCCAGGCTTGACCAAACTATCAGTCACTGAAATGGTTCCATTGGAAACGCTGTCGATACTGACTTTCAGCGCGGTACGGAAAGTGGCCGTCACCGTCACATCAAAGTCAGGCATTTGGAACACCGTATCGTTGACAGGAACTGTGTCGTTGCGGCTACCCGTCTTGTAAACCGTGAACTTGTCGACCATATAACCGTCTTTGCCGATGCCTTTCAGCACAACTTGCTGGCCTTCAATGGCTTTCTGTTTGTCAGCCTGCACCGTTCCGTTCTTGATGTTCTTCTCAATCTCAATCTTGTGCGCCTGCTTGAACTCAGCCGATACCAACACATTGAACTTCGGCATGATGAAACTGCTACCGCTCACATCTACCGTTACCTCCTGATTGTCAGCGCGAACCACGACATATCTCGACAAGGCATAATCCTCGTCAGGTTGCGCCTTCAAGGTGACGCGCTGCCCGTTGAAGGCCTCTTTTTCCTTGGCTTCTACCCTACCGTGTTCGGGCTGCACCACCCAAATCTGGCTTTTGACCAAATGCGCACGACAATATTCGAGGTTGTACAAGGCGTTTGCGTTCTCGGGATTCAGTTTCAGCGACACCTTATATATATTAAAGGCGTCGTAATACTTTTCCTGCGCGAGGAGGCAGTTGCCCATGTTGAAAACCGCGTCCGATTTCAGTTTGGCATCGGGCGAAAGTTCAAGCACCTTCTGAAATTCGGTGTAGGCCGTGTCGTAAGACTGCTTGGCATAATACACATCGCCCAAATTGAATTGCGCTTTCGCATTGTTCGGTCTGATTTCCAAGGCTTTCTTGTAATTCTCGATGGCCTGCTCGTAGTTGCCGCTTTTGTAGTTGCGGTTGCCTCGGCGGATGGCCTTTTCATCGCTCTGCGCCGAAACGGAGAGGGCGGAACACAGCAAAGCAATGACTATTAGATATTTACTAAACCTTTTCATCTTTCTTCTCAAAAATGTTAAACTTCTTCTCCCAGCCACGTTTGCCCGACGAAATGAAGATTTCCATCAGCAAAAGGACGATGGCCGCCGCCACAAACCATTGGAACTGATCCTCATAGTCGGTGAAAACCTTGGCATCAATTTCGGTCTTGTCGAGTTTGTTGATGTCTTCATAAATCTTCTCCAAACCCACATTAGAATTGCTGGCGCGGACATAAATGCCGTTGCCCGCTGCCGCAATCTTCTGTAACATCTGCTCATCCAATCGGGTGATGATGGTGTTGCCGTTGCGGTCTTTGCGGTAGCCAATCTGATGGCCATATTGGTTGTATTCCGGAATGGGCGCACCGTCGGCGAGGCCCATACCTATTGTATAAATATGCACGCCTTGTTTGGCGGCCTCTTGTGCGGCTTTCACGGCGGCATCGTTCTCGTGGTCTTCACCGTCGGAAATGATGACAATGGCACGGCTGTGCGCTTCATCGGGGAACGACTTGAGCGCCAAATTGATAGCCTCCGCAATGGCCGTACCTTGCGAGGCCACAAGGCTCGTGTTGATGGTCGAGAGGAACATACGCGCCGCCGAATAGTCGGTGGTGATGGGCAGTTGCACGAAAGCCTTGTCAGCAAAGACGATGACACCGATACGGTCGCCCTTCATCTCAGAAATGAGTTTGTTGATGGCCTGCTTGGAGCGTTCCATACGGCTCGGCACGATGTCTTCGGCGTTCATCGAATTGGAAACGTCGACGGCAATATAAAGGTCAATGCCTTCGCGCTTCACCTCTTCCATCTTGCTGCCACTCTGCAAGTTGGCCAAAGCCAAAATCGAGCAGGCAATGACGAGAAGGAAAATGACGAACTTGAAATTGGCGCGACGGGTGGAATAAGTCGGCACCAACTGTTCACGCATCCCGATTTGGGCGAAACGCTCGAAACGGCGCTTCTGCCCGATGCGGAAGGCAATGTAAATCAATATCAGTAACGGGATGATTATCAGTCCATAAAGGTATTCAGGGTGTTCAAATCGCAATACGTTTTCCATGGCTTTAATCGGTTAAAGTTCTGAAAATAGTCTTACGCAACAGGAATTCGAGCAGCAGCAAGGCCAAAGCCCATGCCACGAGCGGATAGAACTCCTCGTGGAGGCGGCGAAACTCCGTCACCTCAATCTTAGAGCGTTCCAACTTGTCGATTTCCGAATAAATCTCGTCCAGTTTTTGGTTGGAAGTGGCGCGGAAATACTTGCCGCCCGTCGAGTTGGCGATGGTGGTCAGCAGTTTCTCGTCGATTTCAACCTTTACCTGTTGAATGACCGTGCCGCCAAACGGAGTTTGAAATGGCATCGGTGCCGTGCCGTAAGTGCCCACACCAATGGTGTAAACTCGAATGCCATAAAGTTTGGCAATCTCCGCAGCCGTGTAAGGGTCAACGGAACCAGCATTGTTCATACCATCAGTAAGCAGAATGACGACTTTCGATATGGCTTCGCTGTCTTTCAGGCGGCTGACGGCGGTAGCCAATCCGTCGCCGATGGCGGTGCCGTCGTCGATGAGACCGTTCTTCATCTCGCCGAGCATGTTGAGCATCACGCCGTGGTCGGTGGTCAGCGGCACTTGGGTGAACGATTCGCCCGAGAAAATGACCAAACCCATGCGGTCGCCAGGACGGTCTTTCACGAAGTCGGAGGCCACATTTTTGGCGGCGGTCAAACGGTCAGGCTTGAGGTCGCGGGCCAGCATGGAGCCTGAAACGTCCATCGCCATCACAATGTCGATGCCTTCGATGTTGGAAGTCGAGTTGGTCGATGAACTTTGCGGACGCGCCAAGGCTACGATGAGCAAGGCCATCGCCGCCATCTTCAAGGCAAAAAGCAGATGACGCAGATAGGCTTTCCAAGTCTTGGGCAGTTTCGCCATTCCTTTCAGGTCGGAAAAGTTCACCGAGGCTTCTTGTTTCTTGTGGCGCAACACATACCAAAGGATGGCCAGTGGAACCAACAGCAAGAGCCACAGCAGTTTAGGATTCGCAAATTCGATGTTTTCAAACATGGTTGGCCTCCTTTCCTTCCGCTTCGGCCATCTTCATGTTCCGCTGTTGAAGTTCCTCCTTGGCCTTCATGTCCTGATAATGCGCATAACTCTCGTTCACGAAATCGGTCATGTTGTTCAGGCAAGTGTCGCTTTCCAATGCCGTTGCCGAGTATTTCGCAAACTTCACCAAATCAGCCACTTCCATCGTGTCTTTCAGTTTGTCGTAAGCTTCCTTCGAGAAATGCAGCGGCTTGATTTCCTCCATAATATCATCGGTGGTCATTTCGACAGCATTCACGCCAAACTGACCTTCGATGTACTCACGCGCAATGTCAGTCAGCGTGGAGAAATACTCCTTCACTTTACCCGACTGCCACATTTTTTCCTCGCGTAAGCGTTTCAGGTCATCGATGGCCTTGGTGTAAGGCGGAATCACGGGGCCTTTGACGACATGACCTTCCTCGTCGACTTTAGTTTTACGCCGTTTGGCGAAAAACCAAATGCCCAAGCCAATCAAAACCGCCAATAACACTGCCAAAAGCCAAGGAAATACCTCTTTCATCGTAACAGGTGCGGCGATAGGTTCCACGATAGGCTTGTAGGGCTGCAATGTGTCCACCACCATCGTAGTGGCGTATAAATCAATGGGTTCCGTGAAGGCTTGCAGGCGTATCGGGTCGTCGAATGACTTGGCGTAGGTCAAGCCGACAGCGGGCAGTTCCACACGACCTGTATCGAAAGTCATCAGCGTAAGTTGTTGCTTCACAATGACATTGCTATCCGCGTCGGCGGTGCGTTCCACGTTGCCGCGCTTGATGATGTCGATTTGCTCCGACAGTGTGTCAATGGCGAAATCGTTCCATTCCACGAACCAACCGTAGGGTACCTTGAGGCTCAAATCGAGCGTGAAAGGCTTGCCGACTTGCACATTTTTGTCGTTCACTTTGCCTTCCACTTCAACATTTTGCGCCTTGAGGCCTATCGCGGCCAGCAATGCAAATATCAAAAACAAAACAGTTTTTCTCATCTTCTTGCCTCCCTTTTCTTGAAGAGTTGCATCAAAGGTTTCACATAGTCTTCATCGGTGTAAATCAGCGAGTTGTCGATGCCGTGTTTGGTAAACTCGCGGTTGAGTTCCGCCGATTTGTAATGAATCATCTGCTGGTAGGCATCGTGCCAAGCGCGGCTCGAAGTATCGACCCAACGTTCCTTGCCCGTTTCCGCATCGCGGAATTTCACCAAACCCACTTTGGGGATGTCCATCTCGCGGCGGTCGGTGATGCGCAGCGCGACCAAATCGTGCTTGTTGGCGCAAATCTGCATCTCTTTCTCGAAACTTTGGTCAGTCATGAAGTCGGAGATCAGGAAGGCCGTAGTGCGCCGCTTGATGGCTGAAGTGAGGAAACGCAAACCCTCGCCGATGTCAGTTCCGCGCTCAACAGGCTTGAAATCAACGATTTCGCGAATGATACGCAGGATGTGCGAACTGCCTTTCTTTGGCGGGATGAACTTCTCGATCTTGCTGCTGAAGAAAATCACGCCGACCTTGTCGTTGTTTTGGATGGCAGAAAACGCCAAAACTGCTGCCAATTCAGCAGTCAGGTCGCGCTTCGACTGACTCTGTGAGCCGAAATCATTGGACCCCGACACGTCGATGAGCAACATGACCGTCATCTCGCGCTCTTCCTCGAAAATCTTGACGAAAGGCCGGTTAAAACGGGCGGTGACGTTCCAGTCGATGTTGCGGATGTCGTCGCCATACTCGTACTCGCGCACCTCGCTGAAGGTCATGCCACGCCCCTTGAAGGCACTGTGGTATTGCCCCGAAAAGATGTGGTTCGAGAGGCCCCGCGTCTTGATTTCGATTTTGCGGACTTTTTTGAATATTTCTGTTGATTCCATATTTTAAACCATTGAAAATCGGATTTTTACATTTTGCAGGGGTTCCATTTCATTGCACCGCCTGCCTAATATCCGCCGTCCCTACGGGACTTCGATGGTGTTCAATATTTCATTGATGATTTCTTCGGTGGTAATGTTCTCGGCTTCAGCCTCGTAGGTCAGGCCGATACGGTGACGCATCACATCGGGAGCCACGGCGCGAATGTCCTCGGGGATGACATAACCACGGTGCTTGATGAAGGCGTAAGCCTTGGCCGCCAATGCCAAATTGATGGTGGCACGGGGCGAACCACCGTAACTAATCATGTTGGCGAATTTTTTCAGTTTGTAATCCGAAGGATAGCGCGAAGCGAAGACGATGTCGGTGATGTAGTTCTCAATCTTTTCATCGAGGTAAATCTCGCGGCACACCTCGCGGGCGCGGATGATGTCCTCGGGCTTCACCACGGCATTGATTTTCGCACCTGCGCTGGCAATCTGCTGACGCAGAATGAGTTTCTCCTCCTCTTTCTTGGGATAGTTGATGATGACCTTCAGCATGAAACGG
The DNA here is from genome assembly GCA_902782455.1 of uncultured Bacteroidia bacterium. Taxonomy (GTDB): domain Bacteria; phylum Bacteroidota; class Bacteroidia; order Bacteroidales; family F082; genus Limimorpha. Next base: position 51,186 of record CACZNA010000013.1, on the reverse strand, counting down.
TCCACTTGGGCTTCGGGCAGCGGATAGGTGCCTTCTTGCTCGATGGGGTTTTGCGTTGCCATCACCAAGAACGGGTCCGGCAGCTTGAAGGTCTCGTCGCCGATGGTCACCTGATGCTCCTGCATGGCTTCGAGCAGTGCGCTCTGCACCTTGGCGGGCGAGCGGTTGATTTCATCCGCCAAAACGAAGTTGGCGAAGATGGGGCCGCGACGCACCACAAATTCCTCCTTCTTCTGGCTGTAAATCAAAGTGCCGATGAGGTCGGCGGGCAGCAGGTCGGGAGTGAATTGGATGCGGGCAAAGTTGGCGTCAATAGCGCTGGCCATCGACTTGATAGCCAAAGTCTTGGCCAATCCAGGCACACCTTCAAGCAAGATGTGTCCGTTGGCCAACAGGCCGATAAGAAGTCTTTCGGTCATCTGTTTCTGCCCGACGATGACCTTGTTCATTTCGAGGTTGATGAGGTCGAGGAATTGGCTCTCTCGTTGGATTTTTTCGTTCAGTTCACGAATGTCAGTCTCTATCATTTTATGTTGATTGTTTGATTGTTTAGTCGTTGAATTGTTTGTTGACAGGGGACTCCGGGACGCGAGACAAAAACCCTGCCAACAAGTCGCATTTTCATTTCGCGCCGCCTCCGTCAAAAAGTGTGCAAAAATTGCGGCTGTCAGGTTCAATAACTCCTATTTGATAAAATTATTGCAAGGAAAGGCAAGAATTAGGTGGAAAAAAACTTCCAACTTTCGGCTTCCAACTCCTAACTATTTACTAACTTTGCCGCGTAATAATTTAAAATCATGCTAAATAAAGAAAATGTACAAGAAGTCCTGAAGGACGTGATTTATTTCCCCAAGGGGGACAATATCGTTGCTTTGAATATGGTTGAGAATCTGATGGTTAAGGACAACGCCATCCGTTTCGACCTTGTTATGGAACATGCCAACGACCCGAAAAACGACATCCTTGTGAATGGTGCCAAACGCACCCTGACCGAGGTGTTTGGCGAGGGTATCGACATAGAAATCAAGGTAGTAGAAGAAAAAACTGCCCTCTCGAAGGTGAAGCATATTATTGCCGTGGCTTCGGGCAAGGGCGGCGTAGGCAAGTCGACTGTGGCGGCTAATTTGGCCATCGCTTTGGCGCGTGCCAACCAGCGCGTTGGCCTGATTGACGCCGACATCTACGGACCTTCCGTCCCGATGATGTTTGGCTTGGGCAACGAACAGCCAAGTGCTTTTGAGAAAGACGGCAAGACGGTGATGCTGCCCATCGAAAAATACAGCATCAAACTGATGAGCATCGGTAGTTTCGTCGATGCCGACCGACCGCTCATTTGGCGTGGACCTATGGCTACAAGTGCCTTGAACCAACTGATGAACGACACCCTTTGGGGCGAGTTGGACTGGATGGTGGTGGATATGCCTCCTGGAACTGGCGACATCCAACTGACTTTGGCCCAGCAATATAAGGTATCGGGTGCACTCATCGTGACCACGCCGCAAAAGGTGGCCTTTGCTGACGTGCTTCGCGCCGCCATGATGTTCAAGGAAGAGGCCCTGCAAATCCCGATTTACGGCTTGGTGGAGAACATGGCCTACTTCACGCCCTCCGACATGCCCGAAAAGAAGTATTACATCTTTGGCAAGGAAACAGGCCAACAATTTGCCGACCAACTCGGCGTGCCGCTTCTCGGCCAAATTCCTATCACAGAGAAGATTGCCGAATGTGGCGATGCGGGTATGCCCCTCGCATTGGATGCCGACTCGCCTGTCACTAAGGCTTTCGACAAGATTGCACAGGAAATAATAAATACGAAATGATATTTGCACGCAGAATTCGCAGAAATCGCAGATTCGACGAAGTCAATTTTATGAAGCGCAAAGCGACGAAAACCAAGCGTCCATCAGGTTCAGCGATTTCGGCGGATTCTGCGTGAGAAAAAACGATAGATATGGATAAAGAAACCATCCTCAGAAAAGTCAAAAACGTCCTCGAACAAGTGCGTCCCTACCTCCAGCAGGACGGCGGCGACGTCAACTTCGTGGAACTCACCGACGACAACACCGTCATCGTTGAACTGACAGGTGCATGCGGCAACTGCCCCCACAGCAAAATGACCCTCAAAAACGGCATTGAGTCCGTGATGAAAAAAGCCATCCCCGAAATCAAGGCCGTCGAGCAGGCTGATGTTTTGGAATTGTAGCAGCTATGAAACTACGGATTACACGGATTCAACGGATAATTAAAGTCTGTGAAATCCGTCAAATCCGTAGTTTAAAACGAAGAAATACAATAAATCAAATGTCAAACATAAAATCAAACGAAAATGAAAAAAGTTCTATTCTCATTAGTGGCCATGCTGCTCCTTTCGGTGAGCGGCTTTGCGCAAACGACCTACACAAAGGTCACCTCCGCCTCTGGTCTTGAGGCTGGAGCCAATTACCTGATTGTCGCCCATAACGACGATTTAGGTGTCCTTGCCATGGGATACCAAAAGTCAAACAACCGTAATGCTGTGGTTGTGAGCGAAAATGGCGAATCCATCACCGTTACCCCTGGTACCGACCCCAACAGCGAAACCGACGTGTTCCAATTCACTTTGGGTGGTAGCGCCGGCGCTTGGACCTTGTTCGACGAGGTGAAAGGGGGCTATCTCTATGCCGCAAGCAGCAGCAGCAACCATCTGAAAACCCAAACCACTCTTGATGCCAACGGCGAATGGAGCATCACCTTCAATGGCGATGGCACTGCCGAGGTTGTCGCACAAGGCGAAAACGAGCGCAACAACATGCGTTTCAATCCCAACACCTCCAATAATGCCCCGCTCTTCAGTTGTTATGCAGAAGGCTCCAACATCGCCACGCGCGTCAGTTTCTATAAGGCCGGCGGTGCTCCTGTCCCGCCCAAACCCGAGCCGACCAACTATCCTACTAATTTCGCTGCTTTCGTGAACGGTACGGATGTTGGCCTCACTTGGACCGATGCCGTTGGCGGTCAAGTGCCAGACATGTATTTGGTTGTGGCCTCTACAGGCGACATTACCATTCCTACTGATGGCGTAACTGTCCCTAATGGCCCATTAGCCCAGAATGTGGGATATAACGTGCAGACCGTGACCTTCACTGGATTGCAAGGCAACACGCAATACAATTTCGCCATCTTCCCCTACACCAACAGCGGTGCTAACATCGACTACAAGACCGATGGCAACTATCCCACCGACACGGGTACGACGGAAAACATCTACTATCTGCTTTTCGAAGACTTCGAAGAAGGCCTTGGCGTGTTCACGCCTTATGATGCCTACGGTGAACAAAGCTGGCACCAAGCCACCTACCAAGGCAATGGCTATGCCCAAATGAACGGCTATGCTGATGGTGCCTCTCACCAAAACGAAGACTGGCTGATTGCATATATTGAGATTTCACCCAATATGGTGTTTAACGAAGTCTGGCTTGAGTTCAAAACTGCCATGAAGTATGAAGGCGACTCTCTTCGTGTAGCACTTTCTCCTAATTATGATGGTGTCACCGATCCCAACGACGATTTCTATTGGGAATACATCACCGATGCTTTCGATTATTCGACCGGCAATTACGAATGGGTTGAATCTGGCAGTGTCGATATTGCTCCATTGGTTCCGAATTATCCTACTTCATTCTACATCGCCTTCATTTATACCAGCACCGACGAGCAAGCCGCTTCATGGGAGGTTGACGACGTGAAAGTGACGGGTACGCATGTGAATGCCGTTAATGAAGTTGAGATGTCTGCCATCGGCCTATATCCCAATCCCGCCCGCGAGCAGGTTTCGTTCACGCTTGAAAACGATGCCCAAGTCAGCATCTTCGACATGACGGGCCGCAAGGTGAGCGAGACGAATGTGGCTGCCGGCCAAACCCAACTCGATGTCAACGAACTGGTGAATGGCGTTTATTTCGTCAACTTCCGCTTCGCTGACGGCACAACGGCAGTTTCCAAGTTTGTGAAGTTCTAATACAGACGCGATAGCGTCATTGCGAGGAGGAACGACGAAGCAATCCAGAGAATAACTTAATTGTCTGGACTGCTTCGTTCCTCGCAGTGACGTAAAGCGACGACAAGATGAAAAAACATCTCCTCATAGCACTCCTTCTCATCGTAAACTGCGCTTCGGCCCAGCAGGTGGAGCCAGTGCGCTATGAGGCAAGCCGATGGAACAAAGACCAAGGTTGTCATTTCCAGTCCTTGGGCACACAGGGCGGCATCATGGTCAGCGAGACCGACAAGACCGACAAGGACAAACTGCATCGCCTTTGGAACTTCGCCTGTGTCGACACAAGCCTTTACGAGCTTCGAAGCGACCTCATCCCCTTGCCTGAAAAAGTCATGTTTTCAACTTCGGGCAGCGACGACCGCTTTGCAGCCTTCCTTTTCGTCAACGACGGCAACAAGAAGGCATCCGACTCGCTCAGTTTTATCGTGGTTTCGTTCGACAAGGTGAAAGGCGCGTATCAGACCTTTTGGGACAAATGGACCGAAAAATCCGTACCGCTTTCCATTGAGGTCGTCGATGGCACGATGATGATGGCCGTGAACGACAAAAGCGGCAATGGTTGCCTTTATTTCTACGACCTCGCCGACAAGCAATTCCGCATGATAAAGCCTTCGTTGTCAGAAAGTTTCATATTGTTTCAAACCACCACTTTCAAACAAGAGCATTGTTTCGTGGTAGCCGCCAAGGAATACGAGAACAAACATTTCGTTTCCACCGCATTCTTGGTCTTTTCGCCTACGGGCAACTTGCAAGGCACCTATCGTTACAGCAACATTCCCAACGCCGCTTTGGGCCGTATGGTGTTCCGCTTCGATGAAAGCCACAATCTGGTTGTCATCGGCACATTGGAACGCGAGACAGGCCGAAAAGTCAACCTTGAAGGCGTCACCGAGAACTTCGACAAGGAAAGCATCGGTGTGGTGTGGATGCGGTTTGCCTCCACAACGCCCGAAAGCCGCATCTATTTGTTCAAGGACATGCCTGAAATCGAACACGCCCTGACCGCATCCGACCGCATCCGCGTACGCGAGGAAAAACTCAAAAAACAGAACAAGTCCAAAGCCACTATGGGCGAGATTGCCTTCCAATTCCTTACGCCCCGACTCGTCGATTACGGCGACCTGACCGTCTTTGCAATTGAGGCTTTCATGCCGTATTACCACACCGAAACGCGCATGAGTTATGGCTATTACGGCTACTATGGCGGCTATCCCTACACCTATACAGTTTTTGACGGCTACGACTTCTTCAGCGAAATCATCCTTGCCTTCGACAGCAACGGGCACCTGCAATGGCAGCAATCGGTGAAGTTCGACAACGAATTGACTTACGACCTCTATCCCCATGCTGCCGAGGGCATCTGCCATGACGAATTGGTGGTGGCCTCACCCTATCGCAACAAGCTGCGTTACACTGCCTTCGATGCCCAAGGCCGTGTGCTGATGAACCAACAAGAGGAGAAGTTGCCCACCATCTATGGTGCTGACTATGTGGACGATGAGTATTTTGCCCAAATCACGAAATGGTACGACAACCGGTTCCTGATTTACGGATCGCAAGTCATACAAAACAGTGCCCAGCCCAAGCCACGACGTTGGGTGTATTATTTGCAAAGAGTTCAATACGAATGAGTTATGATTAGCAGTTGGCTGAAATACCTGTTGCAGCGCAAGAGCAAATACAACATCCACTCCCCTTTCGTTTTCGACTTTGTGACCAAGGTGCTTAACGACCACGGCTCCAACCGCGACTACGACACCATTATGCGCATCGGGAGGCTGCTCGACAAGAAGAAACACATCAGCTTTGCCAAACGCAAACGGAGCCGCCTGCTTTACCGCGTCATTCAACATTACGAGCCTGATTCGGTGGTGTCGTTTGGCAGCATTACCGCATTGAATGCCACCGCTTTGGCCTTGGGCAACTTGCAAACCAAGGTCTACTTGGAGCAGTCGGAGGATTTCTTGGAGACCCTTAACGCGATGGGCGTCATCAACGTCAGGCTCATCCAACCCGCCGAGTTCGACTCTGAGCATTTCCGTCGGCTCAACACGGGTTTCGTCTTCTTCGGACGCGACTCGTTTGAGGACGACACATGGGACTATCTTGCTGACTGTCTGAACTATAAGACCGCCGATTCCGTCTTCATCTTCGAGGGCATCCACCACAACCGCGACATAGAAGACGCTTGGGAGGAAATCAAGGCCGACGAAGACGTGTCCGTGACTTTCGACCTCTACAGCATTGGCATGGTTTTCTTCCGCGAAGGCATTGAGAAACAAGACTTTGTATTAAAATATTAGAGATTAATATCACAAAACATGCAAAACTTACAAAACTACGGTCGGAGTGGGGAAAGCTTGCCAACCGGCTGCTTTCTGGCGGCGATGCAGTTGCATAGCCGCCACAACTAACGAATGGTTTTGAAAGTTTTGTCGGTTTTGTGACAAATTAAATTACAATGAAGAATATCACTTATACGAAAACTGGCGACGAAGGCAAGACCTCACTGATAGGCGGCTTGCGTGTCGCGAAATATGACGACCGCGTGGAAGCCTACGGCACCGTCGATGAGCTGAGTGCTTTCATCGGTGTGCTCTACGACCAAGAGGGCGTCACGGCAGAGATGCGCGCTGTTTTGGACGCTGTACAGAACAAGCTGTTCACCATTGAGTCGCATTTCGCCTTGGACGAGAACTCAGAGGTGAAAAAAATGATTCCCGTGCTGACCATTGACGATGTGGCCTTCTTGGAGCACGAAATCGACATGATGAACGAACAACTTCCTGAGCTGAAATCGTTTGTCATTCCTGGCGGCAACCTCAAGGCGAGCCATGCCCATGTGTGCCGCACGGTGTGCCGACGTGCCGAGCGTCAGGGCTGGCGGTTGGCGGCGCAACATTCCGTCGATTTGCTCGACTTGAAATACCTCAATCGACTGTCCGACTACTTCTTTGTGCTGTCGAGATACTTCGTTTTTTTGGACAACACCAACGAAACGAATTGGGAATCAACGAAATAGAAAATTATTATATTTTTGTAAAAAAACACTTGCATTATATAAAAAAAGTGTATTTTTGCGCCCTCAAATTTAACGCACAAAAGACATGTATTGGACACTAGAATTGGCTTCAAAATTGGAAGACGCTCCTTGGCCCGCCACCCGCGATGAACTTTTGGATTGGGCCTTACGCACTGGAGCGCAAGAAGAAATCATAGAGAACCTTCAAGAGATGGAAGACGAGGGCGAAATTTACGAGCGCATCGAAGACCTTTGGCCCGATTACCCATCGAAAGACGATTTCTTTTTTAATGAGGATGAGTATTAATCAGTTAAACAACTGATTAACAATAAATTAAAGAGGTTATCAGGGTAACTGATAGCCTCTTTTTGTGTTCAAATAACCAATTATATAATATTAAATGATAACATAAGTTATCCTATTTTTGTACATGGTTTTGTAAGTTTTTAAACGATTATCAGTAGTAGGATTTTGTGGGGCTTTTGGATGACCATTTACCCCCATTTTTTTGTCCCCAATCCGCAGCGGGAACCCTGATTCTGCTATCTTCGCCGTATGAACCCGTAACACAAATGCCATGTCAGGATTTAACGACTACAGGAAGATGAACCCCGCAATCGCGGGGGCTTTGGCGGAGATGAATTTCGAGGCGCTTTTGGGTGAATTGAAACCCGATTATAAAAGGTGCTCCACATTCGCTGCGGACTTCGCCATCGCCGACTCCTTCGGTAAAGAGGCGGTGGAAGACACGTTCAAGCGAGCCTTCAACGAGTGGAAAGACCATTCCCACATAATGGCCGAGATGGCCATGGTGCTGAACCATAACATCTGGAGATACTACGAAACCGACAGCGACCTGGCCGAGACCTACGACCGCTGCTGGAGGGAGGCGGACACATACTGCCTCGACCATTACAAAGGTGAAGACCTCGACTGGTATGTCGAGTTTACGGACTGACTGAACACTGCCGACTGCCCCGACGGGGAACCTTGGAGTGGGCCGCAACGAATGAGCTTGGGATAGCTGACCTCAAAAGGGCCGGCTTTTTTTGTTTGCCGTTGTCGCGAGCTCCGTATTTTGCCCGTGTCGTGTTTCCACGCTGAAACAGGTTGTATGCCGACTATTATTTATAAGGTGTCCCAGGATTGGCTTTTAACGCCTTGTTTCTTGAAATGCGAAGGGCGGAGAAAAAAATGATGCGAGGAATTTTCTAAACACAAATACTTTGGAGATATTTATGAAAATAAAAAGTTTTGAAGATGATTAAAATTAAAAATATGAATATTAAAAATTTGAGAGTAGGGAAAGTATTGATAGGTGGAATGAGAAATTTAAAGGGGAAGGTGTCCCCTGATGAAAAAGGTTGTTATTTAATAACACATATAATATTATTATTAAACATCTTAATTCCTTGTTGTATGCAAGAACAAATTGAAAGTGCGCAAGGCGCACAGCAGGTCGTAACGACCATGGAAGCCGCACAAAGTGTGCAGGCTCAAAACAATGTTGGAACAGAGCAGTCCGCTCAGTTCAATTCTCACAAGGTTACCGTCCGACAGAAAAGGACGGGCATAACCAATTTTACGGATCACCGTCCTATCGGCATTATCCATTATTTCACCCCATCGGGCCAATACATCAAGTCGGTCATGAAGACGACCCTACACAAGTGGGGTTATACCACCTATTTGAAGAGTGATGGATCCGTCTCTTCTGCCTGCTACTGGATCCCAACAAAACAAAACTCGAAGGAACATGAGTTCAACTTCATGTGTCCCAGTACAATGGATCCACGCCTTGAAGCTTTCTGGGCTAAAGTCATGGAATGCTATGACCATCGTAGTGTTAAGATGATCTACGATGGAACGCGTATTCCTGTCCAGTACCTGACCACTGAAGTCAAGGCAACTCGTCGGAGTTACGCCAATCCTCTATTCTGAGGATGTCGGCCCAGCATCTAATGGCAATGGGTTCATGATTAGTAGAGCGCGACACCTTCTATATTGGTGCCGCGCTCTTTTTTCACCCAATGAAAAGCTTCCCAACTTCCGACACCAATATTCACTTGGTAAAAGCAGTTTCAAATTCGTCTCGTACCGAGTCCCAAATCTCCAACGCCTTAACGCTGTCTGCCTCCGACACGTACACCGCGTCATGCAGCCAAACGAACTTGATATTCCCGTCGGAGAGTTTCTCACATACACGGCTCATGAAGTCAGTCTCAATCCATGCCAAATTATTCTGCATTTGCTTTTGAGTCAACAGCCAATCCCTTACTGTTGGGAATCTTTGCTCAAAGTAATAGTCAATGTCACTAACCGTTTTCTTTTTCTTCCCCAACAAGTTCCTATATTGCTGGAAACGATTCTTAATGTATGACCTTTCAGGTGACACATCAACTTGTAGCAGACCTCCTGCATGAGTTGTGAACATATCCACAGCATCATCATATAAATACCCCGATTTCACCAGTTCAAAATATAATGCTTTGTCGGTCTCGGAAATCGTGTCGGGAAGAAGAGCGAACATAAAGTAGAACATGGCATTGTGCAAATCCAACTCATGTGTCAAGCCCAGCTGTTGCAGATAACTTTCCCTATCCTCTTTCTTCAAGTTGTGAATCTTACCATACCACCTACCTTTTATAAATACGGCTCCTTCATACCAATACCAATTGCTTGGATAGGGTGTGCCGTCAGCATCAAAACCAGGACTATAAATCGGATTGTCAAAGTGTTTAAAATTTGTTTGTATATTTACTTGGTTATCAATATTTTGTTCTACTTTTTCAAGCGTAATAGATGGTATCGATGGTATCGATAGTATAAATGGTTGTGTTGAAAAAGTGTTGATTTTTTTATTTAAATTTTCAAGTGTTTTTTTGTTGTATATTGTTAGAAAATAGTTACCAATTTTTAGGTTTTTGAATTTGAATTTGAATTTTTGGGATGCACCAATTCTATTCTCTGATTTTGCGACCGCGAAATCAGAGAATATCTCATCAAGCAGTTGATAGGAATTACACGCTATGTGGTCGCCGTTGCCCGCAATGTGATTCTGCACTGTTGCATAGTGGTCGGATGCTAACACGTTAAAAACCAGATTACTGCACTTGGATACATATTTTTGGATTGTTGACCTACTCGTACCTATCATTTCCGCCATGTCTGTTTCGCTCAAATCATGAACAATGTCATCCCTACCTGCAAAGATTATAAATAGTGATACAAATTTGGCGAATATGTAGTTGTCTAAATTTGCAAGGTAATTGAAGAGAGGTTGTTTGATGGAGATTTCGCCGTATGTCTTGTGCAGTTCCAGGCAAGTGTATTTTTTCAAATCCAAAAGCCATAGGGATTTGCAGGGCAAATAGTATTCCACACGCTTTGTTATATTTGAGACATTTGATTCTTTCATTGTACTTATAATAAGTCGTTTTGGTCTGAGTTTTGCGAAGCAAAACTCAGACCGATTCGCGAAGCGAATCATTAGAAAAAAATTTCCTTTGTTGCTTCCGACCACAAAAGTACAGAAATATTAAATGTGGCGACTACAATAATGAAGTACCCATAACAAATTCCCATTGAGATCTGCACAAATGCCTGCTGTAAGGCAAAGCCCCATAAAAGGGCTTTGCCGGATCAAATGAAAACCACTATCAAGTGTCCATTCATGACCTCCACCAACAATGCGAGCAACACGAACCTGTCATTGCCTCTGACTCCGGAATCCAGAAACTCCAGCAGGACATTCTTGTTCAGTACGTATCCTCCTTTCTTCATCCAGCATCTTTCCGCAATCCTTTCCGCCAATTCTTCCCTCAGTTCCAAACCCTCCATCCACTTGAACTTTTCACTGGCTATTCTTGCCACCTTGTACAGCTTTTTCATTTCAACAATAGGTTTTTGCTATTTATTATTTTCGGATGCGACATGGCTTGCGTTTGGCATCCCAGAAACAGATTCTCGGCACTCCATCAGAATAGTCTGTCTACCGGCTACTACAAACTTTGATTTTGGGTAATTGATGCACAATGATTTTTTACCGATAAAACAACTGTGATGATCAAAATAATGATGGTCATTACCCAAAATCAACAATGAATTTTTGTAATTAGTTGATTAACAATATAATAAAAATTTCGTTCTCAGCGACCTATGGAGATTGAAAAAGTTCAATCTTTGCATTGTTAACGTTAACAATAGCAAATTAATTCATTATTAACCAAATTTATTAGATTATGATTCAAGATTTAAACTACGAATCAAGTTCAAATCAAAGACAGGTTCCTTGGTGGGTTCCAAACCTCATTAGATCAAGTCTTGATTATGGCAATGTGATGTACGATGCCTCTGTCAGCCCAGAACTCGAGGCAAAGTTGACCAAAGGGGAAGAGGTCGAACTGTACTATACCCAATTTGGGAAAACTTTCACTGGCACAGTTAGGAATCTTGCGCAAGCCAGATGGTACTTCTTTTATCTCGTCTTAGATTTCTTCAGTGATACATGTTCGGCTGAGGATATGTCTATAATAATGGAGGAAGCCTCAGATGCAGCATTGAAAGCAGGCATGGAAATCGTTGAGATTAGACTTAACGAGCCAAATGATGCAACACCAGAGATTGGTATCTATTTTTCTCATGAATAGCATACCAGAACCGCCGTGTATGTCCCGTAAAGTTGCTATACGACTTTACGGGGCAACACTGCATAAGTATCACTTTTTGTATTCCATTATCTTTAATGTATACCTGTTGCACTGTACCCGTTTCGGGTGATCACGGCCTGGACCCGCATGATCAGGATCAAATTGTTTCATCGGGACTTTTTATCTCTCGATCCACAATCACTGATGTCAAAAGATCTGATTGTTAGCAAAATGGCTTTTTTGCCAAGCAAACGCAAAAAGCGTTCCCGTCGGAACATTTTACGTTTACTTCCTTTTACTTCTTCCATACGCCCTGTTTCCAATGTTCCGACGGCAAAATTAAAAACACAGCACCGCGCCGATCGGAAACCGGTTTCGGCTATCTTCGCGGTACACAGTCGAAAAACTGCGTTCAAAGGAAAGCGTGTTCAAATAATATTGCAATGAGTATGAATACAGAAAAAGAAACGTCGCCGAATCAATCAAAGACTTATACGAACACGGCGGTCATCTTCGCCCGCGTGTCATCGGAGTCAGACAGGCAGAACACCGCCAGGCAGATCGCCGAACTCAGGGACTATGCCGACAGGAATAAGCTCGTTGTAGAGAAGGTTTTCAGCGAGCACATCTCCGGGGCCAAAAAGAACGAGGAACGCCCCACGTTGTGCGAGTGCCTGGAGTATTGCAAGTCACATCATATCCATACCTTATTGATTAACGCCCTTGACCGATTGGGAAGGAACGTCGACGAGGTGCTGGCCAACGTGAAGTTCTGCAAGGACAACAACATCAACATCTACTTCCAGAAAGAGAACCTGAACATCTTCCAGCCTGACGGAACCAAGAACCCCTTCCTTAACATCTTCATCAGTGTGCTTGGCACCTGCGCCGAACTCGAAAGGAGCAGCATTGCATACAGGCTGGCCACAGGAAGAAAAAGGTATGTTGAGAACGGCGGTAAGCTGGGTCGCAAGGAAGGCTACCACAAAAGCCGTGAGAGGAAACAGGAGGAATACAGGGACATCATCAACTACCTGCGCAAGGGCTATTCGGTAAGAATCACATCCAAGCTGACAGGAAAAGGAATCAGCACAGTACAGCGGGTAAAAAAGGAATTCAACTTATAACTTTACATATTATGGACGTACAACCGAACTACAAACCCAAATTCAAGTGCTGCATCTGCAGAAAGGTAAAGGAAGGCTATGGCAACAACCCCAGCCCCTACCTGTTCCACGGTCGGTGCTGCGACAAATGCAACCGTGAGTATGTTATCCCCCTGAGGTTTATGCTGGCAAAGCAGGAAAACAAAACATGAATTTTGTAATTATTTTTCCTTGCGGATATGAAAAGAAAACGGTTTCACGCTTGAAACCCGATGCCATGACGGACGCCGTATCGTGCGGAAAAACTGATTGAAAACCCGAAAAAGCAACTGAAAATCAGTCAAAAAGCACAGAAAAGGCTCCGTTTTTTCCGAACCACCTTCATCGTTGCTTGTGATTCAAGCAACCGTCCGTCCATTGTTTCTTTTAAAACCAATTGATATACAGTCGTTTAAGGCTCCATCGGAACATTTCGTCCGGATACAGTTTAAACGTTGGCATGGATACAGTGATAGACAGGGGGTGCCAGGGGGGGCGGGGGTTTAAATGATGCTCTGTTTCGACACCAATCCGATCTGTTTTCGTCAGCCGAATAGTAGAAATTGGGATATAATTTACAGAGTCTCAGTGTATTAAAAATAACCACCCCTAATTATGGTGACCAATGAAGAAGCTGTCGAAACCCTCAATGAACTTACCCAAGAAATCAAGGAACTCAAGAACCAGTTGCGGTTGCAGAGAAAGCCGCTCTATACCAACAAGGAGATGATGGAGATGTTGGATGTGACGTCCGCAACGTTGAAGAAGTGGAGGAACTTGGGGCTGCTGGGCTATACCCAGGTCGGATCAACCTATTTCTATTCCCCTGACGACATCAGGGAATTCATGGACAAGAACCACAACGAGGCATACGCATACCTGTGACTCAAAAACAACTTTCCAGCTTGTCCATCTCTTTTGCCACAGTCTCGTCAAGGAACTCCGCGTAGGTCTTCTCTGTCGACTGAATGCAGGCATGCCCCATCAACTGGCTGACCACGTGCAGACTTACCCCATGGTTCAAAGCTGTGACGCAGAATGTGTGACGTGCCACGTGAATAGTCAAAGGGAACTTAAAGCCGAGTTTCTTTCCGATGTCCCCAAGCGAGGTGTTGAAAGTGTTGTCTATGCTGTTGATCCTCATCTTCAACTTCCGGCCAGACTCCATATCGTCACCGAAAACCCAGTCCTCAGGCAGAAGGTCGAACACGAATCTTTTGTTTCGGCCTTTTGTCTTCCATTTCTCCAGGATGTCTATTGCCGGTTGTGGAAGTGTGGGCGGGACCTTGCCCTTCATCTTGGTCTTGACCTGCACCTTATCTATCTTCCTGTTCTTGAAGTCAATGTTCGACCATTCCAATGTGACCAAGTCGGATATTCTCAATCCGCAGGCGTAGTACGAGAACATGAAGATGTCCATGATTTCCAGTGTGCGCTCCTTCGAATTGGACTTAGGCTTGTACTCCCTAAATTTCTGCAGTTGCTCCTGAGTCAGATAGTGGACTTTCTTGTCGTCGGCCACAGCGGGATTGTACGACCTGTCCTTGACGCTCAGGTATCCGTCGTTGATGATGGGGTTGGCGGTCATGCCGTCAATCAGTCCGTTGTCCCTCGCGTACTTTACCGTCCTGATGATTGGGGTAAGGCAATGGTTGATACCCTCAATGCTCTTGTTGCCCTTGCGGTTCCTCTTGTAGTCTACGAACTTGTTGATCAAGTCCATGTTTATCTCCTTCAGTTTCAAGGATGGAATTCCCAATTCGGTTGCCAGGAACCTGTCGAACTGGTTCAAGTTGCAGGCGTTGTTGTAGTACACCGAATAGCCGTAGGCGTTGCGGGAATACATAAGGTCGTTCAACTTGTCCGCATATTCCTTGAAGGTAATGCCTTTTGACTTGTCGTTCGGGTCGCTGCATCCGCTCAGGATCATGTCAACCACATTGTATGTGATGTCGCCTTGATAGCCAAGCAGTTGCTCGTCAATCTTCTGCTTGAAGGCATTCAACTTGCCGTTCAAGGTGGCCGCCTGTCTGTTCTTGCTCTTGACGACCTGCTTCTTGTCGTCCCAATCGTCAGGGTTGATGAAAATGTTGGTGCTCTTCTTGATGTACCTTCCCTGGACAAAATACCTGACATATACGGGTGTTTCACCTTTCTGGTTAGTCGATGGACGCAACCAGAAACTACCGTGCGGAATCGCTGCTTTTGTTCTTCCCATTTTTTACGCGTTACTTTTACAACACAAATATACGTAAAAACCACGAATTTGGGAAGAAAAAAGTTGTGTTAATTATCTGTAGATGTGTAAATTATAAGTTCCGACGGAAGTTTTTGTTGATGCGCAAGCTTTCGCTGTCGCTTTTGTTCAAAACGGACAGTCAGAATCGTTCTTGTCGGCATCGTCGCCGTATGTCTTGATGAGCTTCGCGTATTTATGGTTACCCGCCTTGTCGAACCATTCAGCGGCTTTCTTCAAGTCTTTCTTCACCCCAAGGCCTTCTTTGTAGCATTGGGCAAGTTGCGATGCAGGATGGTTCCAATTCCAGACCTTTTTGTCAGGATGCACCGCAGCCAATTCGTACCATTTGACGGCTTCCTTATAGTCTTGTTTGACCCCATTACCCTTAAAATAGCAATCCGCGACCAAAAGCTGGCCATACCAATCACCTTGCTTGGCCGCTCTCATATACCAACAGAATGCCGCCCTGGGGTTCCGTTTAACGATTTCACCTTCTCGATAATAGTTTCCCATATTGATTTGCTGGTCAACATGGCCCATCTCCGCCAGTTTGCGCCGCAATGTAAACGCCTTCTGTCCGTCAGGCTCTATGCCCCAACCGGCATCATAGCACTCCGCCATCCAAAACATGGCGTTTTCATCGCCTTCCTCGCAGGCGGGCAACAAAAGGTTTTGTACCCCATCTTCCAGTTTGGCCATCAACTCGGGATTGCTTTCGAGACTATTGTAAGGGTCGTTCCAATGCTCTAGGCAGAAATCCGTGAAGGCGTCAAGCTCTGATTGATGGTTGGGTTTCATTGGCTTTTTAATTTTGAGATTGATGTTACCTGAACAATTTATTCCAACTCCAGCAATTGAATTGTGGCCTTGTCAAACCACTTTGTGGCCTCGCTTTCATCTTTATTGACACCAAGTCCTGCATAATAGCAATAGCCGAGGTATTGTTGGGCTGACATGAAGTTTTGCTCTGCCGACAAACACAACCATTTATAAGCTTCGTCCATGTTTTGGTTGGCATAATATCTCAATCCGATGATACATTGCGCCCCACTATCACCCTGTTTGGCCTTTTCCTTGAGATCATCCAAAGACACTTTTTCATCCTCGTTCTCATATAATACTCCAATATGATGATACTCTTGCTTGGGTAAGTTATGCGCTTTCACAAACCATTCCAAGGCCTTACGATGATTCTTTCTAACGCCAAGACCTTTGTAGTAACAATGACCAAGAAACTGACATGCCTCCACATTCTCATTTTCGGCAGCCTTGATAAACCACTCAACGGCTTTTGAATAATCTTGCTTCACGCCATCACCGAAATAGTAATAGTAACCAAGTTGATATTGAGCTTCTTCATCGTTTTGTAATGCAGCTTTTTTAAACCATTCTACAGCTTTGGTCATACTCTTTTCGACATTCTCTCCATAAAGGTAACTCATGGCAAGCGATTTCTGAGCTTCGGCTTGTCCATATTGGGCGGCAAGTTTCAACCAATAAAATGATTTCTTTGGGTCATAATCTGAGTTTTCCGAATCACCATAGTAAAAGGACAAACTATATGCTGCCTCTTCATCATGTTGTTTTGCCGCTTTCATGTACCATCTTACGGCCAGTTTCTCGTTCTTCTTGACGGGTGGGTATCCGCACATGTACCATTCACCCAGCCAGAATTGTGCTTGTGAATGTCCTTGCTCTGCCGCTTTTCTAAACCATTTTCCGGCTTCCCTCATGCTTTTATCCACGCCATAGTCATTCTCATAATAGTAGAGTCCGAGCAAGTATTGTGCTTGGGCAAAGCCTTGCTCTGCTGCAGCTTTATACCATTTGGAAGCTTCGTATGGGTCGGTATTTTCATACCACATACCCAATTTCACTTGCGCTCTTGGATCGCCCTCTTCTGCTAAGCGAAGTGTTTCGCTGGTTTTCTTTTTCTTCGATTCGGTCATTGTGCTTTGATGATATTATTAGCGCAAAAATAATAAAAAAGCACATTGCTGCAACAAACATTTCACACCCGCCCTGAAAGTACATACCAAATCGCATAGATGATAGCTGTAGCGATGAAACAAGTGGCTACGGCTATGGAATTACCGTAAACAATTTTCTTCTTGAATATCTCGTACTTGGGGAATCTCCAAAAATCGCGGGGTGCAATGCTCATGTCAACACTTATGGCATATCCGATAAAGAACCCCACAATTCCTATAACACCGCCCAGGCCAAACATCCATGATGTGTTCCACAGCACCAAATCCAAAATAACCAGCAGTATGGTATTCAGCACTAATAGTATGAATTGGATTGCTTTCATGGTCTTATGTTTTCATCATCCCATTTTTCTTCAACCGAACTTCTATATTCGGTATACCCGCATTTTGTGCAACGACGCGCTTCTTTGTAGGAAATCGCCTTCCCATAGACATAATAGGGCGGCACCCTTCGTCCCGTTGAATCTGTTTCTTTCAACTTCCGAATATCCTTTTCGCCGACAGGTTTCTTTCCCAAATATCGCATGCTTCCCTTTGCGCCACAATGCTTACATTTTTGGGTAATGTTCTTTCTTACCAAATACAGCACCAAATATGCCAAGCACCAAAGCGCAATGACCAACAGCATAAAATAGGTACAATCCCTATCATTAAAGGCAATGATTAAGAACACATTAAAAGCAAGTGCCGCGAAAAATGCTATTATTTCTTTTTTACTGAACATATTCATTCAAAACCTCCAAATACAGCCCCAAGAACGAATGAGACGATTCCCATACATAAACTCACCAAGGCCAAAATGTTCCATTCTGGTTTGTGCCCTGAACCTAATATCCAACCAACAAACATTACCACTAAAGACACGATAAGCACAACAGCCATTGTACCAGCAATGCCCATAAAAGTATGCCCCAAAGTATAATCTTCATCAAATTGTGCAGTAGCTAAAGCACCCATAATTGAAGACAACACGCCGCTTCCCAAACTTATCATTGATAGTGTTCCCCATAATGTCTCATTACCCGAACCAGTAATTCGGCAATAGCAGTAAACAATTACCCAGATGACAAGTAAAGTTGCCATTGCTATCGTTATACCCCAAAAAACCTTTGCCCACAACTTTCTTTTTATTTCATATTTTTGAAAGGCTTCTTCCTCATCCGACGACAAAGAATACCTCGATCTCACATTTTGTATGGCCGAGTTCAATACGGCTTTTTCCGCTTTTCGCTTTTGTCTGACTTTTGTTCTTTCTACTTTTCTTTTCTCTCTTTGTTGTTGGCGTTGAATTTTTGCCCATTCATTGTCTTTTTTTTGTTTTTGAGGGGCTTCTTTAATATACGATTCTACTTCCGGTTTATGTTGTTCCCGAGTCGTTTGCTGTTTTGTTGATTCTGGAACACTAACAACAAACTCCTTTTCCCAATCAAATGTTGAATTGACAACACCTTCCCCTACTATTATCTGACGAATCATTTCTAAAGCGACAGATCTATCATATCCTTTGGATTCTGTTTGCTGGAGAATACCCAACACCTCTGTTTTCCATTGCTCAGAAGCGGAAATGTTGAGAATTCTTGATAGGATGCCATTTTTATTCCAATAATCAATAATGCTTTGAGCAACACCAACTTTATCTTGAGGCATTGCTATTCTTAAGTTGTTTGCAGTATGTTCTTTTTTTGTTTTTCCATTGGGTAAAAACTCCTTTTCCCAATCAAATGCATAATCGACAATTCCTATACCCAACAACAATTTGTGCAGCAAATCCGAAACCACTTCTTTTTTAAAGCCTTCTACTTCGGTTTGATGGATGATGTCAGACACATCAATTTTCCATAGACTATCGGAGGACGACATTCTGGAAATCTTTTCCATTTTGCCGTTCCCGAGCCAAAGCTTTAATATGTGCTTGATTGCCGCCTCATTGCTTTCTTCCTCAAACGCTCCGTAGTCGCACAATAGCCCTAAAAACGTTGACTTGGCAATTTCTTCAACGCCGCGCTCTTTTACAATCAGTTTTATGCAAGTTATTAAGTTCATTTAATAATAAATAATAGGTATTGCGTTCTACTGTTTATTAATTCTTCTAAAATCTACTTAATAGCCCCTCCAATAATATCCGCCAAAGCGATTTATATAATCATTTGCGGCCTTGTGCCCTTGTTTGCGTGCTTTGTCAAGCCATTCGTAGGATTTCTTCTTAAGTGCATGGTTGCTTTCGGAAGAGAACTCAGTGTAATTATAAACAACACCCAAGTAGTATTGGGCATCAGCATCTCCTTTTTCTGCGACATAAGTCAACCAGCGTTTTGCTTCTTTATAACATTGCAAAGAACCATTTGTTATCTGTTGCTGATATTTGTTCAAGAATTGAACCATAAGATAATAGTTACAATATCCCATGCCATATTGAGCTCGTTGATTTCCGTTTTTCGCTGGCTTTTCAAAGTAACTTATGGCTTTGTTATAATCCTTAACGACCCCATGCCCGTAAGCATACATGAAACCAAGGTTTACCAAACAAGATGAATTGCCCTTTATTGCTCCTTTTATAAACCACTTTATCGCCTCATTGTAATCTTGTGCTGGGGAATTACGATAATAGTATTGGCCAAGAGCCAGATATGCATCCAATGAACCTTTTCGCGCTGCTTTCTTTAACCACTCTATATAATCATTGTTGTTACCATTGTTTTTTGCATTGATTGCATTTTGATAACACTCATCAGCACTTTGGGAGGCATTGTTGTTTTTACTTCCAAATAGTCGGCTGAAAAAACCGCCTTTCTTGTTCTCTGGCTGAGTCATAGGATTCATTTTACTTTTGCTCACCTCATCATTTGAAATAGTTTTTTTCAATGGTTTTTGCTGATGAATAAACTCCCCATTCCAGTCAAACGAAGAACCAACAATTCCAATACCCAACAACAACTGGTGCAGCAAATCCGATGTCACCTCTTTTTGAAACCCTTCTGATTCAGTCTGATGAATAATGTTTGACACATCAATTTTCCATTGACTATCTGAGGACGACATCCTGGAAATCTTTGCCAGCTTGCCGTTCTCAGACCAATGCTTCAATATTAGTTTGTAAGATGGTGCTACATCTTCAAACGCTTGATAGTCTTCAAGAAGTCCAATGAAAGAACGTTGGGCCAATCTTCCCGTGCCATACTCCTTGACTATCTGTTTGATGCAAGCTACAAAATCCATGTTTAAATTGTGTGTTATTGATTATTGCTTTTCGATTTCCAAAGTGCTTTTTCTTTTGTGTATGCCTCGTCGATACGAGCCTTTATTTCATTTTCTTGCCTCTGTAAATCACGCAGTTGCGACTCGACTTTATTAATTTCATCCCTTATCTCTTGTTCCTCCAAGCCATCTTGCAATGCGTCAAGATTGATAATACCCGCCAAACTCATATCATCTCTGCTTCCTTTTTCACTTAACACAGGAAGAAAGTTTTCTAATTTTTTCAACGTGGTTTCTTCGCCGACTTTCACGAATTGGTCAAGCAAGCCTTGGTAAAAACCATGAAGACTTTGGGGATTTAATTCATAATCACCATAAGAATCTTCAATACCATCGCTACAGCAAAAGATCGCAGCTGGGAAACAGCCTGTTCCGTCAAAAGCATAACGGAACAAACGAACCGGATTTGTGTTGCACAAAGAGGTTGTATAGTTTTGAAAGCAGTTGCAGTCCCAAGGAACAGGTTGAACCATGTCCAAATGCCTGTCAACGGTAATAAGCCTGCCATCTCCGATATGAAAAGCAAACCAATAATAAGGTGTCTTGACAAATGCCATCAAAGTGCTG
Source organism: uncultured Bacteroidia bacterium (assembly GCA_902782455.1). Classification (GTDB taxonomy): domain Bacteria; phylum Bacteroidota; class Bacteroidia; order Bacteroidales; family F082; genus Limimorpha. The sequence goes on along the minus strand of CACZNA010000013.1, from coordinate 30,281 downwards.
CCGTATGCCTTTTCAAGCCTGTGATTACCAAGTGCTTCTTTTTCCTCGTCTGTAAATGGACGGTCTTCGCTGTCTTTTCTTATGGCTTCAACCCACTTGGCGTTAATCTCTTCAAACAAAAACTTAAAAACAGAATCTATATCCCGAATGTCTTTCACTTGATAAAAAAACGCTTGGTTCTGTTCGTAGTTCATGTATTCTTCTTCTGTCATCTCCTCAATAGGCTTTTCTGGAGCAGATCCCCACATTGGATCATCCCACTCAGGACGCGAGGTAACAGCCCCTTTTCTGTTTTTAAACAATACAGGCGGTGTATTGTTCACAAATTCTATCAAGTTCTCTTTTGTGATTTCAGCCGCCAAACGAGAACCGACATCACTGCGGACATAGGTCTTGCTTCCGTGCCCATCACAAACAACAATCATTTGAATGTCTTCATCATTCACCATAAGCGAATAATCCTGACAAGGCACACCTTTGGGAAGATGGCTTGCCCCAACTTTGCTGATGGCAAATACTATAGCTTCTTTATTAACCATATTTAGACCAATAAAACAAGGTGCATGTCTGAAACCCCAGAACATGCACCTTTATTGTTGATTACCATCCACTCCAATCGTCAGTACCTGCATTGGTTGTTGATGGACCTTGGTCAACACCAGTAAGGGTTGGGTTTGAATCGATAGTACCCTGAATGCCATCAATGGCTTGTGTCTGAGGATCAGCCACAACTGGTGTGGTTCCATTGCTTGTAGAACCTCCAACCGGTGTAGATCGAGAAGTCACCATAGAAGACGTAACACTGACCACACGGATAATCTTCTTCAATTGGTCAATATTATGTACTGTAATAACCGCTTCTATGTTGCCAGTAAACTCCGCCAAAATATCTTTATTGGCATCATCACCAATGGCAATGGCAACTTTGACGGCAATCTTAAACCAATTATTACCTTTGATTTTTTCAAGTGCATGTTTGTACTCATCTGTAGGTTCACCATCCGATAGCAAAATAATTGCTGGGGCTCGCATTCCAGAAGGTTCTGACATAAAGCCATGCGATTGTGACAACTTGTTATTCAACTCATTGATAGCCGCTCCAAATGACGTCAGACCACCAGCTTGAAGGTCTTGCCATTTGAACGATTCTGAATCCTCCAATTGAGGATACATCCACTGTGCGTCACTTGAAAATTCAAGTGCTCCCACTTTGATTTGTGCGTCACTGTTGTTTTTTGAGATTTCACCGACTTCGTTCAAAGATTCACGAACAGCGGTGTTAAGAGCTGCGATTTTTGCACCGCCCATACTTCCAGAGGTGTCAACCATGAAAATCAGAGGCATTACCCTGCGTGTAATCGCCTCAACTGCAAAAGGATCGTTTGCCATATTCTTGAAGTTTAATTGTTATTATATTATTGATTTAGACTGATTTATAAATTAGATAATCTCTCCCGAATCGCCTTGGTTTCCAAACTTAATCTTTAAGCCAGCACGAACAGGCATGCCACTCCCGTTGTTGACTACCTTTGAGCTGTTATCGGGCAGGGTTACCGTCCAAGGATATGCAGATGTGTTCATAATGCCTAATTGTCCATTCTTGGCTATCACTTCACCTGCTTTGAGGTCATAATCGTTTTGACCGGTTACTTGACAATCAAAAATGGTTTGACTTGCCACCAAAGGAATACTAAACCGACCAACTTTCAATACATTGAAAGCTGGTGCTGGCTTTTGACACCATATACATGGTTTGTTCATTTGTTGTGCATCCAAGAAGGTCTCTTTCCCACAATTCGGGCATTTCACATACATGGATCTAATTTGGAGAAGAATGTTGTGCCATTGTTTATCCATTAGCCTTTGGGTAGGATTGTTGATGGCTTCTTTGCTGAAAGTCTTGCAAAAAGCATTGGCAAGCAAGGCTGGATAAATACCCCACCTTTTAATTACATTATTATGAACGCCTCTAACAGGACGGTTTTTGGCATCAGTAGGATCCATGATAAAAACGGACGAGAAACCATTAAGCTTTCTGGCCATCTCTGGATTATTGTCACAAGGACAACTCAGATACCATTGGCCTTCAAACGGTCGATTCATGTAGATAAGGATGAAAAGACAAACGGCAAGCGAGAAGTAATCTGTGTATTTGTTTGGCATTGTTTTACCTTCCACTATTTCAGGTGCCATATAACCGGCCTTGCCACCAATTCCAGAAATACTGACACCGTCAGGAGCCACATTGTCATTGTCGCAAATCAGCACATCGCCTGTCTTAGGATTGATGAAAAAATTGCCATCGTTCATGTCTTGATAGCTCAATCCACGAATATGCAACTTCTGAAAAGCCGTGCTAACCTGAAGGCAAGCATTCAACTGGGCATGAACATTATCAAACTGAACATGGTTGAGGATAAACTGCCCCATCTCCTCATAGCCTTTGGGACGTATGGCCATAACATAGCCATAGCTACCTGACTGTGATTCTGCAACAGCTATCGGCCAAATGAAATTAGGAGCAGGAGTTCCAGCATTTACATTGTTATTAAGGTTCTTGTAGAAGGCTTTTGAATTGATGATTCCTGGAGCCGTGTACCATTTCAAAGCATGGTCTTTTCCTCCGTAATCAACAGCATAGACAATACCTTGTCCACCACGGCCAAGTTCCTTCTTGACCTTACAAGTTCTGCCATTGGTAAGGCGAACTGTTGTTCCTGTTTTTAATTCTGACATAATTACCTCCTCCAATCATGGTATCTACCAGTTTCTTTACAAATCAAAGCATTTGGCTGGTTTTTGCTATAAACAGTCAGCCCACAATGACTACATTGCCAGCGGATATTGCCAACCTCGCCTAAGTTTTCCCAAAAGTGTCCTGCGCTTCTATTGGGGCAACTACCGCTATTTGGTTGAGTATCACTTTGAACCAACGAGCCGCACTTAGTACAAACATAATTATACCTCATCAGTACATGCCCTAATTTCGTCATCGGGCGCAACTTCTTGTTATTGCCTACTCTCTTCCAGCTTTTCGGCTACCGCTGTTTTCGGTGGCGGTTTTGGGGAGAAGACAATAAAAAAGCCCGCACCCCAATCCTATCTGGCGTTAAGGCTCTCGCATGCCCGAAACAAGATAAGGAAAGCAGTGCGTGCTTTAAGGGCACGCAACGTACTTATCCGCCTTGTTCCGTTTGATTTGCGAGATTCTAACGCCAGGCAGACGGTATCGCTACCGATTATTTTCTGACTGCAAATATAAGCAAATTCCCTTATTGCAAGAAAAAAGTGTTCATTTGAAGCAAAAAATCGGCACTGCCTTCCTGCCGCAAAAGTAGCGGTTTTATTTTACCGAAGGTTGCTTGAACATTCAAAAAGGTAAAAACAACGGACTTTTACCAGCGTTGTTACCTATTCAACGCCGTGAAGCATAAGCCAACATGGCATACCCATACAGAATACGACATTCAAGAAATGGGATGCCAAAAGCCAATCCTGGGACACCTTTATATAATAGTCGGCATACAACCTGTTTAAGCGTGGAAACGCGATACAGGCTAAATATGTTGCGATGAAATATTGGCCTTACTCGAATCAGAACATCCTTTGTGAAGCTTTGGGCATTGAAGGATCCCAAGAGGTGGTAATCTTTAATAAGGTGTCAAGAACCCTTTGTCGGGCTTCTTTTGATTGGGTGTTGAAGCTGAAAGGATTTCTTTTGTATGAGGCTGATACTTTCCCTTTCACAAAAGCGATGATGTACCATAAGAACTTGTTGTCCCCGTTTCTTTTGGTCAAGTTGATGTTGATTGTGCGGGTTCTCTTGTATTTGCCGTTGGCAATCTGCACTATTTCTGTCATCCTCTTAGGAACCCTATCGTTTTCAAAACTCACGTTGGCAGAGCTCATGGCTTTCCGGAATTTTGCATCAAAAAACCTGGTTTCAAAGTTATCGTCATTTTTCAATTCCAGGATGGTGTATGTGTAATCTTCTGTCTGAGATTGTATAGAATCCGTTGTTTGTGTCTTGGTATCTGTGGTCATGTTTTACGTATTTAAACGGTCAAAGATACAAAGATTATAAAAGTAGACAGATGAATTATGAATATTTTGTAAATAATTGAATATAAATTTGTTATGAATATTTTGAAAAAGAAAACCTTTATTGTTTCTTGAAAAAACCTCATATAATCTTTTGAATAAATACAGAAAATAACACTGTGCGAAATGAAGCAGTACAATATGCAGCTGACGAAAGACAAAGAGTCCCAATGGGGTTTTAAGCTTGATTTGACTGTCAGTGAGCTTGAACTTGTGGAGAAGATAATGGCTTTGGTGACAGAAGACACCAGCAAAGGGGATAAGTACACCAATTCATTATCCTGTGATTCTTCGTATTCCTGGAAGGAGGCGAGTAACGAGATTGACGATTTCCTGAAACCTTATCTGGCAGGAGAAGAAATGCCGTGGTGAGGTATATTATAATAATGTGTATTTTTTCGGTGGTTCAACCGGAATTAGTTGTACCTTTGCGGCAACTTATTGGGTAAGTTATTCATTGAGCCTTACCCAGGTTAACTAATTGCACAAATGATGAAATTGTATGAGATTTGATGAAAAAATAAGCTGTCGTAATCTTGAACATGGCGGAGCCTATAATATTGATAACCAAGTAGCATTTTCATCTTCCATGAGGACGAGTATTAATATACTGCAAATCAGTTAGATAAAAAGGCTCTCAAGGAAACTTGAGGGTCTTTTTTGTATATGGCTTTTTTTTGTATTTTTGTCCCATCCAAATTTATTGCACTATGTTCACAAAAGACGTTTACAGTGGCCGTCGCGCCACATTGAAAAAGATGATTCAGAAGGGCATCGCCTTCTTCCCTGCCAACAACGAAGCACCCTTCAACTACCCTGACAACACCTATATCTACCGTCAGGACAGCAATTTCTCCTATTATTTCGGCCTCAACCACCCCGATTTGGTCGGTGTCATCGACTTTGAGACGGACGAGGAAATCCTCTTCGGCGTGGACGTGACCATCGACGACGTGATTTGGTGCGGTCCGCTGCCCTCACTGAAGGAACAAGGCGATTGCATCGGCATCACCGACTGCCGCGACTTCAACAAGTTTGGCGAATACATCCAACAAGCCATCGCCAAAGGCCGCCAGATCTACATCCTGCCCACTTATCGCGCTGATACGAAGATTCAATGCTCCGAGTGGCTTGGGTGCCAAATTAATAAGGTGCAGGAATATGTCAGCCTCGAACTCATCAAGGCCGTCATCGCCATGCGCGAGGTGAAGAGCGAACTCGAAATCGCGGAAATGGAACGCGCTGCCAACACCGCCTACTACATGCACACCACCGCCATGAAGATGTGCAAGCCCGGCATGGTCGAACAAGAGATTGCCGGCGTGGTGGAAGGCCTCTCGCTGTCGGGCGGCGGCCCTGTGTCGTTCCCCGTCATTTTGAGTGTCGATGGCCAAACCTTGCACAACCACGGCCACCACAATGTGCTGAAAGAAGGCCGCATGATGGTTTGCGATGCTGGTGCCGAAACTGAGAACTACTACGCCTCCGACTTCACCCGCACCACACCCGTGGGTGGCAAGTTCAATACGCGCCAGCGCGAAATCTATGAAATCGTGCTTGCTGCCAACCAAGCCGTGGCCGAACAAACTCGCCCCTACATACCATACATGGTGATGCACACCCTCGCCTGCCGCACTTTGATTGAAGGCTTGAAAGGCGTCGGCCTGATGAAAGGCGACACCGAAGAAGCCTTGATGAACGGCGCACACTGGCTCTTCATGCCTCACGGACTCGGCCATATGCTCGGCATGGACGTACACGACATGGAAGGCCTCGGAGAGACTTACGTTGGCTACGACGACATCACGCCACGTTCCAAAAAATTAGGCTTCAGCGGATTGCGCTGCGGCAAGACCTTGAAACCAGGCTTTGTGGTCACCGACGAGCCGGGAATCTACTTCATCCCGACCCTTATCGATATGTGGAAGGCTGAAGGCAAGATGAAGGACTTCATCAACTACGACAAGTTGGAGACCTACAAGGACTTTGGCGGCATCCGCATCGAAGACGACCTGCTCATCACCGCCGACGGCAACCGTATTCTTGGCAGACCGATTCCAAAGACCGTATCGGAAGTCGAGGAGATTTGCGCCCAAGGGCGGGAATGGATTAAGATGACGGCAATGTATTGATTATATTTTCTCACGCAGAATCCGCAGAACCATGGGACATTATTCTCAAGATTCTGCGGTTTCTGTGTGTAATAGAATCAAAACTCCATCACCAACTTCACATTGACGTATCTTGGCGTCAGGTAATTCGGGGCGCCGTAGTAACGGTTGTCAATGTATTTCACCCAATTGAAAGAAATAACATTGGGAATGTTGAACAAGTTGAAGACATCCATACTGACAAACATGTTCTTCACATACCTCAGCGGATTGCCTCGGCTGAAGCTGGAAGCCTCGCTGATGAGTTGCTTGCTGAAACCAACGTCAACACGGCGATAGGCTGGATAGCGACCCGTCGGCGAATAGAAGTCGGAGTTGTTGTCGTTATAGGGCAATCGCGTCCCAAACGTCAAGGTCATATTGACACGCCAAGTCGGGGCGATGGGGATGTAATCTTGGAAAAACAGCGAGAAATTGAGCAGCTGGTTCGACGGGCGGCTATGCCAACCGAGCGCTAAGGTGTCGACCACGTCAACATCGTTGTGATGATAAAACGGCAAAATGTTGCCATTGGCATCAAGCAGGCTATAGTCACCACGAATGTCCTCGCGGGTGTCCATAATGGAAAGGCTGGCCCAGCTGTCGATGCCCTTGACAAACTCGCCATTAACCTTCAAGTCGAGGCCAGTGGCATACGCCCGCGCCGATTGGTCGGCATAGTAGCGGATGCGCACATTGTCAATGTCGTAGGGCACCACATGGGTGAAATATTTGAAATAAGCCTCAGTGGTCAGGATGAAAGGCCGTCCCCACGCGCGAAACTTGAAGTCATTGCCTGCCACAATCTGATACGATTGTTGGGCTTGGGCGTCTTTATAAAGACTGCCGTCGCGATTTCGGATTTCGCGGTAAAACGGTGTCTGGTTGTACACACCACCCGAAAGACGATAGACCAATTCGCGTTTGTTGTCGAGAGGCTTATAGGCGATGCCAACCCTCGGACTGATGTACTCTTTTTTGTTATAGCCCCAGAAATTGGCCCGCAGGCCGCCTGTGAGGACAAACTCACCCTTGTCGCGATAAGGAATGGTCCATGAGTTTTGCACGAAGCCATCCACGTTGTTGACGGAAAGCGTATTGGCCGCACGATGGGCAAAATCCATCGAAATATCAGGCAGAATGTCGGGCATCACGCCAGGCACAATGTAAGGATAAGGCAACGAAAAACCCGCCGAATCCATCATCTGCCACTCGTCAACCTTGTCGTCGATTTCCTGATGCTGGAAACGGAGGCCCCACTTCACCAAACAGTTGTCGAAAGCGTACATTCCTTTGTGGTCGAGGTTGTAGACCTGTGCATAAAAGGCATTGCGGGCGTGTCTGGTAAGGGTGCCCACTTCGTGGTTGTCGATCACCTCACCCATATTCTCAGAGCCAATCGCGGTGTTGCGTATGCCGAAGAAATACTGCTCCACCACGTCGTAAGTCTCAGTCTCGTATGTCGAATAAGCCGAAGCTATCCATTTCAGGCTCAAGTCGTTGTTGGGCTTGTAGGTCAACGTCAAGGCACCAAGTCCGGTGGTGTAGTCGTCAATTTCCTGGCCGTCGAAATAAACATTGACCTGAAACGGGAAATCGATGTTGCCCGCATTGATTTTGGCATTTTCCGGAATCAGCATGTAGCGGTTCTTGGAATAATAACCCAATAACGACAAATCCCATTTCTCGTTGAATTTATAATCAAACAGGGCCTGCACATCGGTGAAATTGGGGCGATAGTCGCCTTTGGTGTCCATCATGCCAAGCACCAAAGCTGTGTTTTTGTAACGTGCTCCGACCAAATAGCTGAATTTCTCATTCTTGGTGCAGCCTTCCACGTGGGCTTCCGCTCCCAAGAGGCTCAAAGTCAACGAACCGGCCACCTCACGTGGGGTTTTGTAGCTCACGTCGAGCACCGACGACATCTTGTCGCCATACTCAGCCGCGAAACCGCCCGCTGAAAATTGGATGTTGTTGACCAACTGCGAGTTGACGAAACTCAAGCCTTCTTGCTGTCCCGACCCGACAAGGAAAGGACGGTAGATCTCGATGCCGTTCACATAAATCAGATTCTCGTCGAAATTGCCGCCACGCACCCTATACTGCGAACTTAACTCATTGTTAGACACCACGCCAGGCAAGGTCTTGATCAACGTTTCCACCCCGCCACCCATAGTGGGCAGCAAAGTGGCTTGTTTGGCATCCAATCGCGTGAGGCTGGTGGCATCGGCGGCACGGTCGCTGATGACGGCATCGGCTAACACCGTGGAGGTGGAAACCAATGTTATGTCCAGCTTGCGCTTCTCGCCCGCGCGCAAACGCACCGTGGCCTGTTTAGGCTCATAGCCGACAAACGAATAACTGATGACCAAAGTGGTATCCGACAGCAACGAAAGCTCATAATAGCCTTTTGAGTCGGTCGTTTGGCCTACAAGCAGGTCGACGACAACCACATTGGCCATTTCGATGGGATGCCCCGATTCGTCAATCACCTTGCCGTAGACCAAGCCCGTCGGCAGTTTCTGCGCCGGCACAAGGAGCGAGATAAACAGGAATGCTATAAGGATGATTTTGGCCCGCATGATGGGATAACTGAAAATGCCCTGAATTATTGTTTACTATTGGTTTCAAACAAAAAAAGCCGCTGCGCAAGGCACAGCAGCTGTATACTCGTCAGGCATCGCAAGGATTACCAACGTTGCAGGTTGCCGTTGGCAGAAGCGTCCATGATGGCTTGGTAAACGCCCTTCTTGTTGATGGTGCGCAAACCAGCAGCCGACACTTTCAGCACAACCCACTCGTCCCACTCGGGAACATAGAACTTCTTGATTTTCAGGTTCGGCTCGAAGGTTCTTTTGGTCTTCTTGTTGGAGTGCGAAACGTTGTTTCCGTGCATGACCTTCTTACCGGTGATTTGACAAACTTTTGACATGACTCTTATCCTTTATCCTTTAATTTTACAATTGTCTTTTTTCTAACGGGCTGCAAAAGTACAAAATTTTTCTTTTGCCAAAGGTTTTTCAGCAAATTTTTTACTTCCTCAAGTTCACCTTTTGTACCGTCACGCCGTTGGCAGTCTCGACACGAAGGATGTAGAAGCCTGATTCATAGCGGTTCAAGTCAAGAGTAACGTCACCTTCGGCAGAGGTCTCCATAAGGCGTTGGCCGAGCATGTTGCTCACGCTGATGTGCATCATGCCTTGGCCTTCAATGTTGAGCAGGCCGTTGGTCGGGTTGGGATAGAGGCTGACATTTGCAGTGTTCTCTTCAACATCGGTAATGCCAATCATTACATCCCAGTATTCTGATTCACATTGCTCTTCTCCGCGAATATAAACACAGTTGACGGAGTAGTACACATTGCCTTGAACCAATTCGAAGGTGTTGTCGAAATACTCATAATTATTGCTTCCATCATAGGGAATCTCTGCAATCAGTTCATCTCCAGTCTTATAGGCATCAATTGAGCGGACGACTCTGAAATGGTGAAGGTTAGCGGTGATTTCGGGGCGTTCCCAAGTGATGTAGGCACCATATTCATCATAATCGTGCCATTGGTATTCGCCTTGCAGGTTTTGCACGGGATAACAGGCTAATGGGGATTCCTCGCAGTTGTTGTTATAGGTCAGGAAAATGCCGTCTTCGAGTTCGCCACTGGCAAAGAGTTCATTGCCAAAGGAGTCGAGGATGCTGAAGGAACATTCAAAATCGGTGTCGTATTCTTCGGAGGTGTGAAACCAGCCGTGGTTCCAGATGAAGTTGAGGTTGCCTTTGAGCAGCGGCAGGTCAACCACCAAGTCAGAGCCTTGTTCCATGGTGATGATGGCAATGCGTTGGCCGCTTTCTGAGGTCACGCTGATGGCGGCGCCTTTCCAGCCGTTGCCTCCGTCATCGTGGAGTTGGAAGACGACATTGCACTTCTCGCCAACCAAAATCGTGCGGTAGGTTGTGCGGCTGATGCCCGCTTCATTGGTCACGAAGATGGCATATTCGTAAAGGCCAGGGGTAAGGCCGCCGTCCTCAAATTCCATGTCGGCACCCACTTGGGCATCGGCCAATTCTGCAATGACTTCAAAATTGCGGCGCACGGTGACGGAAGTGATGTCGGTCAAGGCGTTGCCGTTGAGGTCGTAGGAAGGGTTGGTCCAATTGAGGCGGACACCGTCGAAACTGCTGTATTCGACCACTTGCATGTTGAGCACGCTGTCGGGGCGGGCATAGTATTCATCGTTGTTAGGGATGATATGCCCAGTGAAGCCGTTAAAGACATTGAAAGCGTACTTGGTGGTGTTCAGCGCACCGATGGGGCACCAGGCATTGTCGCGACCGCTCCAGCCCCAGTTGAAGTGGAAGTAGTCATTCTCGTCGTAGCCGTCGCAAATAAAGGCATGACCGCCAGCACCAGTTTCATCCTGACCGCTGTAATACAACGGAATAAGTTCGTCCAAACCGCCATCCTTCAGCATTTGCGCCCATTCCTCATTGGAATAGCCGCCCCACCAGCCACCACCGTAGTTAGTGATGTGGTCGTCGCAAGTGTAACGGAAATAGCTGCGCAAGGCATCAGGCACGTCGTCGGAATAGGCACCGCTGCCATTACCGCCATACATCATGTTGACGGAGATGCCAAGATGATGCAGAAGTTGAGCTGTTTCGAAGTATTCCTCTTCTGTGCTGGTCGAGTCCAACACGTTAGGCATCAACTCAAAATGATATTCGGTTTCGCCAAAATTAGCGGATTGTTGGGCATAGCCTTCGGGATGGTAGGAGTGCGAACCCGTGCCCGTATTGGGCCATTCCCAGAACTTCATCACCTGTCCCATGGCCGTGGCCACACAGCCGGCGTAGACATGTCCGCCACTGCCCGTCGTGTCTTCGGGGCATTGGCTGTTCCAAGGATAGTTTTGGTTCCAAAGGGTCTGGCAGAGAATGTCGACCACGGCGCGGGTCTGTCCGCTACGGTTGAGGCTACCCTTCTCGTTCACCATCTTCCATTCTGCGGTGATGTCGGGCGTGGCGGTGAGGTTGTGCTCGCGAACATATTGGATTTCCTCGCGGAAACCGTCCAGCGTGAACGCAAAGCCTTCCGAAACGTTTTGCGGGTCGTATTGGCCAGTGGTTGAGTAGGCCAAAATGGGTTTCACGCGGTCGTCGCCGGCCACGATGACGAAGCCTTCGCCATTTTTTACGTTAAAGACATAATAGTCGGTGCCGCCACGTTGCAGGTCAACGGCAGCCGAGACTAAATTCAGTTGGACATATTGAGAGTGTTTATTATTGTTTCTGAGGCCGCAAAGATAATTGCTTTATTTCAATTAGGTGTATGTATATGAAAAAAAATCACGGGGCATTGAAAAAACGATGTCCCGTGATATAGAATGCTAACTTTGGAATAATTAGTAATTCATTCCTGAATTGTTTTCACTTTGAACTTCTTTCGGGTTAGGACCCCATTTGTTTTCACCAGGTTGGCTGTCTCTTGTCATCCATACTAACCAGAGGATAATAGAAACAACTAAGATGAGAAAATAAATACCAAAAGTAACTAAAGAGCCGTTTTCCACAAAACTATTACCGATAATTCTACCAACTTCTCCTGTGTTGCCAGGAAAATTGGTAAAATCAATGCCAGCATCTACCAAATCCCTAATCGCATAGAATATGAAGGAAAAAATGTAGCCGATAAAGAGCAGCTCTGGAATGGCAATAAAGAGATAGTTCCAGCCGCTTTTCCCGATGTCATGGAAGCGACGCACAGTAACAGCTAGGCTTGGAATAATTTGTGCCAACCACCAAATAGATGATAGGAAACCAAATAATGGAATGCAATTGAGAACAAGGCTGACCAAGAATGTGAAAAGGTAAAAATACCAATACTCAGAACGGCGTGCACGTCCCGAGAAAGTTGCATACTTTTGGAAACACGTTTTAATGGCTTCTCCGAAACTCATAGTTGTGATTTTTTAGGATTAATACGCTGCAAAAATAGAATGATAAATTCGATTATGCAAGTTTTTATTCTTTTAATTTTTTATACCTAAACCGTTTCGGCTCTACATTGCCCAAGCGCTTCATTTTGTTTTCCTCATATTCCGAGTAGCTACCCTCAAAGAAATAGACTTGCGAATTGCCCTCAAAAGCCAAGATATGAGTCGCCACACGGTCAAGGAACCAGCGGTCGTGGCTAATGATGACGGCGCAGCCTGCGAAGTTCTCCAAACCTTCCTCCAAGGCGCGTAAAGTGTTGACGTCGATGTCGTTGGTGGGTTCGTCCAAAAGGAGCACGTTGGCTTCTTGTTTCAAGGTCAAGGCGAGGTGCATACGGTTTCTTTCACCGCCCGACAAAACGCCAGCCTTCTTTTGCTGGTCGTTGCCGCCGAAGTTGAAGCGTGAGACATAGGCTCGCGAGTTCATGCTGCGCTTGCCTAACTGGATCAGTTCGTTGCCGCCGCTGATGACTTCCCAAACGGTCTTTTCGGGGTCAATGTCGGCATGTTGCTGGTCGACATAGCCGATTTTCACCGTTTCACCAACCTCGAAAGTGCCTGAATCAGGCTTTTCCAATCCCATGATGAGGCGGAACAGCGTGGTCTTACCTGCACCGTTGGGACCGATTACACCCACGATGCCGCCTTGCGGCAGGCTGAAGTTCAGGTTTTCAAACAGAAGTTTGTCGCCGTAGGCTTTGGTAACGTCGTGCGCCTCAATGACTTTTGCGCCAAGTCGGTCGCCGTTGGGGATGTAGATTTCGAGTTTCTCTTCCTTTTCCTTCACGTCCTCGTTGAGCATTTTCTCATACGATTCCAAACGCGCTTTTCCTTTCGCGTGACGGGCTTTCGGGGCCATGCGCACCCATTCCAACTCCCTTTCAAGGGTCTTGCGGCGCTTGCTTTCGGTCTTTTCCTCCATCGCGAGGCGGGCGGTCTTTTGGTCGAGCCACGAGGAATAGTTGCCCTTCCACGGGATGCCTTCGCCACGGTCGAGTTCGAGAATCCAGCCGGCCACGTGGTCGAGGAAGTAACGGTCGTGGGTGACGGCGATGACGGTGCCCTTGTACTGCTGCAAGTGGTTCTCCAACCATTGGATGCTCTCGGCATCGAGATGGTTGGTAGGCTCGTCAAGGAGCAGGATGTCAGGCTCTTGCAAGAGAAGCCTGCACAAGGCTACGCGGCGACGCTCGCCGCCGGAAAGGTTTTTCACGGGCGTATCGCCGTCGGGACAGTTGAGCGCGTCCATGGCGCGTTCCAATTTGCTGTCGAGTTCCCAAGCATCGTGCTGCTCGATGAGTTCGGTGAGTTCGCCCTGACGGGCAATCAGTTTGTCGAAGTCCGCGTCGGGTTCGGCGAACTTGTTGTTGATTTCCTCGTATTCCTTGAGGATGTCAACGATTTCCTGCACGCCTTCCTCCACCACTTGGCGGACGGTCTTGTTGTCGTCCAATTGCGGCTCTTGGTCGAGCATCCCGACCGAATAGCCGGGCGAGAAGACCACTTCGCCGTTGTAGGATTTCTCCTTGCCCGCGATGATGCGCAGCAAGGTCGATTTTCCTGCTCCGTTCAGGCCGATGATGCCGATTTTGGCTCCATAGAAGAAGGAGAGGTAGATGTCTTTCAGGATTTGTCTTGACGGCGGGATGATTTTGCTGACGCCCACCATCGAAAAGATGATTTTTTTGTCGTCGGGTTGTGCCATTTATGTTGAATTGTTGATTGTTGAAAATGCATTATTGTGGTGCCATAAGTACCCGAAAAAAGGAGTTATGGCACAAATAAATCGTCTAACTCTATTTCGTTTTGTATCTCTGTGCTATAAGTGTTACGCTTTAATCCACAAGCAGTTATCATAGTGATATGCAACGCTTTTCGGGTGGAAGTCTTGTTTCTGAACGCCTCCAATCTTTCATAAAGCCGTTCAAGGTAATTGCGGGTGATTTCGTATGGGGCTTTCGAGAATTTTATCTCACACAAATTGATGACATTGTCGCGCCGGTCGATGATCATGTCAATCTGTTCGCACGAGTCTTCTGTGCGGCTGTTCCACGAACACACATCGGTAAGCACTCCCGTGATGCCGAGTTTTTGCTTTATTTGTGGGATATGCAGAAGACACACTTGCTCAAAAGCATAGCCGCACCAAGCCCGTCGTGTGGGGTTGTCAAGCATGTTGCTCCAGCGGTGTTCGTCGCGTCCTTTGCTGTTGCGGACGAAAGTGAGATAGAAGTGTATATAAGGGTCGGTTATCTGGAAGAGGGCGTCGCGTTCCACCTTGCCGAAAGCGTAGTATTTGCTGATGATGTCGCATTTGCACAAGTTGTTGAGAACGTCGGATAGCTTGCCGCTGTTGCCGATATGCAGCGCTTCCTTGATTTCTTTTTGTGTCAGGCCTTTGTTTTTGCTGCTGATGGCCTCAACGACAGACTTGTACAGCCCCGACTCCTTGAAAAGGGAACGAAACAAAAAATCGTATTCCGTGGCCAAAGGGGCGTCTTTTGCGAAGAAAAGTTCATCGATGTTCTGTGTGGGACTTAACGAAGGGTTCAGCAGGCTTAGATAATAAGGTATTCCGCCAACGGCCATATAAGTCTCTGCCATTTGGAAACGGCTCATAACCATCTTTTTGCTTTTGAGATACAACTCGGTTTCGTTCAGGCTGAACGGGGCGAGATGCATACTGCGTGTTATCCGGTTATAAAGGCCTCCTTTGTCGCCTATCAGATTGCCAATCATCCAAGTGGTGGCACTGCCACACACCACAAGCATCAATCTTTCTTGCGCGGCCCCCCAACTGTTCCAAAAATACTCGAATGCCGTCTTGAATCTCGACCTTTGGGTGTCCAACCAAGGCAATTCATCAATGAAGACGACGAGGCGTTTCTTGCGCGAATGGCTGAGATAGGTTTTTAACTGGTCGAAAGCATCGAACCAATTGCCTACCACCGGGAAATAGCTTTTAGAGTACTTGTTGAGTTGTTTGTTGAACAATGCCAATTGCTCTTCCCGCGAGCCGAGATAAACGCCAGTCATGTAAAAGTCAAAGGAATCGTTGAAAAACTGCCTGACGAGCCAAGTCTTGCCCACGCGCCTGCGGCCATAGACTGCCACTAACTCAGGCTTCCCTGATTCGTAACATTGCCGTAAAATCTCTTGCTCTTTATTTCTGCCGACAATTTCCATTCCTATTGCCTTTTATCGTGCCGCAAATGTACAATAATATTTGTTATGGCACAAGAAAAAAGATTATATTAGTGCCATAAGTCGTTATTTTTACCACTTATGGCACGAGAAAACAAATCATAAAATATTATTTGTTAATGTTTTAAGTAAAATTACCTCTGATTTTTTTAGGGAGATATTGCTGTTACCATTTTTTGTCGTTGGGTTGTGCCATATCAGTTGTCAGTTAATAGTTGTTCAGTTGTCAGTTGTGCAGGGACTTACGTCGCCTGCTTATTGATATGTCGCCCCTTCAGAGCTGGCAGGGGTTGCGTTATGCTTCACCGCCTGCTTAATATCCTACGCCCCTACGGGGCTTTATGAAGCAACCCAGAAATGAGTTGCCACTTTTTATGCTGCTTGCCGCCGATAGTCCTCCACTGCCATCTGGAAAGTGAGTTCGGGGTCAATCATCTGGTCGATACGCTGGGCACCTACTTGGGCGAGCCATTGTTTCACGGGTTCGGCTTTTTTGGAGGGGATGGATTGGATGATACAGAAGATGCCATCCAACGAGGCACAATTGACCGCATGTTTTTTCCCATCCGAGGATACAAATTGGTGAGGGGTACAAATTGTACCCCACACGGAATCCAACTCCGCGTCTCGCGAACGCATCCGTTTAATGTACTGCTTAACATCAGCACTGTCCGTTAATAATTCGACAATATCCGCCACGGCAAAAAAGTATTTTTCCTCTTGCTCGTTCCAAACGACGCGGACTTTCTTTCCTTCAAAAATCTGTATGATTGATTCGTTTGACATGGTTTTTAATTTATTGGTTATTAATGTATTATGATAATAATTGTGTTTTATGATAAATCTTCAATAGTAATTTCCGTCAGCATTTCCTTGGAAAGATTTTCCTGTTTCGACAGTCGGTTGGCTTGTCGCTCCAAGGTCTTTTCAAATAGGTTCCTGACGAAGCGGGCGTTGCCAAAGTTCTTGTCTTTTTCGGCTACGGCCTTTTCAAGCAGCGATTTCAGTGCTGTCTTTGCCTCGTCGGTCATCACATAATCGTTCTTTTTGCAGTTTGCCTCAAAGATTTGGAACAGTTCGTCGGCGTTGTAGTCGGGGAAATGGATGTAGCGGTTGAAGCGCGACTGCAAGCCGGGATTGGAGTCGATGAACTGCTTCATCTCGTCGGAATAGCCTGCGAGAATCACCACAAGGCGGTCGCGGTTGTCCTCCATTCGTTTGAGCAATGTGGCGATGGCTTCCTTGCCGTAGTCGTTGTCGCCGCCAGTGGCCAAACTATAGGCTTCGTCGATGAACAGCACACCGTCCAAGGCGCGGTCGATGATTTTGTTGGTCTTTGTGGCGGTTTGTCCCACATAGTCGGCCACCAAGCCCGAGCGGTCGGTTTCGACCAAATGTCCTTTCTTCAACACGCCAAGACTGCGGTAAACGTCGGCCACGATGCGGGCCACGGTCGTCTTTCCCGTTCCGGGATTGCCCGTAAACACACAATGATATGAAACGGGTGTGGTTTTCAGCCCTTTCTTTTCACGTTCTTGCTGGATTATGATGTAGTTGCGCAGCGTTTTCACTTCTTCCTTGACGCTGTTGAGGCCAATAAGTCCGTCAAGGTCATCGATGCTGGGCCGTTTGGAATGGGTAGTGCCGTTGCCATGCGGTGCGCTGAAAAAGTCGTTCATGGCCTCGGCCAATTCCTTGGCGTAGGAAGCTTTGCTGAAGACCAAGGTGCAGTTTAAGGCAGGGATTTCTACTCCACCGTATTCATATATGGGACGCTGCTCACCATATTCATCCGTCCATGAGCCAATACGTTTGGCATCATGAACATCGTCAGCCCAAATCAAGTTTTCCTTAATCTTGATTTTTATGTAATTAGCCTTGAAATTGTCATATGGAATAACTTCTAATTGACAACTAGAACTTGATGTCATGTCTTTGCATAACAAAAGGAAGTCGGGGTAAAAGTAATAGTATTTATCAAGATCATAGTTGGGATTAAACACGGGGATGTCGCAGTATGCACCAACCCAATTGCAGCCCTCTTCAGAACTGTAAATGGAAAGAAAAACGCGATCTAATGTTGGTGCATTTTTGAAAGATGTTCCATTGTATTCACTTACGGTTGTTTGTATCAACCATTTCTTGTCGTAATCTTCCTTGTGGAACAATTCACTAAATCTCTTATACGCTTCAGCAAATTCCGAGTGTTCATCGCCCAAATGGATTCTGATTTTGTCCATTTTTTGACAATAGGCTTTGTATTCTTCATCGTAAAGTTTGCTTTCTTCAGAATCTGGATGGTCTGGATCCCAGTGATGTGTGAATGATTCGGAGATTAAGTCATAGCACTTTATATAATTCTCAAAGAAAGGCTTTAGTCGTATGTCTTTTTCATTGTCTAACAGTTTTTGCAGGTCTTCTAACCTATTGAATTTATACTCTTGTAATTGATCTTCTTTTGTCTCCACACGAGTTTCTGGCTGATTTGTTGACACAGTGGTTTCGTCATCAATATTATCATTTCGCCAAATAGAAGCATCAGATTGACTATCATTTATCTTTGTAATAATAGCAAAGAGGATTTGAATAATAAGAAAGAGCAAGAAAACAACAGCAAAGAAATACAAGACTCTTTGACATGGGTCACATTCATAAAAAACTAATCCTAAAACAAAACAAAAAATTGTTAAAGCAGAAAGACATCCTATTTTCCATTTTCTTCCGTTTTCCATAGCAAGGCAATTATTTTGTAATCAATTCTTTATACATCCTGAACAACTCTGCCACAATCTCATTTTCCGTCATTTTCAAGTCGAAGCCGTAGGCTTGCATCACGGCTCGGTCGTTGGCTTGGTGGGCTTTGCGGAGGTCGGCAGACATGGCGCGTTCATCATAGAGGTCGGCGAGACTACTATCTGGATATTTGGCACGGACATCCAGAATGGCTTGGGCGGTTTGCTCAATTTTTGCTTTTTGTTTTTCTGTTGGCTTTGGCCAAGGGAAATTGTTGTAAACGATGTCGTTAGAATAACGATAATCACTCTTGAGCCTTCCACAAACCACGCGCATCCAAGCATTGTGAGCCAAACTCGTCAAAATTCCAAACTCAAATAAAGTTGCATTAGGAATGATTTGTACAGCATCACTGGCAATTATTGTATGTGAGACATAACCAATAGGAATGTAACAACGTTTTTCAGATGAAACACGCGGAATTAATAGATAGTTCCCTCTTTCAGGCTGTCGGTTCTCGGTAAACAAATATGGATATGCAGCCCAATTTCTTGTTGCTGCCTTGTTACTTGAAGAGCGCATTTCTTTAACAGCCTCAACCCGCTTCATAACGAGAGGCATCTTTCGCAATTCAGCCGGACTTGCATCTACAAGCCAAAGGCAATAGCGTTTCCTTCCGTTTATGAACTCGTCAGCACCAAGAAACTCTTTGATGAATTTCTTGGCGTTAGGCTCTTTCTTGATGAAATCGTCATATTCTTCGACTGAAATAATCAAGTTTCCGCCATCAGTCGGTTGACTACCTTTATTTATTTTGGAAACATTACAAATCGGCATCTTGCGTTTTTCAATCCAGACGACAGGTGCATCCATCAAATAAGGGTTTATGATTTGGGCAATCTGTTTCTCGCCATTTTCATCGAATATAATCTTTTCTTTCTTCAAACTATCTTTATGGCTAAAACCAATGATTACGCAATGCACATGTGCCTTCTGCTCCGATTCGCTGTCCCATTTGAAAGTTCGATAAGCAAAATCAATCTGTATTCCATACAATTCAAACAAGGACCTCCAAACTTCGACGACTTGTTCGCCTTGCGTTATAGAGTTAGTGGACACAAAAGCACATTTTGTCTGTTTGAATTGTATAAGCCTTGATGCCTTAATGTACCAACCAACAACATAATCAATGTTTTTTCCCATTTGGGTTGAAAGCAACGACAAATCTTCTTTTTGTTTTTCTGATTGAAATGTGTATCCCACAAACGGCGGGTTGCCCATGATATAGTCATAAACCACGTGTTTCGGCTCGTTTTTCGGCAGTTGCTTTTCCTCGGCTTTTTTCGCCACAACGTTCAACTCCTTGTAATAGTTGCCGTATTCAGGTTTCGGCTCGCTTGCAATAAAACCTTCGCCGAAATCTTTTTCAATGTAATAATTCAATTTGTCGGTGAACAAAAATCCCAACGGGTCTTCTTCGCCGAGGGTCGCCCAATCGAGTTTCAAGGCGTTGCCTTCCACGATGTTGGCGTTGGTTTTCAAAGGCAGGAAGTTCAGCTCCACGCCCACGATGGCAGAGGTTTCGTGCAGCATCTGGCTTTCGGCGATCCAGAGGGCGGTTTTGGCCACGGTGCAGGCAAAATCGTTGATTTCGATGCCGTAGAATTGCGCGATGTTCACCTTGATGATGCCTTCAAGATTGAGCGCACTCATGCCGTTGTTCAACTCTTTGATGACCTTGTTTTCCAATCGGCGCAGGCTTAAATAGGTTTCCGTCAGGAAGTTGCCGCTGCCGCAAGCAGGGTCGAGGAAGGTGAGCGAGGCGAGTTTGTCTTGGAAATGGGCAAGGGCTTGCCGCTTGGCCGACACTTGCTTCATTTCAGCGATTTTCACAAACTCGGCGTTCAGGCCGTCCATGAAAAGCGGGTCAATCACCTTGTGGATGTTCTCGATGCTGGTGTAGTGCATCCCTCCCGAGCGGCGCGTTTCGGGATTCAGTGTGCTTTCAAACACGGCTCCGAAGATGGTAGGGGAAATCTCGCTCCAGTCGAAATCGGAACTCGCGTTTTGCAACAGCAACTGCTTGATTTTGTCGGTAAAACGCGGGATGGTGATGTGTTCCTCGCTGAACAAGCCACCGTTCACATACGGGAAGGCCGCCATCTCGTCGTCCAAATAAGGGTCGCGTTCCTCAATGGGCGTGTCAAGCAGTTTGAACAACTCTATCAAGGCATGACGGAAATCGACGGAGCCGAATTTCACCAAATAATCATGGAAAGCCGTCTTGGTGGCAAACAAGCCCGCATCCTCGGCATAGAGGCAAAACACCAAACGCACACAAAGGATGTTGAGCGAGCGCAAGGTTTCGGCATCGGTTTTGTCGATGTATTGCTCCAACAAGGCATCATAAATCAGGCCGACGATTTCGCCTGCTTTCACACTGACTTCCAACTCGCGCTTCAGATGCTCATTTCCCTCATCCACAAGGAATTGCAGGCGATAGTATTCCTTTTCGAGGTTTTCCAAAAGGATTTTCTGCGGCTCGCCCTTGGGTCGTTCCATGTCATACACCCAAAACTCGCGGAAGTTGCAGGTCACAATCCAACGGGGACGTAGACTGTAGGGCAGTTCAGCAGAGTATCGCTTCGCTTGCTGGAACGGGGTCAAAAACTTTCCGTCCGACTGTTTGATAGGTTCGCCGAGGTCTTTTTCGATGGATTTCTGCTCAATCATCACATGGGTGCGGGGAATGAAAGCATCAATGAAAGCGGTGTGGTCGAGTTTCACCTGTTGCTCAAACGACAGAAATTCAGACGGTTTCTGGATGTCGAAAACCTGTTCGAGCAGTTCGACCCAAAAGATTTGGCTTTCGCCTTTTTCGTAGCCTTTACCCTGCCAGCGGGCGGCGAATTCCTTTGCGGCTTTCTGTTGTTGGGTTGTGGTCATTGTGGGTGGGTTTGTTTAGTTATTGATTTCATCGCCTCCTCCAACCGCTCCGTCGCCCGTCCCCAATCATACACCCGATTCGTGAAGTCAAACCCCGCTTGGGCAATCTGTTCTGCTTTTTGCGTATCTGTCAATAAAGTGATGATGTGTTGCGCCATTTCTTGGGCATTGCTGCCGATGAGGATTTCCTCATTGGGTTTTGCGCCCAAAGAGGCGTTGGCCAAGGGCGAGGTGATGGCGGGCAGGCGCATCGACATGGCCTCCAACAGTTTGTTTTGCAGGCCCGTACCAATCCGCATTGGGGCGATGAAGACACGGCTCTGCGCGTAGGCGTCGCGGATGTCGTCTAACCAGCCGCTGACGATGATTTTGTCCGAAGCTGCCTTCTTCACCTTCGGGTCGGGGGTGGCGCCGGCGATGTAAAGGGTCGTTTCGGGCCGCGACTTCCACACGATGGGCAGGATTTCGTTGGCCAAATATTCCACGGCGTTCACGTTGGGCGGATAGCTCATGTTGCCCGTAAACACCAAATCATATTTCTTCTCGCGCTCCATCGGCTTGAAAAAGTCGTGGTCCACGCCGTTGGGGATGATGAGGATTTCGTCGCGTTTCTCATGCGGAAACAGTTTGCGGTCAGGCTCGCTGATGATGGTGCGCACATCGAAATCGTCGAAAATGGCGGCCTCGTAACGTGCTAGCCTGTGGTACTCCATATTATATATAGGCCGTGTGATGAATGATGCAATATCGGCACGGCGTTTCATGCCGTAAGAGAAAATGTCCTGATAATCAATGGCTTTCGGTATTTCTTTGTGCCTGATGTATTCAGCTACACGCAACAGTTGCCCATACAGTATGTCGGGCTTGTGCTTGGCAATCAATGCGTTGACTTTCTTGGCGGCTTTGCGGTTGTAGAAATAGCCGCATTGCATGGGTAGCCCCTTAAAGAAAGCGCGAACAAGTCCCAAAAGGATTTGCAACTTGTTGAATCTGATAAAGTTGATGGACTGGCAATATGGCTGCAAGGCTCGAAAAGCGTCCTGTTCGTTCACTTTCGCGTTGTCGTTCAAGGCGCAAAGGACGATTTCGTTGTGCTTCGCGAGTTGTTTTATCTGGTTGAAAGCCCGCAACTTGTCGCCTTTTTCGAGCGGAAACGGAATGCGGGGCAGAAGTATGAAAATCTTCATCTCATCAGGATTAGGGGACAAAGATAAGGTTTTTTGTTGATTGTTGGTTGTTTAATTGTTTAATTGTTGACTATGGCTGATGGCTTGCTTCATCCAAAGCGCGGCATGTGTGCCTTTTGCTGAAGCGAGCCATAAGCCATTGGCTATAGGCCATAGTTACAAAAACGTAATCTTGCTCCCCGGCTTAATCTGCTCATAAAACATCAAAAGACGGGCGATAATCTTGCGGTTGTCGTAGGTTTCTTCGACTAATTTCCTCGCGGCTTGCCCAATCCTGACGGCGATTTGCGGGTTCTCGTTGATGGCGCGGATGGCCTCCACCATCTTGGCTTTGTTTTCGGCAATGATGAGGTTCACTTCCTCGTCGTAAAGGATGCCTTCTGCACCCACGCGGGTGGTGATGACGGTCTTGCCCATCGCCATCGACTCGATGATTTTGATGCGGATGCCGCTGCCAGCCAGAAGTGGGACGATGGCTACATCATGGTTGGCGACAAACTCCTTTGCATCAGGCACTTCACCGATCACGTCAACATTCTGGTTGTTGAGCGTAGTAAGCCATTCGGGCATGTTTCGGCCAGCAAGATGATACACGAAATTGGGGACTTTTTCCACCGTTTTGGGCAGCACTTCGTCAACGAACCAGCGAATGCCTTCCTCGTTGGGCATCCAGTTCATGGAGCCGATGTGGTAGAACTTGGGCTTGCCTTCAATCTCATATTTCGGTGTAAATTCCTCTGGATAAACGCCATACGGGATGTCGATGATGGGCTTGGAGCAGTATTTTCGGAAATAGGCCGCGTCCTTGCGGGTGATGGCGGCAATGCCGTCGACGGTTTCCAAAGCGTTGAGTTCATATTCTTTCAAGGTCTTTGCCAAATAACTGATATACCAGCGTTTAACGAAGAATTTGGTGTCTTTGGCAATGCGTTCCCAAATCTTGTGCTCCACATTGTGGGCACGCAACACAATCATGGCCTTGCTGTGCTGGCGAATGGTTTCGACGTAAGGTGCCATGTACAGCATCTCCAACTGAACCACATCAAATTGTTCTTTTTCAAGCAGTTCGACCAATCGCGCCTTGAAGTCTTTCGAGATGAAACGCTCCACATGGTATGACTTTCTGGTGAACAAGTTAATCAAAGCCTTCCACGGCCTCACTCTGAGGTCGACATCAATGAGTTCAATGCCCGTTTTCTGCTTGTAATCCTTTGGAATATCACTTTCCTTGACATTGTATTTGGGGCTGTTGACGGCCAACACTTTCACTTGGTGCCCAGCTTCCAAAAGTCCAATGATGATGCTGTTCATCGCCATGGGGCCGCCTTCCGAAGCAGGATAAGGTGGTTTGTTGCAAAGTAGAAGTATCTTCATGGTTGTCAAGGATTTATTGCATTACTTCGGATTTGTTTTTTCGGATTTTCTGAACAGCTTTTGGAAGAACTTCTTCCAACTGTCACCGTCGAAGAGGGCTGCGTCGGTGGTGGCCTTGAAGGTCAGGAAAATGCCCACAGGCAACAGGACAAGCGAAGAAATCCACACGCCGAGGAACATGTTGAGGCCGCCAAAAACAGCCATGCGCTCGCCGATGGTGGAGATGACATGGTAAACGACAAAAAACAACACCGACACAACAACAGGCATCCCCAAGCCGCCTTTGCGGATGATGCTGCCCAAAGGCGCGCCGATGAAGAAAAAGATGAGACAAGCAAAGCTCAGGGTGAATTTCTTGTGCCGCTCTTTCTTGTGTTTCATGATGTTTTCGGTCTGGCTGTTCAAGTCGATTTTGTTGAACGCAGCGTTCTCCTTGGCGTTGCTTGCCGAACCTGCGGCCATATTGGCGATGGCTATAGCCATAGTGTCGGGATAGTGCTCAAGGAGAGGCCATTGCAGAGTCATGATAGTGTCAGCCACAGTGTCGCATATTGGTGTGCGATTGGCAGCAAGGGGTTCCTCTTTGATGCTGGTATAGTTGGACCAACGTCGCGAGAAGCCTTGCTTGAAAGCCTCCCGCTTGTCGTCATAGCGGCGTTCCAACGAATCGATGGCGGTATTGAGTTGCCGCAGGTTCATCATCTGCTGCGACGATTTGTACATGTCCTCGCTCGATCGTGTCATGTCGAAGTCCTTGAGGCTGAATTTGAGTTGTTCACACTTGAACGACATGCGCTCGAAGGGTCGTTTTTGCTTGTAATTGTCTTCCGATGTCACGTCGGTGTAGTTGTAGCCGTTGTAAAGGGTGAAGATGATGTTGCGTTGGTTGGGGCTGAGCGTCATTATGCCTGAGTCGGCACTCATGATTTTAGTATTGCCCAAATGGTCGGTGTGGTCGTAAATTTTCACGCCGTAGATGCTGCTGCCATCGGCACCCTTGCGTTCCACATAAATGACGTAGTTGTCCAAGTCGCGATAAAACACGCCCTCCTTGATGTTGAAGGCCAATTTCTGCCTGCGCACGTCGAAGAGCAATGTCTGTCCCCTAAGGTTGGCCACAGGGAGAAGACTGTTCGAAACGAAAAAAGCAAAACCGCTCAACAGCACCGAAAAAACGACCAAAGGCCGCATGACTTTCCACATGGAGATGCCGGAAGCTTTCATGGCCACCAACTCGTAATGCTCGCCGAAGTTGCCGAAACACATCAGAGAAGCCAGCAACAAAGCCAAGGGCAAGGCCATGGGAATGAAGGTGATGGACATGTGGAAAAACAACTCCGCCAAAATGTTCAATTCCAGACCTTTGCCGACCAAATCATCGACGTAAAGCCACAGAAATTGCATGTCCAATATGAAAAGGACGATGAAAAACGTGAAAAGGAAGGTGCCCAAAAAAGAGCTGACAATATAGCGATATAGCTTCTTCATTTGAAAAATAAACGCTGCAAAGGTAGAAAAATTTCCCCCTTTTAAGGGGGCAAGGAGGATTTTTCTATCTTTGCCGAAAATATCAGAACAAAATGGAACACAAAGACTACTACAAAGGCCTCAATTTGGCCATCACCGTCAGCGCGAAGGACGGCGAGATTCTGTACCAAAACGACAGCTCCATCGAAGTGAACGGCGACGCCCGTGGCCGCGACCTGATGAAGTGCCACAACGAGCGTTCACAGCAAAT
Organism: uncultured Bacteroidia bacterium; assembly: GCA_902782455.1. Taxonomy (GTDB): domain Bacteria; phylum Bacteroidota; class Bacteroidia; order Bacteroidales; family F082; genus Limimorpha. The sequence continues at coordinate 4,861 of CACZNA010000013.1, read as the reverse complement.
CATCCGTCACCTTTTGGACGATGCCGCCACCAATGTTTACACGATTTCCAAGAAAGGCAAGAAGAAGCTGATTTACCAAACGCCGTGGTATGAGGACGATGCCAAGCAAATCGTGGGCGGACTGATTGAGTTTTCCATCATCCTGCCGGAGGATATGCCGCATTACGACAGGGGATAATGCACTGCCGTTTTGCATCATTGCGATGAGTAACAACGAAACAATCCAGGCAATAAACTTCATGCCTGGATTGCTTCATTTTGTTCGCAATGACGCCTTCGCGTCTCTTACTTCGTCACCAAATTGTAGGTGTCTTGGGCAATCACAAACTCCTCGTCGGTCGGGTAAACCACCACGGTCACCTTCGAGTTGGGTGTGCTGATGACGCCTGCGTCGCCGATGATTTCCTTGTTGATTTTGGGGTCGAACTCGATGCCAAGGCCTTCCATGTTCTCAAGGATGGCTTCGCGCATGAACCAAGCGTTCTCGCCAATGCCGCCAGTCATAACGATGATGTCGGCACCGTTCATCACGGCCATGTAGCCGCCGATGTACTTCTTCACGCGGTGGGCGAACATGTTGAAGGCGTAGGTGCAACGCTCGTCGCCTTCTTCCTTGGCGGCACGCACGTCGCGCATGTCTTGTTTGCCTCCCGTGATGCCCACGAGACCTGACTTCTTATTGACTAAAGTGTTCATCTCCTTGGTGCTGAGGCCTTCCTTGTCCATGATGTACATGAACGCACCCACGTCAAGGTCACCCGTGCGGCTACCCATGACAAGACCCTCAACTGGGGTGAAGCCCATCGAGGTTTCCACCGACTTGCCGTATTCCACGGCGGCGATGGAGGCACCACTGCCGAGGTGGCAGGTCACAATCTTCGACTGCTTCCAGTCCTTGCCGACGAAAGCGGCGGCTTTTTCAGCCACGTACTTATGGCTGGTGCCGTGGAAACCGTAGCGGCGAATGCGGTACTTCTCATAATACTCGTAAGGCAGGGCATAGAGATAAGCCTCGGCGGGCATGGTGCTGTGGAACGAGGTGTCGAACACAGCCGCCATCGGGATGCCTGGAAGCACTTCCTTCATGGCCGCAATGCCTTGCAAAGCACCCGGATTGTGCAACGGGGCGAGGTCGACGAGGTCTTTAATCATTTCGACGACATTGTCGTCGATGAGGACGCTATGGCTAAACTTCTCGCCGCCGTGGGCCACGCGGTGACCGACGGCGTTGATTTCCTTCAGGTCCTTGATGACACCCATCTTCGGGTCGACCAAAGCCTTGAGCACCAATTTGATGCCTTCGGTGTGGTTCGGGATGGGGAGTTGTTCGTAATGTTTTTCACCGTTGTATTTGTGGGTGAATTCGCCCATTTCGAGGCCGATGCGCTCCAAGAGGCCCTTGGCCAGCAGGCGCGACGAATTGGCGTTTTCCATCTCCAAAAGTTGGTACTTGATGGAGGAACTGCCGCAGTTGAGAACTAATATTTTCATTGTTGAATTGTTGGTTGTTTAATTGTTGAATTGTTGTTGGTTTGGGTCTTTGAATCCCTCGCCCTTCGGGCACCCCCTTTGCAAAGGGGGAACCTACTGGGGTTCGGCCTGCCGGTCGCTGGCAGGGGTTTACACCGCCTGCCTAAATTCTGTCGCCCCTACGGGGCTTTGCTCCCGCGCCGCTTTGCGCTTCCCCCTTTGCAAAGGGGGGCAGGGGGGATTAAAACAACCCCTTATTTCTGTTTCTGAGCAATAGCTTGGTTGCAGGTGATGGCCACCAATTTGTAGACATCATCAATCGAGCAGCCACGGCTGAGGTCGTTGCAAGGCTTGGCCAAGCCTTGCAGCACGGGGCCGACGGCTTCGGCACCAGCCAAACGTTGCACGAGTTTGTAAGCAATGTTGCCCACTTCGAGGCAGGGGAACACGAGCGTGTTGGCCTTGCCTGCCACAGGGCTGTTCGGAGCCTTGCTCGAACCGACGGACGGCACAATGGCGGCATCAGCTTGCAGTTCACCGTCCAAAACGAGGTCGGGACGACGCTCCTTGGCGATGCGGGTGGCCTCGATGACCTTGTCGACCACTTCGTGCTTCGCGCTGCCCTTGGTGGAGAAGCTCAAAATAGCCGTAATCGGGTCGATCTTGGCGATGGCCTTGGCGGTGTCGGCGGTGCAGATGGCGATTTCGGCCAGTTGCTCAGCCGTCGGCATGGGCGTTACGGCGCAGTCGGCGAACACCATGCGGCCATCGGTGCCGTAAGGACAACCTTCGGGCAGGAACATCGTGAAGGCGCCGCTGACGCAACTCACGCCGGGCACGGTCTTGATGATTTGCAGGGCAGGACGAAGCATGTCGCCGGTGGTGCTGCGGGCTCCGCTGACGAGGCCGTCGGCCTCACCAGCCTTCACTAACAGGATGCCAAGATACATGAAGTTGCCGGCGAGGTCGTAAGCCTGCTCGGGCGTCATGCCTTTGGCTTTGCGGATTTCAAAGAGGAGGTCGGCGTATTTCTGACGCTCGGGATTGTTCATCGGGTCGATGATGCGGGCCTTGCCGATGTTTTTCAGACCAAACTCGGCGGTCATTTCTTTGATTTTCTCGGCGGGACCGATGAGAATGATGTCAGCCACGTTGTCGGCCAAAAGTTGGTCGGCGGCTTTCAGGGTGCGGGGCTCGTCGCCCTCGGGGAGCACAATGCGCTGGCGGTTGGCTTGCGCGTTGGCAATGATTTCTTGCATTAAGTTCATCTTGTGATGTTTAATTGTTTATTGTTTAATTGTTGAAATGATAATTCGACGTGGTCAATCGTTGATTGTATTTGAACCTGCAAAACTACTGACTTATTCTCGTTTTTGCAAACTTTTCTTTGCGATTTGACAAATCGAAGGTTCAAATAGCAAGTGCAAAAACTCTTGGCTCGTGCTTAATGGGTTTTTCAAAAGCACAATCACTGATCAATACGTTTCTGAAATGCTAACCGCTCATTGCCGTCCAAAAGGTAAATGATGCCGCAATATTGATAACCATGTCTTTCCAAACCTTTCCGCATGATGATGTTTGCCTCGTGCGTATCGATGCGGATGTTGGAAACTTGGCTTTCGCAATAATCCAAAAGGGCATCCAATATGCCGTGCGAATCGGGCGTACTGGCAATACGATGAATGACATAATAAGGCTCGTCATCAAGCCATTGGCCATGATAAATGACGTTGTAAGTCACCTCGGGGCTGGGCAAAAGTGCAAAGGTGCCGACAACCTCTCCCCTATCATTAAGCATAACGTGGCTGCCGCCTAACTCAATGTCTTTCTTGAACATGTCATCACGAGGATAGCCGTCGGGCCATTGGAAGGTGTTGCCATAGCTGCGCATAATCTCTCGGGCTTGGTCGCGGAGGTTGAGGATGGTCGGCAGGTCGGCCAAGGTGGATTTGCGGATGGTGTAACTCATTTCGTTCCAATTTCAAAAACCGTCAAATCAGCCACTTTCATGTCCACCACTTGAATCAAGTCCTGCGGATTGAGCTTGAACTGCAAGCCGCGCACGCCTGCGCTAACGTAAATGTAATCAAACAGTTCGCAAGTCTCGTGGATGAAGGTCGGGAACTGTTTCTTCATACCAACGGGCGAGCAGCCGCCACGGATATAACCTGTCAAGGGCAGCAGTTCCTTCATCGGGATGAGGTCGCAGCTTTTGTTGCCCGTGGCCTTGGCGGTCTTCTTCAGGTCAAGTTCGTCGTTGCCCGGTATGACGCAGACGAAATATCCGATTTTGTCTCCTTTCAGCACCAAGGTCTTGAACACTTGGTCGATGTCCTCGCCCAATTGGTCGGCGATATGCTGCGCCCCGAGGTCTTTCTCGTCCACCTCGTAAGGAATCAATTCATAAGCCACCTTCCTTTGGTCGAGGATGCGGCAGGCATTGGTTTTGTTTATTTTTTCTTTAGGCATGGCTTACTTCGCATTCACAAACGCCTCCATCCAAGGCGAGACTTCGTCGTTCTTGCGCTCGTCGGGATAGTAGGCCCATTGCCAAGGCAGGAAGGCTCTTTCGAGGTGGGGCATCATGGCGAGATGACGACCGTCATTGGAGCAGATGCCCGCCGTGGACCAGTCGCTGCCGTTGGGGTTGCCCGGGTATTCGTCCTGACCGTAGTTCATCACGATTTTGTACTTGTCGCGGAAATAGGGGAAGTAGAAACGGCCCTCGCCGTGCGCAATCCAAACGCCTAAACGTCTGCCCGACAGCGACTTGAGCATCACGCTCTCGTTTTGGGCAATCTCCACATTGAGGAAGCCCGACTCGAACTTGTGCGAGTCGTTGTGCATCATCACGGGATGCTCTTCGTGGTCGGGATAGAGCAGGCCGAGTTCCATCATCAGTTGGCATCCGTTGCACACGCCGAGGCTCAACGTGTCCTCGCGGGCGTAGAAGTCGTCGAGAGCTTTCTTGGCTTTCTTATTATAGAGGAAGGCACCCGCCCAGCCTTTAGCAGAGCCTAAAACGTCGGAGTTGGAAAAACCGCCGATGAAGGCAATCATGTTCACATCCTTGAGGTCTTCGCGACCCGTGGCGAGGTCGGTCATGGTGACATCGCGCACATCGAAGCCAGCGAGATAGAGGGCGTAAGCCATCTCACGATCACACTGGCAGCCTTTCTCGCGGATGATGGCCGCATTGATGCCTGTAGGCTTGCGGCGGTGCATGTCGATACCGAGGCTGGCAGCAGTGCCTGTGAAGTTCCTACCAAAACTATAGTGCAGGTACTGTTTTTTGTAGTTCATGAAACGCTCCATGGCCTTGCGCGGACCGCTCTGCTTGCGGTCGAGCAGGTACGACGACTTGAACCAAGTGTCGCGCAACTCTTCAATC
>CACZNA010000012.1:0-54411 GCA_902782455.1 uncultured Bacteroidia bacterium | reverse complement strand
CTCCACGGAAGAGGCCTTGGCGGATGATCTCACCGGCGCGCGGCGGGCCCATGGTGAGCACGCCGACGGTGCTGCCTGGATTCTGCTCCTTGAGGCGCAAAGCCTGTTCAAGGGCATTCAAATCTTCGGGATTGAAGATGGCGGGCAAAGCGGCACGGTTCACAGTACCTTCCGGCGTCATCGCGTCTTTGCCCACATTTCTCGTGTCGGGCACCTGCTTGGCAAGCACCACGATTTTCAATGGTTTGGTCATAAAACAAAAATTCTCGTTTTCAAAATTCGCGGCAAAGGTACGGATTTTTTTGATACACAAACAAAATCCCCCTGATGTCAGTAGGAGATTGTAGGGCTAGCGTACAGATTTACGATCAAACGTAAACCTGTACGAAAGCACTTTCACGAATCATAAATTCATGACTTGGAAAGGGAGTTGATGGAAGTGAAAAACTTCCTAATAAAAAAGGGATTTATAGATAATTAATGTTCCATCTTCAATTCCTTCTATGCCTTTAGCTCTTGACAAATGATAATAATGGCATGGTTTACCATTACAATTCCCCTCAGGGTATTCACGATATCCGTAACCACTACTAGGCATATATACAGGTTCGTCTTTATGATCATAAAAAGCCTTTGCAAAAGGATCCCACATATCTCGAGGAATCATACCTGTATTAGGAAAATCTTTGAGATATTGTAAGTGCTCTGCTAAATAATCAAACGAATGTTTAAACTTATATGGCTTATCATAATCTACAATATACATCCCCGCCCAATCTCGATACACTCTATTCTCATCGTTCCAATTAAATAGTTCTTCTGCTATTTGATACGCCATAATCCATTCTTTCGCTACATTATTGTAATCAGCCTCATCATCAAAATACAGGTATGTATAATCTGGTTCTGGATCACCTAAAAAACTATCATCATCTACACAGCATGCTAGTTTTATCGCTAACCCATCAAAAACCTTGTGTTTGTGCCCATTATCTTGGTCATTAGCTATTTTTTTATTTACAATATAATCATAAGCATACCAACATACTTTTTGTTCCCTGTTTTCTATTACATTGTCATTTTGTTTATTACCAATACTGCCACAAGAACAGAAAAGGATTATTATCACAACGAACGGCAATAGATTTATTAACTTTTTCATTTTCAATTATTTTTATTGATTAGACTTTATTACTGATACAATTTGATTGACAACGCTTTCCTTTACAGCATACTTTTGCTTTGGGTCATCTGAATAGACTGTCCAGAATTCCTTTTTCGGGTAATTTGCAAAATCGGTAAATAACATCCTTCGAGCAGACCCATCTCTATTTATGCTTCTCAAACAACAAATGATGTAATCAACACTTTTCTCAAGATAAGCCTCAACGTACTCTTTTAGATAATCTGCTTTATCACCAGCAGATATCATCGCAACACTTTTCCCATTTATTTCCAAATAGGCAAGAAAATCCTTTGGTTCACCATTCTCAATCAAAGAATCATCTGGCGAGATTTCTATTTCAGAAATGTCAGCGAGCCACGGATCTTTGGCATATTCTCGTAGCTTCTTGTAAACCATTCCAGCTGTTGTAGTCTTGCCGGAATTCTGTGTTCCTGATATAATCAAAAAACCAGTCATTTCTCTTTCCCTAAATCCGTGTCGGGCGCAACTTTTAATTGTTTGTTATTGAGTTAATTGTTTTGAATTTCTACATAAAAAACAGCGTGGAATCAGTTTCTTGCTTGACTCTCGGGTTTCCACGCCCACTCTTCTAACAAGTATTCCACGCCGTAACAACTACGGCATTTGCAACTTGTCCTTGAAGAGTAGCCTCCGAAACGGAGACTTGTGGAAAATTGAGAGTCAAGGACAGCAACAAGTGCTATCTGATTATATTATGTCTTTTGAGTTTATCTTTTTCTTTTGCTCGATTATTTTGGTTCAACTAACGTTTTATCTTGTCTATGTTTTCTTCAACCTTAATTCAACTCCACCCCTTCTTTCATTACATTTTTATAAAATGGAGATATCTGCCGCCGCATCCATTCATCGTAAGTGTAAGCCACGGGATTGATGTCAACACCAAGCGACCATCCCAGTGAAATGAACGGAAACACCCAACGGTCGAAATCTTCATTGCTCACTTTGTCACCTTCCAACAAAATCAGCAAATCCCAATCGGAATCGGGTCTCGCCTCATCCCGAGCTTGTGAACCAAAAAGCAACAAACGAGCACCTCGGGGAAGTATTTCCGCTCCAAGATGCTTTATCAAACTTTCTATTTCAAGTTGTCGTGTTGACATTTTCTTTCTTTTTCAGTTTGCAAAAATAAACATTTTTCGTAAATCCCAATCAATTCACCAAAAAGGAACTCGCCTGATTGCCAATCCGTCAAACCCTGTCCAATTCCTGCATCAATGCGGGGCGTTTGGCATATAAAATGCGAAGTTGGGCGATGAGTTTGTCAGCCTTCGCTTTCCCGCCCAATTTGATCATCCTGCGAATGTAACGGCAGGCGGTTTGGTAGTGGTCGCGACCCATGTTGCGTTCCAAATAATCCAAAATCCGGCTCGCGTACAAATCCACCATTTCATCAGCATAATGCTTGGAAAGATGACTTTCGTATTGCTCGATTGTGGAGAGGGTTGGATTCTCTTTGACCATCTCCCACAACTTGTCCCATTTTTTCTCCCGGATGTAAATAGTGCCGACCAATCCTGTATCATACCACCGCCTTTTCGCCTTGATTTCGTGGACGATGGCATTGATAACGGCGTCCCAATCCTCAGGCTTTACATGCTCCTTCAAAATCTGGTAATAGTCCTGCTCATTCCTGAAATTGTCAATCAACAGATAACGGGCGTATTCGATGATTCTTGGCGTATCTTTCTGTGCCTGCGCAATTTTCAGCAGCCAATCATACCATTCCTTGGCCAATCCCGGCTTGTCTTTCATGTCTGTTTTCACCCCGTCTTCAGCCAATCTGACGGCTTTCGTATAGTTCTTTTGTTCCAATGCTTTCTCTATGGCCATCCTTCTAAACTTCGGATTGTCAATGTTTTGCTCAAGGAATTGGGTTGCAACCATTTCACCTTTCCTTTTCAAAAGCAAATCATACTTTATCAGTTGCAATTCCTCGTTTCGGTACTCTGACTGTTGCTTTTTTTCGGCCAAGGCCATGACGCGGTCGAAATCGTCATCTGTGACTATAAATTCGGTCGCCACGAACAACAAGGAATTGTGCCAATCCCATCCTTCGAAAACTCCCTTGTCAAATTTCTCCAAACAGAAGTCGAATATTTGTCTACGGATGGACGGTGAGTCGCAAGTCGTAGCCATTTCGCCCAATAAATTAATGGCTCCATCAATGCATCCGCTAATATCACCATTGCTGTCATCGGCTCCATTAAGGGCTTCCAGCATCTCCTCCATCACGGCAAAGCAAATCCATAAGGCATTCTGATAACTGCCCCGATTGATTTGCTTTTTGGCCGAATCAAGCAATTCATCGACAGCACGTCCCAAAGAGCGCGCTTGATTCCATTCAATAAGACCATATCTATCTGTTGCCGATCGTATCATGGCCTTCAACTGCTTATGGTACAGCTCTTTGGATATGCTTTCATCATAATGCTCAAGGCTTGCGAGGACATGGTTGCGGAAAACGGCATTTTTCGTTGCTTCCGTCCTAATCAGCTCCTTCAGTTCATCAACAGAGGCTTTGGCCATTAGTTCATCGATTTGCGTCGCTACGCTTTTGCTTTTTTTCACCCCCGACCCGACCGATTTTTTGGACTTGGCCGCTTTCTTAGTCAGGCCCAAATCTTCCTCTTGCAATGAAAAAATTACGGCGGCCACATGCTTGCAAACGGGTCCCAAATCGTATGGACAATCGCAACTGTAGTCGGTCACCACATTGTTTTCAACGGTCAGGCGGACGGTGTAGTCCTCCGTCCCCTCAACGATGGCTTCGTAGGTGTTCGGGCTGACTTCCTCAAGTTCTTGCACATGGCCTTTCTTGAAGTAGGTCAGGCCGCGTTGCAGTATTTTCTCGTCAATGACTTGTTCGAATTGGTCTAAAGGAATTTGCATAGTACATATAGTTTTGAAGAGGCAAAGATATCGAATTTATGCGTAAACACGGTGGCCGCATTATTGTTTCGTTGAGACTGGTGTAGCGGTGTGACAGTCCTATAACCTAAAAAACGATAAATCCATTACAAAAATGACGTCCCACAAACACGCGGTAAAACAAACCAAGCAATCGCAACAATCAGCACAAGAAACGTGATGGCAAGGTAAGGTTTGGTATCCATCCGTTTGTAACAAATCAACATGGGCAGGAAAAGCCCCAACAAAACCCAAGCATGAACAGAAGCCTTGCCATCGGCAACTCGACAGAAATAATTATGGACTTTATGAAGATTTTCAGGAACCAAACCAGCGTATTCCCACGCAGTGACCTCGTCAGCATTCGTCATTTCGCCATTCTTGTCATATTCTGGAAATATCATTTTTTCGGGCAACAACTCCCGGGTTTCCTTGTCAAACACGTATGAATAATAGCATAAACAAGCAATTTCATTCAATAAGCAAATAACCAGCAATAAGGTGTAAACAATGATCAAAAACGCACAAAAATTCGATGTGGATTTCATGACTTACATGATTTATTCTTAGATTATTTTAGTTTGCAAATATAGTCATTTTTCTGAAATCATTACTTTTGCGCCAAATTTTAAGCAAATGTCCATCTCTGAAATCCTAAACAAACCCAACCTCGAAAAAGAGGACATCAAAATTCTCCTTGCCGCCGAAGGCGACGACAAGAAACTGCTGTTCGACAAGGCTTTGCAGACCAAGTTGGCGCACTTGGATAATTACGTCCACCTTCGCGGACTGATTGAATACAGCAACATCTGCACGAAATACTGCCTCTATTGCGGCGTGCGCTGCAAAAACCTGAAAGTGGAACGCTACCAACTTAGCGATGAGGAAGTGATTGAATGCGCCAAGTTAGCACACGAACTGGGCTACGGCTCGGTGGCACTACAAAGCGGTGAACGTTCCGACAAGGCCTTTACCGATAAAATCACACATTTGGTCAAGGAAATCAAGAAGATAGACAACGGGAGCTTGGGTATTACGCTTTCGTTGGGAGAGCAAACTGAAGAAGTCTATCGCGAGTGGTTTGAGGCGGGAGCACACCGCTATCTGCTCCGCATCGAGGCCTCCAACGAAGACCTATATTATAAGATTCACCCGCGCGATGAGAAGCACGACTTCAAGAAACGTTTGGACTGTATCGACACACTCTTAAAACTTGGCTATCAGACTGGTACGGGCGTGATGGTCGGTCTGCCGTTCCAGACTTTGGACGACCTTGCTGACGACCTGCTGTTCTTCAAGCAAAAAGATGTCGCTATGGTTGGCATGGGTCCTTTCATTCCTCATCCTGACACACCGCTTTGGCAATACAAAGACCAAATCCCGTCCGCTGAAAAGCGCATGGAACTGACCTTAAAGATGATAGCCATTTTACGCCTGATGATGCCCGAAATCAACATGGTGGCGGCCACGGCCAACCAAACCGTTGACCCGCAAGGGCGTGAGAAGGCCATCGCTGTGGGCGCCAACGTCATTATGCCGAACCTCACGCCAAACGAATTCCGCGAGAACTACCTGATTTATCCCGACAAGGCCTGTGTGAAAGATCAGCCCGACCAATGCCAAACCTGCCTCGACGTAAGGCTTGCCGCCATCGGGCACAAGGTTTTGTATAACGCTTGGGGCGACTCGGTGGCGTTTACAAAAAAGAACGGAACCCGTTAATGTGAGTTCCGTTCATTTTTGGGGTTACATCTGTTTCAATTGCTCCACAAAGTCATCAATGCGGTGCAACTGGGTTGGAATGTCGATTTTTTGCGGACAGTGCTCCACGCATTGGTTGCAACCGATGCAGTGGCTGGCTTGGCGCAGTGATGGTACATTCCTATCGTAGCCGATGAGGAAACGTTTCCGAGCCTCTTGATACTCACGCGCTTCGGTATTGCCGACAGGTATCTTGCCTTCGGTGACGCACTTGTTGTAGAAGTCGAAGATGACGGGGATGTTCAGTCCGTAAGGGCAGGGCATACAATAGTTGCAAGTGGTGCAAGGTACGAGTGGCAACTCGACGATTTCCTCGGCAATCTTCATCAGGAAGGCATCTTCTTCCTCGCTGATGGGACGCAGGGGCGAGTAGGTAGCCACATTTTGTACCAAATGCTCCATGTAGGTCATGCCGCTGAGCACGGTGAGGATGCCTTCGGGCGTACCAGCAAAGCGGAAGGCCCAACGCGCCACGGGCGTTTCAGGCTCTCGCTCTTTCAGTTGCTTGACAATATGGTCGGGCAAAGAGGCCAAGCGCCCGCCGAGCAGAGGCTCCATGATAACAGCAGGGATGCCGCGCCGGTGCAATTCTTCATATAGATAATGTGCGTCGGTGTTGCGTGTGTTGAGTTCGTCCGCATATTTCCAGTCAAGGTAGTTCAACTCGATTTGGACGAAATCCCAATGGTAGCGGCCTTCGTCATGCCATTTCAGCAACATGTCAAAGATGTCCACATCGCCGTGATAGGAGAAGCCAAGGTTGCGGATGCGTCCCGCGTTTTTCTGCTCAACAAGCCAGTCCGAGATGCCGTTGTCGATGAAACGGGTGTTGAACAGTTCATGGCTGTTCAAGTCGTTTGTGTCGCCGCCGATGCTGTGTAAAAGCAGATAGTCGATATAGTCGGTTTGCAACTCCTTGAGTGAGTTTTCAAACATGGCTTTCGAAGCCTCGGTGCTCCAAGTCGAGGGACTGAAGTTGGAGAGTTTGGTGGCAATGAAGTACGAGTTGCGTGGATGCCGAGCCAAGGCGATGCCCGTGGCGTGTTCCGACATGCCTTTGCAGTACACTGGCGCGGTGTCGAAATAGTTCACCCCGTGTTCAAGGGCATAGTCAATCTCTTGATTGATCAATTCTTGGTCGACGGGGGAGTTGGGATGTTCGCGCAGGGTGCCGCCTTCCTCGACGGGCAGGCGCATCATGCCGTAGCCCAAAATGGAGACCTTGTCGCCCGTGTTGGGATTGATGCGGTAGGTCATTTCGCCCTGACCGTCAATGATGTTGCCCACGACGGGGGCTTCTTTTTCGTCGTTTTTGCAGGCGGAAAGCACCACCGAAGTGGCCACAGCCGCGCCGCCGATATGTTTGATGAATTCTCTTCTATCCATTGTATTGTTTATTGATAAATTTTTATTCTTATGCAGAGGTTTACACCACCTGCCTATTGTTCTGTCGTCCCTACGGGACTAACCTAAACTGTCAATTTTCAACTATCAACTTTCAACTATCAACTGATTTGGTGCATTTCGTTACCTTCCACATAAATTGCGCTGAACGGTCGGGCAGGGCATAGGTACTCGCAAGCGCCACAACCGATGCACTTGTTATTGTCTACAGCGGGTACTTTCACCATGCCGTTCAGACCTTCGTAATCAACCATTTGGATGGCACCCGTGGGGCAATGGCGGGCGCAGTTGCCGCAACTCACACCGTCGGTCAAAACTACACAGTTTTCCTTAATCCACACGGCATGACCGGCATGGATGGTGGTCTTTTCCTCTCTCGTAATGGGCTTGATGGCACCAGCGGGACAAACCTCGCTGCACCGTGTACATTCGGGACGGCAATAGCCGCGCTCAAACGACATGACTGGCTGCATAAGTTTCATAAAGTCGGTGGAAGGACGCAAAACATTGTTCGGGCAACTGGAAACACAGAGTTGGCAGGCCGTGCAATGCCGTTGCATGTGTCGCGCCGACACCGAACCTGGAGGCGTGATGGGCGTATGGCGTTTCGGGGCAACTTTGTCCTCAATGACCGCCAAGCCGCCGTCCACTTTCATTTGCGTTTGGGCCATGGCTGCCGTGGTGCCTGCTACTGCTGCACCAACGAGGAAAGCGCGGCGTTCTTTATCAACGGGCTTTGCCACGGCAACAGGCTTTTGGGCGGTATAATGCAAAGCGTCAAACTTGCACTTGTCCAAACAGTCGCCGCATACCACGCAACGCGAATAGTCTACTGTACCATTCTTGAAATCAATGGCTTGCGCTTTGCAGTTCTTTTCGCACATGCCGCAATGCTTGCACTTGTCTTGGTCGAAGCGGACGCGGAACAAAGAGAACCGTGAGAAGAAACTCAAAGTCGTACCCACAGGGCAAATCGAGTTGCAATATACGCGACCTTTGCGCCACGCGAGGAAGGCCAATATCAATAAGGTGAGAATGGCCACCACGAAGGTCGTCACGCTGCGCGTCCAGATTTGCACCTCGGTGAAGTTGTAGCGGTCGTTGGCGGCATCGAGGCCAGCCAGCCAGTTGTTCAGCATATCGTACAGCGGTTTGAACAGGCTGTTCACAATACGACCGTAAGCACTGTAAGGGGCAAACAAGGTTGTCAGAGGCGCAAAGCCGAGAATCATCGCGAGGATGAACACACCGAGGAAACCATAGCGCAGCACCTTGTTTTCCTTGGCATAACTGAAACGGTTTTTCTTGGCTTTGCCACCGAGCCACGAGAAGAAATCTTGCATGATGCCCAAAGGACAAACCACGCTGCAATAGATTCTCCCGAAAAGGAGCGCGGCAATGATGACCATAGCCAACACGCCGAAGTTCAAGGCCATGAGGGCGGGCAAAAACTGGATTTTGGCCACCCAACCAGCCCAGAGATGCACTCGGAAACCAAAGCCGAGCAAGAGCAGGGTCACTAAAGTCATTGTGACCACTTGAAGTAAGATTCTGATTTTTCTTAGCATATTATATTGATTTTGAGTTAGTTTTCGATTTTTACCATGGGACTTCGGGACTATTGGACTTCGGGGCGAGGGTCTTTGGGGCTTTGCCCGTCTCGCAGTCTCGTGTCTCGCAGTCCTATTGACAATAAAAATACTCGCTTCATAAAGCAAATAAATCGGCAAAGTGACGAGCATTAAGGTCACGGCATCGCCTGTTGGAGTGATGACAGCCGCCACAATTGCAATGCCCACGATGGCGTGGCGGCGGTATTTCTTGAGCGTTTCGGCCTGAAGCAATCCTGCCTTGGCCAAGAGGTAGTTGACGATGGGAATCTCAAACAAAATGCCCATCAAGAGGCTGAGCATCAGCAGTGTGGAGATGTATGACGAGAGCGAAATCTGGTTCCTCACTTCCTCGTACACCTGGTAGTTGTTGAGGAAGCGGAACGAAAACGGGAAAATGACGAGGTAGTTCATCAGCACGCCGAGGACGAACAGCAGCGTCCCCCATATTATTATAGGTGTGGCATGGCGTTTCTCTTGGTCGTAAAGCGCGGGCGCGATGAAGCCGTAAAGTTGCACGATGAGGTAAGGCGAAACCACAACAAGTCCCGCCCAAAGCGCCACTTTGATGTGCGTCATGAACTGCGCCGCCAATTCCGTGTTGATGAACGATGCCTGAAAACTGCCCGGACAAAGTGATTGCCAACCTGTTTTGGCACAAAGCCAAGCCATCAGCCGATACGAGATGAAATTGTCTCGCGACGGGGCAAACAGCAGGTCGAACAGCACCGCCTTGAAGCAGAAAGCCGCCATCGCACCGACGGCCCAAGCAATCAGGCAGCGGAACAGCACTTTCCGAAGCACATCCAAATGGTCCCAGAAACTGCTGACCTCCCGCTCGCTCATCCCTTAGCCTCTTTTGCCTTATCTTCCTTGATTTCAGTCTCTTCAACGCCGTTCACGCCGTCCTTGAAACTTTTCACGCCCTTGCCCAGACCCTTCATCAATTCCGGGATTTTGCGCCCGCCAAAGAGTAGCAGCACCAAGGCCACAATGAGGATGATTTCAGTTGTTCCAATGGTAAGTAATTGCATAATAAAATGATTAGTTGTGAATTTGCTGCAAAAATAGCAAAATCCATAACGCTTTCTCGTGCAAATAGTGGATTTTATGTCAAAAATGCGGATTTTGTCTAAATCGAATTGAGCCACCAATAAGCCTGGTGTATGTGGTTAATTATCTTATAACCAATCGATTTCGTTTCGGCTTAGGCCAGTAATTTTGCATATCTCATTCACATCATAGCCTCGTGATTTCATGCGAGTTGCCATTTGTATGAGAGCTTTGTGCGTGGCAGATTCGGAAATCGCAATCTCGTTTTTCTCCCATTCATCCCAGTTGGTCTCGGCCAAGTATTGGGTCACTTGGTCGAGGAGGGGTGGGAGGTCTTCTTGAATGACTTTCCAAACTTCTTTATAGTCAATCCTGTAATAATCGTGAACGAGAACATTTCGCATGAGTACGACATCTTTCCAAGGAGTTTCGGGATGTTCCTTGCAAAAAACCTTGTTGAGGTGATAGGCGGCTTCTCCAATAATCTCTATGTTTTTTACAACCGCATAAAACAACATTGAGTCGTCGGTCAACTGTTGAATTGACTTGCCATCAATGTATTGGTTGATGTTATTGATGGCATTTTGGATATGTTCTAAGCGTATTCGGTCTTTAAGCGGTTCTCTCATAAATCAGTTTTTTGTCATGGTTGGCACTTTCGGCGGCGAAGGGCATCAGCATTCCATCTTGGACAAGGTCAACAGGTCGGTCGAGCAACGCTTCCAAGTCGTTAATCATTGCGCAATGTTTCAGCAGACTGATGCCGTTTTCATCATACTGCACAAGCAAATCCACATCGCTCAAAGGCGTTTCCTCACCTCGGGCAAACGAACCGAAAAGCCATGCCCGAATGATGGGCTGAGTCTTTAGATAGTCGACAATGATTTGTTGCATCTCGGTACTCATAAGCGAATTGCCTGTTGAATTTGGGGCAAAGTTACGAAAAATTTCTTAAAGAGAGAACTTGGGCTATCTCCAAACATTCTGCGACCTATCGGGACCGTATGAAACGAACTTGATGGGAACGCCGACATAATCCTCAATAAACTTGATGTATTCCTCCAGTTTTTGCGGAATCTTGCCCTCGATTTTCTGTTGCCAGCCAGGGATTTCGGTGTAGACGGGTTCCATCGTCTCGGTGCAGGCAGCGAAAGGCAAATTCTTGGTTTCCTGGCCATTGTAGCGGTAGGCGGTGGCCACTTTCAAGGTCTTGAAATCGTCCATTACGTCGGATTTCATCATCATCAGGTCGGTGACGCCACTGAGCATGACGGCGTATTTCAATGCGGGTAGGTCGAGCCAACCGCAGCGGCGTGGACGGCCTGTGGTGGCACCAAACTCATGCCCGTTTTGGCGCAAGGTCTCGCCCGTCTCGTCAAACAACTCGGTAGGGAAGGGGCCTGTGCCCACGCGGGTGCAGTAAGCCTTGAAGATGCCGTAGACCTTGCCAATGCGACTCGGTGCAACACCCAATCCAGAGCAAACGCCAGCCGCAATCACATTCGATGAGGTGACAAAAGGATAGCTGCCGAAATCGACGTCGAGCATGGAGCCTTGAGCGCCTTCGGCCAACACTTTCTTGCCTGCGTCAAGAGCCTCGTTGATATAGTACTCACTATCGATGAACTCAAATTGTTTCAGATATTCGATGCCTTCAAACCAAGCTTTTTCGTATTCGGCGAAGGTCATGCCATCCAAACGGAGGCTGTCCATGTCGAAGTTGTATGAGGCAATCTGTTGTAAATGAGTTTGTTTCAGTTTGTTGTATTTTTCCTTGAAATCGGCTGAGGCGATGTCGCCTATGCGCAGGCCTTTGCGGGCGGTCTTGTCGGTGTAGGTCGGGCCGATGCCTTTCAGCGTGGAACCAATCTTCATCTTGCCCAAGGCTTTCTCGTTGGCTGCGTCCAAGGCGCGATGGGTGGGCAATATCAAGTGGGCACGGTTCGCGATTTTCAAGGTTTGGCGCAAGTCGAAACCAGCCTCACGCAAACCTTCAATCTCACCTTTTAATATATGTGGGTCGATGATGACGCCGTTGCCGATAATGTTGACGCAACCAGGGGTAAGTACGCCCGACGGAATGTTGTGCAAAACGAATTTCTTGCCGCCAAATTCGATGGTATGGCCCGCGTTGGGACCCCCTTGGAATCGAGCTACAATATCATATCTTGGCGTAAGTGCATCAACGACTTTGCCTTTGCCTTCGTCGCCCCATTGGAGGCCTAAGAGAATATCTAATTTGTTCATATATGGTGATTTCAAGATTTAAGATTCAAAGATTTAAGATTCAAAGATTTAAGATTCAAAGATTTCAAATTTCAAGATTATCGGCTGCCACGGTGTGACAGCCCTACACTTTCACACTCTCAACTTTCAACTTTCAACTCTCAACTTTCAACTTTCAACTTTCAACTTTCAACTCTCAACTTTCAACTTTCAACTCTCAACTCTCAACTCTCAACTTTCAACTCTCAACTTTTCTTACGTCCATAAAATATCAAAGAATGATGTGTGATTTCCACTCCCAATTGCTCCTCGATGGCGCGTTGTATTTCCCATAGGCGCGGGTCGCAAAACTCCATTACCTGCTCCGTCTCCACGTCGATGAAGTGGTCGTGTTGACGGAATTTGTAGGATTTCTCGTATTGCGCGCAGTTGTGCCCGAATTGGTGCTTGATGACCAACCCGCAGTCCAACAGCAGGTCGATGGTGTTGTAAAGCGTGGCACGACTGACGCGGTACTTGTTGTCTTTCATTATGTTATACAACGAGTCGATGTCGAAATGGCCGTTGATGGAATAGATTTCTTTAAGGATGGCGAAACGCTCTGGCGTTTTGCGCAGTTTGCAACGCATCAAGTAGTCGATGAATATCTTCTTGACGGCCAGATAGGTATTGTCAAACGAGTCTTTCATTTTTTCGGGTCGTGATGTTGCCGCAAAGGTAGAAATATTTTTCAGAATAATTCTAAATAATCCGCATTAATTCGACCCTGAATTGTTTTTCCTGACGATTTTCTGGATCTCCTTCATGTGGTTCAGTTTGCTGATGAGGTCGTCAAGCTCCTGAGTGTTGTGCACAAAGATGGACAGCGTGGCTTCCACAAGGTCGTCCTTGGCCTCCATGTGGAGCGAGTGCATGTTGAGTTTCATCTCGTTGGAGAGCAGGTTGGTCATGCGGTTGAGCAAGCCAGCCGTATCTAATGCGGTGATTTTCAGCTCTGAGAGGAAGGAAATCTCACTCTTGGGCTGCCATTTGGCTTTCACGATGTTGTTGCCATAACGCGATGAAAGCTGGATGGCCTTCGGGCAGTTGCTCCTGTGGATTTGCAACGGCTCACCTGGGAAATTGAATGCAATGACGTCGTCGCCGGGGATGGGGTTGCAGCAAGTCGACACGTTGAAGTCGAACTCGCCCGACGTGGTGATGCTGGAGGTGTTTTCCTTGCCTTTGCTGTTGGAGTTACCCCACAGGCCGAAAGTGATGTAACGCACAAAGTTGGAGTTGCTGCTTTGCGGCTTCAGCACCTCGCGGATAATGCTCTCGTCGATTTTGCCGGTGGCCACCTGATAGTAGAAGTCGATGGAGCTGGTGAGTCCCTCTGATTCCATCACTGTGTGGCGGTTGGCCTTGGAGGGGTCTAAATCGAGTTTGCGCATGATTTCGCCGAATTTCTCTTCGCCCTGTTCGCGGAAAGAGCGACGGTATTCCTTGATGCCGTTCTTGAGCCTCGACTTGGCCGTGGCCGTTGCCAAAAACTCAAACCATTTCTCTTGCGGATGCTGGGCCTCGCTGGTAATGATTTCCACTTGGTCGCCGGTGAGCAAGACGCGGTTGAGCTGGGTCAGTTGGTTGTTGACGTTGGCCGCGATGCTGTGGTCTCCAATCTCGGAGTGGATGTTGTAGGCGAAGTCGAGCACGGTTGAGCCTTTGGGCAACGTAATCATCTTGCCTTTGGGCGTGAAGACGAAAATCTCGTCTGAGAAAAGGTCGAGCTTGAAGTTGTCGACGAACTCGATGGCGTTGGCGTTGTCGCTGCTGATGAGTGCTTGGGCCTTCTTGAGCCATTCGTCGAAACCGCTTTCTGTCTGGTCGTCGGTCTTGTGTTTCCAATAGGCGGCAAAACCTTTTTCGGCAATTTCCTCCATGCGCTCGCTGCGGATTTGAACCTCAACCCAGGTGCCCGCAGGACCCATCACTATAGCATGAAGCGACTCGTATCCGTTGGTTTTCGGGAACGAAATCCAGTCTTTCAGCTTGGCGGTGTTCGGGCGGTAGAAATTGGTCAAGACGGCGTAGATTTTCCAACATTCAAGGCGCTCTTGTTCCTTGGGGCAATCGGTGATGAAGCGGACGATGAACGAGGCATAAAGCTCCTCAAACGACAACTCCTTCTCCATCATGCGCTTCCATATCGAGTTGACCGAGCGTTCCTTGATTTCGGCCCGAGTCTTGATGCCAAGTTTTGCCAATTCGTCCATCACGGGCTGGATGAACTTGCGCAACTCGCTGACACGTTGTCCGCGCACTTCATCTACGCGCTTCTTGATGTTTTGGTAAATGGTTGGGTTAGTGTATTTTAAGGCCAAGTCTTCCAGCTCGATGCGGATGGCATGAAGTCCCAACCGATAGGCCAAAGGCGCATAGAGATAGGAAGTTTCAGAGGCGATTTTCAGCTGCTTGTGCTTGGGCATCGAGTCGAGGGTGCGCATGTTGTGGAGGCGGTCGGAGAGCTTGATGAGCACCACGCGCACGTCGTACGACAGCGAAGTGATGATTTTCTTGAAGTTCTCGGCCTGCATACTCTCCACGTTGTCCATCAGTTCGAACTTGGTCAGCCCGTCGACGACCTTCGAAACTTTGTCGCCGAACATTTCGCGGATGTCGTCAAGGGTGTATTGCGTGTCTTCCACCACGTCGTGCAACAAGGCACAGATGATGGAGGTGCGACCTAATCCGATGTCGTGGGCGGCAATGTGGGCTACGGCGATGGGATGGTAGATGTAAGGCTCACCCGAGCGGCGGCGTTGGTCTTTGTGCGCCTCGACTGCGAAATAAAACGCTTTGTCGACCATCTCAAGGTCTTGTGGCTCCTTGCGGCCGTGCCAGGCGTCAATCAACTCGCGATGTCGCCGTTCTATCTCTTCTTTTTCTTCTTTGGAATACGTGTCGGGAATCATAATAATCACAGCTTTTACGCTGCAAAGTTAGGGATTATCCTCGTTTTTGTGGCCGTTGGAGACATTTTTTTTGGAAAATGTGTTTTGTATTTGAAAAAAAACTATCTTTGCGGGGTAAAAGATGATTTGAAACGTCATTTTATTGGGTTAAAATGGAATCTGAGTGTGAACATCTACAAAAAAATAGCGACATGAAAAAGAACATTACAAAATTGATGGCCGCCGTTTTGTGTTTTGCGGTCGTTTGGATTGCTATGGGCTGCAAAAAGCCCGAAGAGGTCAAGAGTCCGACAGTGACTCTCATTAAGGATTCGATAATGGTAAGCCACGACAAAGCACGTCTGTGGGCAGAAGTGGTTGACGACGGCGGCGTTATGATTACGCAATGCGGATTCTGTTACGGTTTGGCAGGAGCATCGCTCGACACCGTGTTGTGTAGTGCGAATGAAGGTCGATTCTCAGTGGAAGTGAACAACTTGTTGCCTTCAACGTCATACAACTGCAAGGCTTTCGCCCGCAATGTGAATGGCTATGGCTACAGCGACGAGTTTGCTTTCACTACCCTTAGTCACACAGGGGTGATGGTGAGCACATTTGAGGCCACCGGCATTACCCAGTTCACAGCTGAGGTTGGGGGCTGTGTGGCTGCCGATGCTGGCATTGAGGTGACGGAGCGTGGTGTGTGTTATTCCACCGAAAGCGAGGTTTCGATGTCTGATTCCCATATCGCCTGTGGCTCGGGTGTGGGTGAGTTTAGGGTAACGTTGGAGAACCTGATGCCCGATGTCATGTACTACTATTGCGCTTATGCGATTGTGCCCGATGGCGTTGTATATGGCCATAAAAAGATGTTCATGCCGCTAACCGAGCCGATGGAGGTTCTGACGGTGGAGGTGTCTGACGTGGTCTCGACGAGGGCACGCTGTGAAGGTTTTGTGGTTCGCGACGGCGGCCTTGTCGTGACGGAACGTGGTTTCTGCTATGGTACGGAGCCTCAACCTACCCTCGATGGCCTGCATGTCAAAACGGGGTCAGGAACAGGGTCGTTTGTCGGCTATTTGTCTGGAATTCAGCGTGGAGTGACCTATTTTGTGAGGGCCTACTCCATCAATGAGGCAGGTGTGGTCTACGGTAACGATTTGGTGTTTGTGCCCGATTCGCCCAATATTTCATATCCTGATGGTGCGCTTCCAGGGCTGTTTTCCATCAGCGAGGAGCAACGAGTGCGTTTCTCGAAAGGCAACCTGCAATACAGGCCTTACTTTGACCAGTGGCGTTTCGCCGAGTGCCAATGGGATTTTGTCGGCGGTGAAGTTGTTGGCGATGAACCTTGCACAGTAGGCACGGTTTATGAAAACGGTGTCAAATGCGAAAACCAATTGGTGGGCTATACTTACAACGGATGGATCGATTTGTTTGGATGGGGCACGAGCGGCTGGAACAATGGAAACCAGTATTACAAGCCATGGAACTATATGGCCAATGATATTTATAACCCCTACTATGGGCCATACGGCAACCATGATTTGACGGGTGAGTATGCCAATTCCGATTGGGGCGTACACGCGAACATTTCCAATGGCGGCTCAAGGCAATGGCGCACCTTGACTTTGGAGGAGTGTGGGTATCTTCTTGACGAGCGGACAACAGAATCTGGCATTCGTTATGCCAAGGCGACAGTGGCTGGCATTTTCGGTTTGGTGCTTTTGCCCGACGATTGGAATGCCTCGAACTATCTGTTGAGCGACGCTAATATGCCCTTTGCCAGCCCTCTCGCAAATGTCATTTCCGCCATGGATTGGATTGACATTCTGGAGCCAATGGGTGCTGTCTTTCTTCCCGCAGCAGGGGCGCGCTTTTCCAGCTATTCTTATGCAGATGGATATTACCACACCTATTACTTTAATTCTTCTACTTTTGAGTTTTTGGATTTTGGGCGGATTAATTCTGAGGGAATATACTGGACTTCCACACAAGGGATTGGCATGAATTGTGCTTCAGCCCTCGGTGTTACGGAATATTATGTTGGATTAGGCGATTCGGAAGGGCGGTCATACGGCAATTCCGTCCGCTTGGTTACGCCGGAATGAGAGCGGAAGTGGCGCAAAGTTGGTACAAATTTCCAAACAATCGTAAGCAATGGAAAAATTTCCGTACTTTTGCGCCGAAATCCACTTAGCAAGCAGCCGACCATGTCAATCCCGTTGTTAGACAGTGTAAAATCCATTGAAAGACAGTATTATACAGGGGAAGAGCCTGTTTTGGTAATGTGTTCCGACAAGAATGCATATATCTGTAAATACATGCGTTCGTCGTTTGCTGCATATAAATTGGCTTGTGAACTGATTGGCGCTCAAATGGCTAAGGCATGGCATCTCAACTCGCCTGAAATCGCTTTTGTAAGAATAAGGCCTGCACATTGGTCAAAGGGAAACAATGCCGCTGTGTCGATTGGAAGCAAGAAAATGGTAGGTGTTGTGGACATCACGCCTTCGACCAATAGGGAGGTGAAATCGTCTGCAAAGACGTTGACGCAACTTTTGAAAATAGCCTTGTTTGACTTTTGGATGGCCAATGAAGACAGAAATGCCAACAATGCGAATCTTCTTTATAATGTGGAGCATGAGGATTTGATTTCGATTGACTATGGCTGTATTTTCAACACTGCTACTTTTGAGTTTCCTTTATCGCAACTGACCTCGACGGACACCATTCTTTATTCCGATTTGTTCCAAAACCTGATTCAAGACAAGTCGCTTGCATCATTGGAAGCAATGGTTAAACCGTTGAGAGCCTATTATTTGGCATGTGTCAATAGAAGTCGGCAACTTTCTTCACAAATGGCCAAGGTCATGCCAAAAGAGTGGAATGTCCCGTCAATTGTTGTTGACAAGAAGACGAGACAACTTTTTGAATCTGAGTGGATTGAGGGTGTTTGGCGTAATTTTACCGATTGTTTAATGGAAAATATTGGAAAATGAACAGTTTAAGATATAGCATCATTTATGCGGTGATTCGTCCCGAGATTTCGGAACAGTTGAGTATCGGGCTTATCATCGTTGATAATCAAGGCATTGAAGTACGCTATTCTCAAAAGAAGCTCAAACTTTTGCAGGGCATTTTTTCCGAGAAGGAATTTAGGTTTATTTCAAGGGTAATCAATTCGTTGCAAAGAAACCAAAGCGTGAATTCGGTGGAGGCGGTCAATTATCTGACGCGGTACTCCAACAACCTGATTGCGGTTTCGCCATTGCAAACCATTGATCTTGAGCCTTCTGAGCAAAACAAAAACTGGCTGTTCCGCAATTATGTTTATGACAAGGCATTTAAGGCTCGCAAGCGGGCTTAATTGGAGGTTAAAATGAAAAATATCAGAAATTTTTGCATCATAGCCCACATCGACCACGGCAAATCGACCCTGGCCGATAGGCTTTTGGAATTGACACACACCCTGAACGACAAAGAATTGGTCGATCAGGTTTTGGACGACATGGACCTTGAGCGCGAGCGCGGTATCACCATCAAGAGCCACGCCATCCAAATGAAATACCCATACAAGGGTGAAACTTATACATTGAACCTTATTGATACTCCCGGCCATGTGGACTTTTCTTATGAGGTGTCGCGCAGCATCGCAGCTTGCGAAGGTGCCTTGCTTGTGGTGGATGCCACACAAGGTATTCAGGCACAAACGATTGCAAACCTTTATTCGGCATTGGAACATGACCTCGAAATCATCCCGGTGATGAACAAAATCGACATGGACAGTGCTATGGTGGACATCGTAGAAGACCAGATGGTGGACTTGCTTGGCTGCGATCCGAGCGAGATTTTGAAGGTGAGTGCAAGGACTGGCGAAGGCGTTCCCGCTGTGCTGGATGCCATTGTCGATCGCATCCCTTGCCCCAAAGGCGACCCCAACGCCCCGCTCCAAGCCTTGATTTTCGACTCGGTCTTCAACTCTTTCCGTGGCATTATCGCCTATTTCCGTGTGATGAACGGCACTTTGCGCACTAATGATCTCGTGAAGTTCTACGCTACGGGCAAGGAATACCATGCCGATGAAATCGGAGTGCTGCAACTGAAACAAGTGCCTAAGAATGAACTCTCTGCGGGCGATGTAGGATACATCATTTCCGGCATTAAGACCTCGAAGGAGGTCAAGGTGGGCGACACCATCACGTATGTCGAAAGGCCTTGCGCCGAGCCTGTTTTGGGCTTCGAGGATGTGAAACCCATGCTGTTTGCGGGTATCTACCCAGTAGATGCCGATGATTATGAGGAGCTTAGGGCTTCGTTGGAAAAACTGCAACTCAACGATGCCAGTTTGGTTTGGGAACCGGAATCGTCGGCGGCATTAGGTTTTGGCTTCCGCTGCGGTTTCCTTGGTTTGTTGCACATGGAAATTGTTCAGGAGCGCCTTGACCGCGAGTTTGATATGGATGTCATTACGACTGTGCCGAATGTGTCGTTCAAGTGTTACAAAACTGATGGCGAGATGATAGAGGTACACAATCCCAGCGGTCTGCCCGAGGTGACGAAGATTGACCACATTGAGGAGCCATACATCATCGCGCAAATCATCTCGAAAAACGACTTCACTGGCCCTATTATGACGCTCTGCATCGATAGGCGCGGCACTTTGAAAAACCAAGTATACCTTTCCACCGACCGCGTGGAACTCACCTTCCAAATGCCGCTCTCGGAAATCGTCTTCGACTTCTACGACAAACTGAAATCCATCTCGAAGGGCTATGCCTCTTTCGATTATCATATCGCTGGTTATCAGGACGCTGACTTGGTGAAATTGGACATCATGCTCAACGGCGAGTCCGTCGATGCCCTCTCGACTTTGATACACCGCGCCCATGCCTACGACTTCGGTCGGCGCATGTGCGAGAAACTGAAGGAATTGATACCGCGTCACCAGTTCGACATTGCCATCCAGGCAGCCATCGGAGCGAAGATCATTGCGCGTGAAACGGTGCGCCAAGTGCGCAAGGACGTGACGGCGAAGTGCTACGGTGGCGACGTGTCGCGTAAACGTAAACTGCTTGAAAAACAGAAGGCTGGAAAGAAACGTATGCGTCAGGTCGGCAATGTCGAAGTGCCGCAGTCGGCGTTCTTGGCCGTCCTCAAGTTGGATTAATCCTGTAGAGACGCAATGATTGCGTCTCTCAAAAACAAATGAATCAGCCGAGACGCAATCATTGCGTCTCTACCAACCCAAACGAAAAAATGAACGACCTCCTCTATCAAATTGCAGTAACGCTACTCCCCGGCATCGGCGACATCAGCGGCAAGAAATTCGTGCAGTATTGCGGCAGCGCGGAGGCCATTTTCAAGGAAACGCGCAAGTCGTTGGAGAAGATTTCGGGGATGCGCGAGGCTTCCATCGAGGCCATTTGCAACCCAAAACCTTATCTGAAACGCGCCGAGGAGGAAATCGAATTTATTGAAAAGCACGACATTAGGCCGTTATTTTTCCTCGATTCCGACTATCCGCGCCGTCTGTTGCAATGCGACGATGGTCCGATGATGCTATATTATAAAGGTGTGGCCAATCTCAATGCCAACCGTGTGGTGGCCATCGTCGGGACGCGCAACATCACCGATTACGGCAAGGAAAACTGCAATCAGTTGGTGGAGGATTTGAAAGATGACAATGTTATGATTGTAAGCGGATTGGCCTACGGTGTGGATACTTGCGCCCACAAAGCCTCAGTGAAAAACAACATCCCAACAGTCGGGGTGATGGGCTGTGGAATGCAGCAAGTCTATCCTTCGCCGAACAAAAAATTAGCCAATGATATGATTGAGCAAGGCGGCGGTGTCCTTACCGAGTGCCTGAGCGGCACCCAGCCCGACCGCGAGAATTTCCCGCGCCGCAACCGCATCATTGCTGGCATGGCGGATGCCGTAATTGTCATTGAATCAGCGTTGAAAGGTGGCTCACTGATTACCGCCGATATTGCCAATTCCTACAACCGCGACGTGTTTGCCTATCCGGGTCGCGTTCTCGACATCTATAGTCAAGGTTGCAATTATCTTATCCGCACCAACCGTGCCCATTTGATGGAAAGCGTACTTAACTTGCGTTATGCAATGCGTTGGGATTCAGAGCAAAAAGTTGAGAAACAAACCGCATTGTTCCGCGAGTTCACCGAGGAGGAAAAGTTTATTATGGACTGTTTCGGCGCAAATGCCGTCATCAGTTTGGATGAAATCATTGTGAAGTCGGAATTGCCGACCACGAAAATTGCAGCTATACTTTTGAATTTGGAATTCGACGGCGTGCTGATGGCATTGCCCGGAAAACGTTACCAGAAATGTTAGGGAAAGTCATTAAATCGACAGGCAGTTGGTACATCGTCTTGGACGGTGAAGGTCAGCAGTGGGAGTGCCGCCTGCGCGGAAAAATACGCTTGGACGGCTTGCGCTCCACCAATCCCGTGGCCGTGGGCGACAACGTTGAGTTTGAGCAGGAACCTGGCAAAGATACGGGAGTTATCAAGAAAATTGAACCGCGAGAGAATGTAATCGTCAGGCAATCAGTGAATTTGAGCAAAGCCTCACACATCATCGCCGCCAATGTCGATTTGGCTATTGTGGTGGCCACTATCGCTCAGCCGCGCACATCCACAGGTTTCATCGACAGGTTTTTGGTGACCGCCGAGGCCTACCACATTCCCGCTGCCGTCATTTTTAACAAGTGCGACTTGTACACTGACGAGCAGATAGGGGAGATGTGCGTCTTGATGGAATATTACCAAAGTTTGGGTTACACTTCGTTTGGCGTTTCGGCCAAGACGGGTTTCCAAATTGATGAACTTAAAACCTTGATGCAAGGGAAGATATGCCTATTTTCGGGACATTCAGGCGTGGGAAAGTCGGCGCTTGTGAACGCCTTAGACCCGTCTTTGAACGTCCGCATTGGCGCGATTTCCGACTACCATGAAAAAGGCAAACACACCACGACTTTTGCAGAGATGCACCATTTGGATTTTGGCGCGTGGATTGTGGATACGCCCGGCATCAAGGAGTTTGTGCTGTACGACCTTGAGAAAGAGACCCTTGCCCAGCGTTTTCCTGAAATGCGAGACCTGATGAGCGAGTGCCGTTTTGCCAACTGTACCCACACCCATGAACCCGGTTGCGCGGTGAAAGCGGCGGTCGAGAACGGCGACATTGCCGACTGGCGCTATGTGAACTATATTCGCATGATGACTGGCGAAAGCCACGAATCTGTGAAAGAAGAAGGATAGAACAGCGGGTCATGACCCGCTGTCATTAGAGGATAGAAAGAAAAAGAACAACGAGTCATGCCCCGTTGTCCCTACCAGACGAAAATATAAAAACTATGATCATCGCTCTATTTGGAAAAACCATCGCCCCAGAAAACGGGGAATATATGCGGCAATTGTTTGCGGAATTGGCCCAAAACCAAGTTGAAATTGTTGTATACCAGCCTTTTGCTGAATTGGTTAAGGCTTTCGTTCCCCAAGATGTGAATTACAGATTATTCACTTCCAATGCCGACCTAAAAGCCGACCTGTTGTTCTCCATTGGCGGCGACGGCACCATTTTGGACACCGTTCCCTTCGTCCTCGATTCGGGCATTCCTGTGGCGGGCATCAACATGGGGCGTTTGGGTTTCCTTTCGAGCATCTCGAAAAACGAGATTGCCAATGCGGTAAACAGCGTCCTTACAGGCGATTACACCGTTGAACAGCGCAGCCTTTTGGAGCTTGTTTCGCCCGAAAAGGTCTTTGACGATGTAAAATACGCTTTAAACGAGTTGAATGTCATCCGCAATCCAGAACATAGTCTGTTGGCTATCAGGGTGTTTGTCGATGATGTTTACCTCAACACCTATTGGGGCGACGGCATCCTTTTGGCCACTCCGACGGGTTCCACGGCCTATTCATTGAGTGCGGGCGGTCCCATCATCGCGCCGAATGCGAAAAACTTCGTCATCACGCCCATCGCCACGCACAATTTGACCGTGCGCCCTGTCGTGATTCCTGACGACAGCACCATCCGTATTCAGGTGGAAGGAAGGGAGAAAAGTTTCGTGTTCAGCATGGACTCAAGGAATTGTACCTTAGACACTTCCGTGCAGTTGGAGGTGCGCAAGGCTGGCTTCTGCCTCAACCTCGTCAGGATGCGTGGCGAGGACTTTTTTGGCACCATCCGTAACAAATTGATGTGGGGCAAAGACAATAGAAATTGATTTCTGTCGTTTTCAAAGGAAAATTTCATAATTTTGCAACCTTGAACTATGTATAGGAAAATTCGTTTCTTGTTGATTTTGAGTTGCTTGGCCATTTTTGGCCAAGTCAATGCTCAATTTGACGACCCCAAGACCATCGAAGTGGGGCCGCATGTGGGTGTGAGTTATTACATGGGCGACCTGAATCCGACGAAGCCTTTTGCCATGTCTCAGCTTCAATATGGCGGCGTGTTGCGTTTCAATTACAACAACCGCTGGACGTTCCGTTTCGACTATAGCCGCGCCACGGTGACGGCATCCGACGAAAAAATCGGCTGGCGGCCTGAACGCGGACTGAATTTCACGACGATAATCAATGACTTCAGCCTCATGGCGGAGTTCAATTTCCTTGAATACTACACCGGCAATCCGAAAAGGAACGTGTCGCCTTACATTTTCGGCGGCATTTCGGTGTTTCAATATACACCTTTCGCGGAATATGGCGGCACTTTAGTCAACCTGCGTGAGTATCCTACCGAATCCACCCCTGACGATGTCAAATGGTACGAGTCGCTCTTCGGGCGGTCAATGCCCATTGGAGTCTCTGTGCCTTTCGGATTTGGTGTAAAACTCTCTGTTTCAAGACACATGGCTGCCACCGTGGAATGGCGGATGCACAAAACTTTCACCGACTACCTCGACGATGTCGGGACGGTGTATCCCGAAAGTCATGCCTCATTCACCGCAGAAGACGGCGTGACCTACGACTTGAGCGACCCGACAGGGAATTATCTCCCTGGCCACCAACGGGGCAATGCCTCGTTCAACGACTGGTTTGGCATGGCACGGGTGTCGCTGACCTGGAAATTCAACTTGCCCGACGGAAGGGGCTGTAACTTAAGCAAATTCTGACCATGGAACTGAAAGATCAACTGATGCAACAAATCGATCGCGATAGGCTGCCGCAGCACATCGCCATCATCATGGACGGCAACGGACGCTGGGCCAAGGAACGCGGCAAGCAACGCCTCTTCGGGCACCAGAGTGCCATACAATCGGTGCGCGAGGTGAGTGAGGCCTCGGCGGAAATCGGCGTTAAGTTTCTGACCCTCTATGCCTTTTCCACCGAGAACTGGAACCGCCCTTTGACCGAGGTGTCGGGGCTGATGTCGTTATTAGCACAAACCATTAGGAATGAAGTCAGTACGATGAACAAAAACAGCATCAAGCTGAACGCCATCGGTGATTTGCAAAGTCTGCCTAAGGCCAATTACGAGCAGCTGATGAAAGCCATTGACGACACGAGCCACAACACACGCATGGTGCTCACCCTCGCATTGAGTTATTCGGGCCGTTGGGACCTCATCCAAGCCACACAACGCATGGCAAATGAGGTGGCTGACGGAAGACTTGCCCCCGACCAAATCAATGACACAACCATTTCGTCATACCTTTCCACAGCTGGAATGCCTGACCCTGAGCTGCTTATCCGCACCAGTGGCGAAGAGCGCATCAGCAATTTCCTGTTGTGGCAGCTGGCTTATTCCGAGCTTTATTTCACGCCCAAGTATTGGCCCGACTTCCGCAAGGCCGACCTTTACGAGGCGATATTGAACTACCAGCATCGTGAGCGCCGTTTCGGAAAGACCAGCGAGCAGGTCGCCAAATAATTGATGAGCCTATGAAACGACACTTAATCATATTTTTGTTGCTTTTTGTTTCTTTTTGGGGTAACAATGCTTTCGCCCAAATCCAAATCGGCGACGACTTGTCGGATGTGGAATATTCTCGCCCAAAGGACTATGAAATCGGCGGCATCACGGTGGAGGGTGCTAAATACGTCGACGCTAACATGTTGACGATGATTTCAGGGCTTCGTGTGGGTGAGACGGTGAAGATTCCGGGCGACGACATCGCTGGAGCCATCCGAAAGATTTGGGAACAAGGTATGTTTGAGGATGTGTCCATCAACGCCGTCGACTTTGTGGCCAACAAGGTTTTCCTTCAAATCGTCATCAGGGAAAAGCCTCGTGTGTCGAAGTTTTCGCTGAAAGGCATCAAGAAGAGCGAGGCCGACGAAATTCGCAACAAAATCAATCTGTCGCGCGGCGATGTGGCCACCGAGCATCTCGTCACCAAGACCAAGCGCATCATTGAGAATTATTACTACGACAAAGGCTATCTCAATGTCGACATCAACATCAAGCAGATTGAGGATACCGTGCGTGAGAGTTACGTCGACATGATCATCAACATCGACAAGGGTCAAAAGGTGAAAATCGGGAAAATCAACATCATCGGCAACGATAATCTCTCTGAAGGACAGATACTTTCGGCAATGAAAGAGACCAAGCAGCGCGGCCATTTCGACCCGTTGGATCCCTTGGGGCCGCTTGTGGTGAACACGGTGGCCGATTTGGTGACCCTGAAGCCTTTGAAAGCCGTCACGGGTATTGAGGAGTATTTCTATAACAACTACCGCCCGCGCATCTTCAAGGCCTCGCGGTACAAGGAGAGCGATTTCAAGGATGACAAGCAGAAGGTCATCGATAAATACAATGCAAAAGGCTACCGCGATGCCATCATTGCGCGTGATTCGGTCTACAGGATCGACGACCGCAACATTGGCATCGACCTTGTCATTGATGAAGGCAACAAATATCACTACCGCAGCGTCAGTTGGACGGGCAACACCAAATACAGCGCCGAAACGCTGAACGGCATCCTTGGCATCAAGCCTGGCGATGTGTACAACAAGGAACTGTTGGACAAAAACTTGACCTACAGCGAAACCACCTTGGATATCAGTTCGTTGTATATGGATGACGGTTATCTTTTCTTCCGTGCCGACCCCGTGGAGGTGGCGGTGGAAAACGATTCCATCGACCTTGAGATTCGCCTCAACGAAGGCAAGCAGGCCCGCATCAGGAACGTGACCTTGATTGGCAACACGAAGACCTACGACCATGTGGTTTTGCGTGAAATCTATACCCGTCCCGGACAGTTGTTCAGCCGCAGCGACGTAATTCGTTCTGTGCGCGAACTGGCCACTTTGGGCTTCTTCAACCAAGAGAAAATCAACCCCGACGTGCAGCCTGACTATAGCGATAACACAGTCGACATTGAGTATTCTGTGGAGGAGGCCGCTGCCGACCAAATCACCTTCTCGGGCGGTTATGGTGGCGGATACCTTATATTGCAAGCTGGTCTTTCGTTCTCCAACTTCTCGATGCGCAACCTGTTCAAGAAAGAAGCCTGGCGGCCCATTCCTGCCGGCGACGGACAAAAGCTCTCGTTGAGCGTGTCGGCCTACGTTCCCGCCATAATTTCTTATTCGTTTTCGTTCACCGAGCCTTGGTTGGGAGGTCGTAAGCCCAACGCGTTGACGTTGTCGTTCTTCCAGTCGTTCATGTCGAATTGGCAAAGCAAGACCAGCGAAAACTATGGTTGGTTCCGTCGCACGGGTGTTAGTGCTGGTTTGGGTCGCCGTTTGACATGGCCCGACGACTACTTCTCAATCTACCAAGGTATTAACGTAATGCGTTACAACCTGATGAAATATTCGACCCAATATCTGAACGTAGGCGACGGCAATGGCAAGTTCAACATCATTAGCTATAATATCGTGCTGAGCCGCAATTCGGTGAGCCAGCCAATCTATCCGCGCAATGGCTCCGAATTCCAAATCAGCCTTGAGTTGACGCCTCCCTATTCGCTCTTCACCCACAAGGATTATTCCACGATGTCGGAGAACGAGAAATACAAGTGGGTGGAGATGCACCGTTGGAACTTCAAGGCTGTGTGGTATACTGAGTTGTATGAGAAGTTGGTTATGATGACCCGTGTGCGTTTCGGCTACCTCGGTCACTACAACGACCAGATAGGTCCCACGCCTTTCCACCGCTACTATCTTGGCGGCGACGGTATCAATAACTATAACGTGGATGGCCGTGAGTTGATCGGTATGCGTGGTTATGCCAACAATTCGCTCTCGCCAGGGTTCTACAACGGTTCGAGTGGCGGCGACCTCTTCACGAAATACACCCTTGAGCTGCGTTATCCGCTGTCGCTCAACCCACAAGCCACCATTTATGCGCTCACCTTCCTTGAGGCAGGCAACTGCTGGTTAGGCTTCAAAAACTTCGACCCGTTTGACGTGAAACGCTCAGCAGGTCTCGGTGTGCGCATCTATTTGCCCATGTTCGGCTTGCTCGGCCTCGACTGGGGCTACGGCTTCGACGACATTTACGGCACCACAGGCAACAACCATAGCCAGTTCCACTTCTCCATTGGAGGATCGATTGATTAATGCGGAATGTGGAATGCTGAATGAAGAATGAGTCTCGAAGTCTCGAAGTCCCGCAGTCTCGCGTCTGAAAAAAAATGGAACGATTATTGTAAGAAGAAGCAAACAAACAGAAAACACCATAACACAATGAAAGCACTGAAAACTTTAGCCCTGACCGCAGCATTGCTATGCGGCATGATGAGCGCCCAAGCCCAACTGATGGGTGGCTCGCAAAAGATTGTTTACGTCGATTCGGAATACATCATGGCAAACATCCCTGAGTATGGCGACGCTCAAGAAGAACTCAACGCCCTGTCAGCCAGATGGCAAGGCGAAGTGAAGGCCATCTACGACAAGGTGGAGGAGATGTACAGCAAGTATCAGACTGAGATGCTGCTCCTCTCCGAAGACCAAAAACGCGCCCGCGAACAGGCCATCATCGCCAAGGAACAGGAAGCCAAGAACTTGCAAATGCAATACTTCGGCTCAGAGGGACAGCTCTACCAGAAGCGTACCGAACTGATTCAACCCATTCAGGAGAAGATTTATACGGCCATGCAAGAACTGGCTCAGACCAAAAACTATGGCTTCATCCTTGATATGGCTTCGGGGACTTCCATCCTGTGGGCCAGCGACAAGAACGACGTCAGCGACGACGTGCTCGACCAACTTGGCAACGTCATGCAGACCGTGCGCCGCGAGGACCGTAAGAAAGCCAATGCCACTTCCAACGTGGGCGGAACAAGCAACAGCGGAGGAAACAGGCCAAGTGGCAAGTCTATTTCGACAGGCACGACAGGCAACACCCCCGAATCTAAGGGCAAAAAATAAAGGCGTTTTAGACTGACCAAAGCAAATTATTCCTATCTTTGCACCCTAATTGGCACAAAATTGCGAGTTAAATTATTAAAAACCAATAGAATAATGAAGAATTTGTTCAAAGTTATGTTTTTGGGTATCGCCTTCTTCGTGATGAGCGGCATGGCCCAAGCCCAAGTGAAGATTGCACATGTCAACACGGCTGAGATTCTTGAGGCCATGCCTGAGAGGACGACTGCCGAGAAATCGATGGAAAACTATTACACTGAGTTGCAGAGCCAATTGCAGACGATGGCCACTGAGTATCAGAACAAGATGCAGGACTACGAGGCCAACCAAGCCACGATGTCGAATCTGGTGAAGCAGTCGAAAGAGAAGGAAATCGTTGACTTGCAGAACCGCATCCAGCAGTTCCAAGCCAACGCCGAGAGCGAGTTTGAGGCCAAGCGTGCCGAGTTGCTGAAGCCCATCCTCGATAAGATCCAGAATGCCATCAACACGGTGGGCAAGGAGAAGGGCTACACCTACGTCCTC
This sequence comes from uncultured Bacteroidia bacterium, assembly GCA_902782455.1. Classification (GTDB taxonomy): domain Bacteria; phylum Bacteroidota; class Bacteroidia; order Bacteroidales; family F082; genus Limimorpha. Next base: position 25,436 of record CACZNA010000012.1, on the reverse strand, counting down.
GACTTGGCCACGGGTGCCGCCGTCTATGTGGGCGACGATGCCGTTGATTGCACCAAGGACGTGAAAGCTAAATTAGGAATCAAGTAAAGATTTTTGAGTTTTTCATTTTTTGTTAGCGTTGAAAACGCAGAATCAGCCAACCCATCGGGTTGGCTGATTTTTATTTGATGCTCTCTCTCTTGACTTTGGCGAAGCGCAGCATCTTGAGGATGCCCAAGGGCTTGTGGTCGTCCTTGTTGGCGAGGTTGAGGTAGAGGCCGAACTTCTTGGCAATCGGGATTTTGAAGGTTTCGACGAACTCGATGAGGGTGCCGTCGGGGTCTTCCACGTAAGTGAAATGCCCATTGGCGTCGCCCATGCCGAAGTCGGCACCGCTGTCGCACACGAAAGGATGCCCCATCGCTTCAGCTTGTGTCTTAACGGCCTCCATGTGGCGCACGTCGAAGCAGAGGTGGATGAAGCCCGGGTCACCCCAATAGCGGCCTTCGTAGAGTTTCTTGCCCGGCTTGTCAACGGCTTGGATGAGTTCGAGATGCGAAGTGCCCATAATCTTGCACAACGGTCCTTCGATGGGTTTGGAGCGTTCGAGGACGACGCGGCGCAACTTCTTTTCACCTCCAGGCAGACTTTCAAAATCATCGAAAACATCCGTTTGGTCAAAGACAATTTTGTTGTAATCAAGAAGTTGCGTGTAGAAGGGAAGTGACTTGTCCATATCGCTCACGCCGATGATGACGCCATTGGCACCGCCGGTCGGTAAGTCCTCATCGACGAAGACATAACCGTCCTGCTCGATTTGGAAGAGGTTGCCGTAAGGGTCTTTCATCAAGAAATGCCACTGTCCCCAAGGGGAAACGGTGAGTTTGCTGATGATGTCCGCTCCGTTATTAATAAAGGTGTTGTAGGCCGCTTCAATGTCGGGGCATTTCACCTTGGCGATGAGGATGCCTAAATCGCCGAGTTTGACGGGTTCTTTCAGGTAGTTGAGCGGACGGCCTTTGGGCTGCCAAATCTCGAAGCCTCCGCCGCCACGGATGTTGACTGCGATGCCCGATCGGCGCGGTTGGGGCTTGCCGCCAGTGTAGGGCAACATTCGTTCTGCAACGCCCTCGTCGTCAACGATTTTGATTTCGAAGCCGAAGTTGTCATAGTACCATTTCCAGGCCTCAACGAAGTCGTTCACGCCGATGCCCACTTGCTGTATGCCGCTGATGATTTTTTCGTTCATGGAGTTGTTATTAAGGTTTGTTTTTACTGCCGCTTTGCGTCATTGCGAGGAGGAACGACGAAGCAATCCATAACTTTATTTCTGGACTGCTTCGTGCCTCGCAGTGACGCGAAGCGCGTCATGTCGCTGATATTTTTCTCGATAGTTTATAATACAAAGGTAAGCAATATTTGTGGATATGCGCCATCAAAAGTTCTGTTCGTCCAATTAATTTTCTGTGTTTCTGTCGCTTGATGGCGCGGACGGCGATTTTGCCGCATTTGTCCACATCGAGGCCGTTGGCTTGGCCCGCGTCCATCTTGGCGTGGGCGGTGCCGTCGCCGTGGAGCGCGCTCTTGCTGATTTGCGTGTTGATGCGCCCGGGGATGAGGAAGGTCACGCCGATGTTGTCATATTCCAATTCCAAGGATTCGTAAAACCCGAACAAGGCATGTTTGGCCGCGCAATATGCCGAGCGCAACGGGAAGCCGAAAAGCCCTGATAGGGAAGTGGTTACACTGAACTGGACGTGTTCTTTTGCCATAATCATCTCCTTGAACTTCTTGACGAGATACACCCCGCTGAGGAAGTCGATTTTCAGGATTTTTTCGTCCACGCTGATGTCGGTGTTCAAGGCTTTTTCGCGCTGTGATATGCCCGCGTTGAGTACGAAAATGTCAATGCTTAAATGTTTAGAAATCACGAATTCGTAAAGTCGGTCGATGGAGGCGTAGTCGTCCAATTGTGTTTCGGTGGCGTAGGCTTTCACGCCGTATTTTTCGCACTCGGCTTTGGCAGCTTCCAAGTCGCTGAGGCCCAGTCCAGTTAGGACGAGGTTGCAGCCTTCTTGCGCCAAATGGAGCGCGATGCTGCGTCCGATGCCAGTGCCGCCGCCGGTGATGAGTGCCGTTTTGTTTTTGAGGTTTAGCATAAGTTTGTACTACTATTTTCGGCATTTTGAAAGGCTCAACGACCTTAGGTCCCTGAGCTTGTCGAAGGGTCTTTCTAATATGGCTGCAAAATTAAAAATAATTCCTTCACGTTGGGATAATCAATATATTTACTAATTTTGTGGCTTCGTAATTTATAGGGAGACGCAAGGCATTACGCCTCTACAACAATTCAACAATTCAACAATCAACAATTCAACAATACAATATGGACATTTTCGAAAGAATATCAAAGGATTCCGGAGGCCCGATTGGGCAGTACCGTGAACGTGCCGATGGTTATTTCGCATTCCCGCGCTTGGAGGGCGAGATGGGGCCGCGTATGACCTTCAACGGCAGGGAAGTGCTCTGCTGGAGCTTGAACAACTATTTGGGCTTGGCCAACCACCCCGAAATTCGCCGCGTGGATGCCGAAGCCGCCGCAAAATACGGCCTTGCCGCCCCGATGGGTGCCCGTATGATGACGGGCCATACCCGTATGCACGAGCATTTCGAGAAGGAACTGGCTGATTTCGAGAAGAAAGAAGCTGCCTATCTCTTTAACTTTGGTTATCAGGGTATTGTGTCAACCATCGACACTTTGGTCAATCCTCACGACGTGATTGTTTACGATAACGAGGCCCACGCCTGCCTGCTCGACGGCATCCGCCTCCACATCGGCAACAAGTACAAATACCGCCACAACAATATGGAAGATCTTGAGAAGAAACTGAAGGTCGCCACGGAGGTGGTGGCAAAAACGGGCGGTGGTATCCTCGTCATCACAGAGGGCGTGTATGGTATGACAGGTGCTCTTGGCGATCTCGCCGGCATCGTGGCGCTGAAGAAGAAATACAGCTTCCGCATCCTCATCGACGATGCCCACGGCTTCGGCGTGATGGGTCCCAACGGGCGCGGCACGTCGGAGCATTTCGGCGTGATGGACGACATTGACATTTACATTGGTGCCTACGCCAAGGCCATGGCCATCATCGGCGGCTTTGTGGCTGGACCGAAGTATGTGATTGAGTTTTTGCGTTATAATATGCGCTCACAGATGTACGCCAAGAGCCTGCCTTTGGCCATCGTGGAAGGTTGCGAGAAGCGTTTGGAAATCATCCGCAGCGCCGAAGGTGATGCCTTGCGTGCCCAGCTGTGGAAGGTGACTCGCGCCTTGCAGCAGGGCTTCCGCGACTTGGGCTTCGATATCGGTCCCGCCGAGGCTTGCGTCACACCGGTTCATGTGCAGGGTGACGTGGTTCAGGCCACCAACATCGCTATGGACTTGCGCGAAAACTACAGGATTTTCTGCTCGGTCATCACTTATCCGGTCATTCCCAAAGGTATGATTATTTTCCGCATCATCCCGACGGCGGCTCACACGATGGACGACGTGAACTACACGCTCAATGCCTTCAAGGAAGTGCGCGAGAAACTCGGTCGCGGGTTCTACGACGGCGACGGCCAGATTCCGAATATGAGGATTGAGTAGGCGTTTTTCAAAACCGATTAGAAAAGGCTTCCCACTAAGGGAGGCCTTTTCTTTTTATTCCCCCAAAAAAGTGTGGTAAATTGCCGAATATTCCCCAAGAAAAGTGTGGTAAGTTGTCGAATATTCCTCAAGAAAAATGTAGTAATTTGTCGAATATTCCCAAAGAAAAGTGTGATAATTTGCCGAATATTCCCCAATAAAAGTGTGGTAAATTTCCGAATATTCCCAAAGAAAAGTGTAGTAAAATGCCAAATATTCCCCATTAAAAGTGTAGTGAATTGTCAAATATTCCCCAAGAAAAGTGTAGTGATTTGTAGAATATTCCCCCAAGAAAAATGTATTAAATTATCAAATATTCCACAAGAAAAGTGTATTGATTTGCTGATTATTCCCCAATAAAAGTGTAGTAATTTGCTGATTATTCCCCAAGAAAAGTGTAGTGATTAGCTGAATATTCCCAAATAAAAGTGTAATAATTTGTCAAATATTCCACAAGAAAAGTGTAGTGAATTGTTGAATATTCCACAATAAAAATGTATAGATTTTCCAAATATTCCCCAAAATATTTGTTCAAATCTGTTGTATGTGTCTAAAATTTAGTATTTTTGCATCGAAATTCAAAATCAATGGAAAATGAAGCGTAGAATTATCAATGATTTGGTGAAGTGGAAAAATTCACAAGGAAGAAAGCCCCTTGTTTTGGAGGGTGCCAGACAGGTGGGAAAAACCTTTATCCTAAAAGAGTTCGGAATGGCTGAGTATGAGAACCTGATTTATCTCAACTGCGACAACAATGATTTTATGAAGACGCTTTTCTTGCAGGATTTTGATATGGAAAGAATCTTGCGTGCTATCGAGGCTTTTACCAACCAAAGCATCAATGCAGGGAAAACGCTCCTTTTTATAGATGAGATACAAGAAGCTCCGCGAGCCTTGACCTCGTTGAAGTATTTTTGCGAAAACGCCAGCGACCAGCATGTGGTGGTGGCGGGTTCGTTGTTGGGCATCAGTTGTCGCACGGGCGAATCCTATCCCGTCGGGAAGGTCGATATTTTGAGCCTTTATCCTATGTCGTTCGAGGAATTTCTTTGGGCGATGGGCGAGGATCAACTTTGTGAGGTGTTGAACTCCAAGCAGTGGGACATTTTACGCACATTGGACACCAAACTTCAAGACTTGCTCCGCCAATACTTCTATGTAGGAGGGATGCCTGAGGCGGTGCTGAGCTACATCACCGACCGCGACGTGCCCAAGGTGCGCCGAATCCAGAAGTCGATATTGAAGACCTACGAGCGCGACTTCGCCAAACACGCCGGCGGCGAAACGCAACGCATCCGTTTGGTGTGGAGTTCCATTCCGGGGCAATTGGCCAAGGAAAACAAGAAATTCGTCTATGGCGCGGTCAGGAAGGGGGCGCGGGCCAAGGACTTCGAGATGGCCATTCAATGGCTCGTCGATGCGGGTTTGGTGCTGAAGCTGCGCCGTTGCCTCAATCCCACCATGCCGCTGTCGTTCTATGAAGACACAGAAGCCTTCAAGCTCTATCTGCTCGACGTAGGGTTGCTGGGTGCTATGTCGAACGCACCGGCGCGGTTGATGGTCATCGCCAACAAGGTTTTCGTAGAGTTCAAGGGCGCGTTTTCCGAAAACTATGTGTTTCAGCAACTCAAAACCCTTGGCGACCTGCCGCTCTATTATTTCAGCAAGGACAACTCGACGCAGGAAGTGGATTTCCTCATGCAGACCGATGAGCGCATCATCCCGATTGAGGTGAAGGCCGAGGAGAACACGAAAAGCAAGTCGCTGAACGGCTTCGTGAATGTTGATCATGCCGACAAGCACCTGAAAGCCCTGCGCTGCTCCATGCTGCCCTACGCCGACCAAGGCTGGATGGAGAACATTCCGCTGTATTCCGTGTTAGCTTACTTTTCCGACTTGGCAGAATAAAAAAACTGCCTTTTCGTTCTTTGTTCCAATATTATCCCTATCTTTGCATTTTCGGAGTTTGTGATAATCCCAAAAACGTGATAATATGATACTCGTAAAACAAGCTGGCGTTTATGTCAATATCTTGAATTGCAGGCTCAAGAAACACCTTGCCGAGGTGTTCAAGAAGCACGGCGTGAACCTGACGGCGGAGCAGTACCTCGTTATGGACACGCTTTGGAACGAGGGTACGCTTACCCAGCAGGCCATCGCTTTCATCATCCAGAAGGACAAGAACTCGGTGACGCAATTCATTGACAATTTGGAGAAAAAAGGTCTCGTGACGCGCTCCGTGGCCAGAGGTGACCGCCGCGTGAACAACATCGTCGTGACCGAAGAAGGTATGGCCTTGAAGGATTCGACCAAGCAATTGGCCATTGAGACGATGAACAAGGCGATGAAGGACATTCCAGAGGAAGACGTGCAGACTTTTGTGACGGTTTTGAAGAAGATTTGCGGCAACATCAGCGACTTTTAGACATAAATTGCCATGAATTAAACACGAATTGAAAGAAATTGAATTTATGAAAAATTCGTGATAAATTTCTGATAATTCGTGTTTAAAAATGGAATTGGATAATTTTTCTTTCTGTATTCCGTTGAATGATTATCTTTGCAGACTTAAATAATTGACGATATGAAGAAAACCTTGAAATTATTGTTGCTTTTGGTTGCGGTGGCATTGCTGTTGCCATCGTGCAACAAAGGCGAGGGCATAGGCGGCACGGGCACGGTGCAGGGCTTCGTGAAGTTGGTGCATCATCCCGACGACGACTATACCCTGACCCCCGACACCGTGAACGCGGCCAAGACCGATGTTTTCATCGTTTATGGCGATGAGAACTTTTTCGGCGACGATATTGAAACTGGTGCCGATGGCGGTTACCGATTTGAGTATCTGCGTCCTGGCAACTACACCGTGTATGCTTATTCCACCTTGCCTTCGGGACAGAAGGTAGCTATGAGTGAAACGGTAGAATTGGCGCGAGGTGCTGTGACTCAGGTGCCTACGCTATACATCCATGATGGCAAAGCCTACGGCACTTCCATCGTGAAAGGGCGCGTTCATGCTTCATATTACCACAACGGCAGTTGGCGCGGTGAGGGCTGGGCTTGCGAACATCGGGTCTATATCCGTAGGGTGGGAGAGGAGATTCCTTTCGACGACACCCGCGTGGGTCCCGACGGCTATTTTGGCTTCCAGAAACTGCAACCCGGCGAATATGAAGTGTTTACGGCATCGGACGACATCAACACTGAAATCCCTGATTTCGTGTACCAAAGCATCACCGTCAGCGATGCAGGGCTGATTTATGAGCTTGAGGAACAGTTTGAAGTCATCATTAATGTATAAGGAACTGAAATCTTAAATCGTAAATTTTGAATATTAAATCTCTAATAATGAAAAGATTAGTAATAATTATGGCGTTTTTTGCCATTGGTTTCGGTGCTATGGCTCAATCGGTTTCAGATGCCACTATCGCCAAGCGTGAGAATCGTCGAGGCATGGTGCTGAAGGAATGGAACACGGCAGCGGGCGACAAACGCGCCTTCCTCGATCGCGTGACGACCTATGACGCGATGGGTCGCAAGATTGAGGAAATCGAGTATGCTTCTTACGGCCAGAAATGGCGCGTGGTGAGCGAGTATCCCGAAAACAGCGACATCTCGGCTAAGGTGGTGCGCGAAATTGAGTACAATGACCGCGATAAAGTGGTCAGAATCAGAAAGTTTGAGTATGACGAAGACGGTTCCAAGGTGCGCCAACTCAATTATTACCCCAACGGCAAATTGGAATCGGTGAAAACATACGAATACGTCCCGAAATAAGTCCCGTGGAGGAAATTCTTGACATAGTGCAGGGCATGAAGCCGATTTCGTTGGACGAGATGAGCGGCGTGAAATTGATGAACCGCATCGACACGAAATATGTGGTGACGGAGGCTCAACTGCATGAAATTCTTTTGGGCATCCGCGAAAACTATTATGCCCAAGAGGTGGAAGGCAACCGCCTATCGCCCTATAGCACTGTGTATTACGACACGCCGGAACTGACCATGTACCTCATCCACCACGACCGTCACTTGGTGCGCGACAAAGTTCGTGTGCGCACCTATGTTGACTCAAAACTGACCTTTTGCGAGGTGAAGCACAAGAGCAACAAAGGCCGCACGAAGAAGAAACGCATCGCTGTGGAACCCATTCCCAATATCTTGGACAACCCCGAGGCGGCGGCGTTTTTGGCCGAGAAACAGCCTTATGCGGTCAGTTCGCTGAGCCCGCATTTGGTGACGATTTTCGACCGAATCACTTTGGTCAATTATGGGAAAACCGAGCGCCTCACTATCGACTGCAACCTACGTTTCGAGAACCTACGCAACGGCGCAACCGCTTTGATGTCGCCTTTGGTCGTGATGGAACTGAAACAGGACGGTAGGGCAAAATCTCTCCTAAAGGATGTGCTTTTCGACCTGAGAATCAAGCCATTCAAGGTCAGCAAGTATTGCATTGGCACCTGTCTGACTCGTCCCGATGTGAAGCAGAACCGGTTTAAGAAGAAATTACGTAGAATAGAGAAAATGAAAGCTATTAGCCATTAGCTGTTAGCTATTAGCTTGCGTCGACGTTGCTAAAAGCTAACGGCTAAATGCTAAAAGCCAAACAATTAAACAATCAACAAAAATATGAACCTCTTACAAATCAACCTGCAGGACTTTGATCCTGACATTGCCCGCGAATTTGGTGGCGGTGCCAGCGGAATGGACTTCCTCGGCGTGCCGCTTTTTGATGCCCAGAGCCTTTGGACGATGCTTATCCGCTTCGTTTTCAACTTCTTGGTCTGTTGGGTTATCATCCATTGTTTCTACTACAAAAAAGCCAACCGCAAGGACTATTATTTCACCTTCCTCATGTTCGCGGTGGTCATTTTCCTCATCATTTCGCTGATGGAGAATATGAAGATGAACATCGCCTACGCCTTGGGCCTCTTTGCCATCTTCGGCATGATACGTTACCGGACGGAGACCATAAAAATCCGCGAAATGACCTATCTTTTCGTGGTGATGGGACTGAGCATCGTCAATGGCATGGCGCTTTCGACGAGTTATTCCGAGCTTGTCTTGGTCAACCTGTTTACGGTGTTGATTATCTGGCTTTTGGATGGCACAAAGTTGCTGAAGCATACCGCAATGAAAATCATCCTTTACGACCGCATTGAGAACACCAAGCATGGCAAGGAGGACGACCTGAAGGCCGACCTTATCGAGCGCACGGGATTGAATATCAGCAAAGTGGAAGTCGGGCATATCGACTATCTGAGAGATGTTGCCTTCGTTAAGGTTTATTACGAACCCATTGACGGTGAAGTAAATACGATTGACACGATAACTAAATTGAAAGATTTTGATAATTGATGTCACAAAACCAACAAAACTTCCAAATATAGGCGGTCGCCCGGTTGGGCAGACCGCCGGTGCAAAAAAAGTTTTGAGTGTTTTGTAGGTTTTGTGAAAAAGAAAATGAAAAGATTACTCACCATAGTATTATTGCTGTTTTCGGTTGGTGTCTTTGCCCAAAGTGAAAGGTCGACCGACTTCGGAGGCATCGTTTCGGCTGAGGCTGAAGTGGGCTTGGGTGGACCTTTTGGCCTTTCGGTGGAGGAGGAGTTGCGTTTCGAGAACAATTGCACCCAATTCGACCGCTGGCTCAATTCCGTTGGGGTGGACTATACCTGCCTGCACAACCGCATGAACATCGGCATTACCGCCGACTACATCCGCCGCCACAACGACCGAGGTTATTACGAAAACCGTGGCCGCCTCGGTTTGCAAGTGACTTATACTGAGGATTGGCGCCGCTTCAGGTTCCAAGTGCGCAGCAAGGCCATCGGCACCTTTTTCGACGAGCGCACGGGCGAACACCGCGTCAATCCGCGTTTGTATTGGCGCAACCGCCTGAAAGTGACCTACCAGCCGATGAACAGCCGCTTCAAGTATGCCCTTTCAACCGAACTTTTTTGGCTTACCAATGACCCCAAAAAAGGTGGCATTGATAACCTGCGCACGGTGTTCTCGGTCGACTACCGTTTGGCGCGGCAATACTCGCTTTCCGCCTTCGTCCGAATGGACAACGACTTGCAGGTGAAGGAGCCTGTCGATAGGTTCTTTCTTGGGCTGACTTTTAAGGCGAAATATTGAAGAAGTTTGTAATCTCAACATGGCAAAATGCAAAAATCTCTCAAGGCGGCTCACAAAAGGGTCGCCGTGATGTTTTTTTGCCTATTTTTGTCGTCTGGAAATTTAATACCTTAAAATATGAAAAAGACCATCAAAATGAGAATCTTTGGCGGCGGCATGATGCTGCTGGCCATGGCTTTATGGTTGCTTGTGCCGTCGTGCGTCAAGAAACCATCCGCGTCAAGCGTCATTGTAGAACAATTGCGTCCTTTGAATGAAACCCTGTTGCCGTTGGTTGACGGGTTTACTTCGGGCGCCATCTTGAAGGGCGAACCCATCGTGGTGCGTTTCAAAAACCCTGAGACGTTGAAGGTGAAATATGGAGAGCCCATCTCCACCAAAGCCTTCGACTTCAAGCCTGCCCTGAAGGGCAAGGCCGTTTGGATTGATGAAAACACGGTCGGATTCCAATACGACAACATCGACCCGAACCAAAGCTACACTTGCGACTTCCGCATCAGCGACTTCCTTGATGTGGATGCAACTGTGCCCATGCAGTTTAGCTTTGCGGTGCGCCGCCAAAACATCAGCCTTGTGGGTGCCTATCCCGTGTGCAAGGAGCCTGACAAAATGGATTATATCCTTCGCGTCGCCTTTGTCAATCCAGTGGAGGGCGATGTGGAGCAACTCATCGGTGAGGATATTAGGAAAGCCTATAAGGTCAAGGCCAATGCTGTAGGAAATAATGTTTATGACATTGAGATTCAGGGTATTGAAAGAAAAGAGACAGAAACCAAGCTGAAAGTTACCTTGGATGGCAGCAAGATTGAAGCCGACAAAACCATGAGCTATGACCTGCCCGTTTATGCCAAAGGCGATTTCAAGCCTGTGATTTTCGATGTGGACAAGACTTCGGGACAGGGAACGCTGTATTTTACCCAAGCATTGAAACAAGGCCAAAACCTCAACGGATTGGTTACGTTCAATAATTCGATTGGTTACAAATCTGACATTCAAGATAATAAGGTAAACTTCTATTTCGACAAGTCGAGTCTCTACGACTATCAGATGAAGGAGATGGAGATGACGGTTGGCACAGGCATCCGCAGTGCGGCGGGTCAAGTGTTGCAAGCCGAATATCCTTTCGGGTTTGAGCTGACCGACTATGAGCCAAAGGTGCGTTGGACCGACGATGGCGTTATCATCCCCAACGTGCAAGAGACCACCGTCTATTTCGATGCCGTCTGCCTTAATTCAGTGACACTGAGAATCATCCGTGTTTTCGACGACAACATTCTTTCTTTCTTGCAGGACAATGAGTTGGACGAGACTTACGGTGTGCGCAAGGCGGGTCGTTTGGAGAAGAAAGTGCGCCTCCAAATCGACAATCCGTATCCGACGCAATGGAAGACTTTCCCCATAACGCTGTCTGATTATGTCAAGGTGGAACCTGGCGCGATGTATCAGCTGAGCATCGATTTTGGCCCCGCCGACTACTCTTTCGCTTCCGATGAGATGAAGAATTTTGAGGCTGAAAATGCGCAGATTGAAGCTGACTATTGGGATGGCCAACGTTTTGACTACAAGGAATATCGCTACGACGGTGAGTGGGGCGACCCCAATGGATTCTATTTCTATAACTATGTGGAGCAAAGGAAAAACATTGTCGTAAGCGACCTTGCCGTGACTGCCAAGATGGGGCGTAACGATGTGGCTGATGTTTATGTCTTCCAAATCTCTGATGCTCAACCCGTTTCAGGAGCGCAGGTGCAGGCCTACAACTTCCAGCGTCAGGAATTGGCGAAAGGCACGACCGATGCGAAAGGCCATGTGCAGCTGCAATGCGCCAACCGTCCTGCCTTCGTGGTGGCCAAAGACAGCAAAGGCAGCAAGTCGGTTATCAAGCTGAGTGATGGCAATGCGCTGTCGTACAGCCGTTTCAATGTGGATGGCGAACCTGTTGAGAAAGGAGTTTCGGGCTTTGCCTACACCAATCGTGGCGTGTGGCGTCCGGGCGATGAGATTCAAGTCAATCTGATGCTCAACGACTTGGACAACCAGCTACCCGACAATTATCCTGTCGTGCTTGAAATCACCGATGCCACGGGTAGGCTTTATGCCAAGCAGGTGAGCAGCAAGCCCGTGAATGGCATCTATTGCTTCGCTGTGCCGACTAATGTCAGCGATGAGACTGGTCTTTGGATGGCTCGTTTCAAGGTGGGCACTACCACGATTCAAAAGCCGTTGCGTGTGGAGACAGTGAAACCTAACCGTTTGGAAATCAATTTCGACCTGCCTGAGCTTATCAGCCTCAGCCATCCCGAGCGTATAGCCCTGACTTCTAAGTGGCTCAATGGATTGAAAGCCACGGGTTTGAAGGCCGAAGTCGACGTAAAAGTGCGTGGCGGAGAGACCTCTTTCAAGGGCTATGAAAGCTATTCCTTCGTGAACGAGACCGAGACATTCGAACCAGTCGAGATTTCGGTCTTCAGCGGTCCGCTCAGCAGTGAGGGCATGGCCAATGTGGGCTTTGGTCCGCTTACCGACTTGTCGTCGCAGCAGATGATGAACGCTATTTTCACGACCAAGGTCTTCGAGCAGGGCGGCGACTTCAGTGTGGCTTCCTTCAGGTCGAAGCTGTCGCCTTATGCTCGTTATGTGGGTGTGCAACTCCCCGAAACCGCCTCAAAATACGGTAGTTACTACGATACTGGCAAGGATTGGAAGTTCAATATTGCCGTGGTTGATGAAGATGGCAAGGCCAATAAAGCAGCTGTTTCGCTCAATTATGCGCTCTATAAATTGGATTCCTATTGGTGGTGGTCGAGTGAGAATGAGTATTCGCTGCAACGCTATGCCTCAGGAACTTACAAACGCCCGATGCAAAACGGCATTTTGACCTGCAACGGCACCACTTCGTTGACGCTCAACGTCCCCGACAAAGAATGGGGTAGCTATCTCTTGGTGGTCAGTGATGATGAAGGCGGACATAGTTTCGCCAAAATCATCAGCTTCGACTGGGGCAGCTCCTACGGTCACGCCGCAGGTGCTTCTGGCGCACCGGCACAGCTCTCGATGCGCGCCACCGCCGACAGCTATCAGGTGGGCGAGAAGATTGTGGTCACGTTCCCTGCCAACGACAAGGCCAAGGCTCTCGTCACGGTGGAAGCCAACGATAAGGTGCTGCAAACCCAATTCTTGGAGAACCTCGGCGACGAAGGCAGAGTGGAGATTGCCGCCACCGAAGAAATGATTCCGAATGTCTATGTCTATGTGGCTCTGATTCAGCCGCATGATGTGGCCAACGGCCTGCCCATTCGTCTCTATGGCGTGGTTCCCGTGAAGATCGAAAACAAGCAACTGCAATTGCAGCCTAACCTCGTTGTGCCCGAAACGTCCAACACTAATAAGAACATCGAAGTGAAGGTGAGCGAGGCCAACAAGCAAGCCATGACCTACACGTTGGCCATCGTCGATGAAGGCATCCTTGGTTTGACAAACTTCACCACGCCGAATCCTTACGCTTACTTCAACAGCAAGCAGGCATTGAAGGTGCGCACATGGGATAACTATGCTTGGGTCGTTGATGCGTTCAGCGGCGAGTTAGGTTCCGTTTACGCCATTGGTGGTGACGGTATCCTCAATCAGGAAATCACCCTTGACAACCGCTTCAAGGCATACGCTGTCACCCTTGGACCTTTCGAGTTGAAGGCAGGTGAAAACAATACCCATCAATTTGAAGTGCCACAATGCTCTGGCGCCCTGCGCTTTATGGTGGTTGCCAAGGGCAAAGGCAAGGCTTATGGTGCTTCCGAAAAGCAGATGAAGGTCGTCGACCCGATTACGCTCTATGCCTCTGCGCCGCGTGTGGTGGCTCCTGGCGACGAGTTGACGATGAAAGTCCAAGTGCTGTCTCCTACGATGAAAGGCAAGAGCCTTGAGGTGAAGTTCGACAACCAAAACCTCAATGCCCTCGGTGCCTTGCCGACCACGGTCAACATCGACCAAAATGGTGAGGGATTGATTGCCATCAAGACAAAAGTGCCTGAGACGACAGGAAACGCCACATTGAAGGTGACGGTGACAGGCGCCGGCTACAGTGCCGAATCATCGACGACAATGCCCATCCGTATGCCATACGCTGAACGCAGAAACTTGATTACCAAGGAAGTTGCAGGTGGACAAACGCTCAACATCCCGTTTGAACTGGCTGGTATGAGCGGTACGCAACAAGGCAACCTCACGTTGTCGTCGCTGCTGCCCGTCGACCTCTACAGCCGCCTCGACTACCTGACCACCTATCCTCACGGCTGCCTCGAACAGGTCACTTCAAAGGCCTTCCCGCAGTTGTATCTCAACTATTTCATCCAGCAGGACGAAAACGAAATGGCGCAGATGCGTTCCAACATCGAAGCGGCCATCAACAACCTGAAGGCTTACCAGAAGTCAGACAACTCCATGACCAACTGGGTTGGTGGCACCTACAGCGACCCGTGGACCGAGATTTACGCGCTGCATTTCCTCGTCGAGGCCCAGAAGCAAGGCTTCAACGTGCCGCAATATTTCCTTGATGGGCTGAAGAGTTATCAGGCCAACCGAGCCAAGCAGTGGAGGAACAACCCCGACTTCAAGCAAGGCGAGACCTTCCAAGCCTACCGTCTCTTCGTTTTGGCGTTGGCCGATGCGCCTGAGATGGGAGCAATGAACCGTTTCAAGGAAATCGAGATGAACTACGACCTCACCAAGGCCCTTGCCGCTGCCGCTTTCGCGCTGACGGGCAAGACCACCATCGCTCAGAACCTGTTGCCGACATCGGTTGAAGGCCGCATGTCGGATTATTACACCTCTTTCGGTTCTATCACTCGCGACCTTGCCTTCTTGACCTACACGCAGATGCTCTGTGATGTGGACCAGCAGACGGTGCAAAACAACGTCAACGAGATTTGCCAAGCCTTGAACAGCGGTTCTTGGATGGATACCCAAACGACGGCCTTCTCGCTGTTTGTCTTGGGCAAGTATGCCGAGAAGAACAAGGTCAGCAATGGCGACCTTTCTGCCACCGTCAAGGTGAATAGCGAGGAGCGCACCTTGAACAGCAACATAGGTTCGGCAGGCTTCAAGTTTGTGCCGAAGTTGGGTAACAATACCTTGGAAATCAAGAACAACACCGACCAGAAGTTGGTGGCCAACCTGTTCACCAAGACCTCGGTGGCCGAATACGACATGACCGAGAGCGGCAACTTCATCAAGATGAGCGTGGCATATCGTGAGAAGAACGGTAGCACTTTGAATGTGTCCAACCTGAAGGTAGGCACCGACATTGTGGTGGAGGTCACCGTTCAGAACCCGAGCCAGTGGCAAGTCACTGAATTGGCTGTGTCTTACTATCTGCCTTCAGGCTGGGAGTTGGTCAATGAACGTGTCATCGACGATTCCAGGAATGAATCTGCCAAGCACATCGACTTCCGCGACGACCGCGCCTATTTCTACTTCGACCTTGCGCCAAATACCCAAAAGACGTTTGTCATAAAGGCTAACGCCACCTACGAGGGCAACTACATGATTCCCGCCGTGCGTTGCGAGGACATGTACAACAACGAAATCTATTATCAGATTCCCGCCCGTGGTTGCGTGGTGAAGTGAATGGCATGATTGTTGATTGAGGGCCTAAAGAGGTCAAAAAAAAGTTTTTATGCTTTGGAAAACAAAAAAAGTGTATTTTTGCCACAAACTATAAAATTAAGAGTATGCGTAAAAATGTATTGAGACGATTGATGACGGTGCTTTTTATAGCTGCTGCATTGCCTGCGGTGAAGGCTCAAGTGCATGTGGGCGACATCCTTTGCGAAAGCAACAACGTGATTAGTTCAACCGAATTGGCTTTGTCGGGCGAAAAAGCCATTGGCGTGGTGTTTTACGTCGACGCCACCAAGAAGCATGGCTGGGCCGTGGCTTTGGACGATCAAGGCAGCTTGTCATGGGGGCCGAACCATGTTAGTACTCTGCTTCCCGACCGCCGTAGCAGACAGGCGGCAGTGGCTGACGTCAATGGCTATGGCAATACCGAGAAGATTCTTTCCATTAGTTCCCAAAATGGCTCGCAATATCCTGCCTTTGACAGTGTGGACTTTTCCAACGGCTGGTATTTGCCGGCCTTGGGACAGTTGAAGAAGCTGTACGACAATCGTGACAAGGTGAACGCAAGCCTCAGTGCTGTAGGCGGAACGAACTTCATAGTCGAGGACGGCGAGTATTGGTCATCCACCGAGTATTCGCTTAGCAGTTCTTGGTTTATGGACTCTGATGGCAAGTTGCGCTACAGAGATCACAGCTTCAATGGCACCAAGGATGGCCGACGACTGGTTCGCGGAGTGAGGAATTTTTAGTCACATTGGGTGAAAAAGCCCGCAAGACACAGAAAAGCCAAAGTAGCCTTTCTCGTGCTTGCGGGCTTTTTAGTGCTTTTTTGTGTCCTAATTCAATGTTTCGATAAGCCCTATTCTGTAGTAGTGACCGCTAAAGATAGCGGAACTACGTTTGTGTCGGTTTATATGAAGGTGGTGCTGAAAAATTTTCCGGGGTGATAGGACTTTATTTGTTATTTTTGCAGGGTTGAATTGACTTACTTGAAATCACAGATTGTGACATCAAGATTTTGAGGAAGAAATGGTTCGCGTTTGGGCGGATGGAGATTGGAACTGATGCGTTGTTGCTGAAAATGTGAGATTTGAAACTTTAGAAGTGACAAAAAACTGATATAGGAAAAAGACAATGTTATTATTATAATAGAATGTTATTATTATAATAGAATATAAAACACACAATTATGGAAACATATAATAATGTTCGCAGCCGTCTAATGGACATCCAAAAAGGGAAAAAGGAATCAGACTTGTTCCCCGTTTTAAAACAATTGTTCATCTCGAAACAATATCAAGATGTTGAAATTACTCATGGCAACGATGAGTATGGCAAAGACTTGGTTTTTTCTGATTACGACTCAAAACTTGGAGAGAAAAACTGGTATGCTGTGGTCGTAAAGAATAAAAATGCAGAAATGAATGTTTTTGAAAGCGAAGGGGAGATTACCAGACAAATCCGATTATCCTTTGAATACCCTTATATCGATTGTAATGGAGAGGAGATTTACATCAACAAAGTTATAGTAGTTGTAAATGGAACCATTTCCTCTCAAGCAAAAAATGTAATACAAAAAGTCCTGTTACCACATCAAAGAAACAATGTATCATTGTGGAACTACCAAAAACTTGAAGAGGAAATAAGTAATTACATCAAAGAATTGTTCTTGTCTGGCGCAACAGGTTCACCAGAAGATTTTATCATTTCAACTTACAAGAAAAACTTAACCTACAAATTAATAAAACTTGAAAATGCCCAAGAATTGTTTTCTGGTCTCAGTATAACTCAGATCAATGACATCTTCGTTAATGTCAGAACTGCGAATCAAAAATATGAAAACGAGAAACAGCGGTATCAAAACAATAAGAATTCTGCAATTCGAGAAGAAATAGACGATTCTATATCTATTATTAATGCGAATAAGAATACAATAATCCGAGGTATCCCAACATCGGGTAAAACATTGTTACTCAAAAGGATTGGAATAAATGCTTTGGACAATTATAAAGACATAGGAGTGTTTTGGTTTAGGTTTAGAGATATTCAAATTGATAGTTTTGATTTATCTGAGGAAGTAATCAAACAATTTAATGAATTATCTGGACACAATGATTTTCACGAAGATTACTTTAAGAAGTACCTGTTTCTATTTGATGCTTTAGACGAAATCACAGACAATGAAAATAGAATAAATATTATCAATAAATTGCAAGAACAAGTTACAACTTTTAGTAACGCATATTTGATCATTTCAGGTAGAGACATTGAACTATTCAAAGATATTACATTGTTTAATCCCTCTAGTTTTGAAACTGTAGATTTATTGCCTTTTGATATAGGACAAGCGTTAAAACTTGTCAAAAAAATCATTCCTGACAACAAAGAAAAGAATAATCAGTTTATAGCAGCGATAAAAAATCAACAGCTTTCAAATAGTTTAACAAGAACCCCAATGGCATTAACGTTAATGGCAATCATGTACAAAGATGATGCTATTGATTTAAAAGAGTTGCCAGCAAATATTACAGAACTCTACAATAAATTTAGTGATTATTATTTAGACAAATGGGATGCTTCGAAAGGCATTACTTCACAATATAAATATGAGGAATATAAGCATATAGTAGGTTTTATAGCCCATCATCTTCATTCAAACCACATATACGAAATATCTTCACAAGACTTAAAGACCTATTTAGAAAAAATCAGAACGACCTACTCAACTTTTGAAGAACTCAAAGATAGTGATTGCTACATAAACAGCTTAAAAAATAGAAACACTCTTCTTCATTATGATACTGATAGAGATGTTTTCTTTTTCAATAGTAGTGCTTTCCAAGAATATTTTACTAGTATATATTTTGACGATTCTAACGAAGACGAATTAATCGATAATTTATACCAAGAATGGTGGCAAAATGTTATCATATTCTATAATGGTAAAAACCCCAAAAGACCAGTGTTTATCGAAAAAGCTCTTGATTCAATTCCTGGAGATTCGGTCTCAATGTTCTATCATTTGCAAGTTATGTCAAAAAGTCTACAAGCGGCTCATCTTATATCAAATATTATTGCTGAAAAAGCCATTGAAAATATGATTTATACTTTTGATAGGTTTTACAATTCTTTGATTTTTACAGCAGCTAACAATACTATTGCATATCAATGGACAACGCTTGATATGATATTACAATGCAGGAATCTCTTTTATGATTTATTTGATTCCAAGCATATTAGTACAGAAATTGTTTCAAAAAAAGCCATAGAAATATTAACCGAAGATAATCAATATTCTGATGTTACCAAGTATTGTTTGGCATATTATTTGGCTCATAAAATGAAGGATGCAGATTATTTTTCAATGTTTTTATCAACACAAAACTTGAATACTCGTTGGGACAGAATAATACTTAGAGATGTTGAATACATGAAGATTAGTAAAAGTTTACCTGAAAAAGTATATCAAAGAATAAAGAGAAAGCAAGAGCATAATAAACTATATATTGATCAACAATTTAAAGAACCCGCCATTTTGCATTTATCAGATGGAACCTCCCTTGAATAAAGATAATACTATGTGGAATTTGTTGCCAATGCACTTCCAATTATCACATTTACCAGTTTAGGGCGAATTATTTGATTGGCTCTAGTAGTATAAACTGATATTCTAATAATACATAGAATGCTGTTTTTCAACTTCTTTGTATAAACACGTTGTAAAAAAAAAAGCAAAAATCACAAAAATTAGCCAATTTGAAAAACCAGTTCTCAAGAAACAGCACAAAAATCAGTCAATTATCAAACTATAGCCATTTGATTATGATTATCCCAGTTCGAGCGAATTTGCAATTCGAAAGTTGTGAGTATTAGAATTTGTAATTCGGAAACTACAAACAAAGATAAGAAGATAATAGGATGAACTTGAGGGTATCATATTGTAAATCAGAATAATGATTTGTAGGATGCAAAAATGAGGGAGTAAATGAGGGAGTAAATGCAACTAGTTCAGGCGAATTTGCAATTCGCCCACAGCGAGTATAAGAATTTGAAATTTGAGAACAACAAACGAAATATTTAATAGGATGAAATTGAGAAAAACATGACAAACGAAATAATAGACACCAATAGAATAGCACAAATCAGCGACAACCTTTATCAGGGCGTTTCAGAAATCATCGACAACGCCATGCAAAGGGTTGCTGTTTATGTCAATGCGCAGTCGAGTATGACGTTCTGGAATGTCGGCAAGTACATCATAGACGACATGGACTATCAAACCTATTCGGCATACGGACAAAAGATTCTTGCGACGCTGTCGCAAAGATTGATGGCACGTTATGGGAAAGGATACACTTATTCCGCATTGACAAGGATGATGAAAGTGGCTCGTATTTATGGCAATAGGGAAATGTTTGCGATGCTGTCGCAAACATTGACTTGGAGCCATTTTTTGGAACTTATCACTATTACTTATGTGAAAAGTTGTGACAATCGGAGAATACGGAAAGATAAGAGGGCTTTGTCTTGAATAAAAAACTCAAAATAGTATTGCTGGTTTTGGTCGGCCTTTTCCTCGCCTTCCTCTGCATCCCCGCACCGCGTTTCGACAAGCCCTATTCCACCGTCTTGACCGCGAAGAACGGCGAACTGCTCGGAGCGAAGATTGCCGACGACGGACAGTGGCGCTTCCCTGCTTCAAACAACTATTCCCCTAAGTATATAGCTTGCCTGTTGGAGTTTGAGGATCGGTGGTTTTTCTTGCATCCTGGCTTCAATCCCGTGTCTTTCTTGAAGTCGTTCATCGACAATCGGAAGGCAGGGGAGGTGGTGCGCGGTGGTAGCACTCTTTCGATGCAGGTGGTGCGGCTTTCACGCGACAACCCGCCCCGAACCTACGGCGAGAAACTTCTTGAGGTCATTTTGGCCATGCGCCTTGAGCTGCGCTATTCCAAAAGGACCATCCTTAATATGTATGCCGCCAATGCGCCTTTCGGGGGCAATGTGGTGGGCATCGACGCGGCGGCGTGGCGCTATTTCCACACCACTCCTGACGAACTTTCATGGGGCGAGGCGGCCACCCTTGCGGTGCTGCCCAATGCGCCCGCCATGATTCATCCAGGCCGCTCACGCAATCGTTTGGAGATGAAACGCAATGACTTGCTGCAACGCCTGCCTCATTCCAAGACATTCATTCCCAAGCGGTTGAAAGTGCCCGCGCTATCGGAGGAAGATGCAGAGTTGGCCATGATGGAGTGCATCCCCGACCGACCGTTTGAAATGCCCATGTTGGCTTACCATTATCTTGCCGAGGAGGACAAGCGTCATCATGGCGAGCCTATCATTTCCACCATTGACGCCAACTTGCAGCAGTCGGTCATTGACATCATGAAGCACCATCATCAGGTGAATGTGATGAACAGCATCGACAATGCTGCGGTGTATGTGCTTGATTACTTGAATGATGAGGTGGTCGCATACGTGGGCAACAACTGGGATGCCGACGATGCCCGCATGGTGGATATGGTGAGGGCACAACGCTCCACGGGCAGCATCCTCAAGCCTTTTCTTTTTGCTGCCATGCTCGACGAAGGCACGTTGCTGCCTGAGATGATATTGCCCGACGTGCCGATGAGTCTTTCTGGATTCACGCCGAAAAACTACAGCGGCGAATACTGGGGCGCGGTGCCTGCTGACAAGGCCTTGCAAAACTCGCTCAATGCGCCTTTTGTGCATCTGTTGCGCGAATACGGTCAGGCGAGGTTTCATGCCTTGTTGAAACAACTTCCGCTGAGGGGTCTCGTTTTCGATGCGGAGCATTACGGCCTGTCGCTCATCGTGGGTGGCAGCGAGGCTTCGCTTTACGACATCACCAATGCTTACGCCAAGATGGGCCGCAAGTTGGCCTCGCGTGTCAACGAAAACTATGATACTCAGGTGGATGAGAACGAGTCGCCTTTTTCTGCTGAGGCCATCGCCGAGACTTTTCATGTGATGACGGGCCTGACACGGCCAACGAGTCAGATAGGGTGGGGGAGTTTTGCCTCGTCGAAACAGGTGGCTTGGAAAACGGGTACCAGCTTCGGTTTCAAGGATGCTTGGGCGGTGGGCCTCACCGACCGTTATGCGGTGGGCGTTTGGGCTGGCAATTCCGATGGAGAGGGTCGTCCGGGACTGACGGGTGTGGGCGTGGCGGCACCGATTCTGTTTGATGTCATCGGCAAGTTGAACGACAGCTATCGCTATCCCGCCAATACCTCGGAAAGCGTTGAGATTGAGGTTTGTGCCGACTCGGGTTATCCGAAATCGGAGCTTTGCCCTGTGACAAAGACAATGCGTGTGCCTGTAGTGGAGAACCAAACAGGAGTGTGCCCCTATCATAAAAAGGTGTTTTTGGACGAGAGCCGTCAGTATCAGGTGCTTCCCGACTGCTATCCCATTGACCAGAAATGCTATGAGGTGTATTTTGTGTTGCCGCCCGTGATGGAGTGGTTCTTCAAGAAGCATTCGCCTTTGTTCCATCCCATGCCGGCATTTTATCCGGGTTGTGGCACAGCCCATCCCGACGAGGTGATGGATTTCGTCTATCCCAAGAGCGACGCCAAGGTGACCATTCCCATCGGCATTCGTGGCGACCGCCAGCAGGTGGTTTTCGAAATCGCGCACCGCAACCCGCAAAAAACGATTTATTGGACCTTGAACGACCAATTCTTAGGCCAAACCCGCCTTAACCACCAAATGCCCATCGATGTGGAAAAAGGTACTTATCGCCTTCGCTGTGTGGACGAAGACGGGGTGGAGTTGAATCGTAGGATTGTGGTGCAATGAGCTTTTTTGTTCAACTCGCAGTCCCGCAGTCTCGCAGTCTATTATGTAAACTAAATTTGCTCATCTACTTGTTTTTTTGCTTTTTTTTCCACTTTTTTCTTGACATTCCACTTTTTTGTATATTTGTAGCCCCAAAATGATTGATGAAGGAACTAAACATCAATGACAGCCAAAACACATAAACAGATAATCGATGCGATAACGGACAAGGCAAAGACTGTGGTTCCGCCTCATTCCGAAATGATCCTCTTCGGGTCACGCGCCCGTGGCGATGCCCACGAAGGCTCGGATTGGGACATTCTTATCTTGCTTGACAAAGACCGTATCCGACTCGACGACTACGCTTTATATTCCTATCCATTCCGCGAATTGGGCTGGGATTTAGGGCAATACATTAATGTTGTGCTTTTCACCAAAAAAGGCTGGCAGGAAGACGCAGCAAGTCCTTTCCATGAAAACGTAAACGAGGAGGGAATAAGGATATGGGCTTGACTG
Organism: uncultured Bacteroidia bacterium; assembly: GCA_902782455.1. Classification (GTDB taxonomy): domain Bacteria; phylum Bacteroidota; class Bacteroidia; order Bacteroidales; family F082; genus Limimorpha. Next base: position 2,687 of record CACZNA010000012.1, on the reverse strand, counting down.
ACGAAAACCGTAAAGACATTGTCATCTATCGCAGCGAAAGAGCCTTTGCTGCTCTCGAGCAAGCCAAGGGCAATCTTCAGATGGGTTATTTGGAGATAACCGCCAACCGCTTGTATTATGCTGCCTATTACGCTGCATCAGCCTTGCTCATCGCCAACGAAATCCGCGTAAAAAGCCACGAAGGTTGCATAGGCCAATTTAACTTGCACTTTGTTAAGACAGGATTGGTGCCCATCGAGATGGGGAAGCTGTTCAGCATCTTATTTGACATGCGGCTGACAGGCGACTACAGTGACCGTTTCGACCTCTCGGAAGAAGACGTAGTGCCTAACATCCTGCCTACCCAAGACTTCATCATCAAGGTTACCAGCTTGGCCAAGGAGAAGTTAGGCTTGTAGTTGCCCCCAACCCTTGGATTGCTTCGTGCCTCGCAATGACGACTCGCAGTGACGCAAAGCGCGTCCCGCAGTCTCGGAGTCTCGGAGTCTCGCAGTCTATTACGTAAACTAAATCTGCTCATCTACTTGTTTTTTTGCTTTTTTTTTCGCTTTTTTCTTGACATTCCATTTTTTTGTAAATTTGGGGCTTCTATAGGAAAGGAGCAAATCCATTTTAAACACATATCTTCATTAAAAACAACAAACCTATGAGCAAACTCACCTACACCAATATCCTTAAGCCTGGAGACATTCTTGGCCTATAGCCAGTGTGACGAGCTCCGAATTGCAGGGTTTGCCGCAGGCCATAGGCCTAAAATCTCCGCTGGATGCTTGCCATGCGCAAGCCACGGTTAATTAACACAAACTTAATTACAAACCTTACAATTCAGCATTATGAAAAACAAATCTTTATTCTTAATACTGCTGCTGGCACTGTTCGTGCCGTGGGCAGCACAAGCACAGGAAACTTTGACTGTGTACGACGGGACGACAGGGACATTGACCAACAACGCCTATGTTCCAATGTACGGCAACTACTTTGACGCTTACACCAAAAGTGAATTTGTCATTCCTGCCGATCAGTTGAGTGACATGGATGATGGAACGATCACCTCATTAAAATTCTACATCAAATCAGTAGGCACCTATGGTTCTGGCTGGAGTTCTAACCAACAGGTGTTTCTGAAGGAAGTTTCTTCGACCTCTTTGTCTGCTTTCAGTGGTACAGACGATGCCACAATAGTGTGGGAAGGTTCTTTTACTGTCCCGTCATCATCTGATACCGAGTTCGAGATTACATTTACCACGCCATACGAATATCAAGGTGGTAACCTTCTTGTTGGTATCTACAATATCACAAAGGGTGGCTATCGTGATGTTGCATGGTATGGACAGACTGTTGCTGGAGCCTCTGGCAGCGGAAATAACTCTTCTTCATTAAGCGGTGTATCTTTTGCCCAGAAGAACTTCATCCCCAAGACCACCTTCACGTACGCCTTGAGCGACTGCCCGAAGCCCAATAACCTCGTGGCTTCCAATGTGACCCCCCATACTGCTGACTTGAGTTGGGAAAGCGATGGCTCTATATTATTCATTTTGCAGTACAAAAAGGCCTCCCAAAGCAGTTGGAACGAGGAATGGTTGTATCCGGAAGATAATCCTATTCCTTACACGCTGACCAACCTCACTGCCGAAACCGAATACCAAGCCAGGGTTGCGGCAATCCATGAAACTTGCCCTCAAGACCCCGAGACGGGCGATCACGTCCAAAGCGATTGGAGAGAAATCAGCTTCACCACTGGCATTGCCTGCTTCGCCCCGACCAACCTCGCCGTGACCCCTGAAAGCATCACTGCCCGCGAGGCCACCGTCACTTGGGAAGGCACCAGCGACAGCTATGTCGTGATGATTGGCCAAGAGAATTTTGCCGTCAGAGCCGACTTTGAGACTGGCGACCTCAGCCAAGCCGATTTCACAAGCACCAGTGACTATCCCTGGACGGTGGTGGCCAACTCCCACAGCGGCGCCTATTGTGCCAAAAGCGGCAACGAAGGACAAGACTACACAACTTCCGACATGGTTCTCAACGTGACTCTGTCCACCGACATGACCCTGACCTTCTCGGCCAAGGTTTCCTCGGAAAGCGGTTGGGACAAGGCCTACTTCGACATTGATGGCGTCACGAAGATTAACGAGATTTCCGGTGATGGCAACTGGATTGACTACAGCTATCCTTTGACTGCCGGTACCCACACCCTCAGCTGGCGTTACACCAAGGACGGCAGTAATGCCGGCAACGACGACTGCTTCTATGTGGACGACATCGTCATCAGCGCCGGCGTGGATTCGTGGACTGAATACAACACCAACGCCCAAACCTATACTTTCGAGAACCTCACGCCCAACAGGCATTACCAAGTGAAGGTGAAGGGCAACTGCGGCGACGAAGGCTATAGCCAAGAGACTGCCCCCGTGAGGTTCACCACCTTAGAGTCGTGCTTTACCCCCACTGACCTGACTGCTTCCAACGTGACTACCCACGAAGCCACCATCAGCTGGACGTCGGCTGCCAACGCCTGGCAGATTTGCGTGAACGACGATGAGGAAAACCTCATTGACGTGACTGAAACCACCTATAACTTCACGGGTCTCGCTCCTGAAACGACCTACACCGTGAAGGTGCGCACCAACTGCGGTAACGAATACAGCGACTGGACTAACAATATGGACTTCACCACTGGCATTGCC
>CACZNA010000011.1:0-79746 GCA_902782455.1 uncultured Bacteroidia bacterium | reverse complement strand
CTCAATCGGGCAGGCGTTGTAGAGGCTGGCGCGGAAACCACCGACGCTGCGGTGACCCTTGATGCCGACCATGCCGCGCTCCTTGGCGAAGGCCATGAAAGCGTCTTGCTTGTCCTCGTATCCGGGGGCCATGACCCAGCAGTGGTTCATGATGGAACGGTCTTCCTTCTCGGCGGTGCCGACGAACATGCTGTTGCGGTCGATCTCTTCGTAGAGCAGGTTGGACTTCTTGGTGTTGATCTTGTTCATTTCCTCGACGCCACCGATGGTGTCCTTCAGCCACACGAGGGTCTCGTGCATCATGAAGATAGGCAGTACGGGCGGGGTGTTGAACATGCTGATGTTCTTGGCTTCTTCAGCAGCGTGGGTGCGGAAGTCGACCATTGTCGGCAGCGGGTTCATGTAGGCGCGGTCGCCAATGTTGCCGAGGATGTCTTTCTTCACGATGACGAAGGTAACGCCAGCGGGGCCGACATTCTTCTGGGCGCCACCGTAGATGAGGCCGTACTTCTTCACGTCGACGGGACGGCTCATGATGTCGGAGCTCATGTCAGCGACGAGCATGATGGGGCAGTCCATGTCGTACTTGATCTCAGTGCCATAGATGGTGTTGTTGGTCGTGATGTGGAAGTAGTCGGCATCCGTCGGGATGGTGTAGCCTTTAGGAATATAGGTGTAGGTCTTTTCCTCTGAAGAGGCGACGATCTCAACCTTACCGAACAGTTTGGCTTCCTTGGCGGCCTTCTTGGCCCAGACACCGGTCTGGAGGTAGGCGGCCTTGGTCTTCATCAGGTTGGCGGGCACGGTGAAGAATTGGGTGCTGGCGCCACCACCGAGGAAGAGGACTTCGTACTCCTCAGGGATGTTGAGGAGGTCGCGCCACAGTTGACGGGTTTCAGCCATGATGCGGTGTTGTCGAAATCATAGAGCGCCTTGACGGTGCTTTCGATAGCCTGCTTGGGCAATACGCAGGGACCTGCGTTGAAATTAAAAGCCTGTTTCATTACAGTTTGTTGTTTAATTTGTTGGTTTATAATTTGTTGATTAAGTTTAACTCGTTTATTTTGCTGCAAAGATAAGAAATAAAACCATGTGCCCAACCTTTTTTGAAATATTTAGGTTTTTCTATGGAATAACGAGCATTTTCTCTAAAAAACGTTACTTTTGCAGCATTAAATCATCAAAAACTCAATTATTATGCAAAGATTCTTGAAGGCTGTTGCGGCCATATTGTTAATGACAGCAGTGCTCACTTTTATTGGATGCAAGAAGTCTGGTGACAACGATGTGCGTGTGACTACTTACACGCCGCAGGATATCACCCAGGCTACTGCAAAGTGCGGTGGTGATGTGATTGTGACGCAAGGTCTTTCGCTCAGTGCGCTTGGCGTGTGCTGGGGCACGAGTCTCAATCCTACGGTAGAGGATTTTCACTTGTCAACCACCAATTGGAGCGAGCCGTATGTTTGCACTATTTATGGGCTTGAGCCAAATACCACGTACCATGTTCGCGCCTACGCTCTGCGTGGCTTGGAATACTACTACGGCGACGACAAGAGCTTCACGACCGAGGTCAATAGCGTTTGGGTCAGCCACGACTTTGTGGATCTCTGCCTTCCGAGCGGCACTTTGTGGTCCACTTGCAATGTAGGTGCAGATTTGCCTGAGGAATATGGCGATTACTTTGCATGGGGCGAGACGGAGGCCAAGTCTGTTTATGATTGGAGCACATACAAGTGGGGCAACGGTGATAGGTTCCAACTCGCCAAGTACTGCAACAGTTCTAGTTATGGTTACAGTGGCTTCACCGACAATTTGACCACCTTGCTGCCAGAAGATGATGCGGCCATGGCCAACTGGGGCAATGGATGGTGTATGCCTTCCCATGAGCAATGGGAGGAGTTGTTCCAAAACACCACTACAACTTGGACGACCCAGAATGGCGTGAGCGGGAGGTTGTTCACGGCAAGCAACGGTAATGTTTTGTTCCTACCCGCTGCAGGCCGCCGTTCGGCAACTGAGCTCCACCACGCTGGATCGTTCGGCGACTACTGGTCGAATTCGCTCTATACCGACATCCCGAGCTATGCATGGGGACTCTACTTCATTTCGGGCGATGCCTATGTGGACGTCTATTATTCCCGCTATTATGGTCTTCCTGTTCGGCCTGTCCGCAAGAACTAATACTTGTTCAGCCCGCTGACGATGGGCAAGGGCAAAAACCAAGCAGAATAATACAAAAAGTAAATAAAGATTTAGTCATTGTCTGCTTTCGGCAGAGAATAAAAAATGGAAATAATATGTCGTTACCTAAATACATTGATACGAATAAAACAGAGAGAATAGGTGTCCATAAGGCTGCTTTGGTGTTGTCTGAGATGGGGTTTATTTTTCGAGAAATTTCAAATTCCGATACTGGAGTTGACGGCCAAATTGAAGAAGTTGATGAAAACAATAACGCAACAGGACGCATTATGGCTGTTCAGATAAAATCGGGAAATTCGTATTTGCACGAGAATGGAAACAATTGGACATTTTATGTGGATGAGGCTCATAAGAATTATTGGCGGCTTTTTCCTATCCCTGTCATGCTATTAGTATATAATCCCAACGACAAAAATGTCTATTTTATTGATGCAAAATATGCTTTGAATGTAACAGGAAGGATAGATATTCCTAAGAAGAATGTCCTTTGTGAAGAAAACAGAATAGAGTTCTTAAAAACTATTGGAGGAGGTTTTGCGAAGTGTAGTGAAATAAGCGATATTCTTTATTTTATGTTTCAGAAAAAGTGTGATGAAATATCTTTTTCTGTTTCTTTTTTAGAATTGTTTGTCTCAGGTCTAACAAATTTATGTCATGATCTGTTTTATGATGTGTCTGTTGCTATGGATATTGCCGATGCTAAAAGTAATGGTGTTGGCGTTTCTGTAAATCATGCCTTTTTATGGGAATATATTGTCTATTTGGTAAAAGAGAATCTTGTTGAGGTTAACTTCCATGCATGTTTGTATGATTATGAAGAAAGACAAATGCAACCAAGGTTTATAGCACCTTTAACCTATAGAGGAAAACAGTTGTTAGATTATATTTCTCAATTAGAGAATAACTATTTAGGGGAAAGTGATGTACCGATTGTATTTGAAAAGCTTGTGAATCTTCAATTTGATTATTATTCTGTTATGAGTTTGAATAGATTATCGGAGTTACAATCTTTGCTATTGGCGAAGATGGAAAAATAAAAATAGAAAAAATGAAATTAAAACTTATGCAAAAATTCACAAAACACTTAATAGCTATAATGCTAATGATAGCAATAGTTTGTATTGCAGGATGCAAGAAACATGAACCTCAAAATGGAAACCTAAACGGTCACGATTATATTGACCTCGGTTTGCCAAGCGGCACGATGTGGGCCACTTGCAACGTGGGAGCCGAGAATCCTGAAGGTTACGGCGATTACTTCGCTTGGGGCGAGACGCAACCCAAAGCCGTCTACACCGACAGCAACTATGTTTACAGCCACGGCGGTTATGACGATTTCACAAAGTATTGCACAAAACCAGAGTTTGGCTACAACGGCTTCACCGACAACCTGAAGACCCTGCAGCCGAGCGATGATGCCGTCACGGTGAACTGGGGTGAGGGCTGGCGCACTCCGACTATTAATGAATGGATTGAACTGGTGACAAAGTGCAGCTATACTTTTACTAAAAGAAACGGGGTGAATGGTTGTCTTTTCACCGCTCGGAATGGCAACAGTATCTTCCTGCCCGTCAGGGGTAGAATCGGGAACAGCAAGTCGAGTAACGAGGACGGTATGGGCAATTATTGGTCGAGTTCGCTTAACACGGGCATGCCTATCTATGCGAAGGGTTTCCAGTTCATCATCGATTTTGATGACTGCGACATCTACGACGACTTCAGCAGGTGCGCTGGATACTCTGTTCGTCCGGTGTGTGCCTCGCGTTAGAATTAACCTTTATTTAGGCCGACTTTTGCTGGAAATTTGCTAACTTTGCGCCCAAAAAGAGCAACCTGGAAATACAAAATAACAATGAACCAACCTCTAATCAGCGTTATTGTCCCGATTTACGGGATTGAGAGATACGTTGGACACTGCATCCAGAGCCTTATGCAGCAGACGTATCAGAACCTTGAAATCATTTTGGTCGACGACGGCTCGCCCGACCACTGCCCGCAGTTTTGCGACCTTTATGCCTCCAAAGACAAAAGAATCAAGGTGATACATAAAGAGAATGGTGGCCTCGTTACGGCAAGGAAGGCTGGTGTGCAGGTCGCTAACGGTGAATACATCGGATTCGTGGATGGCGACGATTGGGTGGGCGTGGGCTTCTACCAGTCGATGCTCAACACGATTATGGCTTGCGATGCCGATATTGCCGTGGCGGGTTGCAGCCGCGACCTCTATCGCAAGACCATCACTATGGAAAATGCCTTGCCTTTAGGCGTTTACGAAGGTGAGTCGATGGAGTATTTCCGCAAGAATATGATTTCTTTCGGTAATTTTTTCCGCTTCGGCGTGACCACCTACCATTGGAACAAACTCTTTCGCCGCGAGGCCATCATCCCGTTCCAAATGGTGGTGGAGAATGGTTTCACGGTGATGGAAGACGGCGCTACTACTTATCCCGCTATGCTGGCGGCAAAGAAGGTCGTGCTGACCAACAATTTCGCTTACCATTATCGCCAACGCAGCGACTCAATGTTGAAGTCGATGACGAGTTTGGCCATTGAAGCGGAAAGATTGAAATCCGTTTACTATTTCCTGCAAAATGCCGTAAATGGCTATCCCGCTGAATATCAATTGAAAAAGCAGGTTGATGATGTGATGTTGGCGGTCTATATCGTGCGTTGCGGAGGCATTACCAATATTGCCAACGATATGGTGTTGAACAGCATTTTTAATAGGAATATCGAAGGGAAGAAGGTCGTCATCGGCGGCGCGGGCACTTTCGGGCAGCAGATGTATCGCCGCTTGGATGCCACTGGCAAGGTGGAAATCACGGGATGGATTGACCCGTATTATTGGGAGTACCGTCGGGTGGGTATGAACGTCGACCCAGTGGAGTCCATCGTCGATGCCGACTACTTTGGTGTCGACCCCGAAAAAGTGCTCGCCGTAGAGATGGATTACGACACAAGGCGTGAAATCCTAACCAATTACTTGCACCCCAAGAACTCATAAAGAAAAGTGATAAGTCGTTTAAATTGTTGAATTTCAAATTTTTATTTTATTGTGTAAAAAAATTTCCCGAAACCGATTGCCATTCCAAGAAAATGTCGTACTTTTGCGGCTCAAAATCAAAAGGAAAGTAAGCGATGAAAAAAGACATTCACCCTAAGAATTACAGACTGGTTGTTTTCAAAGATATGTCAAACGACGTGACCTTCTTGTCGCGCTCGACCATCAACACCAAGGAGACCATCAAATGGGAAGACGGCAACGAATATCCGTTGGTGAAATTGGAAATCTCCAGCGCGTCACATCCCTTCTACACTGGCAAGATGAAACTCGTCGACAGCGCCGGTCGTGTGGATAAGTTCAACAACAAGTACAAGAAGTTCTTCGAGAAGAAGGAAGCCAAGTAAGTTGGACGCAACCAAAAAAGGGAAGCCCTTGCCAATCGCGAGGGCTTTTTTTGTGCCTTGGCATTATTATTGTCGTATCTTTGCGCCACATATATAATAAGGTGTGAAACGGCGGCAGACTGACAATTTGTCGCCATAAACGAAAGTGTTTTATGAGTTATAAAGTTGAACCCGTATTGTTTTCAGATATGATTGACACGGATGCCGAGTTTATTCCCGTCCTGACCATCGAGCAGGGCCAACTCGGTCATAATGAATCCGTTCCAGAAGAATTGCCCATTATGCCCTTGCGCAATTCGGTGCTTTATCCGGGCACGGTCATTCCCATCACCGTGGGGCGCGAAAAATCAATCCAGTTGGTGAAGGAATACAACCGCAAACGCAAGCCCATTGGCGTTATCGCGCAAAAGGAGTCGAATGTCGACGAGCCTGTTCTCGACGATTTGTACAAGGTCGGCGTGTCGGCCCAAATCCTCAAGTCGTTTGAGATGCCCGATGGTAGCGTCACGGTCATTATTCAAGGTATCCGACGTTTTGAGGTAGTGGAACCCATTCAAAATGAGCCTTATATGAAGGCTGCCGTGATACCATACGCGGCTTCGGAAGATGTGCCTGCATCGCGCAAGTTCGATGCTTTGTTGCAGTCGGTCAGGGACTTGGCCATTCAGGTCATTCCTCGCTCGCGCAATTTGTCGCAAGAGGCAGGCTTCGCCATCAAGAGCATTGATGACCCTGTGTTTTTGCTCAATTTCGTGGCCAGCAACATCGAGGCCGAACTACCTGTGCGTCAAGGGATTTTGGAGTCGCGCAACCTCAACGAAATGGCCAAGGGGCTTCTTTCGGTGCTGACCGAGGCCAAACAGATGCTTGAGCTGAAGCAGCAAATCCAAAGCAAGGTGCGCGACGATATGGACAAGCAGCAGCGCGAATATTACCTCAACCAGCAGTTGCGGACCATTCAAGAGGAATTGGGTGGCAATCCCAACGAGCAGGATGTCAAGGAGTTGAAAGAGAAAGCCGAGAAGAAAAAGTGGTCGAAAGAAGTGGCTGAAGTCTTCGATCGGGAACTGAAAAAGTTGGAGCGCACCCATCCCCAATCGAGCGAATATGGCATTCAGTTGAACTATTTGCAGTATTTGGTTGACCTGCCTTGGGAGGAGTTCACGAAAGACAATTTCGACCTGAAACACGCCCAGCGCATCCTCGATGCCGACCATTTCGGTTTGGACAAGGTGAAAGACAGAATCATAGAGCATTTGGCCGTGCTGAAACTGCGTCAGGATATGAAAGCCCCGATTTTGTGTCTCGTCGGGCCTCCCGGTGTAGGCAAAACCTCTTTGGGCAAGTCCATCGCGAGGGCATTGAACCGAAAATATGTCAGAATGTCACTCGGTGGCGTGCGCGACGAGTCGGAACTGCGCGGCCACAGAAAAACTTACATCGGTGCTATGCCGGGTCGTATCATCCAGAATCTGCGCAAGGTGAAGTCGGGAAACCCCGTTTTTGTTCTCGATGAAATCGACAAGGTGAGCGGCAACAACATCAGTGGCGACCCGCAGGCTGCGCTTCTGGAAATCCTTGACCCTGAACAGAATAATACTTTCTATGATAACTTCATCGAGCTGGATTACGACCTCTCGAAAATCCTTTTCATCGCCACGGCCAACAACCTTGCAACCATCCATCCCGCCCTGCGCGACCGTATGGAAATCATCGACTTGAGCGGCTATTTGCGCGAGGAAAAATACGAAATCGCCAAACGCCACCTGATTCCCAAGCAGATGAAGGAACACGGCCTCGACAGCAAGCAAATCGCTATTTCAAAGGAGATTGTGATGCACATTATTGAGGACTACACCCGCGAGGCTGGTGTGCGTAATTTGGAACGCCGTATCGGTGATTTGATGCGTTATCGCGCCAAGCAAGTCGTTGTGGGAGAGGAATTTGACAAGAAAATTACCAAGGAAGAACTGAGGAAGGTGCTGGGCGTTCCTATGCACCACGACGAGGACGAGGTGAAACACACCATTCCCGGCGTGGCCACGGGTTTGGCTTGGACGCAAGTGGGCGGCGAAATCCTCTCTATCGAGGTCAGTTTGAGTCGCGGCGGCGGACATCTTTCTTTGACCGGCAACCTCGGCGAGGTGATGAAGGAGAGCGCAACCATCGCTTACGAGTTCATCAAGGCGCACGCTTCGCAGCTGAACATCAATCCTGACGTGTTTGACGCTTGGAATGTCCACGTCCACATTCCCGAAGGAGCAACGCCCAAGGATGGCCCCTCGGCGGGTATCACTATGCTCACTGCTTTGACTTCCGCTTTCACCCAACGCAAGGTGAAAGGCCAGTTGGCAATGACAGGCGAAATTACGTTGCGCGGTCGCGTTTTGCCCGTGGGCGGTGTGAAGGAAAAGATTCTGGCCGCCAAGCGAAACGGCGTGACCGATCTCATCCTTTCCATTGATAACGAACACGATATCAAGGACATCAAGGAGGATTACATCAGCGGATTGAACTTCCATTATGTGGAGAATATGATGCAGGTGCTTGACCTCGCCTTGGAGAAGGAACAAGACAAGAACGACCTCGACTACAACAAGTATTTGAATAATTTGCATCCTGAAGTTATCGGATTCAAAGTCAAGTGATTATAAACTACGGATTGCACGGATTTTACAGATTGTTTGCTGTATGATGTAACCCAATCCGTTTCATCTGTGAAATCCGTAGTAAAAGTATTATGCGAAAGTTGTTAATCGGCATATTATCCGTGTTGTTGATGGCATCTTGCGGCAAACGCCAAGATTCAGAGGATGGATTGTCCATTTTCAAGTATAACGAAAGCGCAGGTATCCTCACCCTCGACCCGATCTATGCCAAGGACTTGCCGCATATTTGGGCTTGTAACCAAGTGTTTAACAGCCTCGTAGCCTTTGATGACAAGATGAACCTCGTCCCGATGGTGGCCAAGTCGTGGGACATCAGCGAGGATGGATTGGTTTACACTTTTCATCTTCGGAATGATGTTCAATTCCACGAGGATGGATGTTTTATTGACAAATCGGCGTTTCGACAGGCTCAACGACCTTCAAAATCAGAGGTCCCTGAGCTTGTCGAAGGGCCGACCGCCAAGTCTCGTTTCGTGACCGCTCAAGACTTTGTCTATTCCTTCAACCGCGTTGTGGACAAACAGTTGAGTTCGCCCGGAATGTGGATTTTCTCGTCCGTCAAACAAGATGAAAGCCAATATGCCTTCACGGCTTTGGACGACTCCACTTTCCAGATTGAATTGTCGAAGCCGTTTCCGCCATTTTTGGGCATTTTGTCTATGACTTACGCCTCGGTCGTTCCGAAGGAAGCCGTTGAGTATTACGGAGATAACTTCCGCAGCCATCCCGTAGGAACTGGGCCTTTTAAGTTCCAATATTGGAAGGAAGGCGTGAAATTGGTTTTCCGCAAGAATCCCAACTGTTTCGAGCGCGACACGGCTGGGGAGAGGCTGCCTTACATCGATGCTGTTTCCGTCAGCTTCCTGATAGACAAGCAAGTAGCCTTCTTGGAATTCATCAAGGGCAAGTTCGACTTTATGTCGGGCATAGATGCGCGTTACAAAGACGAACTATTGACCTACGACGGCCAACTGCGCCAGAAATACGAGGACAAAATCGAGTTGATTACCGAGCCGTATTTGAACACCGAGTATTTCTCCTTCTTCATCGACCCCAACGACCCTCTTGGCCCCGACCGCGCTCGTGCCTTGCGTCAGGCTGTCAGTCTTTGCATTGACCGAGAGAAGATGTTGCGTTACTTGCGCAACGGCATCGGCGAACCCGGCACGGGCGGTATGATTCCCGCTGGTCTGCCCGGTCACAGCCCGACCATCGGCTATGGTTACGACCTGAAATGCGCCCAACGTTTGGTGGCTGAAAACCATTTGGAGGGTTATCTATTGCAACTCTCCACCGTTGCCGACTATGCCGACATCGGGAAGTTTGTGCAAAGCCAAGTTGAACAAATCGGGCTGCAATGCAAAATGGAGGTGATGCCGCCCGCCACGATGCGCAGTATGAGAAGCAACGGCAGTTTGCAGTTTTTCCGCTCCTCGTGGGTGGCCGACTATCCCGACGCGGAGAACTATCTTTCGTTGTTCACAACTTCCAACTTCGCTCCAGCGGGACCAAATTACACGCATTACACCAATCCAAAATATGATAAACTCTACGACAAAGCCTTGCTTTGCAACGACTTGCAGCAACGCGCCAAATATTATACCGAGATGGATAGCTTGATGATGCAAGATGCACCTGTGGTGGTTTTGTTTTATGACGAGGTGCTTCGTTTCGTGAACAAGAGGGTGCAAAATATGGGCAGCAATCCCACGAATCTGTTGGATTTGCGGCGGGTGAGGATTGGAGGAAATTAATTTGAGGCGATTTGGTATGTTTGTCGGAATCAAAACTAAAACAGCGGATTTTGGTCCGCTGTTTTAGTTTGTAAGAAAAGCCTGTCTTTACTTAACAGGTGTCAGCCGCACCATCAAAACGCCATGCGAAGGAATGTTTGAAACCACATTCTTTATGGTCAACTTGGCGATGTTCTTGTGCTGCCAAAGGTCATAGACACTGAAGTTACCACCTGCATTACGTAGTTCAGGAATGTCGTTCCAGTTGAAGTTGAGGTTCCATTCGTTGTCGCCACGGTTGAAGAAGCACACAGCCCATTCGTCGTTGGCCAATTGCTTCACCCAAATCTGGCGGTCGCCCATGGCGACGGAGAGGTGGGCTTGGATTCCAAGTGGGTCTTGGTCGATGGCGATGACATCTTTGTTAGTGAGGATGCGTTTGGTGTCGTCGCTCATATTGCTTAGGTCATTGCCAGCCATTAGAGGTGCGGCCAACATGCACCACATGGAGAAATGGCTTTGGTCTTCGATGGTCGTCATGCCACCGTTGCCGACCTCAAGCATGTCGGGGTCGTTCCAGTGGCCTGGGCCGTTGTAGGGGTAAAGGTCTTGTACCAAGTCGATGATGTTCACCATGCCATGACCGCCCCAATCTTCTCTGCCATCCCATGTGTTGATGATGTCGCCCGTGGCTCTCCAGAGATGACCGATGCCTTGTGCCCATTCCCAAGGTTGAGTGCTGCCCCATTCGCAAATGCTGAAGACGATGGGACGACCAGCTTCCTTCAAGGCTTCGCGCATGACGGTGTATGCGGTCTTGGAGTTGGTGCCACGGTTGTTGCAGAAGTCGTATTTCAGATAGTCCACACCATTTCGGGCATAGTAGATGGCGTCTTGATACTCGTGGCCCATGCTGCCAGGACGACCAGCGCAAGTGTGTGTGCCGACACAAGAATAAAGCCCGAATTTCAACCCTTTGGAGTGAATGTAGTCTGCCACATACTTCATACCATGCGGGAAACGCTCGGGGTCGCAGACGATGTTGCCATCGGTATCGCGGTCCACCTGCCAGCAGTCGTCCACGACGATGTACTCATAGCCCGCATCTTTCATTCCTGAAGCGACCATCGCATCGGCGGCTTCCATAAGCAGTTGTTCGCTGACGTTGCAGCCGAACTTGTTCCAACTGTTCCAGCCCATAGGCGGGGTGGGGCAGAGTGCTTCAAATTCCTCTTGCGTGAGAGGTTGCGGCTTGGGATTCTGTGCCATGGCTGAAAACGCCAATAGCAACAAGATAATTAAGGTAAGGTGTTGTTTCATAGTGAAATGGATTAATAATGATGCCACAAAGGTAGAAAATAATCTGTGGTTGGGTTGATTTGTCGAAAAAAAGTAGGACCGACGTAATGTGTCAGTCCTACAAATTGTATTTCATTGTTTTCAATTATTACTTCACCTCAACAGTAGTGGTTCCAACAATGGTTACAGGGATGCTCATGCCTTGCTCGTTGAGAGTCATGGAGATGTTGGACTTTGTGCTGCTGTTTGTCGTCAGGCCTGTATTCGGATTGATGCTGGCAGTGCCAGTATAGGTGCCTGTCACATCCGTTGATTCAACACTTCCAGTGATATTGACATCGACGCTTTTCTTTGATATGGCAGTAACGGTGTAGGTCATGTTGGAATTGATTTCTGTGCCACCTACTTCCTGTTTCTTGTTGAAAGTCCAAGTGCTGCCTACGGTCAGTTCCTCTTCGGGAAGTTCAACGATGGCTGCACCCAATTGGCTCATTTCAAGTTCAATAGAGTCAACGATATGGCCTAAAGCATCGTAAGTGATGTTAGTCGGCTTTTTGATATGTTTCTCTATCTCTTGGGTTTGTCCTGCGAGCATGGGGCTGGTCTTTTCGGGATGATCGGAATCGTATTCCATCTTCATGCCCATAGATGACATGGTCATCTTGATGGCTTCGATTTGGGTTTCGAAGGTGGCTTGGTTAGCAGTGACCTCTTTTGCTGTAAAGGTCTGTCTGGTTTCCATGTTTTGGGATTGGTTCATGGTTTGTCCCTGCACTTCCATCATCATCATCATGTTTGCTTTTGTGGTGATGGTGTAGGTTTTGTCTTGTTGCGGACGGAGCCTAAGTGTTACGCCCTCCTTGGCCACGAATGAAACCATTGCCAATCCGATGAAGACCAGCAACATAGGGGTAAGGTGTCTCTTTTTCATTGCTTTGAATTTTTGTTGATGATTAGTTAGTTTGATGATTCATATTAATTATAGGTGCAAAAGTACCAAAAAATATCATTCTATGAATGGAAAAATTGCTTGTTTTGACAATGCGCAACCACAGAACCCCCAAAATCTTTGACAATGCGCAGGGATGACGCAAAAAAAGCCGCCCCAATCGGAGCGGCTCGTTGTTCTAAATTATTCTGCGGATTCTGCGTGAAAAAAATCACAATTTCGGTCCAGCAGCCACCAAAGCCTTGCCAGCCTCATTCGTAGTGAACTTCTCGAAGTTCTTGATGAAGCGCGAGGAGAGGTCTTTGGCCTTCTCTTCCCACGCGTTCTTGTCGGCGTAGGTGTCACGCGGGTCGAGGATGTTCGGGTCAACTCCGGGCAATGCGGTCGGCACTTCGAAGTTGAAGTACGGAATCATCTTGGTCGGGACCTTCTCGATGCTGCCGTCAAGGATGGCATCGATGATGCCGCGTGTGTCGCGGATGCTGATGCGCTTGCCCGTGCCGTTCCAGCCGGTGTTCACCAAGTAAGCCTTGGCGCCGCTCTGTTCCATACGCTTCACAAGTTCCTCGGCGTACTTGGTCGGGTGCAGTTCGAGGAAGGCTTGGCCGAAGCAGGCGCTGAAGGTCGGCGTAGGCTCGGTGATGCCGCGCTCGGTGCCGGCCAACTTGGCCGTGAAGCCGCTCAAGAAGTAATACTTGCACTGTTCGGGCGTCAGGATGCTGACGGGAGGCAGCACACCGAAAGCGTCGGCACTGAGGAAGATGACGTTCTTGGCGGCGGGACCCGACGAAACGGGACGCACGTTCTTCACAATCTTCTCGATGTGCTCGATGGGGTAGGAGACGCGGGTGTTCTCGGTCACGCTCTTGTCCTTGAAGTCGATCTTGCCGTTGGCATCGACGGTGACGTTTTCCAGAAGTGCGTCGCGCTTGATGGCGTTGTAAATGTCAGGCTCGCTTTCCTTGTCAAGGTTGATGACCTTGGCATAGCAGCCGCCTTCGAAGTTGAACACGCCTTCGTCGTCCCAGCCGTGCTCGTCGTCGCCGATGAGCAGACGCTTCGGGTCGGTCGAAAGGGTGGTCTTGCCCGTGCCGCTCAAGCCGAAGAAGATGGCGGTGTTTTCGCCCTTCATGTCGGTGTTGGCGGAGCAGTGCATAGCGGCGATGCCTTGCAGAGGCAGGTAGTAGTTCATCATCGAGAACATGCCTTTCTTCATCTCGCCACCGTACCAAGTGTTCAGAATCACTTGCTCGCGCGAAGTCACGTTGAAGGCCACGCAGGTGTCGCTGTTCAGGCCGAGTTCCTTGTAGTTTTCGACCTTGGCTTTCGAGGCGGTGTAGACGGTGAAGTTGGGTTTGAAGTCGGCCAGTTCCTCAGCCGTGGGCTTGATGAACATGTTGAGCACGAAATGGGCCTGCCATGCCACTTCCATGATGAAACGGACGGCCATACGGGTGTCCTTGTTGGCACCGCAGAAAGCATCCACCACATAAAGGTTCTTGCCACTTAACTGCTTCTTGGCCAAGTCTTTCACTTGTGCCCACACTTCTTCGCTCATAGGGTGGTTGTCGTTTTTGTAGCCCTCGGTGGTCCACCAAACGGTGTCCTTCGACTTGGCGTCCATCACGATGTATTTGTCCTTGGGCGAGCGACCGGTGTAGATGCCCGTCATCACGTTGACGGCGTTGAGCTCGGTCAAAACGCCTTTGTCGTAACCCGTCAGGGCGGGGTTCATCTCGTCCTTGAAGAGTCGTTCGTAGCTCGGGTTATAGTAAATGTCCTTTGCGCCGGTGATGCCGTATTCGGCCAACGCGGCTTTGATTTCTTCGATGTTTTTTGCCATATTCTGTTTGTTTAAATGATGATTAGATTTCGTTTAATTGTTTATGCCACAATGCTTTGTTCATAAAGGTATTCAGGTGCGATGTCGATAGTGCCATGCAACCATGTGACCGTCCAACCGTCAAGGTCGAAGTGGTCGAAAACGGCTTTGTCGCGTAAAGGGGCAAAAATGGGGTATTGGTTGATTAGTGGTTCACAATCAAAAACCCGTTGGCTACCGTCGTTGAAGGTCAGTGCAAGTCTGAATCCTTCAAGATTTCTCGCAGATGTTACCCATTTCAGTTCATTGGAGGCTTTCATGATTAGACTAATGGTTGAATGCTTGATGGAGATGTGCCTTTCTCCAATTTATACCAGTTTTCCATCAGTTCTTCTTTGTGAAGGTCAAGCCAATCGTAAACAAGTTTCAAAGCTCGTCTTGGCATTTCTCCTGTAACCTTACCTGTCAGAATGTCAATGGAAGCGCGATATTCGTTGTATCTCACATGGAAATGTGGCGGGTTGTGGTCGGGGAAATACATCGTTATGACGATGCCATAGAAGTTGCTGATTTCTGGCATGGGCACATTATTTTCTGCAAAAGTAGGGAATTATTTCTTTATGGTGAAAAGAAAAAGGGTTTTTTTAGAAAATCCGCCTGTAAACATGACATTCCGGCGACTCCCCCCGTAAATCCAAATAATCCTGATGGTAATCCTCGGCGGGATAAAAGATCATGGTTTGTCGAATCTGGGTGGCGGGATGATAGCCCATCTGCATCAGTTCGCCGAAAACTTTTATGGCGGTGTCGCGTTCCTCAGTATTGTTGAACCAAATGGCGGAAAGATATTGTGTGCCAATATCAATGCCTTGTCCGTCGGCTTGCTCAAAATTGTGGATTTCAAAGAAATAGCGCACCAAGGCTTCGTAGGAAACCTGCTCGGGGTCGTATTCCACTTCGATGGTCTCCAAATGCCCAGTCATACCCGTTTTCACTTGCTTGTAACTTGGGTTACGCCTTTGAGCCGCTTGAAGTAATACTCCACGCCCCAAAAGCAACCTGCTGAGAAATAGGCTTTTTTCATTTTTGTTTTTCCTTTTTCATTAAAGAGATTCCTTGTCTGATACTATCTTCACGCTGTTCTTGATTCATAGCAAAGCCCATGTGGATTTGTCTTACAATCTGGTCTTTGTCAATGTAAAACTTAGTCGGGCTTCCAGTGAGGTTCATCCGTAAGGCATCCTTTTGATCGATGATGAATATATTGTTGTAACTGCCTTGAAGACTCTTGGCATAATCAAGCGCTTCTCCAGGTGCTGAATCCTCAGCATCTTCAATGAGGCACAGAATGTCAATGCCAGCAAGCTCATCCTTCATGTTGCTAATGGTCATAGGTAACTCTTTTTCAACCTCTTCCTTCCCAAATCCACAATGGGTGTCAGTGAAAACGAGGATGGTTTCTCTTTTTAGCCATTTTTTGATTTTCACGCTTTTCCCATCAAGACTTTTCACTTGAATATCAGGGATTTCCTTGCCCATCGTATTGTTGTACCAATCCATCATGATCTTTCTATCGAGTTCTCGGCTCTCTTTTTCAGTAAGGCTAGTGACACCCTCGTAATATTTTTCGTAATCTACAGGAATGATGTAATTGTTTGTCCTATTGCATGAAGCGAAGGCTATTACCAAAAAGGTTAAACAAAGGCAAATCTTTTTCATGGCACTATTCTTTGATTATCTTGGTAACGGCTTTCATTCCGTTTTTATTGCTGACAATCAGGAAATAAACCCCTTTTTCGAGGCAGCTCAAGTCGATGGTTTCAATTTTTCCGGCGGTCATAACCATTTGCCCCAAAAGGTTGCGAATTTCCACTTTATTAATATCTGTGGCATCAATATGCAACGTGCCAGTCGTCGGGTTAGGCCAAACTTTGACGGTGCTTTCTGAGGTCTCCGTCACGCTTTCTAATATCATCAAAGTGAGGCCGATGACACTGTCGCAGTCTTGTCCTTCGAGGACGTAAGTATAGTAGCCAGGCTCGGTCAAAGGGTGGCTGAAGAACCAATAAGGGCTTTGGCTTTCATAAAGTGCATCCTCAATTTTAGTGAGCGAGGCACAGCTTTCGTAGGCGCCAATCTCGACGCGACCTTTCTGGATGCGGGGATTGCCTGCGATGTCGGTGCTGCCCAAGCCTGTGGTGTTGGGTTTGCCCGCGTTGAGGCAGATGCTGCGCGACTTCAGGCTCCAGTTGTCGTTGTGGTAATCGGCTCCTGCACCTTCGGCTGGATGATTGAAACGGACAAAAACACCAGGCTCCTGACCGTTGTTTTCGGCAGGCAAATCAATGATTTCGGTGCCGTCCACACCGCCTTGCACTGCGCAATATTCATAGTCGCTTATACCCTCGGTTTGGCTCGGCTGACCGTTGGCCACGTTACCCCATAGGATGCAGTTGTAGTATTTGTTGTGCCTTTCTTCGTGGTAGATGCCGCCGATGCTCTCTGTGGCGAGGTTCATCACGATGTCGCAGTTGTAGGCTGTGAACTTGCCTCGGGCATACATGCCTCCGGCACTTTGCGCCGAGTTGTTGCTGAGGATGCAGTTTTTGAGCGTCGGCTCCGTATTATTATAAAGGTATATGCCGCCGCCTTTGGTCGAGGCGCGGTTGTTGCTGATGCGGCAGTTGGTGTAGTCGGCACCGATGCGGTCGCACACGCCGCCGCCCATCGAGGCGCTGTTGTCGGTGATGCGGCAGTTGTTCAACGTGACATGTGCCGTGCCGCCAGTCGAATTGATGTAAACGCCGCCGCCGTACATGCTTGCCTCGTTGTTGATAATGTTGCAGTTGTTGAGGGTGACGAAATTGTTCAGATAGGCTCCCGCACCACTGCCCACGTTACCGTTTTGGAGGGTGAAGCCGTCCCAAATGGCCATCGAAGCCGAAGTGAAGGCTTGGTCTTGCATCAACACACGCCTCGCATTTTGACCGTCGAGGATGGTGGTGTTTTTCTCGAAATCGCGCTGTGAGAGGTCGAAATCAGGAGCTTCGTTGCCCTCAAAGCCGCCATATATGCGGTTGCTCTTCGAGATGTAGAACGCGCCTTCCGTGTCGGTGGTGTCACCGTAATAGGTGCCAGCCTTCACCCAAACCTTGGTGCCGCCGCCGCTCGAAAGGGCTGAAGCGAATTGGAGTTTGTTGGTGGCGTTGTCCCACGAGGAGCCGTCACCGGCACCATCCTCGCTGACGTAGATGATACCATTGTCGTCGGCCTGAATGCTGACAGGGTAGAGGTTCATCACCACGGCCTGACCCTCGTTGAAGCCGTTCACGTCGTAGGTGGAATAGAAGCCGTCGCCGCTGCCGCTCCAGCCAAAGTTGAAGTGCATCAGGTCGTTATTGTCGTAGCCATCGCAAACAAAGGCATGACCGCTGTCGCCGTTGGCACCGGAATAATAAATTGGATGCGACAGGTCGAGTTCGGCCTTCAGCATGGCTATCCAAGCCTCGTTGGTATATGTGCTTTTTTGGCGGTATTTTGCGCCGCAATAGCCAAAATAGGAGCGCATGGCGGTTTCCACATCCATCGATTGCGCCCCGCTGCCCGAGGCGGAATAGTTCATGTTGACGCTCACGCCGCAGTGGTACATCAATGTGGCTACGGCATCATTGTGGCTCCAAACATCGTTGGGCATTTGCTCCCAATGGTAGGTGGTGGCGGCAAAGTTGGCACTTTGCTCCCCGTATTGGTTGTGGACATAACTGTGTGAGCCAAAGCCTGTTGTGGGGTAATCCCAATATTTCATCACCTGAGCCATAGCGCAAGCCACACAGCCCGCGTAGACATGTCCGCAAGGGCCTCCCCACCAACCGCCGCCCGAAGTGGCTGGACAGTATTCATTGTAATAACAATCCTGATTCCAGCGCGTTTCTACCATCGGGCCGACCGACCTTTCGCTTTTGACAGAGAAAACGCCTCGCGAGGCCTTGTCCCATTGTCGTTGGATGTCTGCCTCGGGTGCAATATTGTTGGCAACAGCGAAATCAATCATTTCGGAATAATGCTGAAGCCATGACGTGAAGTTTTCAAGAGCATCGGCCAAATCGGGGAAATTGTCTTGGTCAGACCACCCCAATACGGGCGGCAAGACGGTATTGTTTGAAATGATGACAAAGCCTTGTGTGCCAATGTTGTATACATAAACACCATCGGACGAAACCAAATTCAAGTCTTGGTTCTTAAAAGTGGTTTGGGTTTCGGCGAAGGCCTTGGCGGTTTTATGTGCCCATGCCTCATCGACAGTTTTGGCCGTTTGTGCGAAAGTTGGTGAAAGCGTGGTGAAAACCAGCAATAAAACGAGTGCTATTTTTTTCATACGATGAAATTTTTCGCAAAAATAAGAACTTGTTTCGGATTATTTTGGAAAAGTTTTTGTTTTTGTACAAGAAATCTACTTATTTTTGCCTTGTCAAACGCCGAAAGGTGGGCGACAAACATGTTAGAAAAGACGTTGAACTGATGTTTATAGGTTTAGACTCCCGCGTTTTTTCTATATGTTTTAACCACCAATTTATCAAACTTGTGGTGCAGGAGTTCACCCCCAAAAACACAAAATCATGAAGAAATTAAGTATGCTTGTAATGCTCTTGTTGGCTATGACCTTAGAGAGCCATGTTTTCGCTCAAAGTGTATCAATTCCTTTGATGCCAGGATGGACTTGGATCAGCTATCCAAGTACTGACACATTAGATTTTGCGACCGCGTTGGGATCGTTTACTCCTTCAATAGGCGATGTCATCGAGTCGCAGTACGATTATTCCGAATATGTTGAAGGTGGATGGTTGGGAGGTGCCCAACAGTTTTATCCAGGGTGCGGCTATTTGTACTATTCAAATCGCACTACGCCTGTCATTGTGACGTTCAATGTGCAGCCGGCAGCTCCGGAAGTTACAGTGACGACGGCGGTACCAACTAGTATTACTACTACCTCGGCAGTGTGTGGCGGAACGGTAACTTTGGGAATGGGCAACCATATTTTTGCCAGGGGTGTATGTTGGGGAATGGAGCGGATGCCGAACATCAATGGCAACCACATCTCCAACGGTGTCGAAATAGGTGACTTTTCCGATACATTGACAGGGCTGACCCCAGGCACCACTTATTATGTTCGTGCCTATGTGGTAACTGACTACGGCTTGGCTTATGGCGAGGAGTTGAGTTTTACCACAGAAAATGATGGTGGTGGCCATGCCTATGTGGATTTGGGGCTTCCGAGTGGCCTCTTGTGGGCCACCTGTAACGTGGGTGCCGACACGCCAGAAGACTACGGCGACTACTTCGCATGGGGCGAGACCCAGCCGAAGGCGGTGTACGACTGGAGCACCTACCAACACTGCAACGGCAGCCACAACACGCTGACCAAGTATTGCAACAACACGAGCTACGGCAACGGCGGCTACACGGACGACCTGACCACCCTCTTGCCGGAGGACGACGCTGCCACGGCCAACTGGGGGGAGGGATGGCGTATGCCGACGAAGGCTGAATGGCAGGAGCTGTACACCAACACGACTTGCACCTGGACGCTGCAGAACGGCGTGTACGGCAGGCTGTTCACCGCCGCGAACGGCAACAGCATCTTCCTGCCCGCCGCAGGCTACCGCAGCGGTGGCAGCATGAGCGATGTTGGTAGCTACGGCAACTACTGGTCGGGTTCGCTCTACACTGACAACGCGAGGAGCGCGTGGTACCTCAACTACGATGCGGGCTATTGCGCTATGGATTTCTACTATTATCGCAGCAACGGCCAAACAGTGCGGCCTGTGCACGAAGGCGAAGCACCAGAACCAATCAGTTTCTATGGAACAGGTTTGAGTTTTAGAACCAAAGCTGTTTCATGGGATTGGTATAAAATGTTCTATTCCCCCTTCTCCCAGCCTGAATCCAATGACAGGACACATATCGCATGGGATGAGCAGTTGGCTTGGAATGTGGGCGATGTAATCAAGGTGTTTAATCAAGATGCCAATAATTATGATTTCACGGTTACCACTATCGGTGAGCAAGCAGCGTTTCATGATGAAGAAGCCACTTTCGAGGTGACAGAACCCGAAAAGATTGCTTTCTTGAAGGATATGGAAACCCCAGCAAGCTATGCCGCTTTCTATCCTCAAGCCCAATATAATTCAGCTGATAACACAGTGTCGATGACAATTCCTTCTGTTCAATCTTGTAATAATGCACCCTATGAATATGGTTCTTTTACGACGAACACCTATCCTATGTTTGGCGTGAATGCCGCAGCTAATCACTTCGGGTTCCATAGCCACGCAGGTGTTTTGCAATTCAATTTTTGTGCCCTTCCGAACAGATATGTGAAAGTGAAGCAGATTGTTGTCAGTAAGAGTGGTGCTGAATTGGTTGGAACGATGACCTATCCTTACGACTATCCTTTCACTGCTTATGATCCTAATGCTGACGCCTATACCACATCTGCTTGTGATACTATTGTTGTTCTCAACTGTGGTGAAGGTGTTGAGCTTGAGTCTCCTGTTTATACTAATAAGTTCCAAATGGTATTACTTAGGGGAGCTTTGAATGAAGGTTTCAATGTTACGGTTATTGGTGATAAGGACAATCCAGATAATCCTCTCGACACTATTCAAAATGTAATGCTTTTACAAACGTCTTGTAGGTTTGATAATGACCTCTTTGAGGCTGAGAAGATTTATACGATGCCGCATATATATCTCCCTGTTCCAGGTGAAGGTAAGTGAACTATTTTAACCATAAGCAGAGAGAGTCTTGGCAAGAGACATTGTAAAGAAGAAGAGGGTGTGCCAAAGCAGGTACGCCCTCATTTTTTTGCAGCGATACCGTTTTTCGCGGCAGCCTCGTGATAGAGGCACGTTGTCCTATTATCCCACACGAGGTGGTGTGGGGTCGCCAGTGTGGTGCAGACAAGATGACAGCCTTGGCAGAGCGTGCCAGAGGCACGCTACGACGGTGTCAGATTGCAGTGTCTACAGCGTGTAGGTCTCGCTATGCTGGAGCAGTCGAGTGTGGTGCTTGGCGGGTAGGGGTTGGGGAGGAGTGCAGACATGGGAGGCGTGCTGGTTTGGTGCTGCCACCTTTGCTGACGAGCATCGGTCGTTCATTGAGGAGAACGGAGCTCCTATTGACGAGCGTTACTTCCTGAATGACGAATAAAGGTTTTCTTTAAGGTTTAATTTTTTTGAATATACATGACTTTGTATGAAGAAAATGCGTATCTTTGCACGCTTTTTTAAAAGGTAACGAAAAATAGGTAAGAAATGATTAACATAACCTTTCCTGACCAGAGTGTCAGACAATATGAAGCCGGTGTAACGCCGTTGGAAATCGCCAAGAGCTTGAGCGAGGGTTTGGCGCGTAACGTGCTGTCTGCCAAAGTGAACGGCAAGATGTGGGATGCCATGCGCCCTGTCAACGAGGATGCCACCATCCAGCTTTTCACTTGGGACGACCCCGAGGGCAAGGCCACTTTCTGGCACTCGTCGGCTCACCTCATGGCTGAGGCCATCGAGGCATTATATAAAGGTGTGAAGTTCGGTATCGGTCCCGCTGTGGATGCCGGTTTCTACTACGACATCGACACGGGCGACCTCACTTTGACTGAAGCCGACCTCGTAGCCATCGAGAAGAAAATGCTCGAATTGGCTCGCGAGAAG
Organism: uncultured Bacteroidia bacterium; assembly: GCA_902782455.1. Taxonomy (GTDB): domain Bacteria; phylum Bacteroidota; class Bacteroidia; order Bacteroidales; family F082; genus Limimorpha. Next base: position 57,952 of record CACZNA010000011.1, on the reverse strand, counting down.
CAGACCTTCGACCGCGTCGATGTGAGCAAGGCCGAGGCTTTGAAGTATTTCACCGAAAAAGGCGACGAGTACAAGGAAGAACTCATCAGTGAACTTGAAGACGGCACCATCACCTATTATAAATGTGGCAACTTCACCGACCTCTGCCGTGGCCCGCACATCCCGAACACGGGTTTCATCAAGGCCGTGAAACTGACCTCATTGGCTGGTGCTTACTGGCGTGGCAACGAGAAGCGCAAGCAATTGACCCGCGTTTATGGTATCACCTTCCCGAAGCAGAAGGAATTGGATGAGTACCTCGTCCTCCTTGAAGAAGCCAAGAAGCGCGACCACCGCAAGTTGGGCCGCGAACTTGAACTCTTCATGTTCAGCGACACTGTTGGCAAGGGTCTCCCGATTTGGCTGCCCAAGGGCACTGAGTTGCGCTTGCGTCTTCAAGAGTATCTGACCAAGATTCAGAAGGAATATGGTTATGAGCAAGTCATCACGCCCCATATCGGCGGCAAGCAGTTGTATGTGACTTCGGGCCACTGGGACCACTATGGTGAAGACAGTTTCCGCCCGATTACCACGCCTGAAGAAGGCGAGGAGTACCTGCTGAAACCCATGAACTGCCCTCACCACTGCATGATTTTCAAGTGGAAGCCGCGTAGTTATAAAGACCTGCCTTTCCGCTGCGCTGAGTTCGGCACGGTGTATCGTTATGAGCAGAGTGGCGAGTTGCACGGCCTGACCCGTGTGCGCTCGTTCACCCAAGACGATGCCCACATCTTCTGCCGTCCCGACCAAGTGAAAGAAGAGTTCATCCGCGTGATGGAAATCATCGAAATCATCTTCAAAGCATTGGATTTCAACAACTTTGAAGCACAAATATCGCTCCGCGACCCCAACGACACCGAAAAGTATGTGGGTTCGGATGAAAACTGGGCCAAGGCTGAGGCCGCCATTCAGGAGGCTTGCGCCGAGAAGGGTCTGCCCGCCCATGTGGAGTATGGCGAGGCCGCTTTCTATGGCCCGAAATTGGACTTCATGGTGAAGGATGCCCTTGGTCGCAAATGGCAGTTGGGCACGATTCAGGTGGACTACAACCTGCCTGAGCGTTTCGACCTGACCTACATTGGTGCTGATAATGAGAAACATCGCCCCGTAATGGTGCACCGCGCCCCCTTCGGCTCGATGGAACGTTTCGTGGCCGTGTTGCTTGAGCACTGCGCAGGAGAGTTCCCGCTTTGGTTGGCTCCCGACCAGGTCATTATCCTCCCCGTGAGCGAAAAATATCTCGATTTTGCGAAAAATTTGCAATCGTATCTGAAAAAGTCCGATATTCGCGCCCTCATTGACGAGCGAAACGAGAAGATTGGCCGCAAGATTCGTGATGCAGAAATGAAGAAATATCCTTACATGCTCATCGTGGGCGAGAAGGAAGAGGCTGAGAATCAAGTTTCTGTGCGCAAACACGGTCAAGTCGACCTGGGCACGATGCCGACAGAAGCCTTTGCCGAAATGATTCGCAAGCAAGTCGAGGAGGAACAAAACAAGAGATAAACAACTAACTGATTATAAACTTAATATAGGAGATCATCACAATAGCACAGATTCCACAAAAAGGAAAGCCTGCACAGAGGCCGAACAAAGACAAAGGCGAGTTCAACCATCGCGTGAACGAGGAAATCAAGGCACCGATGGTGCGCTTGGTGGGTGAGGGTGTTGAAGCCAATATCTACCCCTTGCGCGATGCATTGCGAATCGTTGAAGAGTTGGGTGTCGACTTGGTCGAAATCCAGCCCGATGCCAACCCGCCTGTCTGCAAGGCGATGGACTACAAGAAGTTCGTCTTCGACCAAAAGAAACGCATGAAGGAACAAAAGGCCAAGGCCACCAAGGTCGTCATCAAGGAAATCCGCCTCGGACCCCAAACCGACGACCACGACTTTGAGTTCAAGTTGAACCACGCCAAACGTTTCCTTCAGGAAGGCTCGAAAGTGAAGGTGGAGGTCTTTTTCAGAGGCCGTTCCATCGTCTACAAGGAACAAGGTGAGATCATATTGCTGAAGTTCGCGCAGGAGTTGGAGGAATTCGGGAAGGTGGAGATGATGCCCAAACTTGAAGGCAAGCGAATGCAGATGATGATAGCTCCTAAGTCAACGAAGAAGTAGAATTTTGATATATTCGTATGATGCAAGGCTATAAGGCTGTTAGCTTTTAGCAATTAGCCATTAGCTTTGTGGAAACCAAGCTAAGAGCTAACTGCTAATAGCTAAAAGCCAATGAAAAATAGAAAATAGAAGAGTCATTTAATACCTTTAAAACTAATTGTAAAATGCCAAAAATGAAGACCAAGTCCGCTGCCAAGAAGCGTTTCCAAGTAACCGGCGGCGGCCATCTGAAGAGGAAGCATGCTTATCATGGCCACATCCTGACCAAGAAAAGCCAGAAGAGAAAACGCAACTTTGTCTCAGCAGAAAAGTTCTCGAAAGGAGCGAGGCGCTGGACGAAAAAATCAAAGAAATGACAAGATCAGTCAATGCAGTGGCTTCAAGAGCCAGAAGGAAAAAAATCCTGAAGAAAACCAAAGGTCAGTTCAGTACGAGAAAGAACGTCTGGACTGTGGCGAAAAACTCTTACGAAAAGGGTCAAACCTACGCTTATCGCGACAGAAGAAACAAGAAGCGCGAGTTCCGCAGCCTGTGGATTGTGCGTATCAACGCCGCCGTGCGCGAGTATGGCATGAACTACAGCCAATTCATCAACAAGCTGAACGTGGCCGGCATCGAGATGAACCGCAAGGTTCTCGCCGACCTCGCCCTCAACAACCCCGAGGCTTTCAAGGCCATCGTCGAGAAGGTGCAGTAAGAAAGCGCGTTATTGTTTTTGACGATAACAACACAATGAATCCCGGCTCAGTGAGCTGGGATTTTTGTCTTTTTTTGCCATTTCTTGTTGCAAATACGACAAATAATGTAAATTTGCAGTCCGAACTTAACCTTTAAAACTCGAAAAAATGGGTAAATTTGAAATTACAACCAGGAAGGACGGCGAGTACCAGTTCAACCTGAAGGCCTCCAACGGCCAAGTGATCCTCACCAGCCAGGGATACAAGACCAAGGCCTCGTGCCTCAACGGTGTTGAGTCCGTGAAGAAAAACAGCCAAGACGAGAAACGCTTTGAAAGGAAAGTGGCCGCCAATGGCAAGCCTTTCTTCAACCTGATGGCTACCAACGGCCAAGTCATCGGCTCAAGCCAGATGTACGCCAACGAAATCAACATGAACAACGGCATCGCCTCGGTGATGAACAACGCGGCCAACGCCCAAATTGTTGACCTTTCGGAAGAGTAAACAATCTCAATTGACCAACAAGAAAAGTCCGAGAGCCACGCTCCCGGACTTTTCTTTTTCCCTGACAGGGAAGTACTTACTTCACTATCACCTTCACAGAAACCTTCTTCTGGTTATTCTGCAAGCTGATGACATACACATCGGCGGCGAGGCTGTGGCCAATGCGCTCGGTGCTGCCCGCGTTGATTTGCTGCTGCATCATCTGTTGGCCGAGCACATTGTAAACCGTCATCGTGTAGTCGTCATCGTCGCCGTTCTCGATGACAAACTCATGGTCGGCACTCCAGACCTTGATGTTGGCTTCGATGTTGTCGTTCACACCGTCGTCGGTGAGGTCGATGAAGATGGGTTCGTCCAAGCCGTTGGTCGGGTTGACGGTGTTGGCATCGGGATTCCATTGACCGATAAACTCGCTAGTGTAATAATCTTGGAACCAATAGTGCGTTATGTCGAAGACCAATATCTTGTTAATGCCATACTCGTTGTCGTTGGGTAGGATACCGCCGAACCAGCCGTCTTTGCCTGCTACCTCATCTTTGTAAAAGTCAGCGTATTGATTGATATTGCCAAAGTCCACACCTGTAGTCTCGACAATAGTAGCGAATATCGGACGTGAATCAGGATTTTGGGGATCCATATATCCGCTAAATAATTGGGCAAAGGTCATCGGGTTCTCATTGCTCTTCACATAGAAAGCTGAGCCTTGGTTGGCATCGTGCTCAGTGCCAAAGTTGATAACGGTGGCGTAGTTTTCTGTAGTGATGGTGTGCTCAACTGTGGTGCCGTCGTGACCATCGTTGAGGCGGATGCGCAGGTAGACATGGTTGCCAGGTGTGAAGCGGGCGTTGGCTGTTGGCTCGTTGACAAACCATACATGGGCATCACCATCCCAATTGGTGGTGAACTCGCCATAGCCACCTTCAGTGCCAAGGCTCGGGCTGGTACTGCGATAGAAACCATCCAGATTGGCGTAGATGACATTGCCTGCGCCAGCCGTTTCGGGGCCATCGTCGCTGACGACGAATTGGTTGGTGTAACGGTAGGTTGTGTTAGGCTCAAGGTTTTGGAGACATAGGTATGTGGCGACAGGTACGCGGTTGTTATTGGAACCATTGTTGCCTTGGATATAATGCGGCAAATCGTTCCATAATATGGAAGGCACGTTTTCGCTGTGGACAACGCCAGTAAGGCTAACTTCGGCACTTGCTTCACCGCAATTGTGGGTGATAGTACCTTCGTATGTACCCATTTCAAGGCCTTCGACCATGCGGACGTAAATGGTCTGGCCTAAGATTTGGCCATCAATGACGGGCATGGTCGTATCGGCAGTCCAATCAATTTCGTCCAAGGAGATTCTGAATTCGCCTTCCACATGGATGGTAACCTCGCTGCAATCAAGGTTGGCACCCGTCAAGATGTAGGTCTGCGAGTCTGATGGGCCTTCGCCTTCAATATAGTCGAGGCCATTAATAGTATTAGGTGTAGTCGTCAGGGTTGGGGTGGGAGTGGCACTGCCCGAAACGAGCATGATGTCGTCGACTTCCCAACCAGCTGCGTCTTCGTCACTGGTGTATTTGAAGCCAATGTAGCAGTTCGAACCACTGAATCCATCAAGGTTAACGCTGGCTTCAACCCAGTTCCATCCACCTTGCGAGAGTTCGCATTCAAGTTCTTCCCATGTGGCTGTGGTCGGGTCTTGGCCATCGTAGTCGTTGGAGAAAAACACTTCAAGGGCGGGGCCTGTGTAGTTCATAGCCGTTCTAAAGCTCAGCACCACATCGTCGTAGCTGTCCAAATCGAAAGCGGGCGAGATGAGCCAATCTTCTGTGGCAGGGTGGTTGTATCCGTTGGCATAGGCGTAGTGATTGCCTTGGTAAGAGGCAATGCGCCAGAGCGAGTCGCCTGTCACGCAGACTTCCGTCCAGCCGTTCCAGTCGTCTTCCCAGTCTTGATTGAAGATGATGACGAGGTCGTCTTGGATGATGTATTCTTCGCAGACCACAGGGCTGTTGTTGCACCCCTCCTTCTCGGCGTACGCACAGATAGTCGTATTTGTGTCGACAGCAATGGGACCTTCATATACAATCCAGTCGTATGGCTCTGGAAGTTGGCTGTAGTAGATGGTGGCACCCTCTGTAGCGCAACTGATGGTCACGTTTTGTGGCTCATAGTAAGTGCTTCCAACAGGATCGAAAGTCGGGGCAGCCACGGTAGGAATGGGCGGTTCGCCGCCTTCGCCTTGCATGAAGATGTCTAAGAAGAAGTTGTAGTTTTCGCCAGCCATGTTCTGTGTGTGGTAGGGGCCGAAGTTGTGGTTGCCGTTCAAGGCGAATGCCCTGACAGGATTGTTGGCATTGGCGATGACGAAGCCCGTGTAGTTGGGCACCATGGCGGTCTCTTCCGAAGTGCCCATTTCGATGCTCCATGCCGTATTGTTGCCATTGGGAGCGAAGTTGGTGCTTGAGGTGTAGCCGATTGTGTCGCCGGCGGCATTGGTGAAGGTGTAGCCCTCATCCGTAATGTTCACCGTCCAATAGAAGTTGTCCTCCTCATTGAGGATGGAAGCGGGCAGAATTTCGTCATTGCCATTGATGGTGGAGGTGAACAAAACGCCTTCGGGTTTGCCGGAAGCTACGTTTCTCATGGCATAATAGTCAGTGGCGTTTTCGTCGAAGCGGGCAGCAAAGACAATACGGTTGCCGGCAACGAGTTGGCTCATGTGGCTGATGCGGACATAATCTTCGCTTGGAACAGGTGGTTCAGTGACGGTGCCATTCAAAGTTACGGTGGTTTGATCTGATGAAGAAGAGTAAATGTTGATAACACCACTATATTGGCCGACTTCCGAACCATTCAACCTCACATAAACCGGGGTGGGTGGGAGCGTTCCAGCGATGTCATCAATGTAGAGCTGCCATGTAAATTCCTCGTTGTCAAAAGAAATTTCAAATTCGTTTTCCATGGATTGAATGATAACGCTACCTGTTGAGCCGCCACCTGGTGCCGGACCGATGTTGACTCCCGACAAAGTGAAATATTGTGATTCTGACGGGCCTTCACCTACAACATGAGTGAACCCTGACAATGAGTTTGGTGTTGCGGTAAGATTCGGGACGGTGGGGAATCCAATAAGTGTGATGTCGTCAACTTCCCAAGCCGCTGCCTCGGTTTCTGTAGAGGTGTATTTGAAAGCGATGTAGCAGTCGTGGGCTGGATAAGGGGTAATGCTAATGTGTATATCGCCTGACTCAACCCAAGTGTATGACCCTGGCGACATGTTGAAATCAAATGTCCACCAGTTGGCTGTTGTCGGGTCAACACCGTCGTAATTGGTTGAGTATTTCAGTTCCAAATCCGGGCCATCGTATTTTTTGGCATTTCTGAATGACAAGATCACATTGTCGTAATCGTGCATGTTGAACGCGGGGGAGATGCACCATTGCTCGTTGACGCCGCCGTTGTAACCGTTGGCGTAGGCGTAATGGTTGCCTTGTTGCTCACCGACAGTCCAAGGCTTGTTGCCTTCAACGGTGACAAAGGTCCAGCCGTTCATTTCGCCTTCCCAGTCTTGGTTGAAGATGGTGACCGCACCAAGTTGGATGGTATAGGTGGCTTCGGCAATGTCGCTGTCGTTGTAGCCTTCTTTCATGGCAATGGCCTTAATGGTCGTTGTGGCCTCAACGGTGATAGGCGTGTCGTAAACAGGGCTTGTTTCCGTCGGGGTGCTGCCGTCCAAAGTGTAATGGATGGTGGCTCCGTCGGTTGCGCAACTGATGCTGACTTCTTGAACTTCATAATAAGTGTTAGCTTCAGGTGTGAAGGTCGGGGTGGCCACAGTGGGTGTGGGCGGAACGGGCGGCACACCGCCTTCGGCCTTCACGAAGAGGTCGAGGAAGAAGTTGTAGCCGCTGTTGTTAAGGTTGTTGGTGTGATATGGGCCGAAATTGTGGTTGCTGTTCAAGGCAAAGCATCTCACAGCGTTGTTCACGTTTGAAATTACAAAGCCTGTGTAACCAGGAACCATTGCCTCATCGCCAGACGTGCTTAGTCCGATGCTCCATTCGGTGTTGTCGCCGCCTGTGGCAAAGTTGGTGCTATTAGTGTAGCCAATCATTTCGCCGTTGGCGTTGGTGAAGGTGTAGCCGTTGGCAGTTACGCCGACAATCCAGTAATAGTTGCTTTCATTGTCCACGATGGAATCGGGCAGAACCTCGTTTTCGTCGACGATTGCGGAGCTAAACGCTACACCCTCTGGCTTGCCCGATGAGGCGTTTCTCATGGCGTAATAGTCGGTGACGTTTTCGTCGAAACGTGCAGCGAAAACCACATAGCAGCCTTCGGTGAGTTGGCTCAAGTCGCTGATGCGGACATATTCGCCTTCCGGTGTGGGTGGGGTAGGTGGGGTAGGCTCGCCGCCCGTCACCTCGCCCGCGACATTAATAGACAAGGTGTCGGCTCCTTCGGTGACGGCATAAACCTGTTCGCTGTAAGTGCCGACTTCAAGACCTGCTTTCATGCGCACATAAATGGTGAAGTTGCTGAAATGGCCGGAGTTGAAAATGACGATTGGGTTTTCGGCAATGAAAAGATTGCCGCCCAAAGTGGAAACCTCAAAACTCTCCGATGGATAAACAAAAGCGGAGCCGACAAGGTTGTTGCCGCTCAACTGGAAATCCATGATTTCGGAAGGACCTTCTTCGTAGGTGTAGGTGAAGCCCGTGAGTTCGTTGAGGTTTGCGCTCAGTTCGGGATCGGGCAGGACGGGTGTGTTCAAGACCACATCCGAGGCTAAGGCCACACGGATTTGCGGCACATTGAAGTAACCCACCACGCCAATCACATCCACCACATCGCCTTCCTCGATACCCTCCAAGGCAGGCACTTTATAGATATTGGTGCTGTTCTCGCCTTGCGTCAGGGGCGTGTTGCCGTTAGTGTTGATGGCCCCGATGGTGGCCGCCTCAATCTTCACGCGGGTGCATTGCAGGGCTTCGTTGCCGTCTTCAAGGATTTCTGCGATGGTCTTCACGGCCAAAGGCAGTTCGTTGCCTGACGAAAGGATACTGAATTGTTCCGAATCGCTGCCGTTGATGTTGCTCAGTTCGGCGAGGCCGTTGTAGTTTGCCCTTTTGCCGTAGGCTTGCACCATGTCGCCCAAGGCGAGGTTCTCGGGTACGGTGTTGTTGTTCAAATAAAGGTCGATGCCGGCGGTCTCGTCCTGAATGTAGACATTGCGACCGTCGATGAAGGTCACCATACCTTGCACCAAAGCGTATTCGTTCAATTCCAAGGCTCTCGCCTCGGCAATGGTGATGACAGAGGGTGCTTCGGCGATGGTATAATGGGCCGAGGCGATGCCACTATCAAGGTAGCCTTCTTTCATGGCGAAAGCCTTTACCGTGGTGGTCTCGCTGATGCTGATGGGGCTTTCGTAGACAGTGCTGCTCTCGGTCGGGTCGGTGCCGTCGATTGTATAATGGATGGTGGCGCCCTCGGTGGAGCAGTTGATGGTCACGGTTTGGGCCTCATAGTAAGTGCCTGCCGTGGGACTGAAGGTCGGGGTGGCCACGGTGGGCTGACCGCCGCCATCGGTGTAGATGACATCCACGGCCCTGACACGGCGGTGGCCTGAAGTGCCGCCAACGGTGAAGGTGACTTCAGAGGAAGAGCCTGTCCAGTTGGTAGATTCAAACACGCCGACGTCGGTGGTGATTTCGTTGGTGCCTTCTCCAGAGCTGAATGTCAGCGTGATGGAGCTGATGGTGGCCGTTGACGAAACGACAAAGTTGTTGCCTCCGTAGGCTCTGATGGCCGTGCCGGTGTTGTAATACTTGGGCGCGTTGCTGCCCGTGCCCTTGTTGAACACGATGGTGACGTTGTCGTCAATGTCGATGACGACGCCGTCCATGTCTTGGGCGTTTTCGTAGCCTTGCTCGGCAAAGTCGATGGAGGCTTCCGTCCTCGATTGGGCAAACAAGGCGGTTCCCATCAACAGCAAAAAGGCTGTCAGCAAAAAAGTCAGTTTTTGTTTCATTTGAAGAAGATTTAATTATTTGATACTTAATGGTTTAAATTCAAAAATGATATAATTGTTCCAAGTTTCAAAATTAGGAATTTGTTGTTGACTGAAGCGGGTGCAACCCATTTTGTTTTCGACTTTTTTTCAACATTGGGGTGTTGATAACTTCCTCAGGAATGGTGAATTATTTTTGTAATGGTCGGATGATTGTACAGGTAAAAAAGTTATTTTTGCGCATCTTTTCATAATCAGTTTGTTATGGATTGGACCATACTAAATACCATTGTCACCATCGTATCAATTGTTGTAGGTGTTGTAGGCATATCCGCCTTTTTGTATTACTTGTTTCCTAAACTATGGAGAAAGAAGTATCTATCAGAGCATAATCCAACGCCTCATTTTGAACAGGAAATGAAATATGGCGGAATCTATGTCCAACCCAAAATTGAAATGGAAGACAAAAGCAAGAAAAAGATAGTCAAACTTTTGAGGGATTATTTCTTCGATGAGGTATTTGTGAAAGGGACAAAGAACGGTGAAAGGGTGTTCTGCATTCTTGGCGATACGGGTATGGGGAAGACGGCAGCATTGGTTAATTTGTTTGTTGACTATGTAAAACATTACAGAAAAGGCAACATTCCTTACGATATTTGGTTGTTTTCGTTGGCCGACCAAAACGTCTTTGAAAAGATAAAGGCTATCGAAAACAAAGGGAAGAGCATTTTGCTGTTGGATGCCGTTGATGAAAACAGCGAAGCGAAAGACGACAATGATTATGATAAGTTCATCAAGAAATTGGAGCAGGCGTATCAAGATTTTGCCTTTGTTGTGACCACTTGCCGACCTCAGTTTTTCGGTGACGAATCGGAAGTGTTCGATAGTACAAATGCGAGAAGAAACGGGTTCTTCTTGAAGTGCAAACGGTTGGATTTGGTTCCATTTGATGACGATCAAGTTCGTGAGTATTTGTTCAATTTGTATTATCATGAGCCAAACCAAAAACTGAAGCAGGAGGCAGAGAAGATTGTGAAGAAATGCCCTCAGATTGCCCAGCGGCCTTTGGTGCTTTCGTTCATTAAGGAATTGGTTGACGATGACAGGGTTTATAAAAACACGCTCGACATTTACGATGCCATCGTAACAAGTTTGATACGGCGTGAAGTGGAAAAGACCTCCCCTAAAGCTGATGAGAACATGATGCGACAATGGAGGGACTTGTTGTCGGAAGTGGCTGGGTTTATGTATAAGAACAGGAAGTTGAGCATTTCTAAGGAGGAGTACGAAGGCATCTTGTTTGAACACAACCTGAAAACGACTGAAGACAAGAAAACCTTCAGGCAGCGTTCGTTGCTGACCCGCACGGCTGAGGGGTTCCAGTTTTCCCACAAATCGTTTTATGAGTATTTTATGGCTTATCGGTTCTTCGTCGTCCCTGATGAGATTGCATCAATTCAAGATATGGACTTCGCACTTCGATTATTGAATGAATTATATTTTGCTTACATTTTTTCAGATAAAACAGACAAAGGTACAAAGCATTTTGGGATTGGCATGATGCCTCAAAATAATGTGATTGAAAGCATAATAAAGGTTGGTTCAATATTTCCTGATCTTAACATCATTTTGGAAATGGAGCGCTATTTGCAGAGTAATTTGGACATTCTTCGTCAATTGGCGGAATCCAGCCCCCAAAAATACATGCCGGAGTTGGCAAGTAAGTTGAACTATTTGGGCCTTTTACATAGTTTTAAAGGCAAACACGCGGATGCAGAGAAGGAATATTTGGAGGCATTGAAGATTAACCGCCAACTGGTAAAAGCCAGTCCTGAAACCTATCTGCCATATGTGGCAGAGATATTGTACAATTTGGGCAATCTACATAGGGATACAGACAAACACGGCGACGCGGTGAGGGAATACGGTGAAGCGTTGGAGATTCGCCGCCAGTTGGCGGAAGCCAGTCCCGAAACCTTCCTGCCAGATGTGGCGAGGACTCTTTTTAATATCGCGTTTTTGCGTATGAAACAAGGGAATCTTTCAAATGCAGAGAAAATGGCACAAGAGAGTTTGAAGAAATACCAAACCATGGCAAAACTCAGCCCTGAAGCGTTCAACAAAGATGTTGATAATGCCAAAAGCTTGTTGGAAATAATCCACACAATGCAAGCCGTGAAACTACGGCTTCCCGATTGGAGATTATTTCGTTAGGAAGCGCGGGCGTAAGAATATGGGCAAATGCAGTCAAGGTTTTTCCGACAATTTTTCAACATGTTATGCTGATAACTTGAAAAACCTTAGCTTTGCAGCCAAAATCAACGCCATGAAAGAGTATCTTTTCAGCATGGAGATGGAGACGCGCGACTATGAGTGCGACATTCAGGGCATCGTCAACAATGCCAACTATCAGCATTATCTTGAGGCCACGCGCCACAAATGGTTGCAGCAGGAAGGCCATTCGTTCAGCCAGTGGCACGAGAAAGGCCTTGACATGGTGGTCACTGAAATCACGATGAGATACAAGGTGCCCCTCCACGGGCAGGAGGCCTTCGTTTCTTGCTTCAACCTGCGCCGCGAGGGTGCGCGTTTCGTCTTCGAGCAAGACATCTATCGCAAGTCGGACATGAAACTGTGCGTGGCCGCCACGGTGTCTACTGTGGCGATGGTCAACGGTAGGCTGTCGAGAGGGGATGAAGTGGCGGAGATGTTTGGTAAGTATTTGAAATAGTGTTGCTAACGTTTTATATGATGTAAGTCGTGATGTTTCGCCGCCTGATAATCGTATTGATGTTTTTGCTGCTGTCGGCTTTCACGTTGCTGGCGCAGAATGAGGCTCCCGTCTTTGTCAACGAAGGCGAGACCCTCATTTACTACGTGATTCGCGACGAGGGCGCACGACAGGGCACCGTCAGCGATGCCTTGCAGAACGTGCCTGGCGTGAAAGTCGATACCGAAGGCAACATCACCCTGCGCGGTGTGGACGAGGTGGAGCTGTTCATCAATGGCAAGCCCTCGCATTTCGACAGCGAGAGCCTGAAGAACTATCTCCAGCAGGTGAAGGCCGTCTCCATCGAGCGCATCGAAGTGATGACCAACCCATCGGCCCGTTATTCCACCGAACCCGACAAGGGCGTCATCAATGTCGTTACCAATGGCGACAGCCACGAACAGCACCTCAGCATTGGCTTGCAAACCACCACCCAACCCAACATTTCGCCTTGGCTGTCCTACATCTGGAGCAGCAAGAAGCTTTCGTTCACGGCCAACCTGAAAGGTACGGTTTCCAACAAACGCGGCGTCACCAATGGCTATAGCTATTCCTTTGTCGACCATTTCGTTGACAGCCTTCCCGTGGGTGTAGATACCTCCACTTTCAGACGTTACCATACCATCGACACGACAAGCAACTATAGCGTGGAGCTGTTTTTCAAGGCCGAATACCATCCCGATGAGAAAAACGACTTCATGGTGTTTTTCAACGCAACGCCTCGTGTCAGCAGAATAAGCTCGTTGTCAAATACTTATAGGAAAGAATACCTCAACGAAGTGGGTGAATACAACTATTCCATCCTCCATAACGAAAGCCAGCCCATGACCTTTGGCTCGACGGGCGCGAGTTGGCACCATCATTTCGCGAAACCAGGTCATTCTTTGGGCATTCAGGCCAATTGCAACTTCGACTTTGGTGGTGGCGGAACCAATGAGATACGCACCTTTGCAGAACAGCCCAATCTGGACCGTAACATACGTATTACCAATGATTTCGTGGATGTCGGCTACGATGCCAAAGTGGAGTACACCTATCCTTACAGCAATCGTGGCGAGGTTTATGTCAGCGTGTCGGACGAGCTTCTTCCCGATAACAACATTTGCCTATATGATACCCTTGGCACCGATGGCTATGTCACCGACCCGCGCCGTTCCGAAAACCGCAAGTTCAGCAAAAACCAGCTGTCGGGGCTCGTCATGCTCCAGCACCATTTCGGACGCTTTACGGTGAAGCCTGCCATTGGATACGAGACCACTTGGGTCAAGGCGCGTTATTTTGATATTGACAACTTCAACTTTGACCGGCGTTTCGGCCATCTGTTGCCCTCGTTGCACTTGTCGTATCGGACCGCCTCGCAACACAATTTCAGCCTTAGTTACACGCGAAAGACCGACTATCCGTGGGTGCGCTATTTCACCAATCGCGTGATTTTTGAGGAGGAGAATTTCGCTATGGGCAACCCTAAGCTGCAACCCACTTTGATTGATGTCTTTGAGATGTCGTGGGCCAAGTATTTCGACCAGTTAGGCTCGGTGGATGTCAAAGGCTATTTCAACAACTCAATCAATGCCATCAACCAAGTGAGTGACGTGGCCTACAACGACTTGTGGGGCCGTGTGGTGACCTACACCAAGCCTGTCAACCTCAACAGATACTACGAAGTGGGCGGCCAGTTCAACATCACCTACCGACCTAATGCGAGGTTCAATGTCCGCTTGGATGCCAATGTGTATGACTCGCACATCGAGACTTTTTACGAGAAGACACAAGACAGCGTGATTACGAGCGACCTGATTGCCTACAACCTGCGCCTCAGCACTTGGGCAAAGCTGATGGACAAACTTGAGCTTCACGTTGTGGCCTATTACAACTCGCCGACGCAAACGCTTTTTGCCTTGGAACAGACAGCCTACGGCATCAACTGCGGCCTTCGCGCCGACTTCTTCGACAAACGCCTTTCGCTGCTGCTCAATGTCTACGACATCTTCAACTGGAACCGCGAAGACAACTATAGCTTCAACCCATATTACATCTCATACAGCTCCAACCGTTACAACAGCCGTTACGTCAGTTTGGAGGTGGTTTATAGGATTTTGTAGAAAAAGGCTGACGTTTTCCGAAAAGTTTTTATCTTTGCGGCGTTATAACACTTATCAACATGAAAAAAGTAGTTCGAACTGTTTGGATTGGCGCCTTGTCGGGATTGGCTTTTTTGGCAGCATGTTGCTCGCAGAACGGCTTGACACGCAAGGAGCGTAAACAACTCATCAAGGAACGCGACTCCATCCAAGAGATTTTGACCCGTCGTGAGGGCGCGGCTGTTTATGGCTCGCCCGAAATCATCGCCCGATATGGAGCGGAAACCTATCGCCTTCAAAACCAGCTTGATTCCATCAATGCCAAGTTGGGCGTATTTGTGGATTTGGAGAAGAGTGCCCGCCGAGTGGCCTTGCAGGAGCGCATTGTCGAACTTCAGGCCGCCTTGCAACGCCGTGAAGGCGCGGCTGTTTACGGCTCGCCTGAAATCATCCAAGAATACGGCAAGGAAACTCAACGGATGAGGGATGAACTTCAGGCTGTCCGCAAGGAACTGAAGGAGTTGAACACCCCACAAGACCAGATCAATCAAGGCAAAACGGAAACTTTATACGGTAGTCCACAACCTTGAACCGCTTCGCCATCAATAGATTATGAGTGACCGTCTCGGTTTCAACAAGAAAATTATGCTCGAACTCAATCGTGCTGTCTTGAAACAGCGCATTGAGGAGCATGAATTACACCAACTTTTCTGGGAATGTACCCTGCGCTGCAATCTCAATTGTAGGCACTGCGGCTCCGATTGCCGGATGCTTTCCGAAAAGGACGACATGCCATTTGAGGATTTTGCCAAGGTGCTTGACGAGGTGCGTGCCCATCAAGACCCCGCCAAAGTGATGGTTATTACCACGGGCGGCGAACCCACCATGCGCAACGACTTGGCGCATTGCGGCGCGGAAATCACCAAACGGGGCTTCGTGTGGGGGATGGTCTGTAACGGAATGCTGCTCTCTGCCGAGAAACTCGATGAGTTTGTCAAGGCGGGACTGAAATCATTGGCGGTCAGCTTCGATGGTTTCGAGGACGACCATAACTGGATGCGCGGCAATCCCATGAGTTACAAGAACGTGCTTCGTGCCGTGGAAGCCATGAAACAGCATCCGAGCCTCACTTGGGATGTCATTACCTGCGTCAACCAGCGGACAATCAAGTATTTGCCCCAGTTTCGAGACTTCCTGATTTCGCTTGGTATCCGCCGTTGGCGACTATTCACCGTTTTTCCTTCGGGACGCGCCGCCAACGACCCTGAATTGCGGCTTTCCAACAGCCAATTCGTTGAAATGATGGAATTTATCAAGGCCACGCGCTTGCAAGGGAAAATCCGCGCCGACTATGGCTGCGACGGCTTCCTTGGTCGCTACGAGGGCGAGGTGCGCAACCATTATTATTCGTGCAGCGCGGGCATCAACATCGCCTCGGTGCTGGCCGACGGCTCCATTTCGGGCTGCCTCAGCATCCGCAGCGACTATCACCAGGGCAACATCTACAAGGACAGTTTTTGGGAGGTTTGGCAAAACAAGTTCCAAGTTTACCGTGACCGCAAATGGATGAAAACCGACCAATGCGCAAGTTGTAAGATGTGGCGGTATTGCCAAGGCAACGGAATGCACTTGCGCGACGGTGAGGGGAAGTTGCAGCTTTGTCAATACAAGATGATAAATGATGAATGAAGAATGTAGAATGCAGAATGTAGAATGTAGAATGTAGAATGCAGAATGTAGAATGAGAAGTGTGGTGTATGGAGCGAGGGGTTTTAAACCTTGAATCTTTGAATCTTGAATCTTGAATATTAAATCTTTGAATCTTGAATCGTATTTACATCGTCGGTTACATGGGGGCGGGCAAAACGACGGCGGCCAAGCGCATCGCCAACCGTTTGGGCTGGGAAGTGGCCGACACTGATGCCTTGTTTGAGGAGAAATACAAAATCTCCGTCGACGATTTCTTTCAAAAATACGATGAGCAACTCTATCGCAAGCTGGAGGCGGAGATATTGAAAAGCACTGAAAATCTTGAACATACGGTGGTTTCAACAGGTGGGGGCACAGCCTGTTTCTTCGACAATATGGACTGGATGAACCAACATGGCCTGACCGTTTTCATGCGCATCAGCCCAGAGTCGGTCGTCGACCGTGTGCTCCATTCGAGGCACAAGCGCCCTTTGGTTCGAGGCAAGTCGGAGGCAGAATTGATGGAGTATGTGAGTTGGCATTATGCCACGCGCCTTCCATTCTACGAGCAAGCCCAAATCACAGTCAAGTCGGAGAATTTTGATTTGGAGGGGCTGATGAAAAGAATCGAATCATTTTGAATTTATCGCAAGGCCAATAAGCACACATTCTCCACATGTTGCGTGTGCGGGAACATGTCGACGGGTTGCACGGCCATTACTTTGTAGGCTGGGTCAAGTAGTTGCAGGTCACGGGCTTGTGTGGCGGGGTTGCAGCTGACGTAGACAATCTTCTTTGCTCGGATGTTGAGAAGTTGCTCGACTACCTTCTCAGCCATGCCTGCGCGGGGTGGGTCGGTGACGATGAGGTCAGGGTGGCCGTTGGCAGTGATGAAGTCGTCGGTGAACACCTTGGCCATGTCGCCGGCATAGAAAGTGCAGTTGGTGATTCCGTTGATTTCCGCATTGATTTTGGCATCGTTGATGGCCGCTTCCACATACTCAATGCCAACCACATTTTTCACAAAGCGAGAGAAATATTGGGCAATGGTGCCAGTGCCGGTGTAGAGGTCGTACATTAATTCGTTGCCTTGCACATCGGCTAAGTCGAAGGCGGCACGATAGAGCCTTTCTGCTTGGTAGACATTGGTTTGGAAGAACGACACTGGCCCGATTCGGAACTTCAAGTCGTCGAAACCAGGCCGTGGCGAGGCCATTGTTTCGTTCAAATAAGGCTCGCCTTTCAGACACTCGAAAGGCAGGTCGTTGATGATGTCGTTGAACTTCGGGTTGATGACGAGCAGCAACGAGACGATTTGTGGGAAAGCCATCTCCAAAGCGGGAATCAGCTCGTGGCGCACCACTTCGTTTTCTTCGCTGATGACCAAAATGACCATGAACTCGCCCTTCGAGTTGCAGCGGATGACGAGGTTGCGCATCAGTCCTTCGTGAGTGCGGAAGTTGTAATAGGGCAGGTGACGCTCCATTGTGAATTGCCTGACAAACAGTCGAATGTCGTTGGAAGGGTCGGCTTGAAGATAGCATCGTTCAATGTCCACCACGCGGTCAAAAAGTTGGGGAAGATGGAAACCGAGACCTTTGCAGGCTTCTTCGTCGTGGGTTCCATTTGGAGCGCCATCGGTGAGCCATTTGCGGTTCGAAAAGGTGTATTCCAGTTTGTTGCGGTAGGCGAATTGCTTCTCGCAGCCCAAAATCGGACGAATCTCAGGATACTCAATCTTTCCGATGCGGTCGAAATTGTCTTTCACCTGTTTCTGCTTGTAGTAGGTCTGCCATTCGTAGGCTACATGTTGCCATTTGCAGCCGCCACAGAGACCGAAATGCTGACAGACAGGCTCGACGCGTTTGTCCGACATCTGCTTGAAATTCAAAATCTTACCTTCAAAGAAGTTCTTCTTGCGCTTGTAAACCTCAATATCCACCACATCGCCTGGCACACCGAAAGGGATGAATACCACGCGACCTTCGGGCTTGGCCACCGACATGCCTTCGGAGCCAGCGTCCACAATCAACACGTTTTCAATGTGTTCGGGTTCTCGTTTTACTTTATTTCTCGCCATAGTCAGATGATTTATGTCACAAAACCAGCAAAACTTTCAAAACTTGTTTGTATGTCGACTTGCCAACCGGTTCGTTTGTAAGTCTTTTGGTAAGCCGCCAGTTGGCAGGCTTCCAATAACACCACTATTGTTTTGTGAGCTTTGCATGTTTTGTGATTAATTACTAAAAATTTCCCAAGTCCGCTTGGCCTGTTCCTCAAACATCTGCAAACTGTTGTACACCTTCGCGCCCCAAGTGCGGCCAAGTTCCATGAATGCGGTTTCTCTTGGGTTGTAAATCAGGTCGATAAGGGTGTGTTTCCGCGTCAGGCCTTGATAATGCAGGTCGGGAAAATTGTCGATTTGAGGGAACATGCCCAAGGGCGTGGTGTTGATGATTAACGGGTTTGCTCTCAAGACTTCATCGGTCAGGGTATCATAAGTGTAGTCACCTTTTTCGGGGTCGCGGCTGACCAAGGAAAAGGGTATGCCTTTTTGTTTCAGCACGTAACGCACCGCCTTGGATGCGCCACCCGTGCCAAGGATGAGGGCATGATTCGTGTCGCGGCCTTTGACGGCTCTTTCAAGGAGCTGCTCGAAGCCGTAAACGTCTGTGTTGTAGCCTTTCAGCTTGCCGTTTGCGATGGTCACCACATTGACGGCACCAACTTCCTTTGCAATTGCGTCTATCTCGTCCAACAGCGCAATGATGCTTTCCTTATAGGGTATTGTGACGTTGAATCCGCAGAGGTCGGGATACTTCGCCATGACGTCATGAAGTTCGTCCAGCGATTTGATGTCAAAATGCTGATAAAGGCAATCCAAACCCTCGTATTCAAATTTCTCGTTGAAATAGAACCTTGATTGCGAGTGTTTTAGCGGATGCCCGATGAGTCCGTAGCGTTTCATTTCGTTTGAAATTTGTGGCAAAGTTAGAAAAAATACATGTTGCTTTTTCGTTTGAATGGAATGTTTTGTTCCCATATTTAAAAAAAGGATCGTTGATGTGTCAAATATGAAATAAATGTGTATTTTTGCAGGAAATAAAAACATATTAAAATGAATAAGCAAAAAGTATTTATTAGCGTTTCTTCTAAAGAAAAAAAACTTGGTGAAACCTTTATTAATCGATTGACTTTATTGTTTGACAATAAATTGGAATTTTCTTTGTTTGATATACCAATTGGAGTTGTCTGGAAAAGTAAATTGAAAAACAATTTAGAAGAATCAAGTATTCTTATTAGTATTCTCACACCTTATTATTTACAAAGTCCGTGGGCATATATAGAATGGACACCATTTTGGCTTGCTGATAAACATACATTTATTGTTATCCCTTCAAGAAAGATGTCGGATTCTCGACTTGATGTTTTCAAAGATGTACAATTTGCTTTTTTTAATGAGGTTGAAAAACTGACAAGTTTGGTAAATCAGATTAAAAGTATTACAGGTATCAATTGTAATGATGACCCTAGGTTAATTTATGATTTAAGGGATTCCTTGGTTAATACGTATGATGCTATTTTGAAAGAAGATAAGGCTGCAAAATTTGATAGGTATACCATCGAGCACGACTTGCCCTTTGCAGATACAGAAAAAGAGGAATATGCAATGCATTTTTATCAGAAAAAAGATTATTCGACATTCGAACAAATTGTGGAGAAGATTTCAAGTGGTGAAGTGAAGTTTGAAATAGCAAGAAGGATACTTGAATATCATGATATTGACTCCTTCAGGAAAATAGTATCATTGTTGTATTCAGGTGATAGGTTGCTTTCATTATTGATTTATATAGTCTACATTAAAGATAATAGAGACTTGAATTATAGAGAGGCTGTTATTGAACAAATGACAACAATGGGTGATGAGTGTTTAATACACTTTTTGTTGTATATGATAAAGAATGGAATAGATAAAGATGGATTGTTTGAAACAGTATTAGACAAATTGGAGATGGATATGTCAAGACGGATTGTTTATTTTGCTCTTTGGGAAAAAGGTGAAAAGAGTAGAGCAGAAAGTGTATATCACAATATTGTTGGTAATCCAGAAAAGGTTATTATTTCTTCTAGACATGCGCAAAATAAAGAATTTGAAGTTTTTAAGAATAGGATTGCTTTAATTATAAATGATAATGAGAATATAAGGCTAATTGTGCGAATGATAGAAAAATTTCATCTTAAATACAATGAATTTAAGGATTATTATGATTCTATTATCAAAAATATGCGTTCAGAACCTGAACTGAGACGTTTATACAAAAATTACAATTATGATTTCTTACCTCGAGTTATAAATGATAGATTATCCGAATTGGGTTATCCACCATTCGAACAATAGAACTGTTTATCCAATACCGAAAACGGCTCCAAAGCCCAGTGTGCAAACTACACCAACAATCACGCTGGCAAGCACCACGCCGCCCATCACGGCCAAAACGCTTTTCTTGAAATCCATGTCCAAGAAACTTGCTGCGAGGGTGCCGGTCCATGCTCCGGTACCGGGCAACGGTATGCCGACGAAGAGCACCAAAGCCCAATAAAGGCCACGTCCCGCTTTGGCTTGCAGTTTTTGGCCGCCTTTCTCGCCTTTTTCGAGGCACCAGTTGCAGAACCTGCTGAAAAAGCGTATTTTGCTGTCTTCGCCCCAATCCAGCACCTTGCGGGCGAAAAAGAAAATGAAAGGCACGGGCAGCATGTTGCCGATGGCGATGATAACATAGCTCCAAAATAGGCTGAAGTCAGGGTTGGCCGTATGGATGGCGTAGGCCACTGGCAAAGCGCCACGAAGCTCGATGAGCGGCACCATAGCGATGAGAAAAATGTAGAGGTAGTTTTTCATGCGTTGTTTTCAGATTGTATGTCGTGTGATTTCTTGTGTAGCTCAATTAAGTCAATGATTTCGACGTCGTTGGACAGCAGTTCCTTGTCGTATTCCAAGAAGTCGGGCCAAGCGTCGAAGTCGGCTTCAAGGGCTTGGTTGAGGGTTTCCAGACCTTGGCTGCGGTTGCCTTTTATGAAATAGGCGTAGGCCAAAAGATAAAGAAGTGCTGAGTCGTTGTCGGTTTGTATCAGGCCGTATTGCAGTGTATTGATGGCTTCGTCCACCTGATCCATCTCGCCATAAAGGTCGGCTATATAATAATAGGAGTCGGGGTCGCGCGGGTTCATCTCCTGGATTTTGCGCAGGTATTGCATCGAGAGGTCGAGGCAGTTGAGCTTGCGGTAGTCGGCGGAGATGGAGTAGAGGTGCTCGGTTTCCCAAGGCTCCAATTGGAAGGCTTTCTCGAAGTATTTGATGGCCTTTTTGCTGTCGCCCATGTCGCTGCTGATATAGCCAAGTCCAGCCCAACCTCCACCGTTCATCTCGTTCATTTCCAATGCCTTTCTGAAATGTTCTTCAGCGGTTTGGAGGTCGTTGAGGCGGTAATAACAATCGCCCAAAGAGGTGTGTATGATGGAGGTCTCCACACCATTGCGCAGGGCTTCTTCAAGGGTGTCGATAGATTCCTTGTAGCGTCCGAGGTCGTAATAAATGTCGGCGAGGTGCATGTTGGTCCAAATGTCCTCTGGGTCGATGGCGAGGGCGTATTCGTAAGGGTCGATGCTTTGCTCATATTCGCCCATCATGCGGTAGCAGTCGCCAATGTTGGTCCAGGCCTTGCTGTTGTATGGGTCTTCGTCGACGAGGCGTTGGAAGAAGGCGATGGCTTCGTCCTTGCGGCCTTTTCCAAGGAAACAGCAGCGAATTTCGTGGTAAATGGTCTCGCGCTCGTTGTTCTCATCGGTGGCCAAGGCGAGGGCGCGTTGGTAGAAATCGAGGGCGAGGTCGAGTTTTTGAAGTCGTTGGTATTCGTAGGCGATGGCGTTGTAGAGGTCGAATTTCTCGTCTTCGTCGAAGTAGGGCAGGGCGTTGAAGTAGTTTTCGAGGGCATCTTTCGACTTGCCGAGGACGGCGAGGCAGCTGCCCAACACGAGGAAATAGTCAGGCTCGTCGTCTTCGTCGCGCTCGATGTGTTGCAGGATTTGGAAGGCGTTTTCGGCCTGACCTTCAAGCAAATACTGTCGTGCCTCCTTGATTTTCAGGACGCTGCTTTCGGGATGTTGCTGCATGGCAAGGTCTATGGCCTCGCGCGATTGCCGCAACTGATTCTTTTCCACGTAGTTGTCGATGATATACTCGAACTCCGCACTGTCGAAATAGGTCGCGTCATGCGTTTTCAGCATGTCCTCATACCGTTCAATGGCGGCTTGTCGGTCCTGTTCTTCTTCGTAATAATCTTCGATGTCTTCGTCGTCAAACATGGGTTTTCTTGTCGAAATTTGGTGCAAAAATAGTAAAAAGTGGGGAAATGGGCGTTCTTTTGTATCTTTGTGCTTTCAAAACCAAGTAACTCAATGAGAAGAACTTGTCTGATAATGCTGCTGATGTGCCTGAGTATCACTATGATGGCACAAAGAGAATGGACGGTAAAAACGGTGCCAAACACGCGCCTGCAAAGTAACGACATCCATGTTTCCGACCCTGACGACTTCCTTTCCGATAGCATCGAGATGACCATCAACACGGCACTTTGCGCCATTCGCGACAAAGCCGATGTCTTTTTGGTGACTTTGGCTTCCATCGGTGATGCTGAACCGAAACCCTTTGCCACAGAGCTGCTTAACTATTGGGGCATCGGCAACAAAAATGCTGACAACGGTGTGTTATTGCTCTTTGTGGAGGACCAACACGCCTTGGAGTTTGAGACAGGTTATGGTGCAGAGGAGACCCTCACGGATGCAAGGTGTCAGCGGATTTTCACCAAAACCATAGTGCCTTTTTTCAGAGAGGGTGACTATGAGGGCGGACTTTGTGCTGGTGTGGCCGACATTGTTGAGATGTACAGCGGCGAGATTCCTGCGGGACTGACGACGACCTTGCCCTCCAACTATGATTCTAACGGAAGTGACGAATCTGACGACTTTAGTACCCTTTTCATGGTGTTTGCCTTGTTCATGTTTGCCATGCCTTGTGTCGGATTTTTCTATTGGTTGAGAAATCGTAAGAAAGGAACACGTTTGGATTCAGAGCTTAACCAATCGTTTGAAGAGTCTGGTGCCACCTATATTGACTATATCAAAACCGCTTGGTCGGGTTCGCCTTGGGAGGGGAAAGGTTGCCTTGGTGCCTTGACGCTCGGTTTCTCAATCTTTGTGATTGTATTCATCGTCATTGTCTTCATGGCGTTCCGTTTCCACGATTTTGAAGAAGAGAACTATTTGGATTGGGTGTCTGGTGTCAGTTTGTTTTTATACCTCACTTGGGTTTGTTTTAGCCAGAACCATCGTGTCTTGAAGAAGGCCGACACCTTGGCGAAGCAATCGATTAAGCCCAAGGAAATCTACGAGACTGCATTCAAGCATAAGGCCAACAAAATTGCGATGTGTATGGCTCCTTGGCTCGGTGTGGTCTATTACAAGATTTTGAAATCAAGGATAGAGCATTGCAGTGAGTTCCAGTGCCCTACGTGTGGCCAAAGCATGAGCAGGCATGACGGATTCCATTTGCCAGAGGCCCATGAGTGTGAAACCAAGATAAAGGCGTTGAAGTTTACGCCCTACCGTTGCCAAAACGGCCATGAGTTTGTGATGAAGGAAAAAGGAAGTCTGTATGACGAGTTCCAAACTTGCTCAAAATGTGGTGCATATACATTGAAGTTGACCAAATCGGAGACTCTCGTCAAGGCGGATTATTCAAACGATGGCAAGAAAGAGGAGGTCTATGAGTGCCAGCATTGCGGCAATACCTTTACTAAGGCCGTGGTAATTCCTAAGTTGGTGCATTATAGCAGTAGTAGCAGCGGTTCTTCCTATAGCTCCTCAAGCAGCAGAAGCTATTCCAGCCATTCGTCGAGACATTCGTCTGGTGGGTCATTCGGAGGTGGTCGTAGTGGCGGCGGGGGATATTCTGGGAGATGGTAGGTTGGTTTAGATTTTAGAGTAGAGTTGTGGTGCTTTTTGAAATGGAACTTTCAATTCTCGCAAGAATGTCAATTCACCAGCGAGCTGAAATATGACAAGGCCGTTGACACCGCCGTTGAGCTGATTAATCGCAGACAGTTTCCAGAAAAGGTTGCGCAATATGCTGATAATTTGATGCTGGTGGGGATTACCTACGAGCGGGAGAGTAAATTGCATAGGTGTGGTATAGAGAGATTTATGTTATGCTGATGCTGTTTTTTTTGATTATTATTGCTTCATTTGAAGCCACAAAATTACGAATAACTTTAATGATGTTTCATCCTTATTTATGGCGCTTTTTGGGACGGGAAGTCATTATTTGTGGGGAAAGGAATGAAAATACATTTGTTGGGTTTAAAAAGTATTTCTAATAGGGTTGTTCATAGTCTTTTTTTTGTATTTTTGCCACATCAATCGAAAACTTATATGGATATATTGTTTGAATATTTTGGTTATTTGGGAGCAATTGCTTCGATATTGGGTTTTATTTTGGCGATTGTAAAAAAAGACAAATTAAGGAATATTATTTTGTATATTGTAATTGCTATTGTAAGTGGGATTGCTGTTTGGTCTTTTCATCTTTATAAGCAAGAAAATGATAAAAAGCTAATTCTTGAGAAAAGAGAGTAAAAAGCTCGTATGGATGCAAAGATTCTACTAAAAAGTAGCCCTTCTTATATCAGTTATTGGAATCCTGGAGAAAGTATGGGCGTTGTGAGTTCGGTTCTACTATTACTAGAACAATATAAGGATATTTGGCCAAAGAATTATGAAGATTATAGGGAGAAGGTGACCCTGATTGAAAAAGAGTTTTATAATGATTCCAATTTAAAGAATAGTGAGAGTATTCAATATGCAGGTGAGGAAGCTCTGCAAATTTTAAAGGCATTAGCGCAATAATCTGTTCTCATAGGTTGTTGATTTTAAGCAAGATTAATATGCTACTGAGGATGTGTGTTACAATCTAAAACTGCTGAAACGCGATTTCAAATTCTTATTTCAGCAACTTTCAATATTGAAAGTTGCTGAAACGGGATTTTTATTTACCTTTGCAGCAGATTTCAAAATGCAAAAAATGATGGAAACCAAGGGTAAATTGATAGGTAGAGAGCTGGAACGCAAGCAGTTGGAGGAATATATCGAATCCGATAGGTCGGAGTTTATTGCCGTTTATGGTCGGAGGAGAGTGGGAAAGACCTTCCTTATTCGGCAGGTGGTCGGCAACAAGGCCTGTTTTTCCCTCACAGGCATGGAGAACGCTGACATGAAAGACCAACTCGCCAACTTCTTCTTTACCCTGCGGAGGGTGTTCCCCAAAGCGACACAGCCCACTTCGTGGATTGAGGCCTTTGACGAATTGGAAACCTATTTGGAACATCGGCCCAAAGTGAAGAAGATTGTCATCATCGACGAACTTCCGTGGTTGGATACCGTCCGCTCCAAGTTCATCGCCGCGTTGGAATGGTTTTGGAACGGCTGGGCCTCGGCTCGCGACGACATCAAACTCATCGTTTGCGGCTCGGCCACCTCGTGGATGATTGACAACATCATCAACAACCGTGGCGGCCTCCACAATCGCAAGACGCACCAAATTTATGTGGCTCCGTTTACGCTCAACGAGAGCCAACGTTATTTCAAGGCTTTCGGTTTCGGCTACCGCCAGAAGGAAATCGCCGAGTGCCACATGGTGATGGGCGGCGTGGCCTACTACTATTCGCTGATGCTCCCCGAAGAGAGCGTGGCCCAAAACATCGACAGGCTGTTTTTCGCGGCCAACGGCGAGTTGCAAAACGAGTTCGAGAACCTCTACCGCTCACTTTTCAAGAGGGCTGGCGACCACATCACCATCGTTTCGGCCATGGCCACAAAAGCCAAAGGCCTGACCCGGAAGGAATTGCTTGAACTGACCCAACTGAACAACAACCTGAAGTTTACCAAGACCTTGGAAGAGTTGGAAAAATGCGGTTTCATCCGCACCTACGTCCCCTTCGGCAAGGCGAAACGCGATGCGCTTTTCCAATTGACCGATGCCTTCACGCTGTTCCATTTCCACTTTGCCAACGAGAACAAGTACCAAGACGAGTTTTTTTGGACCCATTCGCTCAATAGTCCGCGTTATAGGGCTTGGAGCGGCTATGCCTTCGAAATGCTTTGCCTGAACCACATTGCCCAAATCAAGCAGGCGTTGGGGATTTCGGGCATCCAAAGCCGCGCCTGCTGCTGGGTGGGGAAAAACGACACGACGGGCAAGGGAGCGCAAATCGACCTCGTCATCGACCGCGCCGATCAGACGGTCAATATTTGTGAGATGAAGTTTTCGCGCTCGCCCTACGAAATCACCAAGTCGGACGACGAGGATTTCGACAACAAATTAGCCGCTTTCCTCCAGCAAACCAAGACCTCAAAATCGCTGATGCTAACGCTTGTGACGAGTTTTGGAATTGTGCAAAACAAATATAGCGGACATATTCAGAATCAGGTTATTATGAAAGATTTGTTTAACTGAAACCTGCTGAAACGCGATTTTAAAATCCTGTTTCAGCAGATTTCAAATATCAAAACGGAAATGAAATCAAAATCCAAAAAAACTAAAAAGCAACAATTCAGCAGCCTAAAATCCCTCCTTAAAGCCGACCGTGAGAAGGAAATCAAGCAGTATGGCAAGCAAGTCAGTATGCGGCCTTCGAAAGTGCACAAGTCGAAGAAGGATTACGACAGGAAGCGGAATAAGACGATTGAAAAAGATCTTGATAATGATTGAGTTGAACCAGCACATCATAATCATCCCTGACCTTCACGGAAGGGAGTTTTGGCGGAAAGCTGTAAATGAACTTCCTGAGGATTCTCTTGTCGTGTTCCTCGGCGACTACTTGGACCCGTATGAGAACGAATGGATTTATTGGACGGATGCTTTCAAAGGCCTTTTGGATGTCATTGAGTTCAAAAAAACGCATTTCGAGCAAGTGACGCTCCTTTTTGGAAATCACGATTTGCACTATATGTTTCCAGAGCTGAAAGGAACTCGGTATAATGAATACAAGGAGGATGTGATTCGGGCGACGTACGAAGAGAATTTGGATTGCTTTCAAATGGCTGTTGAATATGTCGTTGGTGGGAAAAGATACTTTTTCTCACATGCGGGTGTCCATCCAGAATGGCTGAAGAAACATTCTGACCTTTTCGGCTCGGTAGATAAGATAACTGCGGAAACCTTTAACCGACTGATGTTTACGGACGAATTTGTGGCTGCATTAAGTGATATTTCTGCCTTGCGAGGTGGATGGAGTCGCGTTGGGAGCATGATTTGGGCTGATATTGACGAGTTTGCAGGAACCCAAACGAAAGATTCGGGAATGTACCAGATTTTTGGGCATACGAAATGTCCGAATGGCCAACCCAAAGTCTTTGGAAATATGATTTGCGTGGATTGCCAGAAGGCGTTTTTGCTATCAGAAAATGGAATTGTTGGTTTTTGAGGATTGAAATGTTTTTTTCCGTAGCTTTGCACTCGAATTTCCGAACATCAAAACGCTTCCAATATGACCATCACCGAATTAGAAAAAATAGCCTCCCAAGTGCGCCGCGACATCATTCGCATGGTGCATGGATGCCAGTCGGGGCATCCGGGCGGCTCTTTGGGCGCAACTGACATTGTCACAGCCCTTTATTTTGACCAAATGCAAATCGACCCCGCCAATTTCCGCATGGACGGCGAGGGCGAGGACATGTTTTTCCTCTCCAACGGCCACATCAGCCCGATGCTCTACAGCATCATGGCGCATCGTGGTTATTTCCCTGTGAGAGAGCTGGCTACTTTTCGCCGCCTTGGTACGCGCTTGCAAGGTCATCCCACCACGACTGAAGGTTTGCCGGGCATCCGAATCGCCTCGGGTTCGCTCGGACAAGGCCTTTCGGTAGCTATCGGCGCGGCACAAGCCAAGAAACTGAACGGCGACCAACACATTGTTTATGTCCTCATGGGCGACGGCGAGCAGGAGGAAGGCCAGATTTGGGAAGCCGCCATGTATGCGCCTGCCAAGGGCGTGGACAACCTCATCGCCATCATCGACTATAACAAGAAACAAATTGACGGTTCAACGGATGATGTGATGAACCTCGGCGACCTGCGCGCCAAGTACGAGGCCTTCGGATGGTATGTCATGGAAATGAGCGGAAACGACATGCATGCCATCGTGAACATCCTGAAACTCGCCCGCGAAAACACCCACCAAGGCAGGCCGCAGCTCATTCTCGCACACACGGAGATGGGCATGGGCGTGGACTTCATGATGGGCACTCACAAATGGCACGGCACACCGCCCAACGATGAACAAGCCGCCAACGCACTTTCGCAACTAACTGAAACACTTGGAGATTATTAATCACAAAACATGCAAAACCTACAAAAAACCAGAAACTATTGGAGAAAGCCTGCCAACCAGCGGCTTTCAGGCGGCGCACGGTTGTGCAGCCGCCACACCTGCCAAAAGGTTTTGAAAGTTTTGTAGGTTTTGTGACAAAAAAGAAAAATATGGAATTTGTTATTCAAAATCAAAAAGATACAAGATCGGGGTTCGGGGAAGGCTTGCTTGAAGCGGGTCGCCGCAATCCCAAGGTGGTGGCCTTTTGCGCCGACCTCACTGGCTCGCTGAAGATGGGCGATTTCGCCAAGGAGTTCCCCAACCGTTTCTTCCAGACGGGCATCGCCGAGGCCAACATGATTGACATGGCGGCGGGCATGGCCTTGAGTGGTTTCGTGCCGTTCACGGGTACCTTCGCGGCCTTCGCCACTGGGCGCGTCTACGATCAAATTCGCCAAAGCGTGGCCTATTCCAACAAGAACGTGAAAATCGCGGCTTCCCATGCAGGCATTACCCTTGGTGAGGACGGTGCCACACACCAAATCCTTGAAGACATCGGCCTGATGAGGATGCTGCCCAACATGACGGTCATCGTGCCCTGCGACTTCAACCAGACTAAGGCTGCTACCCTCGCCGTCGTCGAATATGACGGGCCTGTTTACCTGCGTTTCGGTCGCCCGAAGGTGCCGAATTTCACCCCTGTGGATGAGAAATTCGTCATTGGCAAGGCGCAAATGCTGCAAGAAGGCACGGATGTAACCATCTTCGCCTGTGGTCACCTTGTTTGGAGAGCCATCCAAGCCCTACCGATATTGAAGGAAATGGGCATCAATGCCGAATTGATTAACATTCACACCATCAAGCCGTTGGATGTGGAGACCGTGTTGAAATCGGTGGCCAAGACCCGTTGCGTGGTTACGGCGGAGGAACACCAGCGCAATGGCGGCTTGGGCGATAGCATTGCTCAGGTTTTGGCCTTGAACATGCCTTGCCCGATGGAGATGGTTGCCATCAACGATGTGTTCGGACAAAGCGGCACACCCGACGAACTGATGAAATTCTATCATCTCGACACGCCCGACATTGTGGAGGCAGTGAAAAAAGTTGTTGGGAGAAAGCAATAAAACTGATAATTATAATGTTGTCATGTTGTCGCTTTGCGTCACTGCGAGGAACGAAGCAGTCCAGTAAGCCAGTTTGTACCCTGGATTGCTTCACTATGTTCGCAATGACGCGAAGCGGCAGTCTGTTGAACAATTAAAAACAACTTATATGAAGAGAATAACTAAACTATCCCTAATCGCCCTCGTTTTAATGGGCATGTTGTCCGCTTGTGGCAACAAAGAAGAAGCCACTCCAGAACCTCACAAAGCATTGAATGTCATTTATTTCATTGGCGATGGAACGGCTTTGCCGCAGGTCTATGCAGGCATGTTGGCTTCCAAACAGGACTTGGTTTTTCCCAAGTTTCCTTACATCGGTGTGGTTGATACACATTCGTCGAGCAACGACATCACTGACTCGGCGGCAGGCGGCACAGCTCTCGCCAGCGACCACAAGACCAAGAATGGCATGGTCGGTATGAATCCCGATACCATTCCGGTGAAAACCCTGCTTGAGGTCTTTGCCGAACAGGGCAAAGAGACTGGCATCGTCGTGACGAGCTACATCACCCATGCTACGCCTGCATGTTTTTACGCCAAGGTGCCGAAGCGTAGCATGTATGAGGATATTGCCATGCAATTGGCTGAAGCAGAGAATATTAATGTGGCCATCGGTGGCGGAAGAAAGCATTTCGACCATCGCAAGGACAGCATCAACCTCATTGACCGCATGGAGAAGGAATTGGGCTGGAAGGTGTACGACACCCTTGCCGACATCGACGTGACCTGCAAGAAATATGCGGTGTTGGAGGACGACAACCACCTGCCTCAAGCGGCTGAGCGCGGCGATTTCCTGCCTCGTGCCGTGAAGACCGCCTTGAAGACTTTGGACGGTGCCGAAAACGGTTTCTTCCTCATGGTGGAAGGCTCGCAAATCGACTTCGCCTGCCATGCCAACGATTCCGCATGGATGGTGGACGAGGTGGTGGACTTCAGCTATGCCATTCAAGTCGCCTTGAATTATGCTGAGGAACATGGCAACACCCTTGTCGTCGTCACTGCCGACCACGAAACCGGCGGCTTGACTTTGCCCGACCCACAAGGCAAATACACGAATGTTGTGTTTGATTATTCCACGAGAAGCCACACCTGTCTGCCCGTGATGGTGTATGCATACGGCCCTGGCGCCGAGCAGTTCACGGGTTGGATGCAGAATACGGCCATCAAGGGTAAAATCTTGAATGCCTGTGGTTTGGAGAACTTTAGCGACACCCTTGTCGAGAACAATGGCATAAAAATCCAAGCGGTGAGGGTCAATATGGATAGCAAACCTGAAAATTAGAGTATAAACAAAGCGAAAAGAATAATGGCTATCAGCTCTCAGCCGTCAGCTTTCAGCAACAGTGTTGCTAAGCTGATAGCTTACGGCTGATAGCTTAAAGCTGAAAAAATGAAACTCTCTGTCGTCATCGTCAACTATAACGTCGAGTACTTCCTTGAGCAGTGCCTTCATTCGGTGCGTCGCGCCATGCAAGGCATTGAGGGCGAAGTGTTTGTGGTCGATAACAACTCCGTCGACGGCTCGTTGAAGATGCTGGCGCAGAAGTTTCCCGAGGTGAAGGTCATCGCCAATAAGGAGAATGTCGGTTTCAGTCGTGCCAACAACCAGGCCATCCGCGTTTCCACGGGGGAGTATGTGTTGCTCCTCAATCCTGACACGGTGGTGGAGGACGACACCTTCTCGAAATGTCTCGCCTTCATGGACAGCCACCCTGAAGCGGGCGGCCTCGGCGTGAAGATGGTGGACGGCAAGGGACAGTTTTTGCCTGAGTCGAAACGTGGTTTGCCTACGGCCAAGACCGCGTTTTACAAGATGTTTGGCCTCACCCGTCTTTTCCCGCATAGCAAGCGTTTCGCAAGGTATTACATGGGCCACCTCTCCAACGACGAGACCAACGAAGTGGAGATTTTGGCCGGTGCCTTCATGATGCTGCGGCGCGAGACTTTGGACAAGATTGGTCTGTTGGACGAGACCTTTTTCATGTATGGCGAGGACATCGACTTGTCGTATCGCATCACGCAAGGCGGCTACAAAAACTACTATTTCCCCGAGACGCGCATCATCCACTACAAGGGCGAGAGCACCAAGAAAACCAGCGTCAACTATGTGTTTGTGTTCTATCGCGCCATGGAGATTTTCGCCAAGAAGCACTTCGGCAAGTCGTGGGCGCGGTCGTTCTCTTTCCTTATTAATATAGCCATCTATCTCAAGGCGTTTTTCGCGTTGGTGTCGCAGTTTTTCCACAAGGCGGCGGTGCCTTTCCTTGATGCCGTGTTGGGCTATGGCGGTTTGGCGGCCATCAGTTATTTCTGGGGTCACGGGACGATTTACGGCGGTTCGGGCAGTTACCCGACTTTGCTTTTTGTCGCAGTGTTGCCAGCCTACATCTTGATTTGGCTTTTATCGACGTATTTCTCAGGAGGTTACGACAAGCCTTACAGCATTGCGAAAGCCATTCTTGGAGTAGCCTTCGGCAGTGCCGCAATTTTGGTGTTGTACGCCTTGTTGCCTGAAAGTCTGCGTTTTTCGCGCGCCTTGATTCTCTTTGGCATGATTTGGCTGGCTTTGGAGATGAGCCTCACGCGCTTTGTCGGCATTCTGTTGGGAAACGAAAACTTCCAGTCGAAAAAGACAGAAAAGAAACGGTTCCTCGTCATCGGAAGCCCAGAGGAGACACGGCGGGTCAATTCGATTTTGGAGAGCACGTCCATCAAGCCTGATTTCATTGGTTTGGTGAGTTCGGAAGCGCAAGGGGAGGCCCCTGAGGGATTCATCGGCAACCTCGCGCAAGTGCCCGACATTATTGAGATTTACAAGATTACGGAGGTCATCTTTTGCTCGAAGGACGTGCCGCATCAGGTCATCATCGACAAGATGGTGGACTGGCACGCCACCAACGTGGATTACAAGATTGCGCCCGAGGACAGCCTTTCCATCATCGGCAGCAACAGCATCAACACGCGCGGCGACCTCTATACCGTTGACATTAAGGCGATTGACACCACTTCGAACCGCCGCAACAAACGCCTCTTCGATGTGGTGACAAGCCTGTTCAGCATCGTTTTCTGGCTGCCTTTGGCCTTGATGGTGAAGCAACCTGTCCGGTTCCTGAAAAACGCCATCCTCGTCTTGTTTGGCAGAAAGACTTGGGTGGGGTATTGCTCGCCCGCCGACGAAACGCAAAAACTGCCCAAGATTCGCAAAGGCGTTTACAGTCCCGCCTCGCATCTCGACAAGAATGTTTCCGCCGAGCCTGATTTCGTCAACCAACTGAACCTGCTCTACGCCCGCGACTATACCGTTTGGAAGGATGCGGAGATATTTTTCCGTTCTGTGGCAGCGAAATAAGAACCTCAAAAGGGCAGCGGCATCGATTGGCAGGCTTTGTAAATCCATGCCGAAAAAATCCACCACGGGTGTCGTTTTTGGTACGGTTTTTGGATAACGAAGAAAATTGTTAGAAAAATCGAAAGTTTTGGCATTGGTAACAAAATAATTTCTAATTTTGCAACAATTTTTAAAAGTCATACTAAAATGAAAAAAGTGATTTATCTGCTTGGCATCATGCTCCTCATGGCAGGAGTGGCCAAGGCGCAAGACAAAGGAACGGTTCAAATGGGACCGGAAATTGAGTTTGAGAAAGTCGTCCACGACTACGGAGATGTTCCGTACGGCGGCAATGGCAAATGCGAGTTTCGTTTCACCAACACGGGCAATGAGCCTCTGTTGATCCAGAAACCCAAGACAAGCTGCGGCTGCACCGTAGCTGGATGGCCCGCTGAGCCTATTCTCCCTGGCGAGTCTCAAGTCCTCGAAGTGAAATACAATACCAATAAATCGGGCAACTTCAACAAGACCGTGACGGTAACTTCAAATGCTGTCAAGAATTCGACGGTGGTGTTGCGCATCAAGGGTCGTGTGCTTGAACAGCCGACTGAGGTGTTGCCGGCCAATAACAATGGAGTGGGTACGCCAGTCAACGAGAAAAAATAATCGATAGTTATCATTAAATTCATAAAAGCCGTCTAATGAGTGTGTTAGATGGCTTTTTGTTCACAAAAACAGAAAATACCTATGCCAAAGATTTCCAACAAAGGCTTGGAACTGCCGCAGTCGGCAATCCGCAAGCTCGTTCCTTTCTCTGATGCCGCCAAAGAACGCGGTATTCATGTTTACCACCTCAACATCGGTCAGCCCGACATTGAAACGCCTAAAGGTGCACTCGCTGCTTTAGCTGATACCGCTCGTGAACTCCCCGCGACTAAAGGTGTGTTGGAGTACAGCCATTCGGCCGGTATTCCTTCCTATCGTCGCGCACTCTGTAACTATTATCACAAGCACGGCATCGATGTCACCCCTAACCAAGTGCTTGTCACTACGGGTGGTAGCGAGGCTTTGCAAATGGCCTTCACCGTGTGTTTGAATCCTGGCGACGAAATCATCATCCCGGAGCCATATTACACCAACTACAATACCTTCGCCAAGCTGTGCGATGCCAAGATTGTCACCATTCCCAGCGACATCAGGACAGGCTTTGCCTTGCCGCCCATTGAGGACTTCGAGAAGGCCATCACCCCGCGCACGAAGGCCATCATGATTTGCAACCCCAACAATCCTACGGGTTATCTTTATACCCACGAGGAGTTGCTGAAAGTGGCCGGTTTGGTGAAGAAATACGATATGTATCTGTTTGCCGACGAGGTGTATCGCGAGTTCTGCTACGACGGTCACAAGCACGTCAGTGTGATGCAACTTGAGGGACTGGAACGCAACGTTATCCTCTTCGACTCCGTCTCGAAGCGTTATAGCGCTTGCGGTGCCCGTGTGGGTTGCATGGTGACCCGCAACAGCGAGGTCTATGCCACTGCCATGCGTCTGGCACAGGCCCGTCTGTCGCCACCGAGTTTTGGTCAGATCTTCGCCGAAGCCGCCGTCAACACGCCGCAGGAGTATTTCGATGCCGTCTATAATGAGTACATTGCCCGCCGTAATGTCATCGTCGAGGGCATCAACAAGATTCCGGGCTGCTTCTGCCCGATGCCTAAAGGCGCGTTCTATACCGTCATCGACCTGCCCATCGACGACAGCGACAGGTTCTGCCAGTGGCTGCTCACCGATTTCAGCTACAACGGTGCCACGGTGATGTTGGCTCCCGCCACAGGTTTCTATGCCGATCCCGAGAAGGGACGCCATCAGGCTCGTATCACCTACTGCCTCTGCATCGACGACCTCAAGGCCGCCGTCAAGTGCTTAGAAGAGGCTTTGAAGGTATATCCCGGCAGGCTGAAATAATCGAGGATTCACATGATTTAGATAGTAGAGACGTGCCTTGGCGCGTCTCTGCTTTTTTTGTCTAGGTGTTTGCCGCAAGGGTGGTGCTGAGATTTTTGTCATCAAGGAGTTGAAATAAGCCGTAAATTCTGCGGATTATTGGCCGCAAGTGGACTGTTTAATTTTGAAAACCAAAATTATTTATATGAAATGTTTTGGATTTTAGAAATTTTGCTATTTTTGCGGTCGCTATGAGAATAGTATCACATAAAAGATTGGTCGAGTTCTACGAATCGGAAGGACATGCCGACGCGAAAACGGCTTTGGAACGCTGGTATGAAATCACCGAGGAGGCGGAATGGAAGAACCTTTCGGACATCAAGGTTGATTTTCCGGCAACAGACTATGTTGGGAATCAACGTTATGTGTTCAATATCAGGGGAAACAAATACCGTCTTGTGGTGGTGGTGAAATTCACGATAGGCCATGTGTTTATTCGGTTTGTGGGCACTCATAGCGATTATGACAAAATTGATGTTTCAACCATATAGGAGGAAAGCGACATGAGCAAAATCACGAAAGAACAATACGAATTTGCATTGGAGAGAATCGAGGAATTGTTGCCGATAGTGACGGATGAGACTCCCGCCAACGATCGCAACGCCATCGAATTGACTATGATGTCGGACATTGTGATTGAATACGAAAAGGAGCATTATCCCATTGCCAAGCCTTCCGTGGCCGACTTGATAGAGTTGTCGCTCGAAGAGAAGCAGATGACGCAGAAACAGTTGGCTCTCCTTATCGGCGTAAGTCCTTCGCGAGTCAACGATTACGTGACAGGAAGGGCGGAACCGACTTTGAAAATTGCTCGCCAACTTTGCCGCACTTTGAACATTACGCCAGCTGCGATGATGGGGTGCTGAAAAATGCTTGATTGTGCCCTGGCAATGTTCATGGTTGTTTTTTAAAACACGAATTATCAGAAATATATCACGAATTGTCATTAATTGCAATTTTTGAAAAATTTGTGTCTAATTTATGGAAATTCATGTAAAAAAACGAAAAAACTTTGAGCCTGTACCGCGATTTGAAACAGGTGTTTTCTATTTTTGCGGTGTGATTCAATGTTAAACCCTCAAAAACAACACAATTTTTGTGTATTTTTGCAGAAACAGAAAACTTTATTGTCATGCAGCAGAAACTAGTAGTATTCACCGGCGCAGGCATCAGCGCCGAGAGCGGAATCCCTACCTTTCGTGATGCCAATGGCATGTGGGGGAAATATGATGCCATGAAATTGGCCAGCGTGGAGGGTTTTGAGGAAGACCCTCAGGCCGTGCTCGATTTCTACAATGCCCGTCGGAAAAACCTGTTGGAGGTGGAGCCGAACCATGCCCATCGTGTTTTGGCCGAGTTGGAAAAGCGGTACGATGTGACCATCATCACCCAGAATGTGGACAACCTTCACGAAAGGGCAGGAAGTAGCAAGGTGCTACATCTTCACGGCGAGTTGAGCAAGGTGACCTCATCGCGCAACCGTCTCGACCCTAATTGCATCAAGGACTATCCGCTTGATGTCCCGATTCGATTGGGTGACAAAGCTGCCGATGGTTCGCAACTTCGGCCTTATATCGTATGGTTTGGCGAGTATGTCGATGGTATGGAGTTGGCGGCATATTGGGTGCAACAAGCCGACATCTTCGTAGTCATTGGTACTTCGTTGGTGGTCTATCCGGCGGCGGGATTGGTCGATTATACCCCAAGTGAGATTCCCAAGTTCCTGATTGACCCGAATGACCTGAAAGGCGGCCTGCCAGCTGGATTCCAGCATATTAAGGCGAAGGCGGTGGAAGGGGTGGATGAGTTGGTGAGGAGGTTGGAGGAAATGGAAAAATAGTTATTTTTGCAACGAATTAATACAAAGGACAAAATATGCAAATCATCAAAGAGCAAAAGTCAGGCGAGTATTATTCCAGTGCTGTTGACATCAGCAAGAATGAATGGCTTGAGATTCTGAAAGACGAATCGGTGTCTGAAAAGTATAAGGAAGCCGTGATTTGTTTCTACTATATGCCAGAATACAAAGGATCAGCTATAGCTGTCCGCAATCGATTAGGCAAGAATGCGTATTCTTTGGTCGCTTCCATTATGAATTTTGGAAAGTATGTGCAAAAGCGGTTGGCACGTTTTCAAGTGGTCAATGAAGATGGCAATAACACCTACTGGCCTATTCCTATGAAACAAGGCAAGTACTTGTCAAACAATGAAGAAGGAGCCTTTGAGTGGACTTTACGTCCTGAATTGGCTGATGCCATTAGAGAGTATCTTTATTGGTATTTGATTGAACGCTACAAGGAATTAAGAAGGGAAATACAAATCCGCCAAGAGGGTTATGACGAACTCTACAAGTGGGAATTAATAACTTCAAGCGTAGGGAAGAGTCCTTTGAACATCGTGACAGATGGCGTTGTTTATTCGACCAATGCCACAAAAGGCGGCTTTATGAATCTCATAGATGCTGTTCGCGATAATAAAACCCTCAAATATTTGGTTAATAGCAAGAAAGAAGACCTTGAAAATGCTTTGAATGATTTGGTAGGTGAAGGAAAATCATTGCATGATAGGTTAGCGAATTTCAAGACTTCAATGTCAGCATTGCTTCCTCTAGAGGGTTATAATAGCAAAGCCAATGATGAACGCACGGCAGCAACTATTCTGACTTGCTATAATCCTGACAAATACACCTTCTACAAATACGAGGGAATGTATGGCAACCTTTGCAGATATTTAGGCGAAGAAAAGAAACCAACAGGTTCGTGCTATGAGCATTATCTTGACTTGATTCGCCCGTTGGCACAAATGGCAGTCAACAATCAAGAATTGCAAGAACTGGTTTCGCCTATGCTCGAAGGTCAACGGAAAAGCGACCTATTGTTGGCTCAGGATATGGTTTGGATGTTGGTCAATTGGATGCAAAAGAGAATGGGATTTGTTGGTTCGTTGGTTTGGGGTGAAAAAAGGCGAGTTTGGATGTGGAATGGTGATCATGAAACCTCAAAACTAACGATGCTTCGTTGCGGTTCGTCAGCAAAAACCATTAAGGATTTTAGGCCATTTAAGTCAAAAAATGCGCTGTTGAAGGCATACCAAGAGGATGTTGGAAACAAAGACACCAATATCCCAACTGCATATTGGAACTTTGTGCATGAAGCGAAGCCGGACGATATTGTGGTCGTGTTTAAATCAAAAACAGAAGGTGGCAAGCGTTTCCATTTGTTGTATGGTTGGGGCAAGTTTACGTCTGACTGTATTATTGATGAAACCAATGCTGACCCAATGTGCAGAAATGTAGAATGGCACCAACCATTCCTTGATGTTCCTATTGAGGATAAAGCATTTGGTAATAGTGTTTTCTTTCATGGTACAACAGACAAACAAGCACAACATATTTTTGAATTATTGAACATTGAAAATGACAGCATTTCCGAAACAATGAAAACAAAACTACAACCATACACTAACCTTTTGAAGGCAAACAAAAACCTAATTCTGACAGGAGCTCCAGGAACTGGAAAATCCTATTTGGCAAAAACAATCGCTGAAGAAATGGGAGCGGAAACCAAATTTGTCCAGTTCCATCCTTCGTATGACTATACGGATTTTGTGGAAGGTTTGCGACCGAGAAATGATGGCAATGGCAATGTGGGTTTTGAAAGAAAAGATGGCGTGTTCAAAGAGTTTTGCAAGGAAGCATTGCTGGAAAGTGACAAACCTTTCGTTTTTATCATCGACGAAATCAACCGTGGCGAAATCTCCAAGATTTTCGGCGAGTTGTTCTTCTCCATCGACCCGGGCTATCGGGGTGAGAAAGGCATGGTGCAGACGCAATACCAAAACATGATTGAAGAGGGCGATGCGTTCAAGAAAGGCTTCTATGTCCCTGAAAATGTCTATATCATCGGCACGATGAACGACATCGACCGAAGCGTGGAGAGCATGGATTTTGCCATGCGTCGCCGCTTTGCTTGGAAGGAAGTCACGGCAGAGGAAAGTTACGAAGCCATGAAAGACAAGATGGTTCATGCTGAAGAAGTAAAAAAACGGATGACCGCCTTGAACGATGCCATTTGTGACGAAAAACTTGGGCTGAACAAGTCATACCAAATCGGGGCGGCCTATTTCTTGAAGTTGGATGAATACGATGGCGATTTCGACAAGATGTGGGAATATCATTTAAGAGGTTTGCTCTCGGAATATCTTCGTGGCAACCGCGACGCGGAGAAGCAATTGGAGCAATTGAAGAAAGCCTACGATGGCAACACCGAATCGCAGAATGAATGATTCAGACCCAAGACAATAGCACAACCAAAGCCATTACTAAAGTTCAGGAACTCGACGACCTGAAATGTATGGCCAAACCTTCCATTGCGGAACTTTGTTCTGACGATGGAAGCAGCCTGCTTGTTTTTCCCCACTCCCTTGGCGAATACGGCGATAAGATCGGGACGGAGCATGTCTTTTCTGTAAATAATGAAAATCAATTAGTTACGGGAAATATTATGGGTTTTGTCGGCTATAACGAAACCCAAGTTTCCATCCGCTCACGTTTTGCGCAGCAACAAGGGGATTATTTCCTTCATTATATGTTGCAGAAGGTGTTCGCTATCAACCTGTTCGATTTGAAACACGATTCCGACAACGAGAGCGTTTTCGATTTTCTGATCTATTTGTTTCCCGCTTTTCTGAAACGGGCATTGCGACAGGGGATTTTCAAGGAGTATCAGACACGGAATTATAACGATGCCAATGTTCGTGGAAGGATTGATATTCAGCGTCATATCCGACAAAACATCCCGTTTGCGGGCAAAGTGTCCTATTCGACAAGGGAATATGCCGTTGATAATCATGTCACACAACTCGTCAGGCATACCATTGAATACATCGCGTGTCATCCATATCACGGAAATATCCTCGGCAACGACGACGATACCAAGGAAGCGGTTGGCTTGATAAACAATGCGACGCCAAGTTATAACCGAAACGACAGAAGTCGGATTGTCAATTTGAATAACAGGCCAATAAGCCATCCATATTTCAGTCAATACCTTGATTTGCAACGGCTTTGTTTGCAGATTCTTCGCCAAGAGGAATTGAAATACGGCAACGATGACAACCAAATTTACGGCATTTTGTTTGATGGGGCTTGGCTTTGGGAGGAGTATTTGGATACTGTTTTGAAGCCTATTGGATTAATACATCCACATAATAGGACAAACAACGTTGGAAAACTCATATTCACCGACCCTCGAAAGGTATTGGCTCAACCTGATTTTTTTATTGATGGTTTGGCTGTATTCGACGCGAAATACAAAAGACATAAATCACTGTTTGATAAAGAGCAGAGAGAAGACCGTTTCCAATTATTGGCTTATATGCATATTTTCGATGCAAATGTCAGCGGACTGATAGTTCCTGTTTCATTGGGTGAAAGTCTATTTATGGAGGGTGATATTAATGGTAGGGGTGGAAAAATGCTATTGGTTGGCATGAACGTTGACCAAAAATGTGCATCGTTTAGTGACTATGTCGCCATAATGGAAACAGAAGAAATTAGGCTACGGGAATCTATTCGTAGTTTTGTTATATGATAGATGTAACCAATTTCTGAAAAGGTAATATCAATCCTCATCTTCCTGAGGACCAGGAACAAGCAAGGTTTCATCATCGCAACGAATGCCATAGAAAACATCCCTCATGCGGCCTTGTTGTGGTTCAAGAACGCCTTTCGAAACAAGGTCTTTGATGTCGCGGGCGGCAGTATCGGCTGAGACTTTGCAGTGCTTAGCCCAGTTTTTAACGGTCAACTTTCCAACATAGCCGTCCAGATAGATTTTCAGTACCTTGTTTTGTCGTTCCGTGAACGCTACATGGGCATGGTTTTGCCAAAAAGCGGCTTTCTGTAGGATGCGAGAAAGCACCTCATCCGAGGCATTGATGGCGCGTGTCATGCAGTCGAGATACCATGTCAGCCATTCCGTGATGTCCATATTCGTTTGACGGCTAACGCGCTCAAGCACATCGTAATACGACTTCTTGTCCTTGTTGATTTGGCGCGACATGCTGAAGAACCGCATGGCGGAGTCGTCGGCCTGCGAGAGTGCCATGTCGGCGATGGCGCGACCTATTCGCCCGTTCCCGTCGTCGAATGGGTGGATGCAGACAAACCAAAAATGGGCGATGGCTGACTTTAGGTAAGTGGGCGAGGCGCAGTCCGTATTGAACCACTCCAAGAAGATGTCCATTTCCTTCGGCACGTCCTGTGCGGCAACAGCCTCATAATGAACCTTTTCGCGCCCATAGTTTCCCGAAACCACTTTCATCTCGCCTTTTCGGTATTGTGCCACATCGATTCTCGAATAGCCGCTCATCCCTGAGGGAAACAAGCAGTTGTGCCAGCCGAAAAGTCGTTCATGGGTGAGGGGATGGCGGTAATGGCTCACAGCATCGAGCATCATCTCCACAATGCCTTCCACATAGTGGCTCGATGGCTCGTCGGCATCCGATGGGATTCCGAGTATTTTGGCAATGGAAGAACGCACTTGTTTGACATTCAGTGAAATACCTTCTATTTCGGAGGAATTGATGATGTCGTTGGAGAGCATTTCGGCGTTGGCTGACAGGCGGGCATCGAAGCCAATGGCGTTCAGTCGGCCCATCAGAAATCCCGAGGCTTTGTTGACGGCGGCCAATTTGTCTGCGACGAGTTCTTTGTCCCAAATGAAGTGTGGCCATTGTTCACTTTGATGGATGTAAGTTGCCATATCTCATTTTTTTTTCGACTGCAAAAGTACACATAATTTTAATAAGCCGCAAGTTTTGCGGTTAATTATCCGCAGAATATGCGGATTATTGGCCGCATGATAGAATCGCCTAAGCCCATGTCGAAAACACCGAACAAATTACCGCTAAAACACCGAATAAAACAAATTTTTATAATAACAAGACAATCAACACTATACCCGACAGCAAACGACAACAAACGACTACAGTCGACTACAAACGTTTAATCAACGGCTTTGTCTTGACAGACTCCGTTATTTTGCGGCATCAAATCTCAAAAACGATGGAATACCGCATCTCAACAATAATGGATCAAAACGGATTGCCGTTTGTAGAAGCCCCAGACGGAGGCATC
Organism: uncultured Bacteroidia bacterium; assembly: GCA_902782455.1. Classification (GTDB taxonomy): domain Bacteria; phylum Bacteroidota; class Bacteroidia; order Bacteroidales; family F082; genus Limimorpha. The sequence goes on along the minus strand of CACZNA010000011.1, from coordinate 16,007 downwards.
GACTTTGGACGGATTACAGTGGAGCAAAACCTGCCGCCAGCACCTATTCGCTTGTCAATCGGTGATAGGAACAACGGATTGATGCACATTGAAATTCGTCACGGCGACCAAATTAGGAAAGCCGGTTTTGTGTCGGTTGTGGCATTCGTGGCATACGTTGCGCAAAACTACAATAGTATCAAGAAGGGTAACACGTACAAGAATGCGGGTGAGGGTGAAAGCCAAACCTACTTGGTGCAACTTGCCGACGAGCATAACAATACGTTATGGGTGCAACTGTCGAAAGATGACACCTATTGGAACGTCAATAGTGCGGGTGTTTTGTCGAAAAGATACGGTAGAAACAAGGAAAACATCTGGTCTGCTTCCGAATTGCAGAATGAGGAACCGGCTTCCAGTAATACTTCGCAGCCTGCAACAAATGCCGATAAAGAGGCAGGCTCAAACGGTACTGTATCCGATGTTTCCAATTGCAAAAATACAACTTTTTCATAATATGCAACTCTATTTTCAAAAACTAACCCAAAATAATGTCGATATGCCAAAAATTACTACCTTTGTCCCCTTAAAAAATGAACCGCGTGAGAAGCGTTTCGCATCAGAATAATCTTGAAATCTTGAAATTAGAAATTTTGAAATCAACAACAATTAAACAGTTCAACAATAAACAATCAACAATCTAAAACCCCCACAATCATGACAACAGAAAAAACACAAGAGGAAGCTGCAAAACTGAGACAGGAGAAACTGAAGGCTTTGGAAGCCACATTGGGAAACATTGAGAAGAGTTTCGGCAAGGGAAGCATCATGCGCCTTGGCGCCGAGGCCGAGAAGATGGAAAGCATCTCCACCGGCTCGATAGGATTAGACTACGCCCTCGGCGTGGGCGGTCTGCCAAAAGGAAGAATCACCGAGATATACGGCCCTGAAAGCTCAGGCAAGACGACCTTGGCCTTGCATGTCATCGCCGAGGCGCAAAAGAAAGGTGGCATTGCCGCCTTCATCGACGCGGAACACGCTTTCGACCGTTTCTATGCCGCCAAACTCGGCGTTGACGTTGAGAACCTCCTCATCTCACAACCCGATTATGGCGAGCAAGCTTTGGAAATCGCCGAGAACCTTATCCGTTCCGGTGCGATTGATGTCATCGTCGTTGATTCCGTGGCCGCTTTGACGCCCAAAAGCGAAATCGAAGGCGAGATGGGCGACAGCAAAATGGGCCTCCAAGCCCGCCTGATGAGCCAAGCCATGCGCAAGCTCACTGCCACCATCAACAAGACGGGTTGCGTGTGTATCTTCATCAACCAACTGCGTGAGAAGATCGGAGTGATGTTCGGCAATCCTGAGACCACCACGGGCGGCAATGCCTTGAAGTTCTACAGCTCCGTGCGCATCGACATCCGCAAGGTCAGCCAAATCAAGGATGGCGAGAATGTGTTGGGCAGCCGCGTGAAGGTGAAAGTCGTCAAGAACAAGGTGGCTCCGCCGTTCCGCAAGGCCGAGTTTGATATTCTTTATGGTGAAGGCATCTCGCGCAGTGGCGAAATCGTCGACCTCGGTGTGGAGATGGGCATCATCAAGAAGAGCGGATCGTGGTTCAGCTATGGTGAATCGAAACTCGCCCAAGGCCGTGACTCGGTCAAGAAACTCATTGAGGACAATCCCGAACTTGCCGACGAACTGACTGCCAAGATTTTCGAGGCGTTGGAAAAGAGTGAAGAATAAGGTTTGTATAAATCCCCCTTGCCCCCTTTGAAAAGGGGGACGTGTTCTACCTTGAGTTGGAACCTGTCCCCCTCTTGAGGGGGTAGGGGGGAGTCAAAAACACTTCTTGAAAAAAAATGTAAAATGAAGAAAACCATCCTATTTCTCGGCCTGCTGCTCGCCTTGTTTGCCTGCAACAACACGCCGAAAACTGAAACCATCAACACGGTAGAGGAGAGCGACGAGCCTATCACCGTGACGGAAGCCATTCGGCAATACAACGACTCCATCGCCAAGGATAGCACCAACGCACGACTCTATAAGAACCGCGCAAAGGCTTATTTCGCCAACGAGCAAGTGGGTGCAGCCATGATGGACATCAACCAGTCGCTGCGTCTTGACCCCAACGACGTGGAGACTTACCTCTTGTTGGCCGACGTGTATTATGCTTTGGGCGACGAGGGCAACATCAACGTCACACTCAACAAGGCCGCCGAAATCGACCAACGCGATGCGCGCCCTTTGGTGAAACTGGGCGAACTGAACCTGTTGCAGCAGAACTTCAAACTCTCTTGGGCTTATCTCGACAAAGCCTTGTCGCTCTCAACCTACAACCCACGGGCTTACTTTGTGCGCGGAATGTATTTTATTATTGCCCAGCAAGATACGGTGAACGCTTTGAAGAATTTCCAGATTTCCTCCGAGCAGGACGATAGTTTCTATGACCCCGTGGAGCAGATTTGTCGCATCTATGCCGTGCAACAGCCGCCCTACGCCCTGGACTATATCCGTAAGGCGCAGCAACAGTTCCCCGACAACGCCAATGCCCGTTACGAATTGGCTTTGTATCTGCAAAGTCACGGCGAGCCTGAAGAGGCGGTGAAGCATTACGACACGCTGTTGATGATGCAACCTGATAACTACATGGTGCTGTTCAACGTGGGTTATGTCAATTTCGTGTATTTGGAGAACAATGAGGTCGCCTTGGATTACTTCAACCGCGCCTTGCAGGCCAATCCCAAATACCTTGATGCATATTATAACAAGGGACGTGTGTTGGAACAGATGGGCAAGTACGCCCAAGCCGAGGAAATCTACAAGGAAATCCTGAAAAGCTATCCCAACTACCAGCTCGCCGTTGATGCAATCAACCGCATCCAAAACCAAGTCACAGACTAAACACCAATCGTTCCATGATTCAGATTTATTGTCTTAACACCAAGACAACCAAGGAGTTTCAAGAAGGAATGACCTTGCTTGAGATTCTTTCGGAATTCGATTTTGAAAGGCCTTATCCCATCGTGTCGGCCAAGGTCAACAATGTGTCGCAGGGCTTGAAGTTCCGCGTCTACAACAGCCGCGACGTGGAGTTTATCGACCTGACTCACCACACGGCACGTTTGGTGTATTTTCGGTCGCTGGGTTTCCTGCTTTACAAGGCAACACAAGATTTGTTCCCAGGCAGCAAGCTAAGCATGGAACACCCCATTTCCAAAGGCTTTTATTGCCGTGTCAAGAAAAGCGACGGCAAGATACTTGATGGCAACGACATCGCTGCTCTCAGGGTGCGGATGAGGGCTATCGTGGCCGACGACATCCAGTTCCACCGTCACGAGGCTCGCATCGAGGAAGCCATCAGCATGTTCAGCAAGTTAGGGCAAGAGGATAAGGTGAAGTTGTTGGAAACCAGCGGGAAAGCCTATACTGATTACTACACTTTAGACAATACGACCGATTATTATTATGGCCGCTTGGTGCCTTCTACGGGTTACCTCAACATTTGGGACATCGAGTCCTATCGCGATGGCATCCTCATGCGTATTCCCGACCGCGACCATCCCGATCGTTTGGCCGAGACCCACGACCAGCCCAAGACTTTCGAGGTGTTTTCGGAAAGCCTGAGATGGAATGAAATTATGGGGCTGAGCACGGTGGGCGACGTCAACCATGCCTGCCAAAACGGAATGGCGCGTGAGTTGGTACAGGTGGCTGAGGCCTTGCAGGAGAAGAAAATCGTGCAGATTGCAGAGGAGATTAATCGGCGTTACCATAGTGAGAATCCTGTCCGTTTGGTGCTGATTACCGGACCGAGCAGTAGCGGAAAGACCACTTTCTGTAGCCGTGTCAGCATACAACTGAAGGCCTGCGGGCTGAAACCTATTTCGTTCTCTACGGACGACTATTTCGTCAACCGTGTGGATACGCCCAAGTTGCCCGACGGCACTTACGACTTCGACAATTTCGAGACCGTCGACCATGCCGCCCTTGAACGCGACTTGATTGCTTTGCTGAAAGGGGAAGAGATAGAAGTGCCTGAATATAACTTTGTGACGGGTGTCCGAGAATACAACGGAAAGAAGTTGCAACTGAAGGAAGGCTGCGTGTTGTTGCTTGAAGGCATCCATGCCTTGAACCCATTGCTGACGAATCAGATTCCAGAACCGACCAAGTTCCGCATTTTCATTTCCACTTTGACCAGCACTGCTTTGGACGACCACAACACCATTCCGACCGACGACAACCGCCTCTTGCGGCGCATCGTCCGCGATTACAACAAAGGCGCGTTCTCGGCACGTCAGACCATCAGTCAGTGGGCCAGCGTTCGCAATGCTGAGGAAAAGTGGATCAATCCTTATCAAGAGAACGCCGATGTGATGTTCAACTCGGCCTACCTGCTTGAGTTTGCGGTGATGCGCAACCACGCCGAAAGCATTTTGGCCACCGTGCCGCACAATTGCCCCGAATACACCGAGGCACACCGTCTGCTAAGATTTTTGCATTACTTCACTCCCGTGCCCGACAGTGAGATTCCAGCCACTTCCATGCTACGTCAGTTCATCGGAGGCAGCAGTTTCATGTAAACCATTATGGAGAAGAAAAACACACTTCATTGGGGCTATTTGGCGGGCATCATTTCTGGCATCACCTACGGAATGAATCCGCTTTTTGGCGTTCCCGTCATCAACAAAGGATTGGATGTCAATTCGTTGCTGTTTTACCGCTATGGTGTAGCCACCTTATTAATGCTGGCTTTCATGCTCATTGCGAAAAAACAAATTCGCATCACTTGGAAGCAATTCGGGCTGATGGCAATTCTCGGCGTGTTGTTCACGGGATGCAGCATCACCTTGTTTGAGGCCTACAAATACATTCCTTCGGGCATCGCCACGAGTATCCTTTATGTTTATCCCATTATGGTCGCGCTCATCATGATGCTTTTCGGACAGTTCCCGACTTGGCAGACATGGATTTCCATTTTCGCAGGCGTGGCAGGCGCGGTGTTGCTCTCCATAAAAGGTGGAGGTGGTTTCATCGATTGGCGCGGCATTGCGCTTGTGGTGGCTTCGGGATTGTGCTACACTTTATTTATAGTTATCGTCAACCTGAGCAAGCAAGTCAAGGCCATTCCCAACCTCACTTTGACCTTTTATTGTTTCTTCATCGGCTCGCTGATGTTGTTTGCCTTGTCGGGTTTTGGAGTCCATTTGAATCCCGTTCCCGATACGGTTAGTTGGTTGAATGTCTTGGGCTTGGCGGTGCTGCCAACGGCCATTGCCACCATCACCTTAGCGGCATCGAGCAAGGCTGTTGGGGCAACCAAAACCTCAGTCCTCGGTATCCTCGAACCTTTGACGGCCATTTTCATCGGGACGTTGGTTTTCAAGGAAGCCTTCACCCTTAATGTTGCCATCGGCGTGGCACTGATTCTGTTTGCGATTTTGTTCATGATTTTGACGGAAAAGAAAGCATCATGAATAGGGAAAAGGAAGTCTATAAAGTGACCCTTTTGGGCAGCGCGGTCAATGTGGTGCTGGTTGTGTTCAAGTTTGTGGCGGGCATCGTTGGCCATAGTTCCGCCATGATTGCCGATGCGGTACATTCGGTTTCCGATTTTGCCACCGACATCATCGTTTTGGCCTTTGTGCGCATCAGCCACCGGCCCAAGGACAAGTCGCACGACTACGGTCACGGCAAGTTTGAGACCTTGGCGACCACGCTCATCGGCATTGCGCTTTTCGCGGTTGCCGTGGGCATTTTCATTGACGGTGCCAAGAAAATCGCTTTTTGGGCCAAAGGCGGCATTTTGCCCCAGCCCGGAATGTTGGCATTGGTGGCGGCTTTGGTTTCTATCTTGTTGAAAGAGTTGACGTTCCAATACACCAAGCGCAAAGCTGACCAACTTGATTCGCAGGCCATGAAAGCCAACGCTTGGCACCATCGCAGTGATGCTCTGTCGTCGGTCGGCACTGCCATTGGCATCGGTGGAGCCATCCTCTTGGGTGAACGTTGGGCTGTGCTTGACCCTATCGCTTCCATTGCCGTGGGCGCACTTATCATTAAGGTAGCCATCGACTTGCTCAAAAACGGTATGGGCGAACTGATGGAACAGTCGCTGCCCGATGAGGTGGAGAATGAGATTTTGGACATCGTGAGGCGTGTGCCCGGCGTCACCGAGCCGCATGACCTTTGCACACGCCGCATCGGCAACCATTACGCCATAGAAATGCACATCCTCATGGACGGCGACATCCCCTTGAAGGAAGCCCACGACAAAGCCTCAGAAATGGAACGCCTGCTGAAGGAACGTTACGGCGAGGAAACACACATTTCCATCCATGTGGAGCCGAAGGAGGAGAAGATTCCTGTATGAGGAAAATAGTTGAATGATGGATTGGCTGAGCGGATACTATACACGGTTTGCACCATGCTACGGGCTGCTGCTAAGTGGAGGTTTCGTTGGGTATGTTGTTGCTGGTGTTCATTCTCGCTTGGGGCTTTTGCGGCGGGAATGGAATTCCCGAGGAAGGGACAGAACCCTGGCGCAAAAATAAGACTTATTTCGATGCAAAGGCTTCATGGTATCATCATATAGGATTGATTTTTTTTCCCCTTTCATTTGCGCTATTAACAAATCGCAATTGAAGGATAAACTATCTCTTAGTTGCTTAATCATACGTTCTAATTATGAGTAAATTGAACTTACCGCTTTTCTGACGTGCTGCATTCGAAAAGCGTACTCGGCGAGAAATACAATATGTTTCTTCTCCAGAATGGATATGCCCAAAAAGGTGGAAAATAGGCATGACTTCAAAAACACGCTTGTATAGGTCACGGTCGCCGAAATGGATGCCTTCAGATTCGTCAAGAATGCCCAAAGGCGGTTGGTGGGTGAGAAGCACATCGGTGTCGTAAGGGATACGATTATACAGTTCGGTTAAGTTGCCATCAAGGTCGTCTTGCAAGAACATAGGCACACCGTAAAATTTGATTTCGTTAATGGTAACACTATCATTGCAGAGGTAATGTACATCATTTGGCAAACCTTCAATGTTAGCTTTATAGAGACAGCTATCATGATTGCCCGCAATGAAAACCTTGTGTTTGTATGGTAAGTTCCCAAACCACACAATGAAGTCCATGACCTCTTCTTCGGTGCCGTCTTCCGTAATGTCGCCAGTATGCACAATGATATCAACTTCCGGCAAGTTTTTTAGAAGATGATGCTTTCCGTGAGTGTCAGAGATATGTAGGATCTTCATATTAAAACTCAAGGCTGGGATGAAAGCCCCCGTGAATAAATGGGCGTAATGAAGCCCAAGGGTACAATTCTTCATCCCTCCATTTCTCATACAATTGCGGAATTTGTTTAATAGCCCAGCAACAAGCATTCATGGTGGCATCGTCGCACAGATGCTCCTTAATGGCGATTAGCATATACATTTTTAAGTCTTCGGGGGAATTGAAACCGCAAATGTTGTATGTTCCGTGGTTATCGAGGTCGAATTCCTTGCAGAGTTGAGGCATGAGGTTCAGTAGAGGTTTGTTAATCAATTCTTTTGGAAACGGATTGTTGCTTTGTTTTGGCAGACGGTCATACAGCCATATTTCGCCTGCGGAATAGATGGTGGTTCGCAATCCTATGCTAAATTCACATGACTTCATATAGGCAATTGTAATCAATTGCAAGGCTTCAAGCGCATCTATGTTCTCACCTTGCTTGGCATGTTTTTCAAATAGTTTTTCGTATTTATTCATGGCGATGATATTATTTGTATTTTGTACAGTCGATGTAAACGGGTAGGATGTCGTTTAGTTGGTCAGGCGTGAGTTCCAAAGCATTGCATTCCGCTTCCCATGCTTTTTTGAAAGTTTCTTCTTTATCAACATTTTTTGTCACATTGGATAAATAACCATTAATAAACATAATGTAACATAACTTGGCTTTGATTTCAATTGTTTTACAAAAATGGATGAAAGCCAATCTGTTTGCAAGTTGATAGTGTTTTGATGACAGCCATTTTTCGGCTTGTTTCTCATCGTTTGTCGTATTCATAAATGCTTCTCGTATTTTGTTTTTGCTTTCATCTGAAGCTTTGCATTCACTTTCCATTTCTTTTACATGTGCTTTTGCTTCAACAAGAAAAAGGGTGTCGTCTTGCCAGAAAATGCCATCCCAAGATTGTGCACGTCCACTATAAGGCCAAAACTTTTTCCATGCTTCCTCAATTTTTGTGTAATCTTTTTGATCTTGTAAAAACTTTATTCCTTCCCATTCGCCATCTAAAGAGTCTCTTTCGGAATCATTAGGATAATCCAACCAATTGATTGGAGAGTTGCTTTTGGTTTCTTTCTTGATTTGATTGTCGAGATACATTCTGTGATGACCAAGGTAGCGCAACAATTGATACTCGCTGCCATAACCTAATGCCATTTCTGCCATGATTTTATGTGTTTTAAGGTTAATAATTTACAAAAATAACTATTATTTGAATCCATGTTGTATTTTTGAGAAAAGAACTACTTATAATACGAATGAGATTTTTTTAGCATGGGCTTGTTTTTGCCAAAAATGACAAATACTGTCTATATGATGGATTTTTTTGTAATTGGAATGGAAATCTTTAATGCTTAATTGAAAAAACTTTGGTAAAAAATGGCTAAAAACGATAAAAGTGTCATTTCTCATTCGTATTAATAAAGGGTATGTTTCTGGCTTACCTACAAATCTAAAACTCATCGAATATGAATCAAAGAAAAAAAGATCGACAACTTTGCAACGTCCCCGAAAAACTCTTACCTTTGAACGCTGAAAATCGGGCAGACACGCAGGTCTGCCCCTACACCTAAATCCTTGACAACTATGTTTCTAATCTTCGATACAGAGACCACGGGTCTCCCAAAAATAGACAACGCTCCGCTGACCGATTTCGACAACTGGCCGCGTATGGTGCAATTGGCATGGCAGGTTCACGACGACCAAGGCCGCTTTGTGGAAAACCATAACTATCTCGTTCAGCCAGAGGGCTTTGAGATTCCCATTGTCGCCAAAATGGTGCATGGCATCTCCACCGAACACGCCAAGAAATACGGTAAGCCGCTCAATGAGGTGCTGGATCTATTCATGCAATCGGCGGCCAAAGCAAAATATTTGGTCGGGCACAATATCAAATTCGACCTGAATGTGTTGGGTTGCGAGTTTTTGCGTAGTGGTCGCGAGAATCCTTTGCGTCGTTGGCAGATTATTGACACCTGCACGGAAAAGACTGCCGATTTTTGCCAACTTCCGGGCGGCAAAAATGGTAAGTTCAAGTTTCCCAAGTTGGAAGAAATCCACCAAATCCTGTTTGGCGAGAAGTTCGACTCGGCGCACAATGCTTCCGCCGATGTGGAGGCCACGGCGCGTGTTTTTCTCGAATTGGTTCGTCGCGGCGTGATTGATGAAAACGACTTGCACGTTGATTCCCAATTTGTTGCAGACTTCAAATCTGCCAATCCCGATGTGATTCAGCCGGCAGGAATCAAAGTTGAAGCCAATTTCGACGATGAGGAAGTGGAGGAGGAATCTGTGCCGGAAATCGGTAATTATATCCCGCAGCATTTCACACACCTGCACGTCCACTCGCATTATTCCATGCTCGATGGCATGTCGAAAGTGCCTGATTTGGTGGAGAAATGCAAGAAATACGGCATGTATAGCCTCGCCCTCACCGACCACGGCAATATGTTCGGTATCAAGGACTTCGCCGATACGGTGAACAAGGAAAACGGCAAAGTGAAAGACGCCATCAAGGAAATTGAAAAGGAGAAGAAAAGAATAGAAAGTGGCGAATGTGAAGAACTGACAGGGGACGAGAAGACTGCAAAAATCGAAGACCTTAACTCTCAACTCTCAACTCTCAACTCTCAACTATTCAAGCCGATTTACGGAATAGAAACCTATTGTGCGCCAGTCAGCATCGACAAGCGTGATGGCCGACAAGACCGAGGCTGGCACCTTATTTTATTGGCCAAGAACAAGCAAGGCTATCACAGCCTTTGCAAGTTGAGTTCCATCGCCTACACGGATGGTTTTTATTACAATCCGCGCATCGACCACAGCCTTTTGGAGCAATACCACGAGGGCGTGATTTGCAGTTCGGCCTGCCTTGCGGGCGAGGTGCCGCAAAAAATCATGAACGGCGACCTGAAAGGTGCAGAGGAGTCCATCGAGTGGTTCAAGAGTCTGTTTGGAGAGGATTATTATCTTGAAGTTCAGCGACATAAAACTGACAAGCCTGGCGGCGACACCGAGGTTTACGAGCGCCAAAAAGAGGTGAACAAAATCATTTTTGGTTTGGCGAAGAAGCACAATGTGAAGGTTATTGCCACAAACGATGTTCACTTTGTGGAGGAGGAACACGGCGAGGCGCACGACCGCCTCATCTGCCTCAGCACGGGCAAGGACTTAGACGACCCCACGCGAATGCACTACACCAAACAGGAATGGTTGAAGACTCCAGAAGAGATGGGCCGCATCTTCTCCGACCATCCTGAAGTGCTTGAAAATACACAGGAAATTGTCGATAAAGTCGAAAACTATAGCATTGATTCCGACCCGATTATGCCGGTTTTTCCGATTCCAGAGGGTTTTGGAACGGAGGAAGAATATCGACAAAAATACACCGAAGAAGACCTGTTCAACGAGTTCACCCGCGACGAGCACGGCAATGTGGTTTTGTCGCAAGAGGAAGCCGAAAAGAAGGTCAAGAAGTTGGGCGGCTACAACCGTTTGTATCGTATCAAACTCGAAGCGGACTATTTGGCCAAACTGACTTGGGACGGTGCGCACCAACGTTATGGTGAGAACCTCACTGAGGAGCAAATCGAGCGCATCAAGTTTGAGTTGCATGTGATGAAGACAATGGGTTTCCCAGGCTACTTCCTCATCGTGAGTGACTATATCCGTGCAGCGCGTGAGGAATTGGGCGTTTCAGTGGGGCCGGGTCGTGGCTCGGCGGCTGGTTCAGTGGTGGCCTATTGTTTGAAAATCACCGACTTAGACCCGCTAAAATACGACTTACTATTTGAGCGTTTCCTTAATCCCGACCGTATCTCCCTGCCCGATATTGACGTGGACTTCGATGACGATGGCCGCGAGCGCGTATTGGACTGGGTGACAAAGAAATACGGCAAGGAAAAGGTGGCGCATATCATCACCTACGGCACGATGGCGGCCAAGTCTGCCATTGCCGATGTGGGGCGTGTGCAAAAGGTGCCGCTGCCCGAGGTGAACAAGATTAAGGGCTACATTCCTGACCGCAATTTCGATGAAGCAGCAGTGAAGGCCGTGGAAGGCACGCTGCCCAAGAAAATGCCTAAAGTCAACCTCAAAAACTGCTACAAATACATCCCCGAACTGCATGAATTGCTGACCGGAAAGGATGAAAATATCTCCTCCATGCTGACATACGCCGAGGAATTGGAGGACACCAACCGACAAATCGGAATCCACGCTTGCGGCGTGATTATCGGTGCTGACGATCTGACGAATGTCGCGCCAGTCGCCACGGTGGAAGATAAACTTACGAAGAACAAAGTAGTTGTAACTCAATACGATGGCCATGTTATTGAAACTGTCGGATTGATTAAGATGGACTTCTTGGGTCTGAAGACGCTCACATTAATAAAAGATGCGTTGCGCAACATCAAGAAAACGCGCGGCATCGAAATCGACATCGACCACATCCCGATTGACGACAAGGAAACCTACGAGTTGTATTCGGCGGGCAACACCATCGGCACGTTCCAGTTTGAATCGCCTGGAATGCAGAAATATTTGCGCGAGTTGCAGCCTTCCGTCATCGGCGACATCATCGCAATGAACGCCCTCTATCGTCCCGGCCCGATGGACAACATCCCCGATTTCATCGCCCGCAAGCAAGGCCGACAACAAATCACTTACGACTTCGATTGCATGGAGAAGTACCTGAAAGACACCTATGGCATCTGCGTCTATCAGGAGCAGGTGATGTTGCTTTCGCGCGAGTTGGCCGACTTCACGAGAGGCGAGTCAGATACACTCCGTAAAGCAATGGGTAAGAAGCAGTTGGCAAAGATGGAGGAACTTTACGGCAAGTTCATGAAACAAGGTGTGGCCAAGTTGACCCGAACCGAAAACCTGCCCGAAGACGAGGTGAAAAAACGTCTCGAAAAGATTTGGGAAGAGTGGAAAAAGTTCGCTTCGTATGCTTTCAACAAGTCGCACGCGGCCTGCTATTCGTGGGTGTCGTACCAAACGGCCTACCTCAAGGCGCACTATCCTGCTGAGTTCATGGCGGCGGTCTTGAACAACGAATTGGGCGACATCAAGAAGGTGAACTTCATGACCGAGGAGTGCAAACGCATGAAAATCGCGGTGTTAGGTCCCGATGTGAACGAGTCGGAATACACGTTTTCGGTCAACGAAAAGGGCGAAATCCGCTATGGCATGGGCGGCATCAAGAACGTGGGCGAGGCGGTCGTTTCGGGCATCGTGGCCGAGCGCGAAGCCAATGGCAAGTTCAAGGACTTTGGCGACTTTTTGATGCGTATTGCAGACAAAGCCTTTAATGTCAGGGCGTTGGAGAGTATGGGCATGGCGGGTTGTTTCGACAGTTTCAAGGGTTTCCATCGTGCCATGCTGTTCAACATTGCGCCCAACGAGTCCTCGCCTTTCTCCGAAAAGGCTTTGCGCATGGTGGCTTCCTACAACGAGCGCAAGAACTCATCCCAAATGGATCTCTTTGGTTTTGGCGGCGACGAGGGTGGGGCAGAGGAGTCTTTCTCCATGCCGCTGCCCGACTGCGAGCCGTGGTCGAAAATGAAAGAGTTGGAGATGGAAAAGGAGGCTTTGGGTTTCTATATTTCCTCGCACCCGATGGAAGTTTATCACCTGCCGCTGAAATATTTCGCCAATTGTGATGTGGAAGGTTTGAAAAACGCCATGAACGATGTGGAGAAAAACCTCAGAAGAGCGGTGCGTCTTGGAGGACAAATCACACGTGCAGAGGAGTTTACGGCCAAAAACGGCAATCCTTACGGGCGTTTCACCATCGAAGACCAAAGCGGTGCATTGCAGTTTGCCTTGTTCAAGGAGAATTACCTGAATTGCCGAAACTTGTTGACAGTCAACTCGTTTGTGATGCTTTACGGCACTTTGGACAGACCCTTCCCGCGTCCCGGTCAAGACCCCAACGCGGCTCCTACGACGCTTGAGGTGCGTTTCACCGAAGTCCGTTTGCTGGATTCGCTGTTGGAAAGCACTTCAAAGACGGTTTACCTTACCCTCAATGTGACTGAAATGGGCCAGGCCGAGATGGAGGAATTTGTTAAGATGATAAAGCAAAATGTTGGAAAACAGAACTATAAGATTCATCTTGTCGACCCGTTAGGCAAAAAGTCCTGCAACATGACCCCTGTAAAAGGCTCGATTAATGCTCAGGAGGTTCTGCCTTTGCTCGAAAAGAAGCCTTTTGTGGACTTCGTGGAATTTGATTTAAGATGATTGGTTTAGGAAAAATTGTTATTTTTGCAGCATAAAATCATGGAATTATGACTACTATGACGGTTCATGTGCCTGCGATGCAAGAAGGTTGGTTTATGCAAATGCTACGCTCGATGGGATGGGGGTTTAGTACGACTGAGGTTGTGGAAGAACCTTCGACAGAGAACGAGATTAGTGTATCCGAAAAGCGTGCAAAACAACTTGATCAATTGTTGAAAGCAGTTCGTACAGAGGCGGTTGCTGATATTTCTGAACAAGAAATAATTGATGAATGTAAGGCAGTTAGGAAAGAAATGTATGAAGCAAGCAAGCAAGCCAATTAGGATTGTTATTGACACGAATCTTTTCATCAGTTTGCTTATTGGGAAAAGGTCTGTTGAACTGAGGGAAATACTTGTTGCTCCTCTGTTTACGATTGTTGTTTCGCAATCTCTAATCGAAGAGATTCGCAAAGTTGCCAATAGGCCAAAGTTTTCCCGTTATTTTAACCTGAATGAAGTAGAAGCGTTTTTGGAGTTTTTGAGGGGGATTTCAGATGCTGTTGAATTGAAAGAGATTCCGGCTCGCTGTAGAGATCCCAAAGACGATTATCTGTTGGAGTTGGCGATGGCTTCTAAAGCGGAGTTTTTGCTCACTGGAGATGATGATTTGTTAGAAATGAAACGGGTTGGTTTTTGTAGAATTTTGACAGTTCGGGATTTTTTATTACTTTTGCAATCTCAAAATTAAAAGAATACAAACTTAACAAATTAAAACTATGGCAGTAATTCAAATGACTGACGACCGTTTTGAAGAAGTCGTCCTGAAATCGGAACTCCCTGTGATGGTGGACTTTGGCGCCACTTGGTGCGGCCCTTGCAAGAAGGTTGAACCCATCATCGAAGAACTCTCGGAAGAATATGCAGGCAAGGTGATTGCCGTGAAATGCGACGTGGAGGAATGTCCCGGCACGGCTGGCAAGTATGGCATTATGAACATCCCCACCGTCCTGTTTTTCAAGGGTGGACAGCCCGTCGACAAGAACGTCGGTGCAGCCCCCAAGAAGGTGTTTGTGGAGAAATTAGAGAAGCTGTTCTAATAGTGTAATTCGGAATGCGGAATGCAGAATGCGGAATACTCTGCATTCCTAATTCCGCATTCCTAATTCTGCATTCAATCTTGGACTTTTCAATCGACAGGAACCGGCTCACGCAGTTCGGCAGCCTTGAGTTTTTGGCACGACAAATCGTGGAGGGATTCATCACGGGTTTACACAAGAGTCCCTTTCACGGTTTTTCCGTTGAGTTTGCCGAACATCGCCTCTACAACACGGGCGAGCCCATCCGTCATATCGATTGGAAACTCTATGGCCGCACGGAAAAACTCTTCGTGAAACGCTACGAGGAGGAAACAAACTTGCGCTGCCAATTGGTCATCGACCAAAGTTCGAGTATGTGCTTTCCCGTGAGGCAAAAGGTTGACTTTGAGCATCCTAACAAACTCTTTTTCTCCATTTACGCTGCCGCCTCGCTGATGGAACTGATGCGCCGCCAACGCGATGCCGTAGGCTTGGACTTGTTTGACGAAACGATTGCCTTCCACGAGCCAGCCAAGTCGTCAATGGTTCACAATAAGTTGATTTATAGTGAATTGGAGAAACTGATTGACGATTACGACAAAAACAACCGTAAAACCACCTCAACGCCGCAATGCTTGCACCAGATTGCTGAAATGACGCATCGCCGCAGTCTCGTGGTGATTTTCTCCGATATGCTCGATGGCCTTGCCGACTATAAGCCGATGTTTGAGGCCTTGGAGCATTTGAAATACAACAAGCACGAAGTCATCTTGTTCCACGTGTTTGACAGCAATTTGGAGCAAAACTTAGACTTCGAGAACCGCCCGTACCGTTTCGTCGATTTGGAAACGGGCGACACGCTGAAACTCAACCCTATAGAGGTTCAGGAAACCTACAAAAAGATAATGACCGAGCGCAAAGAGGCCCTATTGCGCCATTGCTACCAATACCAAATCGACTATGTTGAGGCCGATATTAATAAGGACTACAACCAAGTGTTGACGAGTTACTTGATTAAGCGGACGAAGTTGCATTGAGATTCGAGAAGAATTTGTAATTTTCAAGTCTTATTAACGGAATTACAGTCTTTGCTATTGGCGAGAAAATGAAAAGAATTGAATTCATTTGTCTTTACAAATCACCCAGTCAAGAAAAAGACTATCATAGAACTATATGAGTAACTAAGTATAAAATTCAAGGAGTCACGACTAAATCGTAACTCCTTGAATCTTAGTTGTCGGGGCAAAAGGATTCGAACCTTCGACCCCCTGCTCCCAAAGCAGGTGCGCTAGCCGGACTGCGCCATACCCCGAAAAAAAAGACGATTCGTAATCGTCTTCTTTCCTTCGCGGAGAAGGGGGGATTCGAACCCCCGGTACCCATTGCTGGATACGACAGTTTAGCAAACTGTTGGTTTCAGCCACTCACCCACCTCTCCTCGGC
>CACZNA010000010.1:0-71038 GCA_902782455.1 uncultured Bacteroidia bacterium | reverse complement strand
CCGATAATAAGCGTTTTTTAGGTAACATAATAACTTCATGACTTAACTTGTTTGCATTGGTTTCGTCGGCAAAGTTAGCTATTTCTCATGAATTGCAAACGGGAAGCGGAAAGATTTATTACTTCATATATTCAACGTGTTTTGGCTCTATGGCAGACCGTTTTTCAAAACCTGTATCCAATACCAGCCATTATCATATATCCAAATTCATTGACTAACCAAGGAAACTTTTGAAAAGGATCCGGCATTAGTTTGTCATCTTTTCCTATGATTTGGGTCGCGTTAAATCCAATCTTCTCAAAAAGATAAAACGATTTCCAAATATCAACCTTGAAGCCCACTCCTATGGTGTTTTGTAACCAAAGAAAAGGTCCAAAAGATTCAGTATATTCTTCAATAGAATAACTCCCGTCATTGAGGTTAATGGTAGGTGAAAAACCATGGTTTCTTGTAGTCGAATATGCGGCTTGAAGCTCATAAAACACAAATGGTTTCAAATGGTTGAGACGGGGAAGGAAATACCAATTATAACCCAATTGCAACCCCAAATGTTGGGCAAAATTTGAGGCATACATTCGCCTATAATATATGCTCTGTTGGTCATCGGGCATGACGAGACTGTTGATATGGAATCGCAAACCAACTTCAATTTCATGGTTTTGATGGAATGTCCTTGAATAGCCAACGATTATACTCTCCCGAAGTGTCGAGGTGTTGAAGTTGATTTTGGCCGCATTTTGGGCAAACGAACAACAAACCGTCAACAAGAATACGAACAATGCAATTGCTTTTTTTGACATGGTTTTAAAGATTCGTTCAAGTTCTTTTCTTTGATTAATAAACGCGAAGCGGAAAGATTTATTACTTTTGTGGCATGGAACAGAACCTCCTCCAAACGAATATCGCTTATCTGAAGGGTGTCGGACCAAAGAAGGCCGAAGTCCTGAAGAAGGAGTTGGGCGTGGTCACCTATCAAGACATGCTCAACCAGTTCCCGTTCCGCTACATCGACCGTAGCCAAATCCAAAAGGCGGCCTATATCAACGACGAAAGCGTTTATTATCAGTTGGTTGGCACGATTTCCAACATCAAGATGATTGGCGCACCGAGAGCTACACGTGCCACAGGAGTTTTCACTGACGAAACGGGCAGCATCGAAGTGGTGTGGTTCCGTGGACTGAAATGGCTCAAGAACCGCTTCAAGCCGGGCGTGAAATATGTGCTTTTCGGCAAGGCCAGCGAGTTCAACCACAACTACAACTTCGTCCACCCCGAAATCGAGGAATACGACCCCAAAGACCCGCTTATCGGCGAAGGCTTGCAAGGCGTTTACAACACCACGGAGCGCATGAAAGACAACGGCTTGGGCACGCGCACCATCGCCAAGTTGCAGAGACTGATTTTGCAACAGGTGTTTGAATACATTCCCGAAACGCTTCCAAGAGAACTTATTGAAAAAGAGCAACTTATTCCGCGCCGTTATGCCTACTACCAAATCCACCTGCCCGCAAACAATGTCGAAATCCAGCAGGCCACGCGCCGACTGAAATACGAGGAGCATTTTTTCTTCCAACTCAAATTGTTGCGTAACAAAATGCACCGTGAACAAGCGGTCAAAGGTCACGTTTTCAGCGTGGTAGGTGACTATTTCAACGGTTTTTACAACAACCACCTGCCTTTTCCGCTCACCAATGCACAAAAGCGCGTCATCAAGGAAATCCGCAAAGATTTAGGCTCAGGCCACCAAATGAACCGCTTGCTGCAAGGCGACGTGGGCAGCGGCAAGACCATCGTCGCGCTGATGGTGATGCTCTTGGCCTTGGACAACGGCTTCCAAGCCTGCCTGATGGCACCTACGGAAATCCTTGCCACACAGCATTTTGCCACTCTTCAAGAGCAATTGAAGGACATGGATATTAACTTCGCCCTACTGACGGGTTCCACCAAAACAAAAGAGCGAAACCAAATCTATAAAGGTTTGGCCGACGGCACCATGCAAATTGTGGTGGGCACTCACGCGCTGATTGAAAGCAAAGTGGTTTTCAAGAATTTGGGCTTGGCCATCATCGACGAGCAACATCGCTTCGGCGTGGAGCAAAGGTCGAAATTCTATGAAAAAACAGAGATACCGCCACACACTTTGGTAATGACCGCCACGCCCATCCCGCGCACCCTTGCCATGACCCAATACGGCGACCTTGACGTGTCGAAAATCGACGAGTTGCCGCCCGGACGCAAACCCGTGCAGACTTATCATATCTACAGCGACGACCGCTACCGCATCATGATGTTCATGAAACAGCAGATTGCGCTCGGGCGGCAGATTTATGTGGTCTATCCCTGCATCAAGGAATCGGAAAACACGGATATGATTGCGCTTCAGGAAGGCTATGAGGCTTTGCTGCACGATTTCCCCGAACCGCAGTACAAGATTTGCGTATGCCACGGTCGGCTGAGTGCCGAGGACAAAGATTTTGAGATGCAACGCTTTATTAATAGGAACGCCCAAATTATGGTGGCCACGACGGTCATCGAGGTGGGCGTCAACATCCCCAACGCCACGGTGATGATTATCGAAAACGCCAACCGTTTTGGATTGTCGCAACTGCATCAATTGCGCGGTCGTGTGGGGCGCGGTGCCGACCAATCCTATTGCATCCTCGTTACCGACCACAAGCTGACCGCCGACGGCAAGACCCGCATGAAGACCATGTGCAGCACCAACGATGGCTTCGAAATCGCCGAGGTCGATTTGGAACTGCGCGGTCCCGGCGAAACGGGCGGCACACGCCAATCCGGGCAAATCGAAATGCTGATTGGCGACCTTCAAAAAGACGGTGCATTAATCCCGCAAGTCCGCGAAGCCGCCATCCGCCTTTTGGCCGACGACCCGAAACTCATCAAGCCCGAAAACCGAATGTTGCGCGAGCATTACAAGGAGTTGTTTGCGCAGACTTTTGATTGGAGCCAGATTGGGTAACAAAAAACATACAGAATTTGTTGTATCCTATTGATAAATTCTATAGTTTTGCAACGGATACCTATAAAACCATATTAAGTATGAAAAAAAACTATTTACTAATCGTTTTGCTTATGAGCATAATCCCTTCGTTTGCCCAAAATAAATCTCTTTCGAGTAGCAAGCATCAATACACCATTACGGCCACAGCCTACAATAATTTTGGAACCATCACCGGTGCTGGCGTGTACAATGAAGGAGACACCTGTGTACTCACCGCCACTCCAAACGAAGGGCGTGAATTTGTTCATTGGTTGGAAAGTCATACCATAGTATCCAATGAGCCCACTTATTCCTTTGTCGTCACAGAAGACCGTGACTTATTGGCTACTTTTGCTACGCTTAGATATACTGTTACCGTTTCATCGACTCCAGCCAATTACGGGTCTGTCACGGGAGGAAATACCTTTGTTTATTACGGAGAGACCTGTTCCTTGATGGCCCAGTTTAATGACGGATATGACTTTGAAAAATGGACTGAAAACGAGGTTACTTTATCCACTAACCCTGTATATCAGTTTATCGTAACTTGCGACCATAACATCAAAGCCCACTTCTTCAAACGGAGCTATAACGTCACCGCTTCTGTCGACCCAGAAGAAGCGGGTATTGTTGAAGGTGGAGGAATCTTCACCTATGGCGAGTCGTGTGTCTTGAAGACTTTTCCCCATAACGGTTATGATTTTATAGGTTGGAAGAAAAACAACAACACATTGGTTTCAACAGACGCCATCTATGTGTTTGATGTCACCCAATCTGCAAACTATGTAGCCAGTTATGAGCCGAAGACTTATAATGTTTTCGTCAATGCCAATCCTTCCAACGGAGGCTTTGTTTCAGGTAGTGGTTCCTACCAATACAACCAAGAATGTTCTGTGACTGCCACTGCTGCGGAAGGCTTTCAATTTGTCGGTTGGACAGAAAACGGTGATACAATTTCAACCAGCAACAGTTATACTTTCACCGTTCAAGGCAACTCCAATTTAGTGGCTAATTTTATTCCAAATATTGGAGTGGAAGAGCAACAAAACAGCAAATTAGTAGTCTATCCCAATCCCGTCACCGATAAATTGACGGTTGAATTTGAAGAAGAAATCAGCCATTTAGAAATATTTAGCCTTACTGGAGATGTGGTTTATTGCCAAGATGTTTGTGGGAATAAGATGAGCATCTCTATGGCAAACTTGCCTAACGGCATCTATTTTATCAAGGTCCAAGGGAAAACGGTTTCTACAATTAAAAAGTTTGTAAAACAATAAGAAATAATTATACCCGAATAGGTATATTATATGGTTAACAATGCTTTTTTACATCCTATCGGGTATAAAATTGTATAGTTTTTATAAAATTATACCCGAAAAGATGCAAAATAAAAATAAAAACCCTATTTTTGCGTCAAAATTATATCCATTATGGCAGAAAAAACCAAGTTATCACAACAAGTAAAACTCCTTCGGAAACAATATGGGTTGACACAGGAGGATTTGTCCTACAAATCTGGGGTGGGACTTCGCTTCGTCAGGGACATGGAGCAGGGGAAAAAGACCTTGAGGATGGACAAAGTAAACACCGTTTTGGCACTTTTTGGGAAAGAGTTAGGCGTTGTTGAACAAGAGAGAGGAGGCGATGAGTTATGAGAAAAGCAGAAGTATATTACCGCGACAAGAAGGCAGGACTGCTTACCGAAGACGAGAACGGGTATCTATTTTGTTATGACACAGCGTATTTGGCCTCTGAAATTGCCGAGCCCATCAGTTTGACCCTTCCTCTGACGAGCCTTCCTTACCGCTCGTCTACCATGTTCCCGTTTTTCGATGGACTCATCCCCGAAGGCTGGCTGCTCGACATCGCCGCAAGGAACTGGAAACTTAACCCAAACGACCGAATGGGATTGTTAATGACCTGCTGCAAAGACTGCATCGGCGCAATCGGTGTAATAGGATTGAAGGAGGACGAGCCATGAGCAAATGCCTGTATTGTTATCAGGAGTTGGAGGATGAGATGAAGGACTTTCACCCCGTATGTGCCAAAAGGTTCTTTGGCAAGGCCGAAGCACCCGTGCTTCCCTATTCAAGAGATAACATCAACGACTTGGCGAAGGAATCGGTCTTAAGCAGGATTGCTGTCACGGGAGTCCAGTCGAAACTTTCGATGGATGTGAACAAGGGGGGAAAGGACGAGCCCGACCGACTGACCATCGTCGGACTTTGGGGCAAATACATCCTGAAGCCGAAGTCGAAAGAATTCCCTTGGTTGCCCGAAGTGGAGGACCTGACTATGCATCTTGCCGAAATCGCGAAGATTGATGTGGTGCCGCACACGCTGATTCGATTCAATGACGGCGAAATGGCCTATCTGACAAAAAGGATTGACCGCGACCGAAATGGCACAAAATACTTGATGGAAGACCTCTGTCAAATCAGCGAGCGCATCACTCTCGACAAATACAAGTCGTCATACGAGAAGGCAGCAAAACTGATCAAACTCCATTCCTCTGCGCCTATGCTGGATTTGGTCAATTTCTGGGAAATGGTTGTGTTTTCGTGGATTACAGGAAACTCCGACATGCATCTGAAAAACTTCTCGCTCATCAGCCGAACACCAGGCCATTATGTGCTTTCGCAGGCCTATGATTTGGTCAATGTGCATTTGATATTTCCCGAAGACGACGAGGAATTAGCCTTGATGTTGGACGGAAGGAAAAAGCACATCACCAAGCAGAACTTTATGCGGGCAATGGCATCATCGGGACTTGGGGACAAAGTCATAGAAAGAATCTTCAGAAAACTCACGGATGTTGCCCCAAAGTGGTATGACTTTATTGATTCCAGTTTCCTCCCAACAGAAATGAAGGAAAAATACAAGGAAGAGATCAGAACGAATATCGGTAAAC
The DNA here is from genome assembly GCA_902782455.1 of uncultured Bacteroidia bacterium. Classification (GTDB taxonomy): domain Bacteria; phylum Bacteroidota; class Bacteroidia; order Bacteroidales; family F082; genus Limimorpha. The sequence goes on along the minus strand of CACZNA010000010.1, from coordinate 65,126 downwards.
TTCAACAAGAAACTGATTTGACTCTTTGAAAAGCACTGATTTAGTGAATTTTATAGATTTATCATCTGAATAATAATTATTCCAATAATAAAACCTCATTTCTCTTTCCTAAACGAATAAAACTTATTAGTCAAGTAGCTGAACGTCACGCAGATGACGGAGATGATGACGTATGAAATGGTCGGCCACCATTGGAATATCTCGACAAAGAGTTTCAGGCCGAAATAGTTGATGAGAAAGTTCACTATAGTAACCATCAAGTACCTGGAAATCTGCGTTCTGCCGCGCAATGTTGAACCCGAGAAACTGATATGGCGCGCCATCCAGAAACCCGTCAGGAAGGTGATAGGAAACCTGAAGATAAAGGCCGCAATGTGAGGCGTGAAGGCCACGAAACCAAGGTCGAAAACCTGGCCTTTGAAAACGAAATGATACAACACATAATACAGCAGCCAATCCAAAGCCAAGTTCAAGCTGCCGCAAGCCGCGTAGCGAAACAATTCGAGGCTCATCACCTTGCGGAAAGGCGGATAAAAAAAGTCGATGACCGTAGTCAAGGTGCGTTCAATCCAAAGTTCTATGTTTTTCAAGGCTGACATGGCGTTTTTTGAAGCGGCAAAAATAAGGAATTTTCGGGTTTGTGGCATCAATCAAGCGAATAACGCGCCTAAAGTCACCACTTGCTGAATCACGCCGCTGTGGGCGTTGTGTTTCAGGTTTACCGTTGTCACCAAAGTCAGGTGTACGACTTGCTTGAACGACAATTGCTCTTGCAAAGTGGCGATTCTTGCTCGAAGTTTCATCTCGTCGTCGGCAGTCGGCTCGTATTCTTTCGAGAGGAACTTCATTTCGCACAGGTTGACTACGCGGTCGTCGCGCACGATGAGCATGTCGATTTGCGTCCCGCCGTGGTCGTTGTCGCCGCGCACAATCCAAGCCGATTCTTTCGAGGCCACGTTTTCAACTCCCAACGCCCGCTTGATTTGGCCGACATGTTCGAAGCAGACTTGCTCGAAAGTAATGCCTCGCCAAGCGTTGAGCGATGGCATGTTTTGGTTGTGTTGCCAAAAGGCGCAGTCTGTAATGTTTTGGTTATCAATGAAATTAAGATAAAAGCGGCAGAATGGGTCAGTGAGTTTGTAGCGAATTTCCTTTTTGCTTTGGCCGAAAGGGTGAAAACTTTCGATGAAGTCGCTGGCCGCGAGCGTTTCGAGCATCTTGCTGAACGTTCCACCTGGATTGACACCGAGACTTTTGGCCAACTCAATGCGCGTGAAACCGATGTGTTTTTTCGCGAGCAACCTAACCGCCGCCATATACACCTCTGGATTGACAAAGAGCGAGCCAAACAGCCGTTGAAACTCCATGTCGAGTTTCGCGTTTCTTTCAAACAACAATAAATCAACGTTTTGTGCAAGGCTTTTCCCTTTTTGGAAATAGTTGAGATAGTAAGGTATGCCGCCGAAAATCATGTATGCCTCCACTATGTCATAGTCCGACATGGCGATACCTTTTCGCTTGAAAAATGTCTTGCACTCGGCCAACGTGAACGGCGACAACTTGATTTGCCAAGTCAGGCGGTCGTAGAGGCCACCTTTGTTATTAATGAGGTTGTCGAGCATCCATGAAGTTGCGCTGCCACAAACAATGAGCATCACACGGTCGCGCCACGCACCCCAAGTGTTCCAGAAATGCTCGAAAGCCACCAAGAATTTGGAGCGAGGCGAATCCATCCAAGGCAACTCGTCGATAAAGATGACTTGTCGTCCGCCGTCATCGAGTTCGTCGAGCAGTCGTCCCAACATCCTGAAAGCCTCCATCCACGACTGCGGGCAACTGCTTTCGGCCATGCCGTGTTGCGTCAAACTGGAATAAAACGCCTCAAGTTGGTCTTGCATGTCAATCTTGCGCTCCTTGTCGAAAGGCGACATTCCACTATGATAAAAGGCCATTTTGTTTTGAAAGAGTTCTTTCACGAGATAGGTCTTGCCCACACGGCGACGGCCATAAATGGCGACAAACTCCGCTTTCCCACTGTTATAGAGATTGTTAAGTTCTTCAATTTCTTGCTTCCGTCCAATGATTCTGTCCATTTTTTGTCCTATATTTGGCCGCAAAGATATAAAAACTTTTCGAAGCGGCTGAATATATAGGTGTTTATTTGGCCGCAATTGCATAAAAATACCTTGATTCGGCTGAATATAAACCAAAATCAAATCCAAATCACCTCAAAATCCTTGAGCGAATCAGAGGCTTTCTCCACATTGTCCGTGAAGCCCAAAACATAGCCGCCACCGCCTGAGCCAGAGATTTTTACGCCGAAATTGAAGTCAAAATCGGTCGTGAAAAGGTCGAGCGTGTTTTCAGTTATCATCGGGCGGAGGAACTGCAATTGGCCTTGGGCAAGTTGTTTCAATGACTTGAAAAACAATTCTTTATCGCCTGAAATCATCGCTTCAATGCAAGTCTTGACGCAGGGCAAATATTCCGCTTGGAAACGATTCAAGAAATCAGGATTTTCACGCTGCTGCTTGAAATGCTCGACCAATGGCTTGGTGTTGCTCTTTATCTTCGTGTCAATCAGGCAGATGTGGATGTCTTTTTTGAGGAAATCATCCGAAAGCAACTCAACACCTTTTGGCGTGATTTTGAATGGTTGACCAAGGTAGCATTGCAAAGGGTCGATGCCGCTGCTGCTGCCGTGGAAATGACTCTCCATTTGGCCGAAAAGGGTTTTCAGTTGCAAGTAATCCTCCATTTTTTGCTTGGCGTAACGGTCGTAAACCGCCGCGACCAACGTTCCCGAACTGCCCAAACCATAGCCCGAAGGCACATTGGAAGCGAGGAACAAACCTTCGTTCAAGTCTTTATTAAAAGATTGAAAGTCAAAGAGATTCGATAATTCTTGATTTTCAGAAAGATATTTGCAAAACTGCTTCAAACTATGATTGGAGGGAAGCGATGAAGCAAGGTTCCGACTTTGCGGAAACTGCCATTGCGCCGAAAACCGTTTCAGTGGAATCATCAGCGCGGTGGCATCGAAAATCATCGAATACTCTCCGAAAAGGATGACTTTGCTATAGTAACGGTCTTTCATCACATCAATAATTTTGGCCAATCGCCCACATGGTCAGCAATCCAACGGCCTTGGTTACAATATGTTACCAATTCACTCTTGATGAATTTTTCCACTTTTTTAGCCTCACTCTCTGGATAAAGCAGATGCACATTGGGACCGGCATCCAAGGTGAAACACAATGGAATATGGGTCTCGTTTCTAAAGTTCCTAACTTTTTCGATGATATGCAATGTATTGGGTTTCATCAAGATAAAAGACGGATTGGAGCACATCATCAAGGCGTGAAGTTGCAGGGCTTCCGACTCGTTTTTGATATTCTCGTTGGCTTGTGCATATCGTGCTGGAGCATAAGGATTACCTTCCATCAGGCCATGTCCTGCACGACTGGAAACGGATTTTTTCTCACTGCTGACAATCAGGATGCTGTCGCGGAAGGTCTTGAAAACAGGATGTATGTCGTTTTCCAACGGAACAGCATATTCATCGGAACTGCCATTGTAAGCTTCTGTTACCCCCCAAAGTGCCATCTTGGGATACACCGAGCGGCAGGCACTTCCCGAGGCCAAACGAGAGAAATAGGAGGCTTTTTGTGGAACAACAGAGAAAATTCCAGCACGTTGACGTTCAATTCTAGCGAGCCAATATTCTATGTCGAGCAAGCACATCACAAAAGCGCTCATTGATGAAGCCGAAGAAGCGATGCCCGAAGAGTGCGGGAAAGTATTGCGGCTTTCGACCTTCAGATTCAACTGGTTGATGAACGGAAAAAACACTTGATAATCAAGCAGAAACTTCTCAATCTTTGCACCGAAAGCAGGATTTTCCTTGCCTTCAAAAAAGAACTGGAAACCGAATTTGTCAGCTTTTTCATAAGTCAAGAATGTCTCGGAGCGACATTCCGACAATGTGAAACTAATTGACGGATTTTGAGGGAGTTGTTTTCCATGTTTGCCCCAATATTTCACCAAGGCAATGTTCGACGGACTTGCCCAGCCTACCTTGCCTTGAAAGCCGCTCGGCACCTCGCCCTTGAAGGCTTCGTTCAACCATTTGTTTTCCATTTCCGATGTGTTTTGCGCTGCGAAAATAGGGAATTATTCCTTACCGCCGCCCATGCCACAAGGTTTTATGGCCATTTGGCGCCTAACCGTCATTGTTCGCAGACGAACATCAAATTCGTGTCAGGCCCAAAAGTGACCTCAAATTGGAAATAGTCGCGCTCGTCCTTCTTGATGCTGACGGAATAGGTTTGTCCCAACTTCAGGTTTTCGATGATGATGTCCAAATGGCGACCGCACAAGCAATCGGCCCACGAATCTTCGTAGAGCAGTTCGATGGAGATGTTTTGTTCTTGCGTTTGAATTTCAGGTCGGATGGTGTCAACGCCGCAACTGAATGGCGTGTTTGTAGTGCTGATTTTCAACTTCGTGTCGTCAACGGCGGTCACGTAAATCGTGTCATTCTGTTCATTGTCGCGATGGAGAACGATGTCGTTGCATCCCGAAACGAAGAAGCCGGAAACCTTGGGCTGCTGTGCCTCTTTCTTGTTGCATCCCTCCAAGGCGAGGAATCCGATGACGAAAAGCGCCGTCAGGGCGATGATGGTTTTGATTGATTTGTTCATAACGATTTGATTTTAATTGTTATGTGATGTGTTTCAGTTTTTTACGATTTTCCGTATGAAACGCTCCTTGTTTTCCGTGATGATGGAAACGAAGTAAACGCCTTGCTTCAAGTTGCTGATGTTGATTTCGTTTGTGCCCTGCACGGTCTTCACCAACTGGCCAAGGACATTGTAAACCTTCACTTCGGCAACTCCCAAACCGCCTATCGTTACTGTTCCGTTTGTTGGATTAGGATAAACCAATATTGCTTCATCAAGTGGCCTTGGCCATTCCGGCACTTGCCAAGTCGTGTAATCCACCGTGTCCGTAACATGAAGCACCCAATAGTTATTATAAGAGTTCATTAAATAGGCTGTGTCGTTTGTACAGTTGTAGTCGCCGCAAGGCATTTCACCACCCGAACTGTCAGCCTGTCCGAGGATAGTGTATTCTCTATCACTGTGCTTGATCACATCTTCTAAATACTCATGAGATTCTGTTTGTGTGCCTATGGCTCTTTCCCAAAGCAGGTTGCCGTTGCTGTCGGTGCGGAAAACCCACAATTTGTTTCCAATTTCAAGATTCCAAGCAGGCTTCAGGTTGTTGGCACTTTGGGGATCACCGTCTAATGACTCCGTCGTTCCAAAAACGGTAAAGCCTCCATCATCATTCAGGAAGACTTTGACAATCTTTTCCTGTTTCGTGCCACCATAGCACTTGCTCCAAAGTCCATTGCCATCCAAATCTGTACGCAGCAGCCAAATATCAGTGGTCAAAGGCATGTGAGGTTGTCCATACACATGTCCATGATGATACCCTGCGCCTTGAAGGTCACCATCAGATGATGACGAGATTCCTCCCAACAGATAGCCATCTGGAAGTTCTATGACATTGGAAAATGAATCATTCTTGTTCCCTCCATAGCAACGGTTCCATTCCACTTCACCATTGGCATTCATCTTGACCAATATACCATCGACATATCCGCCAGAATGAACACAACTCTCTATGCTACCGCTTACGAATTGGTTATCTGCATCACAAACAATATATAATCCTCCATCTTTAGCGGTAGCAATAGTGGCATCGCCTTCGCTTCCATCGGTTCCTATGGTTGTTTCCCACTCCAGATTACCGTTTTTGTCCAATTTTACAACCCAAATATCCGAACTGCCATAATACTGGCTAACATCGCCACATGCCCATTCTCCATGTATTGCAGTGCAAACAATACCGCCGTCATCAGTGGCAACCCCACTCAATGAATAAGGTAAAAAGTGGTCTTCACAGCCCAAAAGGCGTTCCCAAATGACATTCAGTTCGCCATCTCCCCGCATAATTGCTAGTCCTGCATTTCCTGTCGCTGGAAAACCTTTTTTCCCAAAATAGTAGTATTCATTATCATTGTCCTTTGCATTAAAGATGCCATGATACCGGCAATCTTGGTTACATTCTTGGTTAACGATATTCAGATTTTCGTCAATCCTAATTGTCCATGTCCCATTAATGCCTTGCGTACCGCATGAAATCATGCCACTCCCCAAATCAGACCATCCTTCAATAATGAAACCATCGTTTGTTGAGGCAAATCCTGCCGGTTCATCAAACTCTAATCCTCCATAGCATTGCTGCCAATCGATGCGAAGTTGGGCTTTCATTGTGCCTCCCGCCACCAACAGGAGCGCAAGCAGGGTCAAAATTCTTGTTGTTTTCATTGTTCTAATTGGTTTTATTGTCATCATAATATCATTCTTGTTGTTGCACCGCGTTATGGTAGTCCTTTTCGGTAAAAGTATATCGAAGGCAGCCGTCCCAACTGTTTTCGGCGGCAAGCACTTCGTAGTTTTCCATCAAGATGGGATTGAACCTGCTTCTGTCTTCTTTTGAAAACACGACTTGAACCGAATCGTTGAAAACAATCCACATCGAATCGCATTGGTTGTCGTCAAAGTATTGCGGATAATTAATCTGATAACGATAATCCCAAACCACCGAAACCTCTCCTTGTGGCGGAATTGTAATCGTCTGCGATGGGTGATAGGATGAATCTTGCGAGGTCACCAAACTGCAATCCTTTGTCTTGATGGTCAGTTCCATTGGCAAGGTGTTTTTCATCACAACTTCCAAATGGCAAAGACGATCAACGGAGCACGACACCGAAATGAATGTCACCCCAACGAGCATCGCCGTCATAACCACCAGCAGCCTTCTGAAATTGGTTTTTTTGTTGTTCATAATGCTTTAATTTTAGGTGTTAGTTATTCGTCTTGCAATTCATGCCGCAAAAGTATAGAAAATTTCCGCCATTTTTTCAAGTCCAACGGGCATTACAAACTTTTGAAAACCTACTTATTTGAGTATTAGCGTATTACTGTTTTATTTTACAACTTTTTCTTACTCTTTCATCACCCGCGCCACACGGTTTTTCCCTTCCGCATCGGTAATGCGTAGCAAATAAATACCTTTCGGCAAGCCCGCCAAATTAATTTCATTTGTGTTTTCCACCGTCTTCACCAATTGCCCGAGACTATTGTAAATTTTCACTTCGATAGCGGTTGCGCCTTTAACACGAACAATGTCGCTGGCGGGATTGGGATACAAACTGACGCTCTCAACGACAACTTCCTCCACATCGTCCCAACATTCACCGTCCGTCCAAACGAGGTTGTCATCCTCGAAATAGCATTGCAAATAAGCAAAACCACTTGCCGTCCAACCAGGAATGTACCGCCAATGGATGCCCGACAAGCTGCCAATGCCTTCAATCCAAACTTCAGGCTCTTCAGGATTGACTCCCCAACCTTCATTGAACACATACTTGTTTCGTACCGAGCCGTCCTCCAAAACGACCTCCTCAATAGCCATCACTTGGATAAATCCTGGTTCCACTTCGTCACCCACAGAAAACCAATCGCCGACTTGTAGATTGAAGTCATAATAAACTTCCTCTTCCATAAAATGCTGAAGCCCTGATGACCAACGCCTGAGATACACCCTTTTATTTTCCTCGCGTAAAAGGCCATATAGCACTGTGTAATTCAGCTCATCATATAATACTGTCAACTCCCTATAGGTTTGTCCCTCAAATTCAATTTCATCGCCAAGTCTCGCGATTTCGTATCGCGAATCTCCGTAATAGAAATCAAACCGAATATCCCACTGCTTCTCGCCTGTTTTTGGAATCAAAGGATAGTACAACGTTATATCTTCAAAGAGCTGCGTCGTCCACACATATTCCGACTGGGCTTCACTCCGTCCGGTAATGGCCACTCTGCCGTCGTCGAACACGTAGACCGAGGAAATGGCATCGTCGCGGTCGTCCCTGTCGTGACGATAACAACCTGTCATTTCGCCCGTTGCGGCATCCAATTTGAGCACGATGTAATCGTAGTCATTCCCCACGCCCAATCGTTGGCTCTCGCCACCCACATAGACATTCCCGTTTCTGACGAAAAGTGCATTACCAATGTCGGCGTTGTTGCCGCCAAATGCATAGCGGTTTTCCCAAAGCAGTAGTCCGTCGGGACTGTATTTCAACGTAAGAATATCGTTGTTGGTGTGGTTAGGCATTCCGTAATTCGGTCGCCCGACACATTACTGGGCAAATTGGTGCCATAATCATGTGCCCACACCAAGTTTCCTTCCGAATCGATTTTGGAAACTTTATAAGCCATTGTTGCTGTAACCAAAAGATGATGGTCAGCGGTCGACTGGATATTCGAGAATCCCCTTGTGTCGCAAGCGGTGCCCTCAAAAATCAGGTTGTTGTCGAAATCAAGTTTGGTCAAATGCCTGTTTGCCCCAAACAAAAGCAGCGTTTCGTCCATGGCAAAAACATCATAAAGGAAGGGGATGACACCGTTGGCATCAAAGTCTCTCTGCCACAACAGATTGCCGTCAGCATCGTAGCAATACAGTTGCGGGACGGTGACAGTGACAATGTAATCATCGCCAGGGGCGGGATAATCGTATTCCTTGTAGATTGCCAAAGCCAAACGGCCATCGGAGGCCAAAGCTATATACTGGGCCATGAATGAGGTGTCAGCCTCGTTTTGGAGGGTTTCTTCCCAAACCAAGTCGCCATCCAAATTGAATTTCTGGAGGACAACCCTCGATTTGTAGAACTCAAGTCGCTCATTGCAAAGGACATAGACATAATCGAAGCCGTCCATCTGGTAGTCAACAATCGTCTTTTCGTAGGATGAATGGGTGCCCATTGATTTTGTTGAAACAATGTTTCCATCAATGTCATAGGTGACTATCTCCAACAGGGTCTCACCGTTGTTGAGCGTCACTCCCGTCACTTCGACGTAGTCTTTCACGTCCTCAATGCCGCGGACGACAGGGGTTTTGGAATTGTAGTTGATGTTTCCAACTTGATAGTCTTCTGACCAAAGCAGATCAGATTGTGCCTTCGCCGAGCCCGCCACTGCCAGCAGTAGAGCAAGCAGAGCATAAATCTTTATGTTTTTCATCGTACCGTAATTTTGTTTGTGTAAATATTTCCTTCCGCATCCGCAATCCGCAGCAAGTAAACGCCTTCGGGTAAACCAGCCACATTGATTTCATTCGCATCGCGCACGGTCTTCACCAACTGCCCAAGGGCGTTGCAAACCTGCACTTCGGCGGATTCTATGCCTTCGATTATCACTAAATCGGTTGTAGGATTGGGATAGACGGCCACCGCTGCTGTGCCTTCATGCTCGGCGACGCCGACACCCGGCAGCTCGATGAAATTCGTGAACTCCGACCAATTAGGGGCGTTTTGGTAGGCTTCGAGAGTCCCTACAGGAATGTAAACGGGAATGCCGTGGTTCACATATTGGAAAGTTTCGTCACAGATAAAAGGCGGTGTGCTCGCGTTGACCGTCATCTGTTTTAGATTTCGCAGATTGCGGAAGGCCATATCTTCTATGGAAATCATGGTCGAAGGCAATTCCAGCTCTGTCGGCTTGGTCAAGAAATCGAATACCATCCAATCAATATATCCGACCCCTTCGGGAATCTCGATGGCAGTGATATTGAACAGTTCGAAAAATGGGTCGCCATACACATAAATCATGTTGGGCGACAGGCGAAGTGTGCCATCGAAAGCGCAATGGCTGAACCCACAACTGGCGATGTCGAGCACCGACTCGGGAATGATGAGGTCGCCGCGCATGTTGTCGCATTCGTCGAAGGTGTGCTCCTCAATGTAGGTGAGCGACTCCGACAAGGTCAGGCTCGTGAACTTCCTGCAACCATAGAAAGCCCATTCGCCGATGTAATCGACGGAATTCGGGATGACCAACGGTCCTGTGAACCAACAGTCCCAAAAGGCGCGAGCACCAATGTATCGGACGGTGTTGGGAATGACCAAAGGCCCAGAGTAGCTCATACTCGAGCAGCCTTCCCAAAATGCCCTTTCGCCGATACCGACGACGGTATATTCCGTGAAATCGATGCTCACTGTTTCGGGGATGGTGACACCACCCGAATAAGGGCCGAGACATGTTTCAATCATCACCTCGGGTGGGTTGGTGGATGCGATGGCATAGGCCAGGGTCTGACCCGTCGGGCAGACCGAGCAGAAATCGTAGGCCGAAGCCGCAGTGCCCATCATGAGGCACAAAGTCAAAAGGAATAGATTTTTTTTCATGACGTTATAGTTTTAATTGATTTGTTCTTTCGGTCGCGCTTTGCAACAATGCAAAATTATAACAAAAAACCACTAAAAAATCAACCTCCAAGCCCAAATACAGATTTTTTCTCGGTTTATAAATTGCAATACTTTAGAAAACAGTGTATTACAAAAATCCAAATACAGATTTTTGTTCACTCCAACAGGTCGGAAACGGGGTTTTTCCCCACCTTTTTGATGAGGTCGGAGCGGTATTTCATCACCGTGTTTTGGCTTAGTTCCAAAATCTCGGCTTCTTCCTTGATGCGGAATTTGAGAAAGTTGAGCACAAGCAAATCGCGTTCTTGCTCGGTCAGGTCGGGATGGGTGGATTTCAGTTTTTCGTAAACATCGGGGTATGTCTTGTTGAAGGCTTCCAAGATGCCCTCGCGCGGATGGCCGCCTTTGCCGTAAAGGGACTTCACTTCCTTCAGCAAGTCCTCAAAAGTCTTTTCTTTCAAGGCAGCTTGTGCCTCGGTCAATTGTTGGCTGAAGGCTTCGCGCTGCTGGTCGAAAGTTTCGCGCTGTTGTTGGTGCTCTTCGCGGAGGTTGGCTTCGGCTTGCTTGTGCCGCTTGTGGATAAGCATGAGCAAAAGCCCAAGAGCCAAAACCGCCAATACGACCAATGCAACCGCCAAAATGTTTTGTCGTTCCGATTGTTGCTTTTTCAGTTGGGCTTCGGCTTCTTGTTTTTTCAGCATGTAGTTGTTGAACAATGCGGTAAGTTCTGATGTTACGGGTGCGAAGGCTTCTTTTGCGTGAGGATATTGCGCCAAAAGACGGGCATATTCGTTCATCTTTTCTGTATCGCCCAAAGCTTCATAAACCTCGTGCAAATACTCTATCGTTTGGGCTTTTGCTGTCATGTCCGAAAGCCCCGAATGTTCAAACTTCTCATAAGCCCGATTCAGATACACCAGCGCCGAATCAAGCTGTTTCTCCTCTTTGTAAATCCAACCGATTGTCAATTCAACATCCTGGTTGTCAACTTCACTACAATGCGGAAGCAGCGATTTCAGGTCGCGGATAACTGGTTCAGCATCGTGATGAAGTTTGTAGTCGATGATACCTTTCCTTGAGACCGACATCCTGAAATTGAGTTCGGAAGAATCATTGTCGAAGCATCTTATTGCGCTGTCGTAGTAATAGCAAGCACTGTCAAAACTGTCACAAATGTCGAATCCATAGGCAATCAAAAACAAAGTGCTCCCAAATGATTTGCGCGAGTTCGAGTATTTCTTATTGATGGCCAAGGCTTGACGATAGAAATAAGAGGTTGCTTCCGGCAACAAGGAAATCGAATATTGGGTCCCCTGGCCTTTATAAGTTCTCTGAAGGAGATTGATTATACTTCTATCGGGTTTAGTAAGCTGCTCTTTTTCAGGAAGATTATCAACAGAAAAGCGTTCTTCCAATAGTCCCAACACTTGGTAGAATTCTTTGCAACAAGCAACAGTGCTATCCATATCCCAATAATGCAGGGCATTTTGGTAGAGGGTATTGGCCTTGTTATAGATGGAATCGGCACGAAGGCTGTCGGCGGTTGCATCCACTTGTGACGGATCTTCAACCCTTCGACCGACCTCTGCGGTTGGATCAGGTTTGCCGCAAGCAGCCAATAGTATGGCGCAAACGGATGTTGCTATGATATGATGGATTTTCATGGGGGCAAAAGTAGAAAATTTTTCCAAAGATTTACCTCACGATGTCTTTATACCCGAAAACCACCTCCAAGCCCTTTCCCTTGAAGTATTCTTTCACTTGGTTTTCAGGCCATTCCGTTGCAGCAAGAATGAAGTCGCCGCCCCAAGCGCCCAATGATTTCAAAATACCCTCGAAGTCGGGGAAACGCTTTTGAACGGGTTCCTGCCCGATGCAGCGGGCGATGATGCGCTCGTGGCATTGCATGAGCATGGCGAACTCATCCAAACTTTCGCATTTCGGCAAGGCACGACTGATTTCCGAAACGGCCTCAATATCTTTTTGTAAATCAGTGGGATTAGCCTTTGCCAAAAACGTCTTGATTTCTTTTGACGAACTTTGCTTTTGCCCTTGATAGACGAAAAAGAAATGCTCGGCGAAAGGCGGGTTGAAGTCTACAAGGTCAACTTTTGGGGTCGGCTCAGACCGCCGCTTTGCGTCATTGCGAGGAACGAAGCAATCCAGACCTGCCAGCTGATAATAAATAGGTCCATCCGCTGTGGCGCAAGCAATGTCATAGCCCGAGCCGCCGAAAGTCAGTTTCAGCAATTCGTAAGGATTCACCTTGGCCCATCTTGCGAGGTTGGCAATCAGGGTGGAACTGCTGCCTAAGCCCCAGTTCGGGTCAAAATCGAGGCGGGTGGTAAACTTTATGTCGTTTCCTTCAAACGCCTTGGGATTCAGTTGCTTGACGGCCTGTAGAATTTGGCATAGCCGCATGGCTTTGTCCGGGTCATCGGTGGAGAAATTCACCAAATTTTCACGGTTTAAAGTCACGGAAAACCATCTCCCTTCAGGCCGCCATGCCTTCCATTGGATTTGTTCGTTATTGGTTTCAAGTTGCTCTAATTCAAGGCTTTGTCCTAATTTCAATGGCAAAGCCAAGGCCAAAGCACCTTTCAGGACGAGGTATTCGCCTGTCAGGAGGAATTTTCCGTGGGAATGATATTCTTGTATCATGGTGAAGTGATGTTTTTATTACACGCAGAATCCGCAGAATTTTGAGAATCGCGATGCGACGCTTTTTTTAGGCACGCAGAATACGGTGAATTATTTGAATCGCGATGCGACGCAAATTTTGCGTCTAATAAATTCTGCGATTTCTGCGGATTCTGCGTGAAAAAGATGCCTTCTAATAAGTTCTGCGATTTCTGCGGATTCTGCGTGAGACAAATTGCTTCCATATCAGTAGTTGTTTACAATTCTATGTATTCCATCCATCAAGTCATCCACATTGAAATTGATAAGCAATCCGACCTTCTTACCAGTGAGTTTCAAATAGGAAGTCAACTGTTTGTAATGAACTGGATTTAACTCTTCAACAGATTTCAGTTCTATGATGAGTTGATCTTCAACCAAAATGTCTAACCTCAATCCTTCTCCTATCTCGTCCCCTTTATATACAATACTTACCGGCACTTCCATTTCGGCCTTTAAGCCCTTGAGTTCAAGTTCTTTCATAAGTGCTTTCTGATACACTTTCTCCAACAATCCTGGTCCCAGAGTCTTATAAACTTCTAAAGCGCAACCAATTACTTTGTAACTTAAAGTGTCATTTTTGTATTCTGTCATAGTGAATTGTGTTTTTGTTTCACGCAGAATACGCAGAATTTTGAGAATCGCGATGCGACACAATTTTTTTGTCCAGCAGGTTTCTCATAATTCCCATAATTCTGCGTGAAAAAACTATCTTCTGAGTGCTTCCAAAAACTGCTCCACCGCCGCATACGACACCGTCTTGTCCTTAAAGTATTCCCGTGCCCGTTTCTTGTCTTCTTCGCTGGCGTTCAGTTGGTTGAGGATGTTGTTGAGGTGCATCTTCATGTGGCCGGCTTGGATGCCCTTGGTGGTCAGAGAGCGCACGGCGGAGAAATTGTTGGCCAAACCCATCGTGGCGGCAATCATCATCAGTTCCTTGGCGGTGGGATTGCCCAAAAGCTCCAAGGTTTTCTTGGCCAAAGGGTGCAAACTCGTCAGGCCTCCAATGGTGCCCAAGGCCATCGGCACCTCCAACTCGAAGTGGAAAATGCCGTTTTCAATCGTCACCGACGACAGGCTCTCGTAGTGTCCGTTGCGCGAAGCGAAGGTATGTCCAGCGGCTTCCACGGCGCGGAAGTCGTTGCCCGTGGCGATGACCACAGCATCAATGCCGTTGTAGATGCCTTTGTTGTGCGTCGTGGCGCGGTCGGTGTCGATGTGGGCAATGTCGACGGCCTTCTTGAATTTCTTGGCGTATTCGGCACCTGAGAGATGTTCGTCGATGCCATCCAATTGGTTGACAGGACATTCCACCCAAACCTTCACACGACAGTCGGGCGTGTTGTTCGAGAGGATGGTCATAATGATTTCCACCTTGCGAAGGTCCTCGGAAAGGTCGCTGCGCTCGGCGAAGAAGTCTTGCAAGCTGTGGCCAAACTGCTCCAAAACGGAGTTGATGAAGTTGGCACCCATCGCGTCACCCGTGCCAAACTCTACGCGAATTTGGTAATAGTCAGGGATTTGTGCGCTGTAGTCGATGAGGCGCATACCAAGGATGCCGCCGCCACGCTTGCGCATTTTCTCTGTCATGCTGTCGGTGTCGGCCAACAGGCGTTTCTCGATTTCGGGGAACAGCGCAAAAAGTTTTTCCTTGTCGCCGCTCCAACCGAAATGCACTTGCCCGACCTTGCGCACGTCAATCACTTCGGCATGGAAACCGCCTCTTTCGCCCCAAAACTTGGCCGCAGCCGAGGCCGCCGCCACTACCGAACTTTCCTCGATGACCATCGGGACGACATAATCATTGCCGTTGATGGTCACGTTGGGCGAAATGCCGTAAGGGATGAAGAAATTGGTGATGGTGTTCTCGCTGAACTCGTCAAAAAGTTGCTGCTGCTTCGAGTCGGAGTGCCAGTAGCTTTTCAGCAGGCTGACGACCTCTCCGGGGTTCTCGAAGTAGTTGGCTATCAGTTTCAACTTCTCCTCCTTGAGAAGTTTCGAGAAGCCTTTTTTTATGCGTTCGCGAGTTGCCATTTCAGTTTACCACTCCTCTTCTTCGATGACTTTTTCGGGGACGAGACTCTCCTCAAACTTTTGTCCCCAATCCACACCAAAAGCAGCAATCTGATCCAGATAACTGCCCCAAATAGGTTGATACATAGGGTCTTCCTTGTTCATCCATTCCTCGCAGGGATGGTTGCTTTGGGTCTTCTGCATGAAGTCGGTGAGCGTGTAGCGCACACGGCCTTCGCGCACCTCAATGGTGAAGTAGTAGGTAATCCAGGGCCACTTCGACTTCACGGGGTCGCCGTTGTCGAGCTGGAACTGGTGCTTGCCTTTCATCGTGCGCCCGTCGTTTTGCTGCAAAATGGTAGAAGGGCTCTTGTAGTAAGTGTTCATAAATTGGCTGTAGATGCGGTTAAACACCTCATCCTGAGAACCTTCTGTTGGGATGACCTTGCGGAAACAAATCTTTTCCGTTTTTGGGTCGATGGGCAGTTTGGATTCGACCTCGATTTGGGCAAAAGTGACGGTCGCAAACAAGACGGCGACGAGGAACAAAACAGTTTTTTTCATTGCTTGAAATTTTTGACAAAATTAGTAATTATTCGTTTTGATTTTGCATGTGAACCGTGAATCTTGCAAATTTTAGGCCAAAATCAAAGCGGAATCATTAGTGAATCGTCCGAACAGTCGACATTGATTTGCGGATGACCCTTGTAATACAAGGTGGAACCCGATAAAACGAAGCCGTTCATAGTTTCCGTAACGTTCACGGTGGCCTCCGACGCACCATCCAAATGAACGCTCATGTCTTCAACTTCAGCCTGAACCATATTAATAGTGCTTGCCTCCTTGACCTCAATGGATGCCGAGGGCATCGAGCCGCCAAAAACGATAAGTTGCGAGGAAATGACCACATCCGTGGTGAATGATTGCTCGATATTGAAATAGCCCTTGCAGGAAGACCTTGTAGTTGTATAAACAGTGCAATTTGCTCCGTTAAAGTTTACGCCATAAATGTGCGAATCGTAGGTTAAAGTGATGTCACACAATTGGGTAGTGACTTCTAAACCGTTGCAAACAGAACCGTTGTGCAACTCAAGATTTATGCCATCTTCCAGTTCGAAAAGCCCTTCCATAGTGATGACAGAGGCGTTATCGGACTTAATGTAAAGATGTTCTCTTTCTGAAGTATGCACTTTTGCCTTGAAAACCGACCCTGGCTGTTTGTAAACCGCCCCTTTGAACCCGATGTCCAGCCAACCGTTTGTATCCCAGACCGAAACGTGTTCTTCCAAATAGGCGGAATATTCCAGTTCCACGTATGATTTCAGGCTGTCATAGACGAAGGTGACGTCCCATGCGTCATCGATATGAAACAGTGAGATGTCGGTGTTTTCATAGACGGTTTTCTGCACAAGGGTCATGTCGACTTCTTTCTTGCAGGAGGCGAAGCAACATATTGCTGCACAAATGATTAGAATGTTTTTTATTGCTTTCATGGTTTTCTTTTTTCTCACAAAACACTCAAAACGAACAAAACTTCAGGTTGATGTTGGAAAGCACGCCAACCGGCTGCTTTCCGGTGGCAAGCAGTTGCGAGCCGCCTGTCATACAAATTTGGTTTTGAGGGTTTTGATAGTTTTGTGACATAACGATTTTATTACAGTTTTATTATTGATGGTGGTAAGGTTCGCCTTTCAGGATGGTGAAGGCGCGGTAAAGCTGTTCGACAAAGATAAGTCGTACCATTTGGTGGCTGAAGGTCATGGGCGAGAGCGACATTTTCGCGTTGGCGCGGTCGTACACCTCTTGCGCGAAGCCGTATGGCCCGCCGATGACGAAAACGAGTCGTTTTGCGCCCGAGGCCATCTGTTTTTCAAGGCTTTCGGCAAAATTCATAGATGTGAACTGCTTGCCGTTTTCGTCCAACAGAATGACTTGGTCGGAGGGCTGCAACTGGCTCAGAATCAAGAAACTTTCGGCGGTTTTCTGTTGTTCCTCACTGAGGGTCTTGCGGTTGCGCGGGTCGGGGATTTCCTTCATCTCAAAAGAGGCATAATGCCCCAATCGCCCGACATATTTCTTGATGCCAGTGATGAGGTAGTCTTCATCCGTTTTGCCGATGACCAAAAGTAGGATTTTCATTTTTTACGTCACAAAACCTACAAAACTATCAAAACTTTTTTCTGAGTGTGGGAAGCACGCCAATCGGCTTGCTTTCCGTCGGCAAGCGGTTGCGTGCCGCCAGCCATACAAATGTGGTTTTGTGGGTTTTGCAAGTTTTGTGAAAATTTATAAGTTAATGTTCTCCAATAGTTTATAAGCGTTATCTCGGTCTTGTTCGAGTTGGGCTTTCAGTTCGTCCAAACTGTCAAATTTCACCTCGTCGCGGATGCGGTCGATGAAACGGACACGGATTTTCTTACCATAAAGGTCGCCGTCAAAGTCGAAGAGGTTCACTTCGATAATAGGCTGGTCTTCGCCACGGTCGCCGATGGTTGGCCGATGTCCGATGTTGGCCATTGCCTTGTAGGTCAATCCGTTATAATCGACGAGGCAGGCAAACACACCGCCACGATTGATGAGCATGTATTCACGAGGCAGTTCGAGATTGGCGGTGGGGAAACCCAAGGTGCGCCCAATCTTGTTGCCCACCACTACCTCAGCGGTAACGGAATAAGTGTAGCCCAACAGTCGGTTGGCGCTTTTCACGTTGCCCACGGCCAAGGCATTCCTAATCTTCGTGGAACTGATGGCGATGTTCTCAACATCCTGAGCAGCAATGCGTTCCACCTTGAAGTTATACTTTCGCTTCAAATCGTTGAGCAGACTGAAGTCGCCCATGCGGTTTTTGCCGAAATGGTGGTCATAGCCCACTACGATATAGGCGGGCTTGATGTGGTCGATGATGTAGTCCTTGATGAACACCTCGGAGGGCGTGCGCGAAAACTCCTTGGTGAAGTTGATAATCAGCACATTGTCGATGCCAAACTCTTCAAATTTCTTGAGTTTTTCCTCGGGCGTGCAGAGAAAACGCAAGTTGGAACTGTCAATGTTGAGCACTTGACGCGGATGAGGCTGAAAAGTGACCACAACCGTTTGTCCTCCAACGCTTTGCGCCAAACTTTTCATCTTATTGAAAATGGCCTGATGCCCAAGATGGACGCCGTCGAAAGTGCCGATGGTGACCACAGCGTTGGGGATGTTGCGGGCTTCTATTATGTTTCTATAGACTTTCATTTGTAAATTAAGAATGTTGAATTAAGAATGCAGAATGGGGCAAAGCCCAGCAGTGCTTCGCGTCATTCTTCATTCTACATTCTTCATTCTGCATTAACTAGTTTTGTTTCAATTATATACTTAGCTATTTGTACTGCATTGGTGGCGGCCCCTTTGCGGATGTTGTCGCTGACAATCCAGAGGTTCAGGCCGTTGGCCACGCTGAAATCGCGGCGGATGCGACCTACAAAGACCTCGTCCTTGTCAAAAGAGGTAATGGCCATAGGATAAATGTTGTTGGCGGGGTCGTCCTGCACCACTACACCGGGCATGGCTGCCAACAGCCTGCGGACTTCTTCAATCTCGAAAGGCCGTTCCGTTTCCACATTCACGGCCTCGCTATGCCCGCCCGTGACGGGTACGCGGCACGCTGTGGCGGTAATGGCGATGTTGTTGTCTTGTAGGATTTTGCGGGTCTCGTTCACCAATTTTTCTTCCTCAGTAGTGTAGTCGTTTTCGCAGAAATCGCCGGCGTGAGGAAGGACATTGCGGTAGATTTGATGGGGATAGGCGTTTGTGAGTTGAGAGTTAAGAGTTGAGAGTTGAGAGTTGTTGGGAGTTGAGAGTTGGGAGTTGTCAGTTTTCTGCCGCTTTGCGTCATTGCGAGGAACGAAGCAATCCAGATTTTGGTTTATCAGCTGGGAGTATTTTATTTCCTCACAGTTCAGTTGATTAATGCCTTTAATTCCGCTGCCGCTCACGCTTTGGTAGGTTGAAATCACCAAACGTTTGATGCCGAAGGCCTTGTGAATTGGGGCAAGAGCCATCACCATTTGGATGGTGGAGCAGTTGGGGTTAGCGATGATTTTGGTGTCGTTGGTGATTGTGTCGGCATTGATTTCGGGGACAACTAGCGGCACATCCTTTTCCATTCGCCACGCCGAACTGTTGTCGATGACGAAAGTGCCCTGTTCGGCGAAACGAGGCGCGTATTGCTTGGAAGCCGCCCCGCCCGCTGAGAAAATGGCGATGTCGGGGCGTTGTTTGATGGCCTCGTCCACGCTGACCACTTTATGTGCCTTGCCTTTGAAAACAATTTCCTTGCCTACGGAACGTTCCGAGGCGGACACAATCAGCTCGTCCATCTGAACCCGTTGTTCATCAAGCACTTGAAGCATCTTCGAGCCGACCAATCCGGTGGCTCCCACCACTGCGATTTTCATCTTTTTGTCTTTTTGTTATCAAAGCGCAAAAGTAGGAATTTTCTTGCAATGACGCTTTGGGGTACATGTTATTCTTCTCGCTCCGCGCAAAACAGAGTCAGTTCCTTGAAGACTTTAACGATTCCATGGTTTTCGAATCCTTCTAACGATTGTAATGTCTTTTCCAAATAGTCTGGCAGCAATGAATGTGCGATTTCCATGTTTTCGCCATCAAGCATGTCGTCGCGCAACTGGAAAAGGATGCCAAAGTTGAGGCCAAAATCGGAAATTTGTTGGATTTGTTCAGTCTTGGCCCCGACCGACATTGCGCCAGCCACACAGCTCGAGCGCATCAACAGAGCGGTCTTGCGGGTGATGATGTCGAGGTAATCGGCATTGTTTTGGTTCTGCATTAGTTCCCCTTCGCTCATGGCGGCGGTTGTATTTAGCATTTCGTTCAGGATGTCGGTATCGTTGGCGATGAGCAACATGGCCTTGGCCAAAAGATAATCACCAGCGAGGACGGCTGAAAGGTTGCCAAAGTGCGACTTCACCGAGGCTTGGCCGCGTCGTGTGTCCGCATCGTCCACCACGTCGTCGTGAATCAAAGTTGCACTGTGTACCATCTCCACAAAGGTGGCGGCACGTAAAGTCTGCTCGTTGGATTCGCCAAAAAGTTTTGCGCTGAGTAACACCAAGATAGGGCGCAGGCGTTTGCCTTTCGTCTCGTGCACATACTGCATGATGGTATTCATCGGCTCGGTTTCGGCTTTCAGAGTCTGCCCGAAAAAGGTTTCAAACTGCTGCAATTCGGCAGCGATGGGGGATTTGATTTGATCTATGGTTTTCACGGCTATAATAGTATTCTGTATCACCCCTTATTCTCCTTCATCAGGAATTCCTTTATCTTTTCCTTACTCGGCAATTGAAGCTCGTATTGGGCTACGAAAACGTTGGGGTCGATGTTTGGAGCCACGTATTCCACCATTTCCTGACCGTATTCTGTGCAAAGCAACAAACCGACAGGTGGATTGTCGTCAGGTTGCATATAGTGGCGACGATAGTACTCGATGTACATGTTGAGTTGTGCCATATCAGCATAATCAAGCCGATGCGCTTTTAATTCCACGATGCAATGGCATTTCAGGATACGGTGATAAAACACCAAATCTGCCTTGAAATAGCGGTCATCGATGAGCAGTTTCTTTTGCCTTGATTCCAAACAGAAACCCATACCCAATTCAAGCATAAACTCCTCCAAATGGTCAATGAGAGCCTGTTCGAGTTCGTCTTCCTCTACGACATTCTTTGCTGCAAGTCCCAAAAACTCAAAGACATAGTGTGACTTAAGTTCCTCACGGAACGAAGGTTTTTCTACATTCTCATTCACCTTGTTTGCCAGCATTTCCGGTTTTTTGCTCCAGCCACTACGCTCAAAGTAGTTGGAGTCTATCTGACGTTGTAATTCTCTATAACTCCATGGTCCACGCATGGCTTCAATAGCATAAAATGCACGTTTCAAAGGGTCGTCTATATAGGCCAATATGGCAATATGTGTATATGATAGCCTGTCAAACACCATTTGTGGCACTGGCATCACTTCACCTTGGGGAGTCATCATGGCGAATCCGTCATAAGATATTTTCGCCTGTTCATGCGTATATTGAGAAAAGTTAGGCAGTGCTTGACTTTTTGTAAGCATTTGAGAATCAGGTAATAGAAAAAGGTCAGTCACTGCCTGACTTTTTCCGAAACGCTGCATCAGATAGTGTAACACTGGTTGTGAAACTTCTGGGAAAGTCAAGTAAAAAGCACGGGCGTTTTTTAAGTTTGTCTGGCTCCAACTTTTGTCTTTTAGTCTTTCCGACAGACGCTTCAACAGCCCCTCACCATACTTTGCCCTGTCGTTGCCGTGTTGTTCGTATTCCACAATATAAAAGCCTGTCAGCCAAGCTCGTGTCGTCACATTCCGATTGATGACAAGTCGGGCATCCTCTTGTAAAGCACTGCTCGTCGACTGAATCTTTCCAACGAGTGACTCAAAGTCTCCCTTATATTTATCAAATTCGTTCATTTGGTCTCTCGTTTATTTTGTGTTTTGCGGGTGCAAAGGTACTTAAAATCCAGCAGAATTTGCAGATGATTTGTGATGCAATTTTATGCATTCATTCAAGGGATAACTGCATAAAATCAGTCGGAGATAACACAATGATTCCGCTTTGCGGGAAATGCCGCTCATTTCGTGTTACAATATGACTACATCCAGCAGCCAGTGCTGCATGGTATTGCAACATGTCTTCAAAATCGGGAGCAACAGCATAAAGCACCTCATGGAGTTGAATGGAATCCATGGTGGCGATACCAATATGATGTTCTAAAATCTTCAATGCATCCAGTGCGTTGTCATACCCCAACTTCTTGCGCGCCACAAACAAACAAGTGGAAAACGAAAGTGGAGTGGAATATAACGCAATCTCTCCTTTGAACCCCATGTTCAGTACATGTGCCGAATCATGTACAAACGGTTCGCGATGGAGCAGTACATCAAGCAACACATTGGTATCGAGAAAAACACTTGTCATAAGGCGTATTTTTCTTTCAGGTAGTCGATTCGTGCATACTCGCCATCGAGACCCACCTCTGAATCGTCAAGCAACGGCATTGCAAGTATGGCCTCCAAATCTGGTGCATAGTGCTCTGTGGTGTCTTTTGAATCACGTTGCGTAGTGGTGGCAAGGCGAATCAAAATCATCTCCATCTGACGCTGCATCCATTTTGAGATGTCGGTATCGGCTCCGATGGCGGGACGTGCCTGTTCAATGAGAGTGTCGCTTAGTGTAATACTATAGGTGCACATGAAGTATAACTTTTTCGTGTGCAAAAATACGCTTTTTTTTCGATAAGGCTCCCAAAAATGCACGATATTTGCAGAGTCTACGTTATTCTTCAAAAACGGCATCAACCATGAAACGCACCACCATCATCATCGCGACTATGGCTTTAGTGGCCATCGGTTTGTTGGCATTTGCTACGCCTGACAAAACTCCCGACAATCCCCAAACCCCGAAAAACAACTATGAGACTATGTGGAAAAAAGTAAAGGAAAACCTTGAGAAAAACTTACCGGAATCGGCTGAAAAAGAATTGGTTGCCATCGAGCAACAGGCCTTGAAGGACAACAACTCAACCCAACTGCTGAAGACCTGGCTCTATCGGCAGAACATCTTCCAATTCACCGTTGAGGAAGACCCAGACCAGCACTTCATTCAATATGCTGAAACAAAAATCGGGCAGTTGGACGAAGTGCACAATGCCTTGCTGCACGAGGAAATCGCCAAGGCCTACGCCGAGTATTTGGACCAAAACGAATGGCGCATCAGCGAGAACCTTCCCATCGACGGCGATATTTCAAAGGTGGAGATGAAATATTGGGACAAGGAGAGTTTCAAAACGCGCATCAACCAGCATTATGACGAAGCCTTGAAGCCCGTCGAGGCACTGAAAAAAGCCAAGACCGAGGATTTTATGGCCTTGTATGAAAACACGAACAACAACGCGGATTACATTGGGTATGAGGCTTCTCTGTTCGAGTTTATGTTCCACCGAGTAGCGAAATACTATCAAGAAGAGGCCAACGCCGACCAAGCCGAAGGCGACACCGAAAAATGGTGGCTACCTGCCAAGGATTTCGTGAAAGCCGACTTGGGCGATTTCGACAACCCGCTCATCAAATGCTTGAAAATCTATCAGGATTTGATTGCCTACAACCTTAAGGAAAAGAACGAGGATGTGCTGATTTACAATGACTTAAAGCGTTTGGAATTCGTCAACAATACCCTTGGCATCCTTCTCCATTACACGCAATACCAAGCCGCGATGGAGAATCTGAAGATGCAGCACAAAGACAATCCGCTTTCGACAGAAATCACCGCATTGATGGCGCAGAACCTGATGAACCAATACGAAAACAACGAAGAGGATAGCACCTATTTCGACAACTACAAGAAAGCCAAGACGATGTGCGAAGAGGCCATCGCCAAGTTCCCGAAGTCGAAGGGCGCGAAAAACTGCGAAAACCTCATCAAACGCATTGAAGAGCCGCAAATCGACTTTACTTTGAACAAAGTGCAACTGCCCAACGAAGCCATCCCCGCCGTGCTGGAATACAAAAACACGACCGCACCTTATTATAGAATCGTGAAAGTCAGCGAGAAAGAATTGAGTAAATTGAACAATATGCAAAAGGAGGATTTGCTCAAGGAATTGAACAAAAAGTTGCCCGTTGCGGAGCAGGAGCTCGTTTTAACCGCCGAAACCGACTATCGCAGCCATAGCACCCTGATTGCCTTACCCGCTTTGGAGGAAGGTATCTATTACCTGACCGCCACCACCAAACAAGGCATCAAGAGCGAGGATAAGACGCTGGTACTCAATTTCCAAGTCTCCAACCTCGGTTACATCGTTGACCAAAAGGACGAAAAAATGACCGTGGTGACCGTTGACCGAAAAACGGGGAAAACTGTGGAAGACGTCACCGTGGAACTTTTCCGCCGCGAGT
Organism: uncultured Bacteroidia bacterium; assembly: GCA_902782455.1. Classification (GTDB taxonomy): domain Bacteria; phylum Bacteroidota; class Bacteroidia; order Bacteroidales; family F082; genus Limimorpha. The sequence goes on along the minus strand of CACZNA010000010.1, from coordinate 41,119 downwards.
GGGACTACAAAGCCCGCGAGCAAAAAACAATCATTATCAGCACATTGAAGTCCGACAAAAACGGTCGCGTCGTGCTCGATGGCAAAGTGGGCAGCAACAACTCTTTTGGCATCAACCTGCGCAAAGGAGATGACAACCTGCTTTCAGAAAGGCACTTCCGCCTCAATGAGCAGTACAAGAACAACAACGAGGTGTACGAAACGAAACTCTTCACCGACCGCGCCATCTATCGACCCGGACAAACTATTTATTTTCAAGGTATTACAACATGTCGCCAAGGTGAGGACTTGAGCCTTGTGAACAATTACTCGGAAAAGGTTTCTTTCCGCGATGCCAACTGGCAAGAGATTACTTCGGCGAACTTCAGCACCGACGAATACGGCTCGTTCAGCGGCTCGTTTGTCATCCCCACCGACAGGCTGAATGGTGTGTTTCACCTCAATGCCAACCGTGGCAGCGTGACCATCCGCGTGGAAGAATACAAACGCCCGACCTTCGAGGTCAACTTTGAACAGCCGAAAGAACAATACAAACTCAACCAAGAAGTTACGGTGCGCGGCGACGTGAAAGCCTACGCCGGTTTCGGCTTGGACGATGTGGAATACACTTATCGTGTCGTCCGAAAGACCTCCTTCCCGTGGCGTTGCTGGTGGTGGTGGTACCCAGTAGTCGATGACGAGCAAATCACCCACGGCAAGGCCCGCACCGACGAGAACGGCAAGTTCGCTGTCACTTTCAACCTGAAGCCTTCCAAGACCATCGCGCCCGAGAAACAGCCTATGTTCACCTACGAAATCGAGGTGACCGCCACGAGCAAGCAAGGCGAGACCCATGCCGACACCTATAGCATCCGTGCAGGCTACAACGAAATTGCCATCAGCACCGACTTGCCCCACACCATCGAGAAATCGGACCTCGGCAAGTACCAAATCACCGTGAGTAACCTCAGTTGGCAGCCCGCCAAGAGCCGCGTCTCGCGCAAGATTTACCGCTACGACGACCTCGCCAAAATCAACTATTTCGGAGCCATGCAATATCCAGGAGCCCTTGACCGACAATTGCTTAGCGATGAACAATTGAACAAACTCTTCCCCGAATATAGTTTCTACGACAAGCAAGCCAAGACTTTGGTCGATGAGGCTGAAATTATGGTGGACGACAAGGCCAAGTTCTTGGAAGGCAAGATTTTGGAATCTGGGAATTATGTCGTGGAACTCAAGAGTTTGGACGACCCCTTGGCCGTAATGACGGAGGAATTCACTATTTACGAGAATGAAGCCAAAAAGATGCCTTATACCGCTATGGTTTGGAGCGATGTGGACAAATCGACCGCCCATCCCGGCGACGAAATCCATTTCAGCATCGGCAGTTCAGCCAAGGATGTGGAGATTTGGGTGCAGTTGCTCCACGGCGACGAAATCCGTATGGACAAGAAAATCATCGTCAGCAACAGCGTGCAGACCTTTACTTATAAAGTGACCGAAGGCGACCGTGGCGGCCTCAATTTCCGTTATGTCCTTGTGAAGGAAAATGCTTTCAGGACTGGTGACAATCATATTTCCGTGCCTTTCGACAACTATGATTTGGACGTGAAATTGGCCACCGTGCGCGACAAACTCAGTCCCGGTGCTGAAGAGACTTGGGAAGTGACCGTCCGCGATTACAAGGACAAGCCCTTGGAAGCTGCCTTGCTAGCTGGAATGTATGATGCCTCATTGGACGAGTTTGCCAGGAATTATTGGTGGTTCAACATGTCGCCTACAGGCATTTATGCTAATGGTTTCGGCACCGACAGACATGGTTTTACCTCGTCCAACACGGGCTTGGATTACTTTACATTCATAGAACTCTTCAACTTCAGCCTGCCCTCGGATGCGCCTTTCTTCGATTTTGGATATGTCTTCAGCGCACGCCGTTATAGAAAAGGTGGGCGTGTGCTTTATGATTATGTTGAGGAATCAGCACCTATGATGACTGGTGCAGTATTGGAAAAGTCCTCCAATGCAGTGAATTATGAAATTCCCTTGGTGGCACAAAATGCTGCGGATGAAGAAATGGTCGAAATAACGAAACAAGAAGGCGTTTATCTTTATGAATCAGAAGGACAGAACGAAAAAACCGAAGAATTCGCCGAGCCCACCCTCCGCGAGAACTTCAACGAGACGGCTTTCTTCTTCCCGCAGCTACGCACCAACAATGACGGTAGCGCGACCTTCAGCTTCACCATGCCCGACGCCCTCACGCGCTGGCGCCTGATGCTGATGGCCTACACCAAAGACCGCAAGACGGGTAGCAAGGACTACACCTTCACCTCCTCCAAGCCTGTGATGATTATGGCCGACATGCCGCGCTATATGTACGACAACGATGAGCTTTGGTTTGTGGCCAACGTCATCAACACGGGCGACGAACCTGTCACGCCACAAGCGAAACTTGAGATTTTTGATGCGGGCACGATGAAACCCATTAATATGATTGTCTCCAACGCCACAATCCCGATGGAAACCATACAGCCCGGTCGCAGCAAGGAAGTACGCTGGAAAGTGAAGGGACAGTATGATTTGAGCCTTTTGGCCTTCCGTTTCACCGCCTACGCGGGACAATTCAGCGATGCCGAGCAGCACCTCCTGCCCGTGTTGAGTAGCGAAATCTTTATGACGCAAACCCTGCCCATCACCGTGAAGGCCGAGACCGAAAAGACCTTCGACTTTGAAGCCATCGCCAACCCCGACAGCAACGAGCGCGACTACAGCCTGACCTTGAACTTCAGCACCAACCCCGTGTGGTACGCCGTGCAAGCCCTGCCCTATTTGGCCAACGTCAGCACCAACCGTGCCGAGACCGCTTTCTACGTGTTCTACGCCAACACGCTCTCGTCCTACATCGCCGACCACATTCCGAACCTCTTGAATTACATCAAGAAATGGCAAATCGAAACGCCTGATGCCCTGCTTTCGCAACTTGAGAAAGACCAAGACCTAAAGGCCATCATGCTGCAAGAAACGCCGTGGGTCCTCGAGGCCAAGAGTGAGACCGAGCAGCGCAGCCGTATCGCCACACTCTTCGAGGTGAACACCATCCGTAACCAGCAAACCAACGCACTGAAACTCATCGCGCAGAAGCAGAAATACAACGGTGGCTGGCCGTGGATGGACGGTATGCCCGAGAGTCCCTACATCAGCACCTACATTTTGAGCGGCTTCGGCAAGTTGCAGAAAATGGGCGCGTGGAGCTCGTTGAGCAAGGCCGACCAAAACACCGCTCAAAGCATCTGCGACAAGGCTGTGCGTTACCTCGAATACGAGGTGGCCGAGACCTACCGCAAAATGAAGCGTTACAGCAAAGGAAAAGACTGGCCCATCGGCTCCGGCACTTTGAACGAACTCTATGCCTTGAGTTTCTTCAAGGAGCAAAACTCCGACAAGGACTTTGCCACGGCGAAGAAATACTATCTCGGTAGCCTTGACAAGGAATGGACTTCGTTCAATTTCAACCAACGCTCGAAAGGTGCCTTGGTGCTCTACCGCAACGGCAACGAAAAGACCGCCAAACTGATGATTCAGAGTTTCAAGGAGTGCGCCCAGAAGAACGAGCAAATCGGGATGTACTGGCCGAAGAAATACTTCTCGTTTGAGTCGCACATCGCCACCCACGCCAACATTATGGCCGCCTTCGCCGAAATCGACCAGAACCAGGAGATGATTGACGAGTTGCGTGTGTGGCTGCTCACCCAAAAGCAGACCAACAAATGGGAAAACTCCGCCTCCACCGCCGATGCCATCTACGCCCTGCTGATGCGCGGCAGCGACTGGTTCGAGGAAGGCAAGGAAGTCACCCTGCGCTTCGACAACACACCCATCAGCACCGAGGGCGGCGTGGCCGGCACAGGCTTCATCCAACGCCGTTGGAACGCTAACGAAGTGACACAAGACATGCGTCAACTCACCGTCAACAACCCGACCCCGCACTTGGTTTGGGGCGGCCTGTTCCGCCAGTATTTCGTCCCGATTGACGAAGTGAAGAGCGACGAATCAGGCTTCACCATCAAGCGCGAATTGTTTGTGGAAAAAGTAACTGATAAAGGAAAGGTTTTGGTTCCTGTAGGGTCGGCCCTTCGACAGGCTCAGGGGCCTGTGGGGGCTGCGGTCGTTGAGCCTGTCGAAACGCCGCTCAAAGTTGGTGATAAAGTTACCGTGAAAATCACCTTCACCAGCCAGCAGGATATGAGTTTCGTCTTCGTCAAGGACCTCCGCGCCGCCGGTTTCGAGCCGATTGAACAAATCTCGCGCTACGAGTACAACGACCAAATGAGCTACTACCAGAGCAACACCGACACCGATATGCAATTCTTCATCGAGCATCTGCCCAAGGGCACGCACCAGTTGGAATACAGTATGTTCGTGACCAAGGAAGGCCACCTCAACAACGGCTACGCCTTGATCCAATGCCAGTATGCGCCGGAGTTCAGCGCTTATTCGGATGGGATGCGGATTCGAGTTGGGGAATGAGTAGACACAAAAAAAGCGGATTCGACCTGGGTCGAATCCGCTTTTTGGTTTAATATTGAAGGTTAGTTACTCGGCCGAAAACTCTTTGATTCGTTGCTCTTCACTACGTTTGCAGACAAGAATTCTTCCTCCTTTTTCTGAAACGATGTAATTATCCAAGCCTTGAAGTACCACTTTCTTGGCATCTTCTGTGTGCACGACGCAATTATGGCATTCATACAGATGGACATTGCCGACACAAGCATTGCCGTTGGCATCATGCTGAAGCTTGTCATACAAAGAGGCCCAGTTACCTAAGTCACTCCAACCAAAATCCGCAGGATGGGTGTATACTTTATTGTCAGCTGCAGCAGGTTCCATTACTGCAAAGTCGATGGATATTTTCTCACATTGAGGAAATATTTCTTTCACATCATCAGCGGTCTTCATTCGTTCCATGGCGGCAGCAATGTTCGGTTTATAGGTTTGTATTGCCGCAGTAATGGTATTAACATTCCACACAAAGATACCGGCATTCCAAAGATAATTACCCGCTTTTACATAACATTCAGCGACTTCCAATGCTGGTTTCTCCTTAAAGGCTGCCACTTTCCTAATTTCTCCCTTAATGGCATCCGCCGACTCCACATAGCCATAACCCGTCTCTGGTCTTGAAGGTTTGATGCCGATAGTGACGATGGCATCGCTCTCAGAAGTGAAACCTAACGCATTTTTTATTACCCTCCTGAATTCTTCGGGGTTCATTACCACTGCATCAGCTGGAGTCACCACCACATTGGCCTCAGGATCTTCCGCCTTGATGCGCCAGCAAGCCCAAGCAATACAAGGAGCTGTATTACGTGCAGCAGGTTCAGCAAGGATATGGGTCTCAGGAATATCGGGCAGTTGACGACGTACAATTTCTACATAAGCCGCATTAGTTACCACCCAAAAGTTGGTCATCGGACAAATACCTTTGAAGCGATCAACTGTGAGTTGAATTAAAGTGCGGCCACAGCCCAAGATATCGATAAACTGTTTGGGATAATCTGGAGTACTTAACGGCCAGAAACGGCTACCTATGCCACCAGCCATGATTACGATATGGTTGTTTCGCATACTGTTTGGCTTAATAGATTATTCGTATAGTTTTAAGGTAAATCCGTTGAGAATTGAACCCTGTTTGTGAAATGGATTTAGGCATTAAGGCTTTCCTTGTACCAGTCAAACAGTTTTTGCACGCCTTCCTCGATCTCTATCTTGTGATGCCAACCAAGGGAATGCAATTTGCTCACATCAATCATCTTGCGCATGGTGCCATCTGGTTTGGAAGCATCAAACTCCACTTCGCCTTCAAAGCCCACGGCTTTCACTACCAGTTCAGAAAGCTGACGAATGGTAAGCTCCTTACCTGTACCCACATTGATGTGGCAATTACGGATCTCACCTAATGAAGGAATGGCGCCTCCACGTCCTGAGGTATGATCTCTGTCCACCACACCGTCAGCGGCATTGCCATAATGCACACTGGAATACTTCTCGATTCCAATCACATCCTTGAAGTCCACATTAATCAAGATATGCACACAGGCATCTGCCATTTCTTCACTCCACAGGAATTCCCGAAGAGGAGTGCCAGTACCCCACAGCACCACCTTATTATCAGAAATGCCATATTTGGCCAGCACTTTCAACACTTCTTCTTTTGAAGCCGAACCGGTTACGCCCTCAACGGGACGCTTATTCAGGTCGATAGCAATCTTATCCCAAGCGCCTTCATGAATGAGTTTAGCCAGATACACCTTACGCATCATGGCTGGCATAACATGGCTGTTCTCCAAATGGAAGTTGTCGTTAGGACCATAGAGGTTAGTAGGCATCACGGCTATAAAGTTGGTACCATACTGCAAGTTATAGCTCTCGCACATCTTCAAACCAGCAATCTTTGCAATAGCATACGGCTCATTCGTGTACTCCAGCGGACCCGTAAGCAGATAGTCCTCAATCATTGGCTGAGGAGCCTCTTTGGGATAGATGCAGGTGCTACCTAAGAAAAGAAGTTTCTTAACCCCATGAGCATAAGCTTCGCTGATGATGTTACACTGAATCTTCATATTCACCATGATAAAGTCAGCCCTATACAGCGAATTCGCCATAATACCACCAACAAAAGCTGCTGCCAATACCACGGCATCGGGCTTTTCTCTGTCGAAAAACTCCTTCACGGCAGCCTGGTTCGTTAAATCCATCTCCTGAATAGTCAGACCAATTAGGTTGTTGTATCCACGTTTTTTCAGGTTATTCCAAATTGCCGAACCCACCAAGCCCGTATGTCCAGCAACATAAATTTTTGAATTCTTGTCTAACATGATTATAATGATTATTTAACAATACCTTTTTCCAAATACTCGGCTAAGTTCATCCTCACCTTCGCTGCGGCACCTTCGGCGGCCACTTTAGCCATGTCGCTATCTACCATCAGCTTCACCAGCTGCTCGAAACTGGTCTTGTTCGGATTCCAGCCCAACTTGGCTTTGGCCTTTGTCGGGTCACCCCAAAGATTAACGACATCTGTCGGACGGTAGAAGTCCTTACTGACGGCGACCAATGTCTTTCCAACGAGTTTTTCGGGACCTTTCACACAGACACCCTTCTCATCAATGCCTTTGCCTTCGAACTTGAGCTCAATGCCCGCATGATGGAAAGCCAGCTCTGTGAACTCACGAACGCTATGCTGCACACCCGTGGCAATGACAAAGTCCTCTGGCTTGTCGTTTTGGAGGATGAGCCACATGCATTCCACATAGTCCTTGGCATAGCCCCAGTCGCGGAGGCTGTCAAGATTGCCGAGATAGAGACAGTCCTGCAAACCTTGTGAGATACGAGCAGCGGCCAATGTGATTTTACGCGTTACGAAAGTTTCGCCACGTCTTTCCGACTCATGGTTGAACAATATTCCAGAACAGCAGAACATGTCGTACGCCTCACGATACTCCTTCACAATCCAATAGCCATACAGTTTGGCCACCGCGTAAGGGGAATAAGGATGGAACGGAGTGTTCTCGTTTTGGGGCACTTCCTCTACCTTGCCGTACAATTCGCTAGTAGAAGCCTGATAAACTCGGCAAGTCTTTTCCAGACCCGCTGCACGCACCGCCTCCAGCACACGAAGCACGCCTGTGGCGTCCACATCGGCAGTGAACTCCGGACTGTCAAAGCTCACTTGTACGTGGCTCTGTGCAGCCAGATTATAGATTTCGTCAGGGCGCACCTTGCTAATCACCTTAATGAGGCTCATGGAGTCACCCATGTGGCCATAGTGCAGATGAAAATGTGGTTTGCCCTCAAGGTGGGCTATCCTCTCACGGAAGTCGACGGAACTACGGCGGATAATACCGTGGACATCGTAGCCTTTTTCCAATAGAAACTCTGACAGGTAAGACCCGTCCTGACCGGTCACACCGGTGATTAATGCTGTTTTCATAAATGTATAGTTGCTTATTTTATTATTTCCACAAAATTCTGAATGATATATTCCACATCCTCATCGCTCAACCTCGTATGCAGTGGCAGCGTTATCTCATTCTCAAATAGATGATAGGCATTTGAATAATTGGCGATGTCAAAACCAAGAGCCTTATATGCCGTCATCATAGGAAGTGGCTTGTAGTGGACGTTAGTGGCAATTCCGCGTTCAGCCATCTGCTCTATCACTTTGTTTACCTCTTCACGTGTCTTGCCTAACAAACGCACCAAATAAAGGTGATGAGAACTACAGTGGTCGGCATCACGGTGGTTCAAAACTGCTACAGGCAGTCCTTCAAGACCTTTATTGTATTTCTCAACAATCTCGTAACGCCGTTCAAGCAGTTTCTGATAGCGTTCCAATTGCACGATGCCCAATGATGCCATGATGTCGGTCATGTTGCATTTGTACCACGGACCAATAATGTCATATTCCCACGAACCGAGCTTTGTTTTAGCCAAAGCGTCTTTGTTTTGACCATGCAAAGAAAACAACTGAGAAATCCTATATAGCAGTTCATTCCATGTCTCCCCTTCCTTCTTGGGTACTGTAGACATGTAATCCACATTGACCGGCACAACCTCATCGCCAAAAGGCAAATGCCATGTCATGGCACCACCTTCAGCAGTGGTAAAGTTCTTCACCGCATGGAAACTGAAAGAAGAAAAGTCAGTAATCTCCCCAGCCATTTTGCCTTTACGATGAGCACCAAATGAGTGAGCACAATCGCCTGAAACAATAATACGCCCAAACTTAGCCTGTAAAGCGTTGGAAGGATGAAACAAAGCCTTTTTGCGCTCCACAATCTCATACACACGGTCATAGTCAGCCACAATGCCGGCAATATCAACGGGAACAATCACTTTGGTCTTTTCAGTGATTGCTTGCTCCAACTGGTCGTAATCCATTTCCACGCTATCCTTTTGACTGTCCACCATCACCAGTTTGGCACCCAGATGTTGGGTAACAGATGCTGTGGCCGTATAAGTATATGCTGGCACAATCACCTCGTCACCCGGGCCGATGCCAAGCAGATGCAGAACCATCTCCATTGAAGCTGTGGCAGAGTTCAAGCACACCGTCTTATCTGTATGCACAAACTCCGAAATCTGCTGTTCCAACTTCTTCGTTCTTGGCCCAGTGGTAATCCAACCGGATAGAATTGCTTCGCGAACCTCAGCAACTTCCGCCTCCGTCATGTCAGGAGGCGAGAAAGGTATGTTTCTTAATTTCATATTCATTTTTTAACTACTGATTTAATCACATCGACATATTTTTGTGTGCCCACTTCTTTCGTGAGATTGTCCATCACAAACTGGCGGCCGTTACGGCCATATTCTTTACACAACTCGGGGTTGTTATACAACGTAAGGATGGCCTCTTTAAAAGCCTCCTTGTCGCCCGCCTTGGTGAAGATGCCGCAAGGTTTTCCAGTCGTTGAGCTTGCCGAAGTACCATCCACAATCTCCTTCAGCTCGTTTTCATCGAAGTTAGCCAACACAGGTCTTGAAGCACTCATGATGCTCCAAGTCTTAGATGGTACACTGTTCTCGCCCACTCCAGGTTTGCTGATCACCAGACCGGCATCACCCAAGCTGAACACATGGCCGATGTCCTCGTATGGTTGGAAAGGCAGCATGACGACATTGGAAAGGTTTTTCTCAGCCACAATTTTCTCCACCTGTGCCTTATAAGCCCCTTCGCCAATGAGTACCAATCGCACATCAGGTTCCTCGGTCTTCAGTTCTTCCATCACAGCAAGGAGCATGTCCATGTTTTGGGTGAGCCCGATATTGCCCGAATAGGTGATAAAAAACTTCGAGGGGTCTAGATTGTATTTGGCAAAAAGCTTGTTCTGCTCGCGAGGCACATCCACCACAGCGTTCTGGTCCACCCAGTTGTAAATAACCTCTATCTTTTCTTCAGGCACGCCTTTGGCCATGATGTTGCGCTTGAAGTCCTGCGAAATGACGATGATTTTGTCGGCATTGTTGTAAGTGAAATTCTCGATGCGACGGCCGATTTTCCATAGCAAGGAACCCTTATGGGTCATACCTGTGCCCACGAGGGAATCTGGGAAGATGTCTTGGAGCACATAAATGAAAGGGATGTGATCGCGGCGGCACTTTTTCACCATAGCTGCCATAGCTCCTTGTATAGGAGGTGTGCTGGATATCAACATTACATTACAAGAACGTGCATCTTTGGCAAAGACACCACGGTTAAAGTGCTTTATGGCACACAAAATATAGCGCAATGCTCGTTGGATTGGGTTTTTCCCTTCACCAAACATAGAAAAACGGTGAATTACAGATATTCCGCCTCTCCGTTCTTCATATTTGATTTTCTTATACTTTTTTCGTACTTCGGGAGTAACTCCACGGGTTGGAGTGGGAATATATGTCACCATCTTGAACCCTGCATCAACAAAAGCTTGACTGCGATTTGCTCCTAAATAACTACTTGCGGCTTGTTCTGGAAAGCCGTATGCTGAGAGAAACAGTATTTTCATACTAACACGTATCTACTATAATTATCAATTTGATTATCACCCATTCCTGCAAAACTAGCCAATCCTTTGTATTTCTCTATCACCTCTTGTTTTGACATTGGGTTCTCAGGTTCCCCTTTAGGGTAATCAACCTCACACGAATAGTGATTACCGTTCGTGGTGGTTATATGCACAATGGCAGCTCGCTTTTGAGGCGACCAGGAGGTCAATTCTTCGTTTGACACAATTTCAACCCGCTGGCACAAGTTCAAGATGGTCTTGTCTTCAATAGTGACGAGGTTAAAGCCATCTATTCCAGCCTTATCGGTTACCAAAGCCAAAGCCACGCTGAAAGGTGTACTCAATTTGGCAGAGGCAACACCTTGTATGTCCTTGTGGTCATGACCACCTACTGCCAATTTATAAGTCTCCACTTGAACTGCCGCAATATCCTTTGGCGCTAAACCATATTGATGTTTGATGGACAATGCTGCCTCTATTGCTGGATGACAATGGCGGCAAGCAGCGTATGGTTTACGATAGATACGTTCAATTTCGTAATGATTGGAATCAAATTGTGTAAGCAGTTCTGTTTTAGCTTTCTCGCTCATTACCGCCAACAAACCACGTTTGCCGCCCAATGGGTCGGCGGGACCGGTGTAGCCAGCCTTGGCTGCATAAGCTGCCGTAATGCCAGCCACGGCCGCATGTGCCAAATTATATGGTTTTAGTTCCGAATCATCTTCTTGCATTTCCAACAGTCCTGCAGCACCCGCAGTGGCAGCTGACAAGGCACTCTTCATCTCGTTTTTCGTAAAACGCATGGCTGCAGCAATAGCCATCGCCGAACCGATAGTTCCGCAAGTGCCACTGGTATGATAACCACGCACTTTGTGTGAAGGTTGCATGGCCATGGCTGTCAACACCGCCGCCTCATAGCCGACAACAGCACCTTGAAGCACATTCTCTTTCGATATATTTTCCAATTCGGCCACCGCCATCAGTGCCGAGAAGATGGAGGCTCCAAGATGAATCATACCCAAACGATGTCCATCGTCAAGCTCGGTGGCATGGGCGTTCATGGCATTGAGGAATGCTGCATTGTGCAAGCTTGTTTTATAATCAGTTCCTATCACACCACTTTCTCCAACTTGCTTTTTTACCACGTTCAGGAACTGTAAGTTTTTTGCAGCCATTAATTTTGAACCAGCAGCTGCACAGCCCAAATAGTCAATGGCGCACAACGCTGCCTGTTCTTTGACCCGCTCTGGCAATATTTCATTTGCCATTGCATAAAGGTGGTCAACAAACGAATCAGTTATATTCATCATTACTCAAAACAACCTCTTGTCAGCAATTTCTTCCAGGCGACTGGCTTCAAAAGCAGCTATATTCTCCATCGCACCAACCATCATGCTTTCGAAAGCCTCATAGCTTAATCCACCAATGTGAGGGGTCAAAATTATGTTGTCTAATTCAGCTAATTTATAGCCTTCCTTGATAGGCTCTTCGTAGTGGGTGTCAAGAGCGGCAGATGACAGTCGTCCTGACTTCAACGCCACGTATAAATCATCAGGATTGATCAGTTTGCCACGAGCTGTGTTTACCACAATGGCACCCTGCTTCATCAATGGCAGTGTGCGTTGGTTAAGAATTTCGGTATTCTCCCTAACAAGCGGGCAGTGGAAACTCAAAATGTCAGCCATAGGCAGCATAGCATCAAAACTATCATAGTAAGCCAGTCCAAGACGTTGCTCTGTTTCGGCAGATTGCCTTACTATATCGGTATAAATAATGTTTGCGCCGAATGCTTGCAGCATTTGAGCTACCAAACGACCGATATTACCCATTCCAACTAAGGCAACGGTCTTGCCTTTAAGTTCACGAGTGGTCACACCAACTTGTTGCTTTTTCCATACGCCCTGATGGGTCTGCTGGTTGATCTGTGGCAATCGTTTCAGACAGGCAAGAATTAATGTAAGCGTATGCTCCGCCACGCTTTGTGCATTCACACCCGCATTGACATACACTGGAATGTTTCGTTGCTTGATAGCTTCCATATCCAGCATCTCGGTACCCACACCTGTGCGTTGAATCATTTTCAGATGCTTTGCAGCAGAAAGAACGCCTTCATCAATCGGCAGACGTCCACTGACCAGCAGATAGTCGGCATTGACTGCCTCGCGTGCAAGGCAATCATAGTTCAACTCATCAAGTGTCTTTACTTCGAACCCTTTGGGAACAGCACTTTTAAGTATTTCCCAAGGGATGCCTTTGTAACAGGCGGTATGAAGAATTAAAGGTTTATTCATTAAAATAATTAAACGAAGTATTGTAAAGTAGAATAACGTCGTGTATATTAATGACCTATACTTTTTTCATGAGATAAAGCATTGTCCATGCACACTGCTAAATCTTTATCTCGCAGTAAACCCACCATCCACAAATAGATTGATTCCTGTCACCCATTTCGAGGCATCACTCAACAGATAGATGCAGGCGTTGGCAATGTCGGCGGTCTCACCCAAACCTAACAGGTGCTGGGCTTCGAGTATAGCACGCTTTTCGGGGTCTTTCATGTGGGGCAGATTCATGTTGATGGGAGTCTCAATGACACCGGGCGAGATGGAGTTGACACGCACATTCTTGCGGGCCAACTCACAGGCCAAGTGCTTCGATAGGTTCAGCAAGGCAGCCTTGGTCATGCCGTAGGTTGACTTGCCCACCTCTCCAAAGCTACCTGCCACCGATGAGAAAAAGACGATGCTGCCACCTTCTTTGTCCATGTTGCCCATCTTGGTACATTCCTGTGTTAAGAAGTATCCCGTAAATACGTTCACGTGGAAGAACTTGTCCAACTCCTCTGGCTTGGTCAACTTAAAGATTTGGGTGGAGGAGATACCGGCACAATTCAGCAGGCCATTGATGCGACCCACCTTGGCCACACCTTCCTTCACCACCTCGGCCACCTTCTCATAGTTAAGCAGATTGACCATTGCATAATGATGCTCCTCGGGGCGTTCCACCATGGTCATGGTCTCTTTCAGCCCTTCCTCGTTCAAATCCAACAGGATTAGCTTTGCCCCCATTTTGGAGCAACTGATGGCACACTGGCGGGCAATGCCCGACGCTGCACCAGAAATAACGATTACTTTCCCTTCGAGGGAAAAAGGATTAAACTGCTTGTCCATTCTCTACCTCTACTATTTCACTGATTTTACAATCTACGAAAGGCACAATACCAGTAGCCCATGTCATGCCAACGCCGAAAGCACTCAACAGCAATTGCTTGTTGCCATCGAGTTTTCCCTTCAATTCGCTAACAATAGTCAATGGCACCGACACAGAAGAAGTGTTGCCGAACTTGGAAATCGTTGACGGAATCTTGTTGGCATCAAGCTTCATCTTCTTCATAATATAAGAATTGATGAAGTTATTGGCCTGGTGGAATACCACATAGTCGAAGTCGTCAACCGACTTTTCGGCAAAAGTTAATGTGTTCTTGATGTCACGCGGAATTTCACGGATAACGAAATTGAACACATCGCCGCCACGCATATAACCCTGCTCATCACTGCGCATATTGCCAAACTCGTCAACCACCTTCTCGACCACAGTCTCAGCCGAACTCATCTTGCGATAACCGCCAGCCGGAATCATAATCAAGTCAGCACGCGAACCGTCACTGTTGAGCGAGAATGTACTTTTGCCAAACTTTGGATCACGCTCAATCAGAGCAGCCACACCACCATCACCAAAAAGAAACGCGGATCGTCTGTCGCGGGGCGAATAGACTTTTGAACGGGTCTCACCATCCAACAATAAAGCCTTCTTTAAATTACTCTGCTCCATCATCCCATATACAACGGAAAGACCATATAAGAATGCCGAACAGCCCAGATTGATGTCGAAAGCAATGGTCTTTTGACCTAAACCAAGACGGTGCTGTAAAGTAACCGAGGTGGCGGGCATACGGTAATCAGGAGTCTGCGAAATAAACACCAAAAGGTCGATGTCCTCTTTGTTGATGCCATTGTCTGAGATTAATCTTTCAGCAGCAGCCAAACAAAGGTCGGATGAGCAGGTGTTCTGATCTGCAAAGCGACGTTGCTCAATGCCAGTCTTGTCAACAATTTCAGCGGCTTCTTCTTTGGTGAAGACTTCCGTATATTCCCTATTAGCAATTACACGCTTGGGCACTGCCGCACTTAGAGCAGTGATGCCTACACCTTCATACTGTAAATATGCCATGGTTTAGTCTTTTTGGCAAGCGTCAAAGATATCTTGAATACTATTGAGTTTTCTGAAATCATCCATTTCAATCTGAACATCAAATTCTTCGTCAAGAAGTGCAATGACGGAAAGATATGCCAATGAGTCCCATTCTGCAAGCTTTCTAAACTCAGTGTTTGCACTCAAAGCAGAAGCATCTTCTATTTCAACGGCCTCTGCAAACTTTTCAATAAAATCATTGATTGTCATAATACTACGTTTTTAATTGATTATTAAGATTATTATTTTTTCTAAAGAATTATCATATTTGTATACCCATAACGTAAACGCCATAGGTTCTGTTCACCTATATTTTCAAATTGTTTTTTCTTGTCTTTAACACCTGCTATGAAAAGAGCCCATTCACGAAAGCCCATTTTTTTTAATTGATTTGCTGTAGCAGATTCACAAGCTAAGGTAAATATTAAATCAACCTTTTTGGAAAATGTTTGAATAGCTAATAAATTAATATCAGCTTCACTTAAGACACTTTTATTGCACGATTCCCACTCTACAATAGTTCCTCTAATAAGACCTTTATCTGAACCTGACTTTTGAATTAATCTTTCCTTGGTCATAAAAAAGCCCAATGGTTTATTATTCTTATCCAAAACACTATAAAAAGATTGGATGTCTTCATCAAAACCGTATGTGTTGTGGTCTAGATTCCACTGAAACCATGCTCTATCATGAACTTCCATAAATAGATGACCATCATTTGCAGTCATCTCACTTACCCATTCAGGTATGATGGTCTCCTTTTTAATACTAAACTTTTGATTAATTCGATTAATCTTGATTTTGTTAGGAATATCCAATATTTTTATCGCACAATTACCCATTCTCGCAATCAAATTCCACATTTTCCCTTTTAGGGCAAAACGCGTTAAAATGTATTTAGAATTAAGAATCTTGTAATATTGAGGTACTTTAAATATATGATACTTCAATTTATGATACATCGGCAATACCTTTTGTGTTATTCCTGCGTATAATAAAAAATCATATTCCTTATTATTCTGTGAAATCAACATCAACTCGGCTCCCAAACCTTCTTTACGATACTCCTCAACGACTTCAAATCCACCACCTGTTCCAACCTTAAAAACCTTATCTCCTGCTTTAATACGTGTGCCAAAACGAAAATCCCTGCCAATTTCTTTACCTTCTTCATCAACAAACACATTCATGAAAGTTTTTGAATCATCATCATTACCTGGACATGCTATCAATGCATCTCGTAAAGAAGGTGTTAAATGGGACGTGACAGGAAATTTGTCATCCTGTGGAATATAGGCGTTTTTGTATGTATCGTCTTTTAATTCTTTATATGTGATTCTTTTGTAAATGTAATTTGCCATTATTTATACTATTTTTTTCTTTTATACATAGCATTATTTAATTACCCTATCTTTGGTTTTATATTGTTTGAGATTGTATTTGTTATCCCTGAACGGATAATGGCACTCGATAAACTGCCCATGGCTATTGATTTCTAAGACAGAGAAACCTTCATTAGTAGGAATAACATCAATGTCGAGCTGTGGTGTCATAGGAATGTATTTGGATATATCCGAAATCAACTTCATCAGTTTATCCCAATTAGGAATAACAATGCCATCCAAATCGACACCTGTGTCAGGATGCTTGTGAATTTCATCATACTGGAATTCGCCTCTTCTAATCCACGAGCCAAAAGTCTTCCCGTCTTCAAATGTCAATCCGCTATAGATGGTGCCATCGTAATCGGTTCTAAACCCTGCCTGTTTACAACCAAGTCTGACACGTGCCGAGGTCAACTGCGGACCGTCTTGCTTATCATAGAAAATGATGAGACGAACCACCGCATAACTATCCTCACCCACAATACGGGCTAAATCATCATGAGGTGCAACAAAGTCAGTGATAATATAATCATCGAGACCCTCCAACACCTTACGGACTTCTGAAATATCGGAAGGTTGGTTATTCATTTGGAAGCCACCATCTTTGTAAACCAATTTATACAGCCCTTCACCGTGGCCACCTACACAGGCTTTTGCAATAAGAGGTCTCGTTTTGAGAAGTTCAATGACATCCTCACTGTTATGGCTATACCCTTCTTTGACAAATCGGCGGTCTACTGGCAGATACACACCCTTTTTCACATAATAATGATGAATGGGCATACTGTCGATAAACGGACGCAACAAATAATAGGTGCTCAGCTTATGGTCAAACCAAAAGACAAAACGCATGTTTAGGTAATTCTCGGCCTTGTAAAAATCATAATCCGACAAGAAACGATTACAGTTCTCCTTGGTGATTCCATACCATTTTGCTTTATACGTTGCAATTCCATAGTCATATAAATACCACTTTTCCGGCGACTCTTTTCCGCCCCCTTCAAAATAGTCCTGTGTGTATTCAGTAGCCACTCTGTCAACACGAAAATATACAACACCTTCTCGATATGCCTTCAAGGCAAACCTAAAATATTTTACTCGGTGAGAAAGTTTACGTCCTACACTTTTCTTTGACTGATTCCAATAATATATCCAAAGTAACCAAGGGAACCAATGAAGAATTTTTTTAATCTTGTCTTTCATAATGTTATTACTTTAAAAAATGATACAAATCTTTTAATTATTTTTTTTTCGTTTTTTGGTTCGTTTAAATGTAGACTCTTCCTTATAATTCTACACTCGCTCTTCTCGGCTCAAAGCAGCAGCAAGGCCTCAAAGCCACAATCCTAACACCACTAGCCCGTTGAGGACCAATTTTGGCAAAAGTTGCCAAGACACTGTGACTACCACCAAGACCCAACGCTCCAATACCAGCTTCATTTACTTTGTTGGTAATTCGCCGCTCAAAGTCGCTTTGCTCATCGAAATCGCCTTTTGCCATGGCTTCCATCATCATGGAAGTGGCCTCAAACTGACTACGACCGATGCCCACGGCCAACACACATGGCGAGCAACCCAACTGACTGACGGCAGGGATAGCACGATTGACTATTTCGTCAATCACCACATCCACACTGTGCTTGTGGAACACACGTTGGGTAATGCCACGAATTGCCGGACCGCCGCCAAGCATCAGTACCGTGAGGCGAAGCATATCCTCGTCAACGGGCTTGATTAATATCGGTGAAGGGGCCAAGGCTCCGCTGTCTTCGTTCAAGCCTCCGCTTTGGTCGATACGGGCATAGTCGTCGCCCTTGATAGCCATGGGGCGACCGGGAAGTTGGCGCAAACCAAGTGCCACACCTTCTTTTATCTGTTCCAACAGTTCGCCGGTCACAGAACGGTTTTTCCCCACCTCAAGGAAAAGATGCGGGATGCCTGTATCATCACATAGTGGACTACGACGTTCTTCGGCTACCAAGGCATTGTCAAGTATCTGACGCATCACCCAGCAGCTCTTTTCACTGCTTTCTAAAGTTATAGCTTTACGGTAAGCGTCTTTTTGATCTTCACGGAAAGTAGAACCCGCCCTTACCAAGCAGTCCGCCACTTTTTCTTGTATGCTAATCATAAATGCTCCTTCCTTTGGCTGCGCCGATAATGGCTTGATACTTTACCACTTTCAAACGGTTCATCGCTTCCATACCTAGTTCAGGAAAGGCTACCACCTCGCGTTCTATGGTTTGGCTTTCCAGCAAGGCGGTAACAGGAGGTATCACAGCAAACACAGCATTGTTTTCCGTCAGTTTTTTTACTGTTTCTTTCGAGATGGCACCCTTGCCAAGGTGCATCTTTACACCATGTTTTGATAGCGGTTCAAAACTGCTTTCTATTTCCACTTTGTTGCTTGAAGTCGGTCCCACGCCCGCAGGACTAACTGCCGTGTGAAATATCACAGCGCCTTGCAAATCAATACCAAATTCATCCAAACGACCTTCCTCGGCCAACTTGATAATTCTGGGCAACACAGCATCGCGACCCGTATAGATATAACCCGTAAGTGTCACCACATCGCCAACCGACAATCGGCTTATGGCTTCCTCGCTCAAGGGTGTAGTAAGTTCCATCATGATTTTACTATTTGAGGTTCTTTCTTGAATTTTGAAACAATCCAATTAAAAACCAATGCTAATACTATTGACACAATCACAACAAGGATTGGGAGAATAAACTGTGCTAGAATATTACTATCAACTCCAATCGCTCGATAAATCTTGGCTAATAATTCCCATACAAAAATATGCAGAATATAAACCAACATCGAACAATCCCGTCCTATCCTTTGCAGTAATCCTGCATGCCGCTCCGGATTCTTGACAGCATAAAAGAAAAGGGCAGCGACTTGAGGAAGCGTGCAGATGTTGACACCAAAATCACGTCCCATTATTTTTCTTTCCACAAGACATAACAAAGTTGAAACTCCAACAATAACAAGTAATACCGTATTGCTCAATTTCACCTTATCCTTATTCTCCTTTATCCATCTGCCCAACAAGAAAAAGGCCAATCCTTCAATTAACCAGTTGCGATAGACAAAGTTGGGAATATGGGCAACCTGAGGGGTATCTGCTCCAATATCACCTCGCACAAATCCGGGAACGGGTACGCGAATATCCAACAAATGAAAACCTTGTCCCAACACAAACAATAATATCATTGAAACAAGACCTATGGCAAATTGTTTTTGATGAATCTTGGTATGGTCGAAAACTGAAACCAAAACATAATCATACAACAATGCGAACAAAAACCACAAGTGGTCTCCAATCACTACTGGTTGGTTAAAGAACAACCATATTACCGCTTGACTTTTGGTAACAACCAGACTTTTATCATTCCAAACAAAATGGCGCAACACCGCCCAAGCCAAATAGAACAGAGATGCCCATAGCGTTATCTTCGCAATGTGTTTTACTTTTTTATTGATTATCAGATCCCTAAACCTCTCGCCATCTGTTGATAACAATGTACCAGAGAAGTAGCCCGATACCATAAAGAAAAAAGGAACACAAAAACGGCTAATCGCCTGAACCATCGTACCTGTCCGCCCTGGAAACTCACAATGCATCCATACGACAAACAGGCACGCTATGCCCTTCATGAAATCAAGACAATAATTGTACTGTTTATTTTGTGTCATGATGTTCTTGGTAAATGCCATCAAAGGTATCCCAAATGATCATTTCGTTTCCATCGGTATCTTTAACTGAAACAGTATTTCGAATAGCATTCAACGTTTCCATCAGTGCTTCTTGGCTATCACGGGCGACCATCACACGGGCAAAAAGTTGGTCAAGTGTATTGATGTTTTTGGGTACAATGGTGTCGCCGACTTCGTAAAAGTGGGTCAGATTGACCACGCCTTCCATCTCCAACACTTTATCCAATCCTGTCACATTGGCAATCGTTCCCAAACGCAGCGGCATGGCTAACGATGCCGCCTTCTTGCCTTTAAGATTGGCGTCGATGGTATCAAGGTCTTTGGGCTCACACATTTGACCTGTGATGGCATAATGTATCAACATCTCCAAATCATTATTACCGCTGGTGGCTTCTGTTAGCTTGTATGTCATGCCTCCACCCGTACGCAACCCCATCTCGTATGTGTAGATGTTGTCACCTTCGGGCAAGGATTGCAAGAAAAACACACCATTGTTGTAACCGATGGAGCGGAACATCTTTTGGACGGCCTTATCGGATGTGCGCATAAAGAGGTCGGTATTCTTTGACGGGAAGAAGGTCACGGCGGTTATCAAGCCTCCGTTCAGCACATAACGGTCACCCATTACTTCCATATAGAACCTGCCATCAACAACAACATATTTGATCACATGGGTTAATCCACCATTATTGATATAGCGCTCTATAAGAATCTTTTTGGCGGGGGAAGCGTCCAAAGCCTTCTGCTTCGCAACAACGAGCTCTTCGTTGTTATTACACACGTTGATACCGCGCGAAGAACAACCGTCCACTGGCTTCACAATCACTGGAAAATCTTTCTCCGTCAGCACGTCATCAACACCAAACTCAGGCACACCGGGAACACCATTCTGTTTACATAAGTCCTTGAAATTGCGTTTGTCCTGACAGCAATCCCATTGTTCCTTAGTAGCATACACAGGCAATCCGGCCAATTTGCATAAATTAATCATATTGATAATATTAAACTCGCCTGAGCCTGTCATTACACCATCAATGCTATGGTCTTTGATATATTGCAATAGTGTCGGATAGTCTGTTGTATCAACCTTAAAATACTCATCGGCGAAAGTTTCAGCTTGTCCGTTGGGAATAAGACCCGTCACAGTGACATGTAACCCCATTTTTTTGGCCAACTTGACCACATTTACTGTTGAGTAGGAATTACCCAATACCAACAGCTTTTTTCCTTTTAAATCTTTCATAATATTTATTCTCCAAATAATTCTATATAACTTGCATCGTTTTCAATTACACCGTAAGCCTGGGCACGCATCATGATTTTCTCAGCCCAATTTTTGTGTGGGCCAATCTCATTCATGCCCTTGGTGCCTTTGATGACACCACCGCTAGTGTGCATTATCTGGTAAGCGTCGTCGTATTCATCTTTGGTGACCGCCAGCATACCGTTTATATAGTTTAAATGCGAAGGGTGGATACAGGTCTTGCCCATAAAGCCATTGGCCTGATCGAGCACCAATTCTCGCATCAGCCCATCAACAGCATCGTTTACAATGGCCTTGCGTTTCATAAGTGTTTGTTGAAGGTCAATCTTTGGCAATTCTGTCATACCCTTCATGCGTTTGTTCACACGGAAATACTCCCAAACAGGACCAGAAACCGTATAGTCATTGTTGCGAGTGAACACATTCAAAATATCCATTAGGCAGTTGCTCACGGTCATGATATCATAGATAGTGTAGTTGATGCCACGACGCACACCGAAGCAACTGGAGAAGTCTGTTCCGCCTACACGCACGTTCAACACAAGATTCTTGTTCTGGTCAAGCACTCGCTTAATAGCAATTAATTCATCCAAGCGACTCTCCTTGAAGGCCACACGGGCATCCTCGATGATGGGCATACCATACAGCACCTCACCAGCACGCTCGTTGATGTCAACAAGATGATCCATATAAGCTGCAGCGTTGAGGCTATTGAACTTGGGGAAATTGAAGCCAGTAATGTAAGGTACAGTTTCTATGGGCAATAGTTTAACAAAATGCTTGAACTGCTCCACATTACGCACACGGAAAAAGATAAGCGGGATGTCCTCGTAGGCCAACTCTTTACTCTCAACCTTTTGACGCAGTGTTTCCAACACACGGATACAATTTTGTTCGGCGGCAGGCACATCCTCCTCCTTGCAGGCATCCTCAAAACACATCACCATCGAGGTGAGGCCTGGATATTTCTTGTCGATAATAGCTTGCGCGAAATCCTTTGTGCCTGGCATATACATCGTAGCACCTAGACAGTACTGCAACAGGCTTCGGTCTGTGTACTTGCTGAAATCCACAGGCGGAATCACAAATTGATAGTTCGGATTATACTGATGATGCTTCATTTTATTGGTATTTCAATAGTTCAACACTTTTAAGATGTTCAAATTATGGCTTCTATCTTAGACTTTTGAGCCTTCAGCATATGTCAAAAATACTATTTCTAATTACTAATCATAATGTTACAAATCAGCAAACCATTTGTATTCTTTTGAAATTCTCTTGCAAAAATGATTGATATTCTGTTTTTCAGCTGTGGGAAAACCAAATCTTTCTGCTTACGAACTCCATTCATAGCCGCGAAAATAATAAATTATTTGACACTCTCAACAGCTTTTTCCTCAAAATCAACAAACGAGGGCATATAACCGCTTGATTTGTACGCCAATCACCACTCTGCACAAGGCTAAAACCAGGAGCAACAAATCCTTAGCGAACTGTTTCGACACTCACACCAAATCGGATTCGTATTTATTTGTCTTGTACTATATTAACACAATAAAAAATATTAACATTAACAGGAGTCCAACAAGTATAATCTTTTTTATTGCCACCAGAAAACTGCATCCCTCTCCCAGTTCGTTAGGCTTTTCAACTCTGATGCATACCCTTTTTGTAAGAACATCTGCCACTTAAAAGTGCCTGAGAAATTCCCTTCCATAACACACCATCCCTTAGGTGTTAATACTAAATCCCAGCCAATGCAATTGATTGAGGTGAATTTTAAAGCAAGTTCTTTTGCTAAGTCTATACAGTCTCTCCAGCATGGGATCTCATAACCTTTAAAAGCAATGCCAGTATCAGAGTGAACCGTATCACTATTTCCATTATCTTTAAATCCATTTGTATTAACTATCCCTGTTTTGACATCTATTCCAGCATAGTAAGTACCCGTAACTGCACTAGTAACAAAAGAATGATTTGCTCCTACCATAAACCATGGATATATTATTTCTATCCTATCTTCAACCCGCATTGTAGTGACAC
The DNA here is from genome assembly GCA_902782455.1 of uncultured Bacteroidia bacterium. Lineage (GTDB taxonomy): Bacteria > Bacteroidota > Bacteroidia > Bacteroidales > F082 > Limimorpha. The sequence goes on along the minus strand of CACZNA010000010.1, from coordinate 17,930 downwards.
GAATTCCATTGACAGAGAAGGGATGAATAGCCGAGAGTGTCGGTGATTGTTCTATCATTGCTTCAATAACTACGGACTTAACTTCAGGACACTTATTTTTTTGTCCGTTGACTCCAGCCCCGTATAATATTTTGTTAAACAATTTCTTTTTATCCACATATGCAGAAGAATCAACCTTATAGACACCAACGCTACCACCCAGACCATTGGTTTTTACAACAAACTCTGGATGGGCATCAATGAACTTAATAAAGCGAGTATAATCTTCAAAACTGGTAAGTTCTATTACATCTCTTAAATAATATGGTTTCAACAATTGATATGTTTCGTACTTGTTATGCAAAAGATGTGCATGTTCTTTATTGTTTATCTGCCCAATATAACGTAGGCGCCAACGATATGGAATATACTCTAGTCTCTCTTCAACACTTTTATCTTTTAATCCAAAGGAAAACTCCTCTTGAACACTTATACCAAAAGCCCAATAGTCATAAATACTTTGGTAGAACATATCTAACCTCTCTTCCTCGGAGCTATCTAACATATTAGAATTTATCGTTAACTTTATTTCCTCAACAACAGCAGTTGAATAGTTTCTACTTGCAAAGATTTCCTTACCTATCTGTATCATATCAGACTTGTTATCAGTCAAAATAACACTATCCATAATGAGCTTTATTATTAAAGGATGAATTATACCTGAACAAATATTTACTTAAACACTACTTTTTAGAGACCGTCTTACTTTGTAGGCAGCATTGACCCAACAGGTTAAATTAAAATGCAGAAGCTTTCAGACATAAACCAGCCTTCTCGTCTATGCCAAACATCAGGTTCATATTTTGTACTGCTTGACCAACTCCACCCTTCAAGAGGTTATCAATGCAGGAAGTGATAAGCAATTTTTGTCCATACTTTTCGCAATGTATTAGGGCTTTGTTGGTGTTCACCACCTGCTTTAGGTCGTGCCACACATCGCAATAATATGTAAATGCGGCATCAGTGTAAAAAACTTTATATTCCTCAATAATGTCCTCAATGGGGACTGGGGTCTTCACCACTATGGTGCAGTAAATCCCACGAGCAAATGGACCGAGATAAGGTATGAAGTCGACAGAAACATCAAGGTAACCTTGCATTTGTTTCAGAGTCTGACGGATTTCAGCGATGTGCTTGTGCTGGAAAGGCTCGTAAATACGCAGATTGCCAGTACGCCAGGAAAAGTGAGTACTAGCACTGTGCTTTTGTCCTAAACCCGTAGAACCAGCAATGGAATTCACGCTTATGTCTTCTTTTAGCAGGTTCATCTGTGCCGCTGGCAGCAGGGCTAACAAAATGGCCGTAGCATGGCAACCAGGGTTAGCAACATGTTGTGCTTTCGCAATTGCTTCCTTGTTAATCTCAGGCAAACCGTAAACAAAGTCATGATTACCCTGAATACGGAAATCTCTCGCCAGGTCAATAATTTTCACACTAGAAGGAATGAAGTGCTCTTTAAGGAATGCCTCGCTCTTGCCGTGACCAAAGCAGAAGAAAACCACATCAACTTGCTCAAAGGGCATCTCATCTGTGAAATGCAAATCCGTCTCTCCTTGTATTCCTTCGTGAATATCACTCACCAAATTGTTTGAGTTACTCTCAGAATGAGCAAATACAATATCTACATAGGGATGATTCAACAGCAGACGAATCAATTCACCGCCTGTATAACCAGCTGCACCAAGTATACCAACTTTTATCATTGTTTACTTTGCAGTTTGTCATGTACTCTTTGAACTCCAAAACTTATTTCGGCGAAACAACCGCTTCTGGATAATAGGTATCAATCACCCTCTTCACAAGCGAAACCTGTTTGGCACGCTGTTTGGCTTCCTTTTCGGTGGTATCATAGCTATGATTTGCTGCAACAGAGCCACCAGTCTTCAAATACACTGGAGCAGCCACACGGATAAAGTCCGGAACTTCGTAGTGACGGATAAATCCACCAGAGGATTTCGGGTTCTCGGTATGGAGGTCAATCGGCACATCGATGGCAGCACGCATGGCGGCCAGCATCTGCACCTGGATGTCACGCACAGGATTGATACTGTCCGCTCCTAGTGTTTCCAAAACATGCGCTGAGCAGGGGTTGCCGTGGCCGCTATGGGCGCTCACTTTGAAATGGCAGTCTGCTGGGATGAAGCCTTTCTTACGAGCCTCACCCAAGGCCCAAAGCAGCCCTTCATCATAGACGAGGAAGCCACGAACACCAAGGCGGGCACCTCGGCGAATTTCTTCGATGCCACGGGCAATCTGTTCTTCGCCGCGAAGACGATAACCCATACGTTGACCTTCTTCAGTTTTCACCGAAGCAGAGGTGTCGGTAGTGGCGCGCGGACCGCAAGCCAACACGAGTTGTACATTCCATTTCTTGGCATATTCCACCATCTTGCTGATTTCATCATCCGTAAGGAACATGATACCTTTGGTCTGGGTGACACGATGGATCTGTATGCCATATTCATCCAAGGCTTCCAGCAAAGCCTTCATGGGGCCAGGTCCCTGAATGCCGGGAACTTCAAAGCGATATTGGCCTCCGTCTGGGAAGCGCTTTTCTGATGTCGGTAAATCGTAAAGGTCGCCACCAGGCATCCCTATACTTTCAAGAAACGCACGCGTTTCTGGCATGGTGTAATATTTCATAATGATAAGTTTTTATTTGATTTCTATTTTGATGAGTTTCATCGCTTTTTCACAAGCTTTCACAGCTTCTTCAGCCGTTGCCGCTTGTGCTATAACCGAACCTATGCGATCGTTGCTGCAATGGATTGGCGTGGAAGGGTCACCTACCCCCTTGGTCATGATGACATCTTTGACATGGGGCATTTGTTTGGCTTCCTCAACACCAATGATACTTGCTATTACGCCCTCTGGTGCTTCAAGATAATGAATGGCTGAACCACATTGGCATTTCGGTTCAATGTCGGGCGTATTGCCCAAAGCTACATCAATAGTCGCTTTCACCATATCAATGCCTGTGGAAAGTGGCACCAAGGCGGTCGTGATGTTGTCGCCACCCATGCGTGCACCCAGTTCAATCATCACTGGACCACGCTCAGTCACCATCATCTCCACATGAGCAGGGCCTTGGTCGATTCCGACTGCGTTACAAGCCTGAGCCGCCAAATCTTTGATAGCTTTTTGCGTTTCAAGAGGGTGCCTGGAGGGTTGGCTATGCCCCATCTCCACAAAATGGGGTGCTCCTGTAGTTAATTTGTCTGTTATCTGTAGTATGTTGATTGATCCATTGACCACCATCACCTCCACACTGACCTCATTGCCTTGCAGGTACTCTTCGATAATCACCCTGCCATGACGTGCCGAAGCATGACTATATTCGTAGGATTTCAGCAAATCGTCAAACCCATGTGCTAACACTACACCATGACTGCCTGCATTGTCGGTAGGCTTCATGATACATGGATAAGACAATAGGTTCTCAAGTGCTTTAAGTTCATCCAATGAATCCACCGTAAAAAACCAAGGTGAAGCCACATCATGAGACTTGAAAGCTTTTATCATTTCAAATTTGTCGGTAGCTTTGATGGCTGTGTCGTATGAAATGCTATGCAAATCGAGTTTTTCTGACACCTTGGCCACGCCACGCATAGGCATGTCGGTGGCCAAAGTCATGATGCCATCAGGTTTAAACTCAAGCGCTGCCGCCAGCACTGCATCCTCATCCATGGTGGAGGCATTGAAGAATTCATCGGCATACTGGATGCCGATAGCCTGAGGGTTGTAGTCGGCTACACCGACATACAAGCCCATCTCCTTGGCTTTAAGAATGGCTGGCAACTGTAGTACTGAGGCACCAATAATCATCAATCGTTTCATTGTTCTTTCTGACTTTGAACGGTATTAATGTTTTTTCGGGCAACGACCGACCACACGGTCCGGAACAATATTTTAATGTCCATCCAAAAGGTAAGATGATCGGCATAATAAGCATCCCATTTGAATTTTTCGTCTTGAGTGATGCTATTGCGAAAATAGGCCTGAGCATATCCTGTTACCCCTGGTTTCACGCTATAACTTTTGCGGTGATTCTCATCCATTTCGGAGAGCTGCTTTCCTTCTTTCCATAGCTTAGGTCTTGGCCCCACAAAGCTCATATGACCCAGAAGGATGTTAAGAAATTGAGGAAATTCATCAAGGGAGGTCTTGCGCATAATGCGACCGATGGGCGTCACGCGCGGGTCGTTATCGCTATTAAAAGTGGAACCATCAGGGTTTTTCAGGTCTGGTGAATTGACGTACATCGAACGAAGCTTGAACATCTTATAAGGTTTATAGTTCCTGCCTGCACGCGTAGCATTATAAAAAACCGGACCTTTATCTGTCAACCAAATGAATGGCGCCAAAATGATGATTTCGAGCAACACAAATGGCAGGATAATCAAACTGCCGATGATGTCGAAAAGTCGTTTGATAAAGTGTTGATACATATTGAAGATTAAGAATTACAATAATTATATTTGCTATTTGATTTTTACATGTCGTTTGGCCAGAATAATAATGATAGCAAAACACACAGATGCCGTCAAGATCGTAGACAAACAGAAGCCCCACAAACCCATGTGTAAAGCATAAGTAAACACAAACACTAAAGCCAAATAGATCACTAGTCGAATTATCGAAATAATTGTTTGCAACGATGTTTTGGCAAATTGTAATAGAATAAGATTAACAATTCCATAAGTGGTTTTTATGACAATTGCCCCTACAATCATAGGAATAAACTTAACGGCCTCGTCATAAAACATTGGGTATAAATACTTGCACAAAATAACACCAATCCATGAAAAAACAAAAACAAGCAAGGCCATAATAACCGGTGTTAATAAGATTATTCTACGATACGGTTTCCGACCTATCTCGATTTTGTCTTTATCAACTAAATAGCTTAACAAAACATTTCGAACAGGAATACTAATAACAGAAATCACTTTGCTAACAACACCTGCGGCATTATATATAGATACGTTGTTTCCACCTAAAACTGGATATATCAACAACTTATCACAATATGTTATTGAATAACCCAAAGCACTTGTGACACTAAGTTCATAATATTTTTTATTTATTTCAGGCGTCTTTATACGATGTATTTTGCCTATTTGCAAGGCTTTTCGTGCTTGAACAAACACATAAATACTACCTGCAAGATACCCAGTAATAAAAACAAATTGCCAATAATGGAAAAAGGTAAACAAACCCAAACCAACAAAGAAACCCAATACGATTAAGGCATTATCAATGGTGATTTTCTTAAAATCAATATTTACCCTAAATAATATGTAATAATAATCGTGGAAGAATAATAAGATTAGAAATACAAGTGATAATAAAATGCTAATGAAATCATTATTATCTGAATACGAAAAAACAATGATTCCAGTCAAAAGAATACCAATTATTGTAACTATTGCATGTATGTAATTGAACTTCTCGTCTAATTTGTTGTTGGCAATGCATCTACTTTTCTCTAATAATCTTACAGTCGCTAATGGAGTAATAAAGATATTTGTTAAATACCTAATTATACTTAATACTGTTAAAAACAATCCATTTTCCTCACCAGAATAATATCGGGCAATAACGGGTTGAACAACAAAATATAATGCGAATGTCGGTAAAGCATATGCTACCAAACTATACGAAACATCTTTAATGATTTTTTGATATCGTTTGAAAATACTCATTTGACTCAATTGCTAGTACTTTTCAGATAAAAAAGTATTCTTATACTTATTCTATTATTTATTCTGTCTACCGAATCCAAAACTATTATATTCAATTTGTGTATATCCTATTGGTATCGAAAAACAACAATTTGATACAATTGCAAATAGCAATAAAGGATTTCCCAATTGTGTGTTATTAAACATAAGCACTGTGAATGCTATAAAAAAGAGAACACGAACAAATGCTCTCGAAAAAGTGAAAGATGCAAACCTTGAAATGCAAAACAACAGAGGCACTGCAAATATGCCAAGTTCACATAAAAATCCTCCGTATGCACTACCAATTCTTTCTCTAAAACCTATTGGTATTAAATAATTACCGAATGCATCTTGCATGGCATCAACGATTGAATTGTATCTCGTATCAATGCTGCTATCATCTTCAACCCCCGCTATGCCCTCATTTATGAAACCAGTTAGAATAGTACTCATTCTGGTATTTGTAAATCTGGTTTCCAACAAAAAGATAAAACCAAAAAACATAGCAATTGAAATAATCAAGATTATCCATCCTTTCCTTGACCTCATATTATCCATCAAAAAGAATAACCAATACACTCCAATAAAAACAATGCCAAGAGAACTTTGGGCAAACAGCACACCCATAATAACAATCATTACCACAAACAACCATTTTTTCTTTGTAAAGAACTTCGTCATTAAAAGAAAATAAAAACAAGCAATTCCTAAATATGATGGTTCAGAAGCCAATCCTACCACACCTCTACTCATGTCCTGCCATCTAACCGTACCAACTAAAGAAACAGCAAAACTTCTATCAACAAAAAACTGAACCAAACTTACACTAAACCATATAATAATACATAACTTAATAAATCGTTCAGGAAACCCTCCAACCGTATAAAAAGTAATAGAAATAGCCCAAGGAATAAAAAAGATTGCACAATAATTATAAAAACCCCTTAAAGAACTCAAAGAAATACCGTCAAGAAGTACAATAAGTAAAGCAATAAATAGAGTAAACAGAGAAATAAGGAAATATGTTCGAAACCTTCCATGATTAACTGACTTTGTAACATTGAACAAGCATAATATCACAGCCAATACAAGAGCATAGGGCTGCATATCTGTTTCAAAAAATGGGTTTCCAAAAAGGAAAGGAAACATACATAATAATAGAAATATATAATAAAAGATGTGTCGGAATCTAAAACGCACATCCGTATTATCATTTCTTTTAATATCCATATTACTCATAGAATGAATGCTAAACAAAAAAAATTACAATAATAATAAAGTTTTTTGAATAGGAAAAACAATGCACTTAAAGAATACATATTTGCTATAACTTGTCATAAATCACAAACTATAATGCGAAGTTTCTCCATCATGAACTTCCAACGACTTCTTTATTCGTGTTGTTGGTCATCTATTTTCCTGTTTGTTTGTGCAAAGACAACCACTTTAGCCTTTGGTCTAATTTTTGGGAATCATTATCTTTGAAGGCGCAATGTATCGGAAGTAATCTCCGACTTATATTCATCAATGACTTTCAACAAATACTGCCCATACTGGTTCTTCAGCATTGGCTGGGCTATTTCTCGCATCTTTTCTTCTGAAATCCATCCATTACGATAAGCTATCCCTTCCAAACAAGCCACTTTCAGTCCTTGCCGTTTTTCGATGACCTCCACAAAAGTAGATGCCTCGCTGAGACTATCATGCGTTCCTGTGTCAAGCCACGCGAAACCACGACTGAAAACCTGAACTTTCAATTCACCGTCTTTTAAGAACTCTTGATTCACTGTAGTAATCTCCAATTCACCTCGGGCAGAGGGCTTGATGTGCTTAGCCACTTCGACCACCTTGTTTGGATAAAAATAAAGACCTACCACAGCATAGTTGCTCTTGGGAACCTTGGGTTTTTCTTCAATGCTCAAACAATTGCCTTGCTTGTCAAACTCAGCAACACCGTAACGCTCGGGGTCGCTCACCCAATAACCGAAAACAGTGGCTTTCTTGTTTTCTTCAGCATCCTGCACGGCATGGCGCAACAAACTCGTGAAACCCGCACCATAAAAGATATTATCGCCCAAAACAAGGCAAGCGCTATCATCGCCAATGAACTTCTCGCCGATAATGAAGGCTTGTGCCAGTCCATCAGGGCTGGGCTGCTCGGCATACTCAAAATGTACACCATAATCAGAACCATCGCCCAGCAAACGCTTGAAGCCTGGCAAATCATAAGGTGTAGAGATAATTAGAATTTCTCTGATACCAGCCAGCATCAATGCCGAGATGGGATAGTACACCATTGGCTTGTCATAAATAGGCAACAATTGCTTGCTTACCCCTTTTGTAATTGGATACAACCTGGTACCAGAACCTCCAGCAAGTACTATTCCTTTCATGTAAAACGATTACATTAAATATGATATACACCTTCCAAGGGGCAAATATTATGGCAATCAAGTATAACTTTGCCCTTCAGTTTGTCCCAATTCTGTTTGATATGATCATGTTTTACCATAATAACTACCATGTCAACCTCATTGAGGAATTGGTCAAAGTCGAGAATTTGGTTGGGGACTATCTCTTTGTCGCTAAAGAACGGGTCGAAGCTCTTCAGCGGACGGGCCAAGTGACGTTCTTGGATGTCGAGCATTTGGAGGGTTGGGCTCTCACGAACATCATCGACGTTCTCCTTGTAAGTGATGCCGTAAAGACCCACCCTACGATTATCTGTGATATTGTGTTCCTTCATGATTTTATAAATGCGCTCCAAAACGAACACGGGCTGATTGTCATTGGTTTTCATGCTTTCGTCAATGACTTTGGCCAAGTGGGGATAGTCGCCTACAAGGAACCACGGGTCAACGGAGATGCAATGTCCACCTACACCAGGACCAGGTTGAAGAATGTTCACGCGCGGATGCATGTTGCAGATGCGAATGATTTCGTACACATCCATGTTGTCGTGACGACAGATGCGACTCAACTCATTGGCGAAAGCGATATTCACTGCACGGTAAGTGTTCTCCACCACTTTAGTCATTTCAGCTGTGCGAATGTCGGTCACCACTATCTCACCTTGGCAGAACGAAGCGTAGTATTTCTTCACTTTCTCACCAATCTCACGGCTGTCAGCACCTATGGTGCGATTGTTGTGAAGCAACTCATACACCATGTTACCTGGGATGATACGCTCAGGAGCATGGACAAAGTTGATGTCATCGCCAATCTTGAAGCCGTTATCCTCTACCATGGGACGCACAAAACGGTCAATGGTACCAGGACTAATAGTACTCTCTATGACCACTGTGGCTCCCTTCGGGCAAACCTTCATCACTTCCTTAACGGCAGCCACCACATAGCAAGCATCCACCTTCTTCGAGAACTTGTTATATGGGGTGGGCACAGACACAATGTACATGTCTGTCTTTTGGTATTCCGTAGTAAACTTGATGCCCGCTTTAACAGCCGTATTAAAAAGTTCATCCAATCCTTTTTCCTTAAAGGTAGTGCTGCCAGCATTTAAAGTGGCCACTAATTCCCTATTATAGTCAGTTCCAATGACTTCAATTCCATGAGTGGCCATCATCAAAGCTGTCGGCAATCCGATGTAGCCAAGTCCGATTACGTTAACCAACTATTTGATAGTTTTAATTGTTATTAAACACATTTACAATTCTGCTACAGGCCATACCATCACCGTAAGGATTTATGGCCTTACTCATTCGCTCGTAATAGGCTTCCTCGTCTATCAATTTGCTCACTTCTCTGACAATTAAGTCATGGTCTGTGCCCACTAATTTCACCGTGCCTGCTTTAAGTGCCTCAGGACGTTCGGTAGTATTACGCATTAACAAAACGGGTTTACCTAAACTAGGAGCTTCCTCTTGAACACCTCCACTATCGGTCAACATTAGCATCGATTTCTCCATCAAATAAACAAACTCCAAATACTGCAACGGCTCGATGAAAAAGAAGTTCTTATAGACCGTCAAGTCTTCACCAAATACCTGATGAATTGGCTTGCGCACATTGGGATTAAGATGCATAGGATAAACAAAATCCACCTCCGAATACTTCTCTGATAAGTCTTTCATGGCTGTCACCATATTGATGAAGCCTTCACCGAAGTTCTCGCGACGGTGACCCGTGATGAGTACAAGTCTTTTTCCGTTATCAAGACGGGTAACATCATAACCCGCATTAGCAAGTACCTTGACTTGCTCATCAGCCAGAGCCTTGTCATTCTTTAACTTCTCCACCACAAAGTGCAATGCATCTATAACTGTATTGCCTGTGACAAATGTTTGTCCAAAAGCATTTTCCTCTATCAAATTTTTCTCCGACAATGGTGTGGGAGCAAAATTGTAAGTAGAAATTCTGCCTGTAATCTGGCGGTTCATTTCCTCAGGCCATGGACTATAAATATTGTGTGTACGCAGACCTGCTTCCACGTGACCCACGGGAATCTGTTGGTAGAAGGCCGCAAGTGCTGCTGCCGTGCTTGTGGTTGTGTCACCGTGCACCAACACCACATCGGGCTTTACCTCAATCAGCACATCGCGCATTCCCGTCAGCACACGTGCAGTAATGTCGTAAAGATCTTGTCCCTGTTTCATGATATTGAGATCGTAGTCAGGTTTTACCTCAAAAATCCGAAGCACTTGATCAAGCATCTCACGATGCTGTCCTGTCACACAAACGATAGTCTCAAAATCCTTTGGGTATTTTTGGAACTCTTTCACCAACGGACACATCTTAATGGCTTCTGGTCGGGTGCCAAAAACGAGCATTACCTTTTTAATCATTATTTATTATGGGGGCATATTGTTCAAAATACAAGCATTCAACGCAATCACAACTTCCTACAGCTCCGCCCTTTCAGTCACATTTTGTGCTGACAAAGGGCTGATTTTTAAGTAGATATATTGAATATACAACAATTCTAATATATCTAAAATACCTTGCAAAGATAGAGAAAAAAGAAACAAAATACACAAAATGATGAAAAAAAGTGAAATGGGGGGGGTATGGAAGATAATTCTCTCTCTCTTTGTTAAGTAGATGAGCAAATTTGGTTTACTTTAGAGACTGCGGGACTACGAGACCGCGGGACACTATGACAATGACCTTGCAGGGTTGTAAGCTGTTAGCCATTAGCTATTAGCTTAGGGGCTACCATGCTAATAGCTGACGGCTGAAAGCTTACAGCCAAAATACTGTATATTAATTTTGAACGATTATTTATTACTTTATGACAAAAACCGTAATTTTGCAGCATATTTGACTGAAAAAACAGCAAACCGTTTTGACAAACAATTGATTATGCCACACAACCGTATATATCTATGCCTCGCCCACATGAGCGATTCGGGGCTCGAACAAAAATACATCAAAGAAGCTTTCGACACCAACTGGGTGGTACCGCTTGGGCCTAACGTAAATGGATTTGAGACTGACCTTGAGAATTTTATTAATATAGGTTCTGACCGCAATTCGTCTGATTATAAACACGTTGTCGCCTTGTCGTCGTGCACGGCTGCCATTCACTTGGCTTTGTTGCACCTTGGCGTGAGTGCAGGTGATGAAGTATTGTGCCAAGACTTTACCTTCTGCGCTTCTTGCAACCCCGTCACCTACTGTGGTGCCACGCCCGTCTTCATCGATAGTGAGCCTGACACTTGGAATATGTCGCCAGAACTGCTCGAAAAGGCTATCCGAGACCGCATAGCCAAGACCGGCCGCAAACCAAAAGCCATCATTGTCGTCGACCTCTATGGTATGCCTGCCGATTGGGAGGCTTTGGAAGCGGTTGCTCAATGCTATGGAATCCCACTCATTGAAGATGCCGCCAATGCTCTCGGCTCATACTATAAAGGTAAGCCTTGCGGCGTATTTGGCAACATCAGGACTTTGTCGTTCAATGGTAACAAAATCATCACTACCAGTGGCGGCGGAGCCTTGGTTTGCGACGACGAGGACACCAAACGTCACACCATCAAACTCGCCACTCAAGCCCGAGAACCACGGCCTTATTATCAGCACGAAACCATCGGTTTCAACTATCGCTTGTCGAACATCTGTGCTGGCATTGGACGCGGACAGATGACCATCCTCAACGACCACATCGCGCATCACAAGCACGTATTTGCACTCTACAAAACGCTTCTCGACCCTATGGAAGGCTTCACGGTGCACGATAATCCCAACGAACGCTACGACAGCAACTTTTGGCTGACCACCATCACCATTGATCCGAACCTTCGCATCAAAGGACAAGCCGACAACTCCTTTGAGGGCGAGCCTAACGCCAACGTGGAAGCACTGCGCGTCTTTTTGGATGAATGTGGCATCGAAGCTCGACCCTTGTGGAAACCCATGCACATGCAGCCCGTCTACAAGGATGCGCCCGCCTACGTCAATGGCGTTTCGGAACGACTATTCAAAATGGGGTTGTGCTTGCCTTCGGGCCCATGTGTCAGCGATGAGGATGTGCATTACATCGTGGACTGCATCAAGCAGGCTGTTGATTTGCATTAAAGCTTGAACAGATTGTTTGAAAGAGTTTATTCCTCCTTGTTTTCGTTTCCGTCTCCGCCGTAACCTGTCTTTTTCTTGATGAATCTGCGGATTACGAAAATGAGTGCTCCAAAGACCAACGGCACAAGAATCTTCCAAAAACGGAGAAAACCATCCCAGAACACAGCCCATATTTCAGCGAGGCGACTGTTATAATCCACCGTCACCTTAACCGATACTACCTGCGTGTTTTTTGGGAAAGGCACTCCCGAACATTCGTCGTTATCGAACAAATCTATCCTTGCGCTCACCTCAAAATTTCCCTTCTTCTCAGGCGTTAAGGTAAACAAAACCATCGAGCCTGTGGGGTCAATCTTCACGCATCGCGCTTCCTCGGGATTGACTTTGAAATCGGGAGCATAAGGGGTGATGCGGGCATACGGGCGAATACTATATAAAGAGGTGGTGTCGCGAACCGTGTTTTGGTTCTGCTTGGGCATGTATTCCTCCAACCCGATCCAAACGCTGAGCGTTCCAGAAGTGCCCATCCTGATTTCCTTGGAAACTTCCAATACAGCCTCGTAATTGTTCAGAATCTCACGTGTCTCTTTGTCATTGGGGTTAGGGGTAAAACTCATATCTTCATGAGTGGGTGCGTTCTTTTCGGGGTCTGTACCATAGGGATTAGGACCTGAAGGGGCTGCGTTATTCCTACAACCGCCCAGAACAATACCCAAAAGTATGGCTAAAGCCGCTTGTCTTATCCAATTGAACAAATTACCGTATTGCTTCATAATAATATGTGTTTATTGATTTCCGACTCAAGGACATGTAGCACGAGAGACACCGGCTCCGGCCTCCCTACCCTGCGCAACTTCACCCACTTCATCGCCAATCAACCGGTCGGCCACGGCAAAAGAAAGGTTCTTGACGCGCTCGTCTTCTGACAATTTGGCAATATCCAAATAACACACGGCCATCTGTTTAAGATACTTCTTGTTTTTCGTATGGTTTAATTCCATAACCAAGAACTGCATGTGTTCTCCCAGCTTCACATACTCATCGACCCTGTTTTTCGGGGATGCGTTTTGCGATTCGGCAACAGCATTCTTGATCGATTCCACATTGTCAACTGCGAGCTTGCTGTCTCCCGTCTCAATTTGATTCAGCAAAAGACCTATTTGCTTGGCATTTTCGTCCAAACTTATGGCATTCTCCGAAATATTATAGGCTTTCAGGTCGGCAGCGAAACTGTTGGGTTTGTCGTATGATTCCACTATTTTGTTATCCGATTCCATCATTTTATTATTAAGAGTTTTTCTTTTCTTGTTTCGAATTCGTCTTTGGTTTGGGCAATGCCCTGACGCTTGATTCTCTCTTCATCACCTTCCTTTAGGACAGGCAGTTTTTTTATGGCCCTTTTCAGGATTTCCACATCACAATACCGTGCAATTTCCCTGCCAAGTTGCAGGCATTTATTGACATTGCTAAGATTTCCATTGATTTCCTTGATGGCATTGATCAGGTCTTTTGAATCCTTCTCCGAAAAACCGTCAATATAACAAATGCACAAAGAAGGCAGTTCTGCTTTCGCTGTCTCATAATCAATATCTTTCATAATATCAAAAATCTCACAAATACGGTTGGCCGCGATGTTGTGCTTGATTTTTTTCTCGATTTTATCCAACAGCCCTTGCACAATGCTTATCAATCCGACCTCCACGTTGTTTCCATTCAACTGAATCGAAAAAATGGAGCTTCTCAAAACAAGAACACCTCCAAAACCTGCAATAATAAGGTTGGGTATCTCGATGGAATCGATTTCCAAGACTGGCTCTTTTGAGAAAAACTTCAACGAATAAAACGCCAACGCGGAAATAAGCCCATTCAACAACAAATACAGGAAAACATACCCGAGGGCGCTTTCTTCCTTATCAAGAACAACATCTTCATGCTCTTTCTTTGCCTTTTTGTATTTCCTGTTGAAGGAACCCACATACCTTAATTCATAATTAATGACAAGTTCCAGAATTCCCCATAGAACCCCAAACATAAAGACAATGACGAAGTTTAACCATACATAGTAACTCATTGGCCTATCATTTATAGTTGTTTCTTATTAGGTTTACAAATCTTAACCAGCTATCTCTACGCCGCAAAAATAAGAAAAAAACCACAGAAACAAATTATCCGAAATAAAATCGTTGCTCCGCACTTAACAGTATTATGGAAAACGAGCCTCAATCCTCCGAAATTTCGCTCATCATGTTGCGATAAGCCAAAAACACGTTGGCGCGTGAAATGTAACCCAAATACTTACCACCCTGAATGACAGGGATGTTGTATTTGCCCGACTTTTGGAACTTGTGCACAATTTCCTCCATCGGTTCCTCGGGGTGGATAATATAATCGGGAAGGACGGCAAAATCCTGTATCGACTGGTCATAATAACTCGAATCGAAGAGGATGGCCCGCACATCATCAAATAGCACATGACCGCAGAAGAAACCTTCCTTGTCGACCACTGGGAAGATGTTGCGTTTCGACGACGACACTAAAGGCAACAGGTCGCGGAAGAGACAATCAGGGTCGATGGGGCTGAAATTGGTTTCTATCAATTGGTTGATAGCCATCATGTTAAGGATGCTTTTATCCTTGTTGTGGGTCACTTCCACTCCTTTTTCGGCCACGGCATTGGTATAGATGGAATGGTTGAAAAACAGGCGGTTGATGGCGTAGGCCAAGGCCGAGACAATCATCAGCGGAACAATGAGCGCGTAGCCGTTGGTGATTTCGGCAATGAGGAAAATTCCCGTAAGCGGCGCATGGAGCATACCTGCCACCAAGCCGCTCATGCCGACAAGGGCAAACTTGGCCGGATCCAGTTCGCCTATACCTATATAATTAATTAAGGTGGCGAAAAACAATCCCGTGAACGCACCGATGAACAAAGCCGGGGCAAAAGTGCCGCCCACGCCGCCCGCTCCAAAGGTGAAGGCCGTGGCGAAGGCTTTCAGCAAAATCATGCCCGCAAACAGAATGATGACCACCAAATCGAAATCCTTGAACTGCTCAAACCACGAGTTGCCGAAAATGGGGCTGTAGTCGCCGTGCAAGGCCGAGTTGATGGCCTCGTAACCCTCACCATACAAGGCGGGAAACAGGAATATCAGGATGCCCAACAAGGAGCCTCCGATGAAAAAACGCTTCCACGGCGACTGCACCTTCTTGAAACTCTTCTCCACACTGAAAGTCACCTTGAGGAAATAGGCCGACACCAAACCTGCGAAGAGTCCCAAACCAATGTAATAAATGGCGTTGGATGGGATGAAACCTTCGGAGATGAGGACGGGATATTCCACCGTTTGGCCAAGGAAGAAATACGCCGTCAGGATGGCAGTAAATGACGACACGATGATGGGCACTATCGCGTTGAGCGACAAGTCGATCATGAACACCTCAAGGGCAAAAACGATGCCTGTGATGGGTGCTTGGAAGATGGCAGCCAAAGCCGCTGCACCACCCATGCCGATGAGTTGGATGGTGTGCTTGTAGTCGAGTTTCAGCAGTTGGGCGATATTGGAACCTATGGAGCCGCCCGTTGAAACGGAAGGCCCTTCCAATCCCACCGAACCGCCAAAGCCGACAGTAAGCGCACTGGTGACAATCGATGACCAGGTGCTACTGCTACTAACCTTACCTTTGTTTTTCGAGATGGCGTAAAGGATGCCAGGGATGCCGTGCCCGACTTCTTTCTTCAAGATGTACTTGCAGAACAAGATGGTCAGCAGGATACCGATGGCAGGACAAATGAAAAACAGAAAGTGGGAGTAGTTGAACTGCGCATTGAAGACCACATCGCGGATGCCATGCGCCAGTTTCTTGATGATGACAGCAGCGGCACCGGCAAAGAAACCCGTCGGGATGCTGAGAATCAACATGAAGCGGCGGTCGGTCATGTGTGTCGTCCGCCAAGTGTTGAGTTGGTCAACCCATTGGCTTATTCTGTCCTTCAGCGCAGCCATCGGGAACAAGTTTTGTTACTTCATCCAAGCCTCAACATCCTCCAACTGCAAAGCCGGAATGTCGAGTTTGTTCTTCTTGCGCAGGCCGTTGAGCTTCTCGCGCAGGGCAGAAGGCTTCTCGGCTTTCAGTTGCTCGATGGTGTTGTAGCCATTGGTAAGGAGCAAAGTTGCCCAAGTCTCGGCCATGCCCAGCGCCATGAAGTCTTCCTTGGTGGCGTTCTTCACGACTTTTTCGGGACGCATCATCGGGAACAGCAGCACCTCTTGGATGGTGGTCTGACCCGTGAGCAGCATCACGAAACGGTCGATGCCGATGCCCATACCCGAAGTCGGAGGCATACCATACTCAAGAGCGCGGAGGAAGTCGTTGTCGATGACCATGGCTTCGTCGTCGCCACGGCCTGCCAGTTTCATCTGTTCCTCGAAGCGGTTCCGCTGGTCGATGGGGTCGTTGAGTTCGGTGTAAGCATTGGCCAACTCCTTGCCATTCACCATCAACTCGAAACGCTCAGTCAGTTCGGGGTTGTTGCGGTGACGCTTGCAGAGCGGCGACATCTCCACAGGATAATCCGTGATGAAAGTCGGCTGGATGTAGGTGCCTTCGCACTTCTCGCCGAAGATTTCATCAATCAGCTTGCCCTTGCCCATCGTTTCGTCCACCTCGATGCCGAGTTGCTTGCACACGTCGCGCAGCTGGGCTTCGTCCATGCCGGTGATGTCGATGCCCGTCTTCTCCTTGATGGAGTCAATCATCGTGATGCGCTTGAAGGGACGCTTGAAGCAGATTTCGTTGTCGCCAACTTTCACGGTATCAGTGCCTAACACCTCCGTTACGGCGCGCTCAATCATGGCCTCGGTGAAGTCCATCATCCAGAGGTAATCCTTGTAGGCCACGTAGATTTCCATTGCCGTGAACTCGTTGCGGAAGTTGCGCGAGAACTCGTACACGCCCTCGAAGCCGCCCACGATGAGGCGCTTCAGGTAAAGCTCGTCGGCAATACGGAGGTACATCGGAATGTCCAAAGCGTTGTGGTGCGTGATGAAAGGACGCGCCGTAGCGCCACCGGGAATGGCTTGCAGCACTGGCGTCTCCACCTCAAGATAGCCGCTCTCGTTGAAGAAACGACGGATGCTGTCGATGATGCGGGTGCGGGTGATGAAGATGTCCTTCACCTTGTCGTTCACCACGAGGTCGACGTAACGCATACGGTAGCGCAGTTCGGGGTCATTGAATTCGTCGTACTTCACGCCGTCCTTCTCCTTGACGATGGGCAGCGGCCTCAACGACTTGCTCAGCACAGTCAGTTCCTTGACGTGTACCGAGATTTCGCCCATCTGCGTGCGGAAGGCGAAGCCTTTCACGCCGATGAAGTCGCCGATGTCCAAAAGGCGCTTGAACACCGTGTTGTATAAGGTCTTGTCCTCCTCGGGGCAGATCTCGTCGCGCTTGATATACAGTTGGATGCGGCCTTTCGAGTCCTGCAGCTCGCAGAACGAGGCGGCGCCCATGATACGGCGGCTCATGATGCGGCCCGCGAGGGTGACCTCTTGGAATTGGTCGGGGTTGTTGTCGTCAAATTGGTTGAGGATGTCCGTGGTGAACACGCTCACGGGGAACGCGGCCTGC
>CACZNA010000009.1:0-82215 GCA_902782455.1 uncultured Bacteroidia bacterium | reverse complement strand
TATAACACACCGTCTGACAACATATTAGGACTGGAAAGGGCTTGGAACGATTTCATTGGTTTTATGACCGACCACGAATTCCGTATGGTACTCGACGGCAATCCATATTATTGGACAAACGACCATTTCCCGATTCATCACAAATGGGAATCAGGGGTTTGGAGGTTCAGCGACCCCAATTTGCCCGACATCATCTCGCCTGTTAATGCAGACGTGGCATTGTATTATTCCAAGCATTATGAAAACCTTCCCGAAGCATCCAGTTCCCCCGCTCGTGTTTTCAACATCGAAGGCGGTTTGGCCGTCGAATGTGATGAGCCTGCTGATATTGTGGTCTACGATATGCTCGGTCGTGCTGTGGCTCAAATCTACGATATGCTCGGTCGTGCTGTGGCTCAAAAGCGACAGGTTTTGCAAAGCGAGTTTTGCCTCAAATCAGGCCTTTATGTGGTGAAAGTGGGCGAAATGGCAATGAAGGTGGTGGTGAAATGATTTGCAAAAATTGATAATCCTTTTGGATTGTCGTAAAGGAGTGTTTTTTGTATCTCGTCGAAATAAATTTGAAAATCTTGGGAATTTTGTCCCCGAACAACTAAAAATCCAAACTATCAAACAAATTCTTACCTTTGCCCCGTGATTCGGAAACTGAAATATCTGCTTTTTTGCCTCGCGATGCTGCTGACGGCCTTCCTCGCGCAGCATTGCGCCAATGCGGTGGCTCCAACGGGTGGGCCTCAGGATACCACGCCTCCCGTAGTTGTGGAAGCTATGCCCGAAAACCATAGCATCAATTTCATCGGGAAGAAGATTGAAATCACTTTCGACGAATATGTCACCTTGGAAAACGCCAACCAAAACGTGCTGATTTCGCCACCACTGAGCGAGAAACCCGACATCAAACTGAAAAACAAGACCGTAATCGTCAAGTTCAAGGAGACCTTGGCCGAGAACACGACCTACACCATCAATTTCGGCTCGTCCATCAAAGACTTGCACGAAGGCAACCAGCTCAAGGATTATATCTACAGCTTCTCAACCGGCGACCACATCGACACGCTCAGAATCGCAGGAAAACTGCTCAATGCCGAAGACAAGAAGCCCGTCGAAAACGTTTACGTCAGCCTGTATGACGCCGACCGCGACAACCTGGATTCGCTGCCATTGAGTACGATTCCCAACTATATCACCAAAACCGACAAGGAGGGCAACTTCCGCCTTGATGGTTTGGCCGACAAAAACTATCTCGTATTCGCCCTCAAAGATGCCAACTCCAACCTTTATTTCGACCTGCCCAACGAAGAAGTGGCGTTTTTGGACACCTTGGTGGCTGCATCTTATCCGCAAATGCCGAAATCGCAAGTCGTAGATACGATAGCACCAGACAGCACCTTAATAATTAATGACTCCATTCCGATGGCTGCGGCGGATTCCCTCATGGAAATCACCTCGGATTCGACGCTCATCATGCCTCAAGACACTGTGCCTCAACGGATTTTCGACCAAAACGCGCTGAACCTCACCTTATATATGTTTATGGAGGTGGATTCCACGCAAATGCTTTTGGAGAAAAAGCTCATTGAGGAGGGTCTGTTGCGTTTCGTGTTCCGCCATCCCGCCAAGGAAGCCGTCGTGATGACCCCCGAAATGCTGCCCGACACGTTCAATCTTGTGGCGATGCACTCGGCGGAATACGACACGATGTGGTGGTATTTCACGCCCAATGTGAAAGACAGCCTATGGGTGCATGTGAAACACGACACCATCATCAACGACTCGTCGCGCTACAGCCTGAAATTCAAGGAATCGGGGAGCAACAGGAGGCGCAACCGCGAGCCTGAAAAACTGAAAGTCAGCAACAACACCATCGGCAATGGAGGCTTGAAACCCGACGAAAGCCTCGTTTTGAAGTTTTCCGAGCCGATAGTCCGATACCAAATGCGCGACTCGGCTGTTTTCAAGCGCGACACAACTATTTCTTATAACACTCTTGCCTTCGAACAGGCTGACGAACACGGCTTGAAATACCGACTTGTCAACCCCATTGCCGCCGACACCAACTATAGTATCGAAGTCCCTGACTCGGTGTTTTTCGGAATACGAGGCCTCACTCATGCGCCCATCAAGGTTGATTTTCACCGTCTGAAAGACGATGAGTTTGGCAATATCTACATCACAGTGGTGCCGCCCGAGGGGATGCGACAGGTCATCGTGCAACTTACTGACGAGAGCGGCAAAGTATTGAAACAGAAGAATATCGTGCAGCAGGAGGAGGTGATGTTCGATTATCTCATGCCCGCCAAGTACAAACTACGCGCCATCCTCGATGCCGACGGCAATGGCAAATGGAGCACGGGCAATTATCATCATCGTCGGCAGCCTGAGACCGTGGTCGAGTATAAGGATGTGCTTGAAATCCGCGCCGGCTGGGACGTGGATTTGTCCGAGCCTTGGGAACTATAAGAAAAGCCCTCTGCCACAGCGGAGGACTTTTCACTATCAGATAACCTAAATTGGAGTCTTTTAAAAATACAAATCCCGCTCCCCGTTCTTGATGCGCTCAATGCGGATCTTCAATTCATCCAAGAACTTCGGATCGACGTTCTTGAAGTTGTTCTCGATGCACTTCCAGCCTTTGGTAGCTACTTATGGCATAATTTTTGTTATTTTGTTTAGCAAGTCAATCCCAAACATTTAACGCTATGAAAAGATTTTTGCTTTATCTCTTAGTTTTTGTTACGCTTCCTGCAATGGCCCAATACCGAGGTCATGGAGGTCACGGACATGATGGTCATAATCATCAAGGTCAAGCCTCGTCACTTACCATTGTCGCACCCCATCACCAAACGTTTTGGCTTTTCGTCGATGATGTGCTGCAAAACGAGCAATCGGTACACTCCATTCGTATCAACAACCTTTGGCCTGACGAGTTTTACATCCGTGTGGAACTTGACAATCGCGAGCAAAATTGCCTCGGTCAGTTCATCGACTTGCACTATCCCCAAGGTTTCAGAATCATCGAACATCGCGGCTTTTATGGCTTGGAACCTACACAAGGCGACATCCGTCCCGAGTTAGTTATGAACCTGAACATAGGCAACATCATGCCAGAACCACCCATGCCCCCAACGCCACATGAAGAAATGGTGATTCCTGTACCTGTTCCGCCAATACAGCCAGAACCAATGGGTATGTCACCCAAAGACTATGGCGAAGCCTATGCGATGATTCAGCGCGAGAGTTTCGATGACACTCGCCTTACAATTGCCAAACAAGTGGTTGCAACCAACAAGATGATGGTCAACCAGATAGCACAAATAGCAAGACTATTCTCTTTTGAGAACAATCGGCTGGAATTTGCCAAGTTCGCCTATCCCTATTGCATCGAGAAAAACAAATACTATCTACTTTATGACGTATTTGACCACGATAGTTCGAAACATGAATTGAACGAGTATATCCAAGGACTGTAATTACTAAAGGCTCAACATAAAAAAGAGGGGGTATCCATTCTTTCCCCCTCTTTTAATATTAGTTAATCGCAATTGAAAGCGGTTAGAAATAAAGGTCTCTCTCCCCCTTCTTGATGCGCTCAATACGGCTCTTCAGTTCATCCAAGAACTTCGGGTCTACGTTCTTGAAGTTGTTTTCGATGCACTTCCAGCCCTTGGCAGCAACTTCGGGCGTGGCGTAGTCCACCAAGTATTCGCTCAAAGTGAGGATGGCATTCGGAGTGCAGTAGCGTTTGATGAAGCCCGGCACACTGAATTCCATGAAGTGCTCGCCCGTGCGACCCAAACGGTAGCAGGCGGTGCAGAAGCTCGGGATGAAGTCGTGGTCGAGGAGCTTGTCGATGATGTCGCCCAATGAGCGGTCGTCGCCAATCTTGAATTGCTCGCGATGCAGGTTTTGGTCCTCCTGCTTGTCGCTGTTCTTCTCCTCTTCCTCGTGGTGGTATTTGTAGTCGCCAATCTGTAGGTTGGTGCCGCCGTCGATTTGCGAAATGCCGTATTCGATGGCCTTGGCACGGAAAGCGGCGTCCTCGCGGGCGGTGAGAATCATGCCCGTGTAAGGCACTGCCAAACGGAAGATGGCGATAATCTTTTCAAAGGTATCATCATCAACGAAATACTTCTTGTCGATGTTCAGGCCCGATGCGTCCTTGATGCGCGGGAACGAAATCGTGTGCGGACCCACGTTGAAGCAAGCCTCCAAGTGGTTGGTGTGGCGAATCATGGCCAGCACCTCATAACGCCAATCATAAAGGCCGAAAAGAATACCCAAACCGTTGTCATCGATGCCGGCCTGCTGAGCGCGGTCCATAGAAGTCAAGCGGTAGTTGTAGTCGCCCTTCTTGGTATTAATCGGGTGGTATTCGTTGTAGATTTCAGGGCAATAGGTCTCTTGGAAAATCTGGTAGGTGCCGATGCCTGCTTCTTTCACGATGCGGAAACCTTCCACATCCAAAGGAGCGGCATTAATGTTCACACGGCGGATGCTGCCCTTGCCTTTCTTGGTGGCGTAGGTAACTTTCACGGTGTGGGCAATATACTCCGGCGAGTATTTCGGCGACTCGCCATAGACGAGGATGAGGCGCTTCTGGCCATCGTCTTCGAGAGCCTCCACGTTGCGGATGAGCTCTTCATCTGTCAAAGTGGTACGGATTTGTTCCTTGTTCGAGGAACGGAAACCGCAATAAACGCAATTGTTCACGCAGTAGTTGCCCACATACAAGGGGGCAAACAGCACGATACGGTTGCCATAGATGCGGCGTTTCAGCTCGCGGGCACCTTCCTTGATTTCCTCCACCAATGCGGGGTCGGTGGTGTTGACGAGGACGGCGGTCTCCTCCATCGTCAGGCGGTTCTTGTCCAACGACTTTTGGATGATTTCACGCACACGCTCTGGCGTGCTCTTGGTGTTGTTGATGTAGTCCCAAATCTCTTCCGAGGAGATGAACGGGCGGTTAGGCTCGTCGGGGATACGGCATTTTTCGGGATGGAATTGCATATCTGTTTTCAGTTAAAAGTTTAAAGTTGATAGTTGTTGACTTCGAGACTTCGGGACACGTGACTTCGAGACATTCTATTTGTCCCGCAGTCATGTAGTCTCACGTCCTTTAAGCAACGCCGACTTCACCTCGATGCCAGCAATGCGACCCAACTGGCCTGTGAGGGAACCAATTTCATCGGTGGTGCCTTCGAAAATGACGGAAATGATGCTGTAGTTTCCACGGGGAAAGCCTTGGCGGCAGATGATGATGCCTGCGTGACGGGAAAGCACCGCGTTGACTTGTGGCGCGGCTTCACGGTTTCCCACATAAATAAGGACTGTGCCTATTCTCCTTTCCATTTGAATGACCTCCGGATCAGATGATTATGATTCCCGCACGAGCCTTGATGTCAACGCATTGTCTTCATTTCAGTGTGGTGCGGCTTTGTTTTACGGCTGCAAAAGTAACAAATTTTCATCAGATACCCTTGCTTTATGAAAAAAGTGCTACTTTTGCGAAATAATTAAGACTACAAGTAATTAAAACTAAAGGTTGCGCCCGATACGAATTTAGGGAAGAAAAGATGAAAAAAACAAAATCAACAGCTTTGATAATGCTATTCTTTGTCCTATTGTTGTCTGCTATTACTTCTTGCAACAAGAACAAAGAAGAACTCATTCTCGGTAAATGGGAATGTGTGGCCGCTTCTTTTACTGATGATGGTGAAACCTATCCTGTTACAGATGCTATAGGGTTGATTTGGGATATTAAAGCGAATGGAACGGTTGTTGCTTCTCATATAAATCAGGTTGATGACTCTGATACAGCATCATATTCCCTTTTAGATGACGTTTTGACAACAACCTTTACTAATGAATTTGGAAATAGCGATGTGAACTCTTATACAAT
Organism: uncultured Bacteroidia bacterium; assembly: GCA_902782455.1. Lineage (GTDB taxonomy): Bacteria > Bacteroidota > Bacteroidia > Bacteroidales > F082 > Limimorpha. The sequence continues at coordinate 76,316 of CACZNA010000009.1, read as the reverse complement.
CAAAGAATTGAATAAGAACAAACTATTGCTTGAAAGCCGTAACGAAAAGGAAGTGTTGACAATTGAGTTCAAAAGAATTTAATCCGTTCTAAAAGATGCGCTTTGCGTCACTAAACAACAAGAATATACACGAATCAATTAAATAAACCTACGACGAAAATGGAAAAGAAAGACCTTCTGAAAGACGTTGTCGAACATATCGACATCAAGAAGTACGACTCGACCGAATTGATTAATGCCATGCGCAAGATGTCGTTCACCTCGCGCGACACGGCCCGCGCAGCCGACATCCTCTGCCAGATGATTGCGGAGAAGGACTGCACCAACATCCTCACCATCGCCGGTTCCACCTCGGCTGCCGGCTGTATGCAGGTGTATGTGGAGATGGTCAGGAACAAGATGGTTGACGCTGTGGTCGCCACGGGTGCCAGCATCATTGACATGGACCTCTTCGAAGCCCTTGGCTACAAGCACTATATCGGCACGAAGGAGAACGTCATCCCCGACACGAAACTGCGCGAACTTTATATCGACCGCATCTACGACACCTTCATCGATGAGGAAGAACTGCAAGCCTGCGACCAAGCCACCTGCGACGTGGCCGACACTTTGGAGTGCCGTCCCTACAGCAGCCGCGAGTTCCTTTATGAGGTCGGCAAATGGTTGGCCAACGGTCACGGCGTGAAGAAAGAGAGCCTCATCCAGACCTGCTACGAGTGCGGTGTGCCGATCTTCTGCCCCGCTTTCAGCGACAGCAGCGCCGGTTTCGGCATCGGCAAGCACCAGTGGCTGCGCAAGAAAGCCGGCAAGCCTTACGTCAGCATCGACAGTGTGGCCGACTTCCTTGAACTGACCGAAATCAAGATGAACAGCCCTGAAAGCGGCCTCTTCATGATTGGTGGCGGCACGCCTAAGAACTTCGCTCAAGACACTGTCGTTTGCGCCGAAATCCTTGGCGTTGAAGTGCCTATGCACAAATACGCCATCCAAATCACCGTGGCCGACGTGCGCGACGGCGCATGCTCGTCATCGACACTGCTTGAGGCCGGCTCGTGGGGCAAGGTGAGCGAGGAACTGCAACAGATGGTCTATGCCGAAGGCACCACCGTTATCCCCGCCATCGTCAGCTACGCCTACCACAACGCGCTCTGGAAAGACCGCGAGTACAAGAACTGGCAGAAACTTTATCATTAATGCGGAATTAGGAATGCGGAATGCGGAATATCGCGATGCGCTGCTGGGCTTCGCCCTATTCCGCATTCCGAATTCAACATTCCGAATTAACACTACACCATGGACATCAGCATTTTCCTTGAGCCTGTATCCGAAAAGTGTTTCGCCCAAAGCTTCCGTCCCGGAAAGAAAACTTTGGGCGAAACCATTGGTATTTTCCGCGAAGAGAACGACTTCCCCGACCTCGAAGGCGTGAAATTGGCCATCATTGGCGTCAAGGAAGAACGTGGCGCTGTTGACAACAAAGGCTGCGCCGATGGTGTGGATTATATCCGCAAAGCACTCTACCAACTTTTCAACCATTGGCCGCAACTAAGGATTATCGACATCGGCAATGTGAAAATGGGAAAGGATCTCAACGACACTTATTTTGCCGTAAATCAGGTGCTTACGGAACTGCTAAAGAACAAAATCGTACCTATTATCATCGGGGCAGGACAAGACCTAACCTATACGATGTATCAGGTGTATGAACCCACGGGCAAGCTCATCAACATCACCGCCATCGACCCCATGTTCGACATCGGCAACGACCAAGAAGCCCTTAATTCGCACTCTTATCTGAGTCATATCATCTTGCACCAGCCCAATTTCCTGTTCAACTTCACCAACATCGGCTACCAGTCGTATTATGTTGACACAGAGAATATTGAATTGATGAAACAGTTGCTTTTCGATGCCTATCGTTTGGGCAGCATCAAGCAAAACATCGAACTGACCGAGCCGCTCATCCGCAACGCCAACCTTTTGAGTTTCGACATCGCAGCCGTCCGCGCCTCCGATGCTCCTGGGGTAAAGAACGCCTCGCCCAACGGTTTCAACGGTGAGGAAGCCTGCCGCATGACGCGCTATGCCGGATTGAGTTTCAAACTCTCGTCCATCGGTTTCTTCGAATACAACCCGCACTATGACATCAACTCGCGCACATCCAACCTCGTCGCCGAGATGATCTGGTACTTCATCGAGGGCTTCGCCAACCGCCAAGACGACATTCCGACCGTGACCAGCACCGACTTCAAGCGTTACATCGTACAAATCGGTGAGAATCAAAATGATGTGGTTTTCCTTTGCCACAAAATCACTGGCAAGTGGTGGATGGACATGTCGTTCCTTCAAAACGACGACCCACGTTTTGAGCGGCATCATTTCATCCCTTGCTCGAAGGAAGACTACGACCAAGCCATGCGCAACGAACTGCCCGACAAATGGTGGCAGTTCTACCAAAAGTTGATGTAGGAAAAACTGTTGATAAGGTTGCCCGAAAGCTATTAAAAGATGGATTCAATTACTTTATCCACAATCTCATCGAAATATTCCTGTTTGATTGAACCCAATCGGCGACTAATATCACGATCCGTGTATCCAGCAATAATCTGACATTTGACAACGCTTGGTTTCGAAAAAGAATGTGACACCAACATGTCGTTTCTCAAAGGATAGGAATATTGTGGATTCAAGTCCAAATTGGAGGTTATCAGCACCAAATAAACCAAACCAAACTCATCTACTTGCAGTACATCATTGGAAATGATGATGGCAGGATGTACCTTCAATGTGCCATCGGGGAAAAGGAAATTCACCTCGACGATGTCTCGTTGGCTGTATTTCATAAATATCGGGCAATAATATGAGACATATTGTGCTTGGAAGCATGCAAAAACGCTTCCACTTCCTTGCGTTCCTCCTCTTTGCTATCTGTAACAGAAGGTTGCATTTCTTCAGCCAAACGGACAAACAATCCCGTGGCCAACAATGCCGCCAATTTGCGCCGCGCTAAAGCATTATTTTGGTCATATGATAAGGTTACTGTACACATATTTGTTTCATTTTGACTGCAAAATTAAGCATTTCTGAAAAAACATACGACAAACATCCTGGTTTTTATACTTTTTTCTTCCATAAAAGAATTTCTTTGTATTTTTGTTTCCGCCATTCCGGGAGAAATCGGAGCGGCCAGAGAATGGTGTAGGGCTGTCACAAGGTTGCTGAGCCTGTCGAAGCATCGTGGTAGCCGCTTGAGGAAGACTACGACCAAGCCATGCGCAACGAACTGCCCGACAAGTGGTGGCAGTTTTACCAGAAGTTGATGTGATTACAATACCAAATCTTGCGAAGGTCTTCCTGCGCTTTTTTGGATAGGATATAGTCAGACATTTGCCTTGTATTGTGCTTTCAGTTCTTGAAGAAAAGCCTCCGGATCAAAGTCTACCACATCGGGGCTGGCTTCGCCTTCGGCCAATGCGGCTCTGAGGGCGGCCAAACGCGATTCATCCTCCTCCAACCGGCGAAGGCCGGCACGAATGACTTCGCTGGCATTGTTGTATCTGCCGCAGAGGATGCTGTTTTTGATAAACTCCTCATAATGAGGTCCTAAAGATGCTGTCACTGTCCTACCCATAACACTTGGATTATTGTCTGCGCTGCAAATGTAAGAATATTTCTTATCTCAAGAACAAAAAAGCATAGAATTATTTTTTTTCCTATTTTTGCCGCAAATTTTTCAACCTAATAGCAATGAAAAAATCTCTATCAATTTTCACTCTTCTGCTCTTGATGGCCGCCGCTGTGCAAGCCCAAGAGAAGAAACCCGACTGGATGAGATGGCACTATCTCTCCGAGGAAGAAATGTACGACAACTCGCGTGGAATGAACTTCGTCGAGACCGACCCGCCGACGGGCGAGCCGCGCTTTGTGGCCGAGTTTGAACCCATGCAGGGCGTGATGATCCGCTACCCCTTGGGCATCCCGACGAGCCTCGTGGCGCAACTTTCGAACAACTGCATGGTGTATTGCATCGTCAGCAGTGGCTATCAAAACCAAGCCCAAAGCAGTTTCCAAGGTGCAGGCGTCAACATGGACAATGTCACTTTTGTCAATGCACAGACCGATTCTTACTGGGTGCGCGACTATGGCCCGTGGTACATCTTTGAGGACCGCAACCCCGCCATCGTCGACAACATCTACAACCGCCCGCGCCCCAACGACGACAACATCTCGGGCGTGTTCGCCAACTTCTGGCAGATTCCCATGTACGGCATGAACCTCCAACACACCGGCGGCAACATGATGGAGGACGGTAGAGGCCACGGCGTGAGCGACGACCTTGTGTTTCAAGAAAACAATTACAACGAGGAGAATGTCCGAAACAAGATGCGCGACTATCTCGGCATCGACCCTTATCACGTTACCATCGACCCGCAAGGCGATTACATCGCCCACGTCGATTGCTGGGGCAAATACCTCGCTCCCGACAAGATCTTGATTGCGCAACTGCCGCAAAGCAATCCCCGCTACCAGTATTATGAACAGGTGGCCGAATATTTCGAGACCACCAACTGCTGCTGGGGCTATCCCTACCATGTGTATCGCGTGCAGGAACCCGGCGGCTACACTTTGGCCCCCTACACCAACAGCCTGATTCTCAACAAGACCGTGTATGTGCCGATGGGCACCAACAATACCTACAACCAAGACGCCATTGCCGTTTATCAAGAGGCTATGCCAGGCTATGAAATCATTGGCGTGAACGGCGGCTCGGCTGGTTGGGAAAACACCGATGCCCTCCACTGCCGCACCCGTGGCGTGATGGACTTCGACATGCTCTTTGTCGACCACCGTGATGTGCTGCACGGCGAGCAAGAATGGCAGGAATCCATTCCCGTTGTTTCCAAGTTCATCGCTTACAGCGGTGCCAATTTGAAGCAAGACTCTCTTCTGGTGTATTACAGCATCGATGGCGGCGCGTACCAAACGGCCCACATGACTGCCACGGGCAACCCTGACGAATTTGTCGGCTACATTACAGGCTATCAAGGTGGCTCTGAGATTGACTATTACGTGTTTGGTGCCGACGAATCGGGACACCGCTACACGCAGCCCGTCTTCGCCGACCTCGACCCGCACCATTTCACTATGGAGGCGCATGAACCCACTGGAGAATTGGTAATTACTCCTGATACGCTGTGGTTTGAACATAATGGCGACGAACAGGCTTTTACCATCCAAAACCAGACCAACACTGTTGTTCTAATCAACGCCATAACGGAGGAAGGCGGTTATTTGCTTCCTGACACTCCCAACCTTCCCTACAACTTGCAAGTTGGGGAATCCATTTCGGTTGGTTTCCTTTTCAGTTTTCCGCTAAAAACGAACCGTGCATCTGATGATTATGTTTCAAGTTTGATAAAGGTTCAGACCTCTGTCGGAGAAAAGTTTGTGACCGCTATGATAAGCAAACAAGGTATGGTGAATTTCGTGTACCAAAATGAAATGTATTTTGACGACCCAACTTTGGTCATTGAATCAAGTTTCTTCAATAAATCTGTTTTTGTTCCTACAATCAGGGTTTTATCCATTGCCGAGAAAGACACTGATTATCTGAATATTGAAACAAACCCCACTCCACCTTTCGATTTGGAATTCGATGGCGACGAAGCCTTTATGTTCGTGAGTTTGAAGGATTTCGCAAAAGGCTATGTGCAAACAAGCATCGAAATCGAAACGGATTATGGTATCTTTGAGATTGCCGTCCACATTAATGAAGACATCCTCTCTGTCAACGAACTTTCCGCCGAAGCCAAACTTTACCCCAACCCGACCACAGGCCAATTCACCGTGGAAGGCGTGAATGTGGCCAAAGTGGAGGTGTATAACCTCGTCGGACAGAAGGTACACGAGGCTGAAGGCAAGACCATCAGCATCGATGCAGCCGAATGGCACAAAGGAATCTATTTGGTCAATATCATTGAACAGAGCGGTGCCGTCGTGACCAAGAAATTGGTGGTGAAATGATTATCATTTTGTAGAGACGCGGCACACCACGTCACTACAAATCAAACGAAAAACCCCGAAGCACCAATATTGCCTCGGGGTTTTCATTGTCCCAAATTTGTTAGATGTTCTCTATTTCTCTCAGAAACTCGTCAATGTTTATCACATTAACGACAGGAAATACAACGGTTTTCAAAACATTGAAATGATGGTCTTCGGTCACGATGTATTTGGCATTTGCTGCAACAGCGCAATCGACAAATTTGTTATCGTCAGGGTCGGCAGTTATAAGATTCCATTTATAGTATGCTGAAATTTGACGGACATTCTTTCGTTCCAAAATGGTGTAAATAACATACCTTGCCACATCGGGATTGATGTTGTTGCTGATTACTTCTGCGTATTCCTCAAGAATCTCATTGGAAATACAAAGGCAATAACCACCCTCAAGGAACGAAAGCCAAATCTTGTGGTAAATGTTCCTTGCCGAGATAGCCATAATGAGGCTGTTAGTATCCAGTACAATGTTGGTCATACTATTGGGCTGGATAAGGAGTGCGTTCATGAAGGCTGCGAAAACCTTCAACTTTTGCCTCGGTCAAGGTTCCATTTTTCCAAAGTCTGTCAATCTCATCTTCAGCCTTTTTTGCGAAATAGTTTGAAATAGCCTGCTTCAAATCCCCCAACGCTTCAGGGGTGCTGAAAAACGACATCATTTTCAACAATTCCAATTGCGCGTCATTCAAAACGGTTGCTTCCATAGTATTGTTTTTTTGAACAAGCAAAAGTACAACAAAAAACCGATATAGTACGACAAATAAAACAAGGATTCGGATATTTTTCGTATTATTTTGGTGAAATCTTGTATGGCTGAACATCCTTGTTTCGGGGATTCTTGCTATTTTTGCGACAACAAATCACAGTCATTATGAAAAGAATCCTGTTTATTCTCATCTGTGGCCTTTTCGCCTTCACTTCCTGCCAAAAACGTGGTATGAATCTGTTTCGCGGCGACTACAGTTTCAAAACTTCGGGCAGTGTCACTTTGGACGAAATCGTGACCAACGGCGAAGAAGGCGACTCGTTCACCGTCAGTCTGCCCAACGAAATCGGACAATTGGAAATCAGCGTCTTGGGCAATGAAAAAGACAGTGTCGTGGTGGTGATGAACACTATGGGCGGCGAGGTTGTGGTCACTCACGCCCTTTGCCAAGACAACAAAATCTTCCTCCGCGACTTCACGAAAAACACCCTGCTTTTCACCGGCGACTCCATCTCACTGAAAAACGAGGTGCGCGTCAGTGCATCGGGGCAGATGTATGAGGACAACACGCTCATTATCAATATGATTTATGACGGTGAAGCCGAAACCAATGAGCGTAATTTCAAGATTCACGGCGACAACATCCGTATGGCGGCAATAAGGAATTAATAGACACGAGACTACGAGACGCGAGACACGAGACTGTCCCGCGTCCCGTGTCCCGCAGTCCCGAGTCAAAAAAATACTGAAATGAAAACCAAATACATCCTATGGCTCCTCCCCTTGCTGATGGCAGCCTGCAATGATAAAGAACCGAGCCAAATCAAGGAAAAACTCTTGGGCGGTCCTGCCGAGGAGCGCGTCATCCCTGTTAGCGTTCAGGTGATTGACGAAGTGAGCGGCATCGTGAGCAACACCTATCCGGGCTATTTGGAGGAAGGTCAGTCGGTGGAGATGGCCTTCAAATATGGTGGCACCTTGCAGCAACTCAACGTGAAGCAAGGCAGCCGCGTCAGGAAAGGGCAAACGCTGGCGCGTGTGTCGTCGCCACAGATGGAAAGCACCCAACGCTCGGCGCAAGCCACCCTCGAACAAGCGCAAGACGCCTACGACCGCCTGAAAAAGGTGTACGACAACGGCAGCCTGCCCGAAATCAAGTGGCGCGAGATGGTCGCCAACCTTGAGAAAGCCCAGTCCGCACTGGATTTGGCCAACGCTATGCTTGAAGACAACACGATTGCGGCACCTTTCGACGGCACCATTGCCTCCGTCAATGCCGAAATCGGGGAAAACATCGCGCCGCTGAAGCCTGTCATACGCATCATTAATACAAAAGGTATGGCCGTGAAAATCTCCGTGCCCGAAAACGAAATCGCCAAAGTGCAGGTTGGCGACACCGCCGAGGTCGTCATCCCCGCCTTGGGCGACAAACGATTGATTGGCAAAGTGATGGAGAAAAGTATGACCGCCTCGCTGCTCACGCATAGTTATCCCGTCAAGGTGCTTATCGAGCAGCCCGACAAGGAACTCGCGCCCGGAATGATTGGCAAAGTGGTGCTGAAAGCCGATGTCAGCAAAGGCATCGTCGTACCTGCCAATGCGGTTTTGATTAATCAGGAAGGGAAGTTTGTTTGGGTGGCCGAAGACGGTCGCGCCACGCGGCGGAAAATCACGCTTGCGGGTTATTCTGGCACGGGAGTCATCGTCAGCGAAGGCCTGCAAGTCGGCGACAAGGTCATTGTGGAAGGCTACCAGAAAGTGAGCGAAGGAATGAAAGTAGAAGAAACCCTCCTCAACAAGGGATCATGACCCCTTGTCCCTACCGGACGAAAAGCGAAACATCGCCAACAATGGGGCAGCCCCATTGACCCTACCGGACGAATGAAATGAATAGAAAAAAATGGCAAAAATAAAAGAACACGGCATCATCGCGGGGAGCATCGACCACCAGAAGATTGTTTGGGTGGTCGTAGCCATCATCGTGGCCTTCGGCATCTACGCCCTCGCCAAAATGAAGAAGGACGAGTTTCCAGCGTTCAGTTATCCGCAGGGCATTGTGGCGGGCGTGTATCCGGGCGCCAATTCCGAGGAGGTGGAAGTCCAACTCACCAAACCCCTTGAGGAACTGCTGTTTTCCCTTCCCGAGGTGGATCGGAAAAACACCTACTCCGTGACCAAGGAAGGCGTCTGCTACGTCTATGTGATGCTCGACTTGACCAAGAGCAACTATGCTCAAGCGTGGACGAAAATCCGCAACAAAATCAACGAGAACAAGGCTTTGACTTTTCCGGCGGGCGTGTTGGCTATTGCCGTGATTGACGATTTCGGCGACACTTCTTCGCTGCTTATCGCGATGGAATCGGACGACAAGACCTACCGCGAAATGCGCGAATACACCGACGACCTCACCCGCCGCCTGCGCGACATCCCCCAAACGGGCAACGTGCGCGTGATGGGCGAACAAACCGAGGAAATCGCGGTCATTGTGGACAAGGAAAAACTGTCGTTCTACGGCATCAGTCCGAACACGCTGATGCTGCAATACGCCTCGCAAGGCTTCCTCACCACAAGCGGCACGATGGAAACCACCGATTTCGACCTGCCGTTGCATATCGAGAACCCCGTGGTTTCCGAAGAGGAACTTGAGGAGCAAATCATCTATTCCGACGCGGCGGGCAACACTGTGCGCCTGCGCGATGTGGCCACCGTTGAAAGGCGCTTGGCTCCACCCTCCAAAGTGGTGAATTTCAATGGCAACAACGCGCTGATTATCAGCGTGGAGATGCGCAAAGGCTTTAACATTGTGGCCTACGGAAGGGAAGTGGAAAAAGTGCTTTCCACATTCAGGAAAACCCTGCCCGACAGCGTGAAAATGTACCGCATCACCGACCAGCCCAAAGTGGTCGAAAAGTCGGTCAGTGCGTTCTTGCGCGACTTGGTCATTTCAATGATTGTCGTGATTGCAGTGATGCTGCTGCTCTTCCCTATGCGTACTGCACTCATCGCCAGTTCGGGATTGCCGGTCTGCACGGCTATGAGCATTGGATTGATGTATCTCTTTGGCATTGAGTTGAATACCGTCACTTTGGCCGCCCTTATCGTCGTGCTTGGTATGATTGTGGACGACTCCATCATCAATATTGACGGCTACATCGACAAGTTGAGCCAAGGCTACAAGCCCTTCGATGCCGCCGTGAGCAGCGCAAAGGAATTGTTCATGCCTATGCTCATCGCCACGGGTGCCATCGCCACGATGTTTTTCCCGATGACGCGCATCATCACAGGGCCTTTGGGCGATTTCGTCCAGCTCTTCCCGTGGACCGTCGCCTTCTCGCTGATGGCATCGTTGGCCTATGCTATGCTCGTCATTCCCTCGTTGGAAATTATGTTCATCAAGCCCGACGACAAACCCAAACACAACGGTTTCCTGAAAGCCCAAATGCGATTTTTCGCTTTCTTGCAACGGCTTTACGACAAACTGCAAAGCCATTGCTTCAACCATCCGCTGTTCACTATCGGGATGGGCGTGGGTTCCATCGTTTTGGGCGTTTTGATGTTCCTCGCCTTGAATGTACAGATGATGCCTATGGCCGAACGCGACAGTTTCGCGGTGGAAATCCGCCTGCCCGAAGGCAGCAGCCTCGAAGCCACCACGCGCATCAGTGATTCGTTGCAACAGATGATGCTCACTGATAAACGCATCACCTCTATCACCGCTTTCATCGGCGAAACCGCGCCTCGTTTCCACGTGACTTACGCGCCGAGCATCCCAGCCAACAACCTCTCGCAACTCATTGTAAATACGACCTCGAAGCAAGCCACCGAAGACCTGTTGAAGGAGATGGACGACAAATATTCCTACTACTTCGCCGAAGCCCACGTGCGCTTCCGCCAACTTGACTATCAGGCTGTTTCGACACCCGTGGAGGTTTTTGTCTATGGCGACGACTACGCGGAAACCGCTCCCGTGGCGCAGCAAATCAAGGACTATATGCTCACTTTGGACAAGGAACTCCGCTGGGTTCACACCGATTACGATGAGTTTCTGCCTTCGGTGAAAGTAACTATGAAACCCGAGGAATGTGCCCGCCTTGGCATCACCAAGACCGTCCTTTCCCTCGACCTTGCCGGAAGCCTCAACGGACAGCCTTTGACCTCCGTTTGGGAAGGCAACCGCAGCTTGCCTGTCAAATTGTATGCGGAACAAAACTACAACCCCGATGACTACGAAACCGTTCAGAACCAACTGATTCCGACGATGTTGCCCGGCACCAATGTCCCGCTCCGACAAGTCGCCGACATCAGTCCCGACTGGCATCCAGCAAGTTTGGTACACCACAACGGCAAGAACGCCATCACCGTGGCCGCCGATATGAAATTCTGGAAGTCGCAGACCGCCAGTATGAAGAAAGTGCAACACTACATCGACACGGAAGTGCGCCCCAATTTGCCCGAAGGCGTGAGCATCGAATACGGCGGTCTGTCGTCGCTCAATACGATGGTCATCCCGCAACTGCTCAAGAGTCTGTTTGCCGCCATCGCCGTGATGTTGGCCTTCCTCGTGGCCTATTTCAAGAAACTCAATCTCGCCCTGTTGACCCTGTGTTCCAGTAGTTTATGTATGTTTGGAGCCTTCTTTGGCGAGTGGCTTTTCGGCCTCGACTTCGGTATGACTTCTTTGTTGGGCATCGTCAGCCTCATCGGTATCATCGTCCGCAACGGCATTGTGATGTACGAATACGCCGAAACGCTTCGTTTTGAAGAAGGCCTGCCCACCAAAGAAGCCGCTATGAAGGCCGGCAGCCGCCGTATGAGGCCCATTTTCCTCACCTCGGCCACCACTGCCCTCGGCGTGCTTCCGATGATTATCACCCGCAATCCCCTTTGGATGCCAATGGGCGTGGTCATCTGCTTCGGCGTGGTACTTTCGATGGTGATTATTCTGGCTGTGATGCCGGTGATGTATTGGCTGATTTTTAGTAAAAGCAAAGTAAATCTTTCAAAAAATCAGTAGTTGTTGCTATGTTATTGAATAGTTACTATTTTTGCAAAATCAAAAGTATTCCCTATGGCTTTGAAACCAATGATAAAATATAGAGGAGGAAAATCAAAAGAAATACCTACCTTAGAATGGCAGATTCCTCGTTTTCGAGGACGATACATTGAGCCTTTTTTTGGAGGAGGTGCCTTATTTTTTCATCTTGAACCGCGTGAAGCCATTATCAACGACATCAATGAGAAATTAAACAAATTCTATTATGACTAAAATAGAGGCTATAGAAAAAGTAATGGAAGATAATGGTGGTGTCGCTAGTTGGGACATTATCTATCAAAACATCGAAAAGTATTATCCAACTGCAAAGGATTCTAAAGATTGGGAAGCAGGTATTCGCGGTGTTCTTTATCGTGAAATCAGAAATCATAGGCGTTTCAAAAAAATTGGATTAAGTATTTTTGCGTTATCTGATTATAAGGAAGAACGGAAACCAAGTACAAAGGACACGATAAGAATGCACTCCTACATCGAAGGCATTTGTCTGGAACTTGGAAACTTTAATAATTATTTGACATATACCGCAGATCCATCTGCTTCATTTAAAGACAACATTCATCTTAATAATCTCGCTACGATTAAAGATATGCCCCGATTTACATACGATGGGTTGATTAATGAAGTCAAGCGTATTGATGTAATTTGGTTTAATAAAACAGGTTATGCATTCCCAAAAAAAGTATTCGAAGTGGTTGACAGTGTCAACACTTTAAATGGTGCTTTCAACAGAAGTCTGCAATTAAGAAACTTTATAACAGAATTTTATATTGTTGCTCCAGAGAAGCATCATGAAAAATATCTGCAAACTATAGATTTTGAAGTTTATCAGCCACAGCGAGATAGATTTCGTTTTATCAATTATGATGATATTATGGATTTATATGAAACTACTGCAAAAAAGAACCAAATCGAATCAAAACTATTCCTATGATGACGGAACAATTATCAGATGACATATATTACCTTTGGAAACAATATTTTGGAACCTTTCTAACACCATTTGACGATGTTGTTGAGAAAGATTTAAAGGACGATTACATTTTTATGTATGCCCTGATGTCGCATGGTTTCCTTTATGGTGACAAAAACAAATTTGATATTCAAGTTACCCCAGCAGGCAAACAACTACTTACAGCCAAGCGCAAGGATGAGGTGTTTTTGCGCCAAATGCTTAAATTCCAATTACCGTCACCTTACCATAAGCCAACGCGCAAAGAAACTTACTTTTGTGTGAAACCCTATCTTGAAATGTTGCGATTGGTTCGTACAATGGGAACGCTGAAATTTGATGAGTTACAGATTTTTGGAATGCAACTAACAGATTATCATAATTTCGACCAAATTATTGATAAAATTAAAAAGTTTAGAGAGGCCAAGGCTCAAAATGTTGGTAGTTATCGCGTGTTTAAGATGGAGTATTTGCATCGTGAACTTACAACGATTTATCAACAGAGAATAGCAAAAGGTGAAACAAAGACAAGGGAAAGTAACGATAAATCATTGAAAAAGTTTTTGGATACTCAAGCAAACAATATGCGAGATTATGCAGATTCTTGTTTTCGGTATCTTCGTGCTACAGGTCTTGTTGCAGTTTCACATGTGGGGAAATCGTTGTCAATAGTGCGAGAGAGACTCGCCGATGTGGATTATATTTTGAAAACCGTTTCGCGTGACCCAGTTGTGATTACAAGAGAGGCTGAATATGTAGTATATTTAGGGGAGGCAACAACTCCCACATTACTGACTGACGACAGAAAACTACTTGTAAAAAAGATTAATACAGAGTTCCCGCAGGCTAGAATAAAGACAGAGGCTACATTATTTGAATTGAAAGACCAGTTGGCTGATTTGCTTGAGAAACGGAAAGATGAAAAAATAAAAGCACAAGTAGCGGCAATAAAAGATTATCGTTTATATGACGATATTCAAAACACATTCGAACAAATCAAGAACAACAAATTGTATGACACTCCTCTCTTGTTAGAGTGGAACACATGGCGGGCAATGACAATGCTTGACGGTGGAAATATCAAAGCCAATATAAATTTTGATGACTACGGCAATCCTTTTTCAACTGCGGCAGGCAATGTGGCAGATATTGTATGTGATTATGGTGATTATTATGTTTGTGTTGAAGTTACTATGGCTATAGGTCAAAAACAATACGAAAAGGAGAGTGAACCAGTAACTCGGCATCTGGGAAGATTAAAAACTGCAACTGGCAAACCCTGCTATTGTTTGTTTATCGCTCCATATATTAACGATGCTTGTGTCAGTCATTTTTATACACTTCATCATTTAAATCTTTTACTATATGGAGGTAAGTCTACAATTATCCCCCTCCCATTGAGTGTCTTTCAAAAAATGATAGAAGATTCATATAAGGCAAATTACACTCCTAATCCATTTCAGGTGAAATCGTTTTTTGAAAGTTCAAATGCCATAGCGAAAGCAGCAGATAATGAAACAGAATGGTACGAAAGAATCAAAAACAAAGCATTGCATTGGTTGGAATAATCAAATTGTGTAGTGCAAGTTCTGAACAACCGTGATGCCGGTGATGTATTGGCTGATATTCAATAAGAGCAAGACGCAAACTGCGCAATCTTCATAATTTGTTTACTTTTGCAATCGAATCCTCATCAATGAAGCAATGAACTTAAGCGACCAATTACTCACTGTGCTTGACGAATACAAGCAACTTGGCATAGCCGAGCAAATCGACTATGACAAGTTCTATCTTTATTCCTTGATTACTCACTCCACGGCCATTGAAGGCTCGACGGTGACCGAAATCGAGAACCAATTGCTGTTTGACGAAGGCATTTCGGCCAAAGGACGCACGATGCAGGAGCAACTGATGAACCTTGACCTGAAAAAAGCCTACGAACAGGCCATTCGTTTGGCAAGATTGCACACGGATTTTTCTGTGGAAATGTTGAAGGAATTGTCGTCAATTGTGATGAAAAACACTGGAAACCAATACAATACCGTTCAAGGCTCGTTTGATGCTTCAAAAGGTGACCTTCGTTTGGTCAATGTCACAGCGGGGGCTGGAGGGAAATCATACCTTAACTATGCCAAAGTGCCTTCAAAACTGACCACATTCTGTCAAGAAATGAACAAACGCAGATGGGTTTTGGTGGACAGCAAAGACATATTGGAGCAATATCTGTTGAGTTTTGATGCACATTTCCAACTCGTTACGATTCATCCTTGGGCTGATGGCAACGGACGAATGTCGCGCTTGATAATGAACTACATACAATTCGAGTTTGGGCTTGTGCCTACGAAAGTGAAAAAGGAAGATAAGGCAGAGTACATCCAAGCATTGGTCGAATCAAGAGAGCAAGACAACACCCTGCCTTTCAGAGAGTTTATGTTACGGGAACACCTTACCAACCTACGGAAGGAAATTGAGGTTTTCAAGCAGTCGGAAGGTGGACAGAAAACAGAAAAGGTGGACAGAAAAGGTGGACAGAAAACCCGTGAGGTGATACTTGATTTGATTGAAAACAACGAAAAAATCACTTCCACAAAAATAGCACAAACCTTGGGAATCAATAGAAGTGCGGTAAGCAAGCACCTGAAAAAGATGCAAGACGAAGGCATGATTCGCAGGGAAGGTCCTGACAAAGGCGGCAAATGGATTATTGTAAAATGATGAAAACCAAAACCATATTATTCGTATTGCTGCTTTCAGCCAGTCCGTTGTTCAGTCAACAGAAAGACCCGCTTCGCCTCTCGGTTCAAGACTGCATCGAAATGGCCTTGGAGAACAATATCGAACTGAAAAACAGCCAATTGGAAATCGACAAGGCAAGAGCGACGAAAAACGAAGCCCGTGCCGAATACTTCCCCACCGTCACGGCGCAGGCCTTGGCTTTCGATGCCTTGAACCCGATGCTCACCGTTGGCATTGAGGACATCGACAATGCACAATTGAGGCAATTGCTTTACACGCTTTACGCCGAATACGGTGCCAATATGGGCTTGGACAAGGAATATTCCTTCGTGCAAAACGGCGTGATGCTCAATGCGATGGTCACCGAACCGATTTATGCCGGAGGCCGCATCCGCAACGGCAACAAATTGGCCAAATTGGGCATCGAAGCCGCTGAATATCAGTCGAAAGTGAAGGAAGACGAAGTGCGCTTGCAAACGGAAACACTTTATTGGCAAATCATTGCCTTGGAGGAGAAAAACGCCACTTTGGACCACCTCGACCAACTTTTGGACACCTTGGACAAAGACTTGACGGGTGTCATCGAAGCGGGTTTGGCCATGCCCACCGACCAATACAAACTGCGCGTGAAGCAAAACGAAAGCCAACTCAACCGCAAGAAACTCAACGACGGCATCACCCTATTGAAAATGGCCTTGGCGCAATACATCGGCACCGACTGGCAAACTATGACGCTGACCGATACTTTGGGCTTGGAAACCGAGCCTTCGGCCTATTACCAAGTGGCCGCCGATGCCGTGTCTGCACGCAACGAAAGCCACCTTTTAGACCTCTCGCTGCAAGCCGAAGACCTGAAAAAGAAAATGACCCTCGGCGAAGCCTTACCTTCTTTATTAATTGGCGGCAGCGCAAGTCATCACACCATTTATGAGCATCCGAAACCTAATGCCTTGGTCTTCGCCATGCTGCAAGTGCCCATCACCGACTGGCATAAGACCTCATTCAAACTGAAGAAACACGACCTTGACATCGAAATGGCCGAAAATACCCGCCGCGACCTCACCGAGAAGATGGAAATGCAAACCAATCAGGCTTGGTTCAACCTTGAGCAAAGTTGGCTGCGCATCACTATGGCGCAAACCGCCTTGAAAGACGCTGAAGCCAACCTGAAAATCACGCAGGACTATTACGATGCCGGTTTGGTCGCCCTTTCGGACGTGCTCGAAGCCCAAACGATGCTGAAGCAAAGCCGCGACGAACTCACTGACAGCCGCGTGGAATATCGGGTTAATTTGGTGAAATACAAGCAACTGACGAGATACTAAGAATCCAAAGCGTTACTTTGTTGCTGAATGGTGTTTGTTTTGCGCAGAAAGCAATACCAAAACACAACCAACGCTGCTATTGTACAGATTGTCGTTGGCAACCAATGTAGCATCCAAGGTTGTTCAAGTTCAGCCCACCATGCCCATCACGAAGCGGATGAGAAAACCATCCATGTCAAAATGGACGAAACTGAAAATGAGAGCCGTGACAACCACTGCAACATGGTCGTTCCTGAACCATTTGCCAAGCAGTTGCTGCAAGCCTACACGGAAGAAGATTTCCTCGCATATTGCTGGCAATACAGCCATCGCCAATACCATCAGCAACAGCCCAATAAAGCCGGCATTGACCGCTTTTCCAACGACATTATAAATCATTTGGGAATACTCTTCGGACATGAGTGAGAACATTTGGCCAAAATCCCACTGGTTGTTCCACACGCCAAGCCAGTCGGCGAAAGGTGTCAGCAGAGCGTATGTTGCCACGCCCGCCAAAGCCAACAGCCATTTGCTTCGGCTAAGGTCGTAATGGTAAAACTCACGTTTGTTGTTGCGATAGAAGCACCTTGCCACAATCAACACAGGAACGACAAACAGCAAAATAGATTGCACAAAATCCATCGCAATTAATAGTCCCATGTTACCATCTAAATTAGACAGCATGGATTGTGCATCGCCGTTGCTGCCTGCAATCATCGCCACCATCACGACAACGATAATCAACACTAAAGCGACAAGCATACCTAAATGAGAACCAACCAGTACCAAGAGTTGCTTGAAAGGATGTGCATTCTTTTCCATATCATAATTCTTTTAAGATTCAACATTATTCCTTCTATACGCTCTTTGAATTAATATTTGCACTGCAAAAGAACAAAACAAATTTTACATAAACAAATGATTTTTAAATAACGAGCGTTTTTTTCATTTTTTGCATGATGGTTTGTTGTTTTGTTGTACTTTTGTCACCATGATACAAACTTGTTTGGTGAAAGACAGTGTGTATCATGTACAAAGTAGTGTAAAGCACCGAATTGATTTGATATGAACCCCGTTGCCATACGATTGCTCAACCAACAGCTTGTCGCGCCCCAGTTCAGCGACCCTGCCGATGTGGTCGCCCACATGGGTGCCATGCAAGCTCAGGAATACCGTATGATGCGGTGGGCGGTGGCGATGCGCACCAAGAAGCCATCGTTAAAAGCCTTTAAGAAAGCTTTCGACGGTGGGCAGATTATCCGCCTGCACCTGATGCGAGGCACTTGGCAATTGGTGTCAGCCGAGGACTACTGGCCCCTGCTCGACCTTTGTGCGCCCAAGGCCATCGCCGTCACCAAAGGCTGGATGAGCAGCAACAAAATCACCATTCCCGACGAGGAACTGATGCAAATCCGTGAAATCTTGGCACAGACCGCCTCCGACAAAGGAAGCGTGACGAAAGAGGACCTTGTTCGGGCATTGGCCGAAAAAGACATTCGAATGGACGAACATCGCCTTTCTTATCATATCCGTATGGCGGAGTTTTCGGGAACCCTTTGCAGCGGCGACTTGCTCCCCATGAAAGCCTCCTACGCGCTTGCCGCCGACAAGGTGAAGCCAAAGGTGAAGATAGACAGGGACGAAGCCTTGATGCGCTTTACCCGCAAATACTTCCAGAGCCACCAACCCGCAACGTTGGAGGATTTCGTGTGGTGGTCGGGATTGAATATCAGCGACTGCCGAAAGGGTATCGCTCTTTTGGGCGACACCATCCACGTGGAGCTATGGAAAGGCCGCAACTTCTACCTGACCGACGATTGTCGCACAAGAGGTTTCAAAAAGGGCAAGTTCCTGCTGATTTCCCCCTACGACGAATACCTTATCGGCTACAAAAGTCGCGACATCGTGCTCCCACAAGAGCACCGTCACCGCGCCCACAACAACAGCGGCATTTTCCAGCCAATCATCGCCCACGACGGCCTCATCTGCGGCAATTGGACACCCTTCAAGGAGGATTGCCAAGTGGAGTTTTTCGAGGGAGATTATGGCGTGGCGGATGTGCGTGAAGCGTGGGAAATGTATAAACTTACATTTTTCGCAGAATGAAAACACCGTGTTTGACAGAATAAGTAGATGAGTAAGTTAAGTTTACATAATGGACTTCGGGACGCGAGACTGCGGGACTGCGGGACGAGAGACGCAGGACGTGGGACGCAGGACTGTGGGACTGCGAGTCAAACAAATACCCGAAGTCCCAAGTCCTTTGTCCCAAGTCCCTTGTCCCAAGTCTTTTGTCCCAAGTCCTTTGTCCCAAGTCCTTTGTCCCAAGTCCTTCGTCCCAAGTCCTTTGTCCCGAAGTCCCGAAGTCAAAAAATATTTCAGTTTAACTTTTAACACAAACCAAGAAACACCATGACACTTGAAGAAGCAATTCGTGCCCGCCACAGTGTGCGCCAATACACAGAAAAGCCCATCGAGGCGGAGAAAATCCAACCGTTGCAAGACCTCATCGACGAATGCAACCGAGAAGGGCACCTTCATATCCAATTGGTCACCGATGAGCCAAAGGCTTTCGCCAATGGCATAGCCCATTACAGCAAATTCAGGGATGTGCGCAACTATATCGCCATGATTTGCAAGAAAGGCGATGACGTGAATCTCGGTTATTACGGCGAAAAAGTGGTGCTGTTGGCACAATGTCTCGGGCTGAATACCTGCTGGGTGGGTGCCTCCTACCGCAAACAGCCCGACCAATACAAAGTAGACAATGACGAGACCTTAGTCTGCGTGGTGTCGCTCGGCTATGGTGCCACGCAAGGAACGCCTCATTCGCAGAAACGTACCATTGCCGACGTGACAGACGACCAGCGCACAACCGACCGCGGCAAGCCCTTCCCCGAATGGTTTGTGCGCGGCACAGAAGCCGCCCTGCTGGCCCCCACTGCGGTCAATCAGCAGAAGTTTGCCTTTATTCTCCACGATGGCAACAAGGTAGAGGCACAGAAACGTTTCGCCATCTTCGCCAACTATGCCCCCATCGACCTTGGCATCGCCAAATGCCATTTTGAGATTGGTGCGGGAAAAGAAAACTTTGAATGGCTGTAGGATGAAAATGAAAACGCTCATCATCATTCTCGTCGTGCTGCTGTTGATAACGGCGATAGTAGTGGTTGTTTTGAACCATCCTTGTTTCGGCAGGCGCATGGGCAAGGAGCGGAAAGCCCGCATCGAGGCCTCACCGAACTGGCGCAACGGGCAGTTCCAAAACCAAATACCCACGCCGCAGCTCACGGGCAACACCAATTGGTTTTCTGCCATGCGAAAAATGATGAAAGGCGAAAACCGTGTGCCCAAAGAGCCGATTCGTGCCGTCAAGACCGACTTGAAATCGCTGCCCACCAACCGCGACTGGCTTGTGTGGTTCGGGCATTCGTCGTACCTGTTCCAACTCGGCGGCAAGCGTTTTTTGGTCGACCCGCTGCTCAAGATGGAGTTTCCCGTATCGGTGATGTTGCACCCGTTCAAAGGCACTGACATCTACTCGCCCGACGACATGCCGGAGATTGATTACCTCATCATCACACACGAGCATTGGGACCATTTGGACTATGCCACCCTGCGCGACTTGCGCGGCAAGGTGCGCCATGTCGTATGTCCGCTTGGCGTGGCAGAGTATTTGGAATACTGGAAATACGACAAAGACATCATCACCGAAATGGACTGGCATGAAACTCTCAACTTTCAACTCTCAACTTTCAACTTAACCATTACCTGTTTGCCAACGCGCCATTTCTCGAACCGCATGTTCAAGCGGGACCAAACGCTTTGGGCTTCGTTCATGGTGGAAGTTGGGGAAAGGAAAGTCTATGTCGGCGGCGATGGGGGCTATGACGACCGTTTCAAGCAAATCCGCGAGCAGTTCGGGCAGGTTGATTTGGCGATGATGGAGAACGGACAATACAACGAAAACTGGGCCAACATCCACCTCATGCCCGCCGACCTCGAACAAGCAATATTGGACTTGCAGGCGAAACAAGTGTTCACCGTGCATCACGACAAGTTCAGCCTCGCGCCCCACGCTTGGACAGAACCCGACTCCGTGGCACAAGCCCTCGCCGAGCGCGATTCCATCCGTTTGCTCGACCAAGCCATTGGGACGGTGGTGTGGTTTTGACAATTTTTATAAGTAACTAACTTCAAAATTAAACTATATGTTTTTGACACGAGACTTCGAGACACGGGACTTCGAGACACGAGACACGGGACTTTCTTACCATGACCGCTTTGATTGGCTTTTAGCTTTTAGCGGTTAGCTATTAGCTTGGCAGCCACTAAGCTAATAGCTAATGGCTAATGGCTAACAGCCCAGCAAGGTCATTGTCATAGTCATAAGTCATAGTCACGAGCCAATGTTTCGCAGTCCCGCAGTCTCACGTCCAATATGTAAACCAAACAATTTCATCTAATTAAAAAAATCCTAATCATGAAGAAAAGCTTAATCTTCGCAGCCTTCGCCCTGATACTGGCCACGAGCTGCAACAACCAAAACAAGAAAACAACCCAAGTTGCGGAAACTGAACCTGTGGCCGAACAAACTACCGGCATCTATGACATCACGGTCAAGGACATTGACGGAAGCGATGTGTCATTAGCCAACTACAAAGGCAAGGTGCTGCTCATCGTCAATGTGGCGAGCAAATGCGGCCTGACCCCGCAGTACGAAGGCCTTGAAGCCCTTTATCGGAAATACAAGGACCAAGGCTTTGAGATTCTGGCCTTCCCGTGCAACCAATTCCTCGGCCAAGAACCTGGCACCAACGAGGAGATTCAGAGTTTCTGCTCACTGACTTACAACGTTACCTTCCCGCTGTTCGACAAGATTGACGTCAATGGCGAGAATGAAAGTCCGCTCTACACCTATTTGAAGAAACAGGCACCTTTCAAGGGCTATCCCGAAGGCACTGAAGAATTTGCGGCAATGCTCGACGAAATCCACCAAAAAACCGAAACGGGCTTCGACCAAGGCGATGCCATCCGTTGGAACTTCGGCAAGTTCTTAGTTTCCAAAGACGGAAAGACCATCCTTCGCTTCGAGCCTATGGTTGCACCAACCGAATTGGAAGAGGAAATCCAGCGGCTCTTGAAAGAATAATACAGCCGTAAAAAATTGTTTCCTATGTCCAAACGTCCAGTCATCATCCTTTGGATGCTCTTGCTGTGGGCATCGTTTTCCGTTGTTGCCCAAACCCATCATCCAGACGATTTCCACAAGCGTTACACCTTGAAACAAGTCGTGGTGATGAGCCGCCATAATATCCGCTCGCCCCTTTCGGGAAGGCAATCGGCATTGCAACGCATCACGCCTCATGAATGGTATCATTGGTCGTCGGCACCAAGCGAATTGTCGCTACGTGGCGGCGCATTGGAAACGATGATGGGCCAGTATTTCCGCAAATGGCTCGTCAGCGAGGGACTGATGCAAGAGAACGAGATTCCCGCCGAAAGCACCATGCGTTTCTATGCCAACTCAAAACAGCGCACCATCGCCACGGCACAGTATTTTTCTTCGGGGATGTTGCCTGTGGCCAATGTCCGCATCGAGCACCATTGCGAAGTGGGCAAGATGGACCCCGTGTTCAACCCACAAATCACGAATGACAATGAAGACTTCAAGGCTTTGGCGCAACAACAGATTGCTGCAATGGGTGGCGAAAATGGCTTGACTGGCATTGGAGAGAAAATGGCTGACAACTATAAGCTATTAGAACGAGCGCTCGACATGGAGCAAAGCGTGGCCTGCATTGAGGGCGACACCTGCCATTTCCGCACCGACGACGCGCATGTGTATCTCATAAAAAACCGTGAGCCTGGCATTGGAGGTTCAATGCGCCTCGCTTGTCAGGCCGCCGATGCGCTCGTCCTGCAATACTACGAAGAACCCGACGAAGTGAAGGCTGCTTTCGGCCACAAGTTGAGCCAAAAGGATTGGGAAAGCATCTCTGAAATCAAGGACTGGTACGGCGACGTGCTGTTCACCGCGCCCGCTGTGGCCTGTCAGGTGGCGAATCCGCTCTTGCGGACGATGCTTGAGGAATTGCAATGCGACGGACGTAAGTTCACCTTCCTTTGCGGCCATGATTCCAATATCGGTAGCGTGTTGGCCGCGTTGGATGCGGAGGACTACAGCCTGCCGCAGACCATCGAGAAAAAGACGCCCATCGGCTGCAAGTTGGTCATCGAGAAATGGGAAGACGCTGAAGGACAAGTTTTTGCCGCACTCAGCCTCGTTTATCAAAGCACCGAACAATTGCGCAACATGACCTTGTTGGACTTGGAGAACCCGCCCGTAAAGTATCCCATCCACCTGAAAGGCCTGACCGCCAACGACGACGGGCTGTATCCCTACGAGGCATTGATGAAACGATTTGTTGAAACGATAGCAAAACAATAATAATATGGGCATAACGATAGGTTTGTTAATCCCTTTGTTGGGCACGATGCTCGGCGCGGCTTTTGTCTTTTTCATGAAAAAGGATATGTCGGCGCGTTTGCAGAAATCGTTGTTGGGCTTTGCTTCGGGCGTGATGGTGGCGGCCTCGGTGTGGTCGCTGCTCATTCCTGCCATTGAGATGCGGGCGGAGAGTGGCAGTTGGGCGGTTTTGCCCGCTGCCATTGGTTTCCTTGCGGGTGTCGGATTCTTGCTGCTCTTGGACGAACTGACGCCCCACTTGCATATTGGTTCTAATACGCCCGAAGGGCCGCGTTCAAAACTCTCACGCACGGCGATGTTGGCCTTGGCCGTCACCATCCACAACCTGCCCGAAGGCATGGCCGTGGGTGTGGTGTTTGCCGCCGCCTCGCAAGGGGCTGGAGGCGTGTCGTTGGCGGGCGCCGTGGCGGTGTCGCTCGGCATCGCCATCCAAAACATTCCTGAAGGGGCCATCATCTCCATGCCGATGTGCGCCGAGGGCAACAGCAAATGGCGCTCGTTCCTCATTGCCAGCCTGAGCGGTGTGGTGGAGCCGTTGGGTGGTTTGGCCGTGGTGTTGTTGGCCGCGTGGCTTATGCCGATGCTTCCATATATGTTGGCCTTCGCTGCCGGCGCCATGTGTTATGTGGTGGTGGAGGAACTGATACCCGAAGCCTCGTCAGGCGAACACTCCAACCTCAGCACCATCGGCTTCGCCGTCGGTTTTGTGCTGATGATGGTTCTGGATGTGGTGATGGGGTGAACAGTCTATTTGTGACAATCCGATTGGCACAAATCTTTTATTGTTTTTCTCAAAATAGAACCTTTTTCCGCTACTGTTTTGAAGAAAAAAGTTAAGTCCTGACTTCGACAATGCTTCACCCTATCTCTGCATGTCTTATTCTATAGCTTGCTAATTTGTTGTGATATAATGTTTTATGTAATGAATAAATATAAATATCAAAAAGCCGATTCACCCATTGCGCCAAAGTTATTTTCGCAAGTATCTTATTTACAGTATATTACAACTTCATCAAAATATAGCTGTCAAAGTCAGGAAAAAAGTTAAGTCATCACGATATTCCAATTTTATCATCTTAAATTTATTCCCTCATTTACTCCCTCATTTACTCCCTCATTTATTCCCTCAACAATATCATTTTCCTTTTCTTCTTGTTGTAAAATATGGTCCATCTGGGCCTGAAAGTCTTCTCGCTTGGGTAGATATAGTTGATAGCGGGCTGCAAAGAGATTGTTGGTGATACCTTCAAGAGCGTATTCCATTACGATTTCGTCTTTCTTCGCGCCAAGAATGATACCGACTGGCGGGTTGTCGTCGGACTGACATACTTCGTGCTTGAAATAATTCAAGTACAGGTTCATTTGCCCTATGTCCTCATGTTGTATTTCGCCTCGTTTGAGGTCGATTAACACATAGCATTTCAAAATACAATGATAGAACACCAAATCGCAATGGAAATGACGGCCTGCCAATGCGATGTGATATTGTGACTTGATAAATGCAAAGCCCTTGCCCATCTCCAACAGGAAATCTTTCATGTTTTCGCAGATTTTCTGCTCCAACTCGTCTTCCTTGTATTTGTTTTGCTCTGGCATCTGGAGAAATTCCAAAACGTATGGGTCGTGTAGCAAATCCTCAGGCTTGTTGAATACATGACCTTCTTTCGCCAATTGCAGCACTCCTTCTTTGTCCTTGCTTAACGCCAACCGCTGAAAAAGCATAGAATCCATCTGCCGTTTAAGTGCCCTTACCGACCATTGTTCTTCCTCGCATTGGCGTATATAGAACGAGATTTCCAAAGGGTCGTCGGATTTCAGGATTTCGATGTAATGACTCCACGACAATTTACATGACAGTGTCGTGCAATTTGGAAATGCCAAATACAACTTACGCATGTATTGAAGGTTGTTCCTGTTGAAACCAGTCCCATACTGCTCTGTCAAATCTTTGGAGATGCTTGAAAGCAACGACCGACCATATTGCGCACGCAACTCGCCATTTTGCTCATACTCCACAATATGCCGTCCTATACTCCAGTACATCTGAAGCATTGTCGTATTGACCGCTTTCAGCACCTGCTTTCTGCCTTCGGCAATCACTTGGCCAATTTCGCTAAGCAGTTGTTTGTAAGTGCTATCCGCAATGAGCGTTTTATCTGTTTTGGTTATTTTGTTTTCCATGATATGCGATTTATCGATTAACTATTTTTTTACTTTGCACTGACAGAGGCTCATACCAACAACCTCAATTACGAAATGCTCTTAAATCAACTTGCAATCTTATATGCTTTAAGCACTTCCTTGACATCCTCAATAGTCCATACTTTAGATCTACTCGAATATAAACTTTCTTTCCATTGAGATATATAATAATTCAACTCCGAGTATTTATCTTTATTATCTAACACTAAATCATTTATTTTCTGCTCAATAGAAGAAAACAATTCTTTTGAATGCGAAGCGATTCTTCCTATTGAAGATATCACACACGTTTTTGTTTCGTATAATCTTGCTCCTTCCAATCCGTTTTTCCTTTCCAATAAACAATCAAGTGTTTCAAACAACAAAGGCATCGCTTCTTCATTGTCATAGTTAGGCAACATCGTATCTTTTTCAAAGTATTCTTGATGTTTAACAACATGTTGCAAACCAACCATACTCCCCAACATCAAAAGCATCTTCGTTGCCACAATTTTATCCTTTTCATCTTCCAGAGTATCAAACAAGGATTCCAACTCTTGCTTTATCCAAGTGATATTATTGTCTTTTTTTACAATCAATTCCCATAAAATATCCAATTTCTTTCCAACAGCAAATCTGTCAAACACTGGTTTCGTAATAATAACTTTACGAATAGAAGGCTCTTCAATAATCATCGGGATTATTATATACCATGGGTCTTGAATAGCCCATTCAATAACCATAGGGTATGCGCTCTCTATTCTATTGCCAATAATAAAACCAGCCCATGAAGCGAGAGTGTAATCAGAAATTTTCTCATCAGAATTCACCTTGGACAAGATGAAATCCATAATATTTTGACTCTTTATGCCTGGTTGATTAACTACATATTGAAAGAATGTACTATTATCAAAAGTAAAATCAGACGCATATGGCAACAATTCCATTAAGACAGAGTCATCAATATCGTTTAGACAGCCTTTCATTAACAACTGAATTGGATAGCCTAACCCAAGTTCTTTTTCTCCATTGACGAACCTATAAATGAAATCTTTGGCAATTCGAACCACCACCAAGCGTTGCGACTCACTAAGTTCGTCAGAGCCAGACAACATAAAACCAATTGTTTCTTTCAGCAAAAACCAATTATAGAAGTCTTTATTTTCAATATATTCTTCGATCCTTTCAAACTCAAATACTTGACCTTTTGAAAACTCACTATAAAAATCAAAAATATACTTGTTTAATTGGTCTTCTATGCCATCATAATTATATAGACGCTTGCTCAATTCCCTACGATTTTTTGGACACTCATTCAACAACAAAAGCACTTCTTTTCTAAATTTATCATAATCGAACAAACACTCCAAATCACTTTCCCTTTTAATACCAACACGATCTTCTATATAAGAAACATAATCTGAATAATATTCATTAACAATTTTTCTAAAATTAACTTTGACATCCTGCAAATATGAATTCAAACAACGCACCGAAATAAAACCTTTTTCAGTATTTGCATACATACTGGCAAAGATTTCAAACCGCTCAGGAGTAACAAAACATGCTGCACATTTCGAATATTTGTGAGACAACAAACTATCTTGTTGAATAAAATCAACAATTTTATCAGCATAATCATAAAACAATTGTTCAGACAATCCATGTCTTTCTAAATACTCCACAATAGGTTTGTTGAAATCATGTATTTCTCCATAAGATGAAACGGGGTCAATCCCCTCTTCAAAAATTCTAACTAAATCATTTGTCAATTCTTCTTTTGTAACCACTTTTTCTGCTTGAATAATAACTGAATCAATTACACCTTGATGTTTGGTTACAAATTCAGATCTCGTTTCTCTTTTCCTTATTCCCTCTTCCAAAAAAGCGAACACTTTCTTGACATTTTCTCTACTATCAACATGTTTAAGGGATTCATTAATCTCACCTGGATATACCGCACATGTTACGCCTTCATCATCATAATCATGCACAAATTTACTTTTGTCCAAAATGAAATCAAGATAATCATTAGACATCCCTGCATTATACACATACCTAATGAACGAATTCAAAGTGTTAGGATGTTCGCTACTACTAATACTGGATAACAGTCTATCACCCGTATTACGATTATAAAAAAATGGGTTTTCAAAAGGTTCCCATATTGCCCACGCTCTGGTATTTTTACAAAAAAGGTCAAACGTGCTATACAATTTAGATTCTAACAATGACTCCAATTGATTATTTTCTGTTTTTAAAACTGCCCAATTCACATATTGTATACATCTTAATAGATTACTAATATGCGCATCATATTCTGTTACCTTTTCCAACTCACTAATTATATAATCCACAGAATCTTTACCAAAACCAAAATTCATTAATGCTTTAAGAAGCCCCTCATTTCTATGGCCATAAAGAATCCCTTTCCTTTTACACTCTTCAAGAATACTTATAAATATGGCACAGCGTTTTTCTTCATCAATTAACTGTGGTTCAATATACAATAGCATCTCCTCATTATCTCGTTCCAGCCACTCAATCAACTCATAGAATAATCCTTCTTTGTTTGAAAATTGAGAAAGATATAAGACAAAGACATTATACCAAGTTGGCTTAATAACCTTTTCACCATCATAGCAACAATAATCTTGAATCTCTTGTATACTATTCAGCCGTTTCAAAAACAATGACACAAAATACTCTTTGAAAGAATTATGAGAAAACGAATAGCCGTCTTTGTTTTTCTCAATCAATCCGCTTCTCTGGAGACGAGACCATTGCGTCTTATCGTCAAAAAGTTTGAGCAATTCGTACTCTGAAATCGAATTTCGATCCATCAATTGTAAACTGATTGCCATACTTTCCAACGCTATTCTACCAGCATCAATCATACAGGGATGACTACCAATCCCTTTCTCTTCTTCATTTATCAATTGTCTATTGATTAGATAATCGCATAGTTCGGACTTGTTATCTGGAATATGCTTTTTTGATTGAAAATACTCAATTAATGTCAATAATGACAATGGAGTTCTTGTTAATTCATACAATCTCTTTTCTTTAATCTCAGAAATCAATTGATCAGCCGCATCACATTTGGAATTAATTATCCGTTTCGACTCTTTCCATTCCAAATCCAAAAGTTGAAGTTGTTTAAACACATCCAAATAACCAATCTCCTTAAAATTCGACCTACAAGAAACCACCATTCTTAAAAATGGATGTCTCTTTGCATAAGTATTAATTCGATGAAAAAGCGAGTTCCTTTCCTCGTCATTAAACTTTTCATCCAATGCATCAATAATAACAATAGTTTCGCGTTGCTCTAACTCAGACAGGTCTGGAAGAGAGAATTCCCAGCCTTTTATTTCTTGATAATAAAGCCTGTATAACCCGCTGGCATCCAACTCATGAAACAAATTTGTCAACTCTGTTGTCTTCCCTGATTGGGCATCGCCACTCAATAAAAAATGTTTATTATCTTTATTCACAATACCCAGCACAAAGTCTATTAACTTATTCTCAGGATATTTTTCAGGATGGAAATACTTATCAAGATAATCTTGTTCATTATACACATAAGAACATTTTCTGTCAATATAATCAACATCTAAAGTATACGCATCCGCTTTTGTTGGTTCAAGTTTCCTTGGATTCTTAATCGAATCATTAATTCTTTGAAGCCACCAAATTTGTTCTTCATGTTGTCGCGTATTCTCCTCTTCATGCAACTTATTATTATTTTGAATGTCCTCCAGAGTATTACAAATCTCCTTTTGAGATTCTTGAATACTTTTTGACCGAATATCTGCAATAAAAGAATATGTTTTCGGGTCATTCTTTAATTCCTCTTCCAATAGAGCGCATAAAGATTGTATCTCTTCACAACAAATTTCCGGCCCGTTTTCAAGATATTTTCTAAAATCCTCAAAATGGCTATATTTGAACACAGCATATCTAGCTCTAATATCTTCGTTCTTGCACCATCTTTTCAATGCTCTATCATAGGCGGAATCTATGGGATTTGGAGATAGTTTTTCAACAACTTTATCCATTCCCAAATCCAATAAATAATCTCTTCCTTTTTCCAACAAAAACCGAACTATCCCTTTTTCGAACATAATTTATCAATTACTTTTCAATTATCAAAATGCTTTAATTCCACTTACTAAACAAATTATTCAACTCCTCATTCGAGTTAATATGCCTCATATCGTCAACGATATTTGCGTCCCTGAAATTCAACCGCATTATTCTATTGTCCTTAACACGAATCAGTTCTATTCTATCCACTTGGCTTTCTTTCTTTGCATAGTCAACCATAGACCTTGCTTTCGAAAGGTTGTCAGCCTCGTTTGCCCTATGTGGTTCCAAGACATTGAAAGTGTATTCTCCGTTTTCTTTTCTGATGATGATAAAGTCAGGATAGAAGGGATGTTCATCTTCGCCTTCTCTTCTGAGCAAGCATAACGGGGCTTGCCTTCCCTTCACATTTCTAATCCAACAAACAAACCCTTCTCGTTGCATTTCCGATTCAAGAACTTTTTCTTCCCAATCGTTCAACTTGAATGTTGCCGTTCCATCACTATCAACGAATAAGTGATTCATATAAACCTTATCACCTTTTGGCAAGATATAAGGCTCATGCAGGCTCCATGTACTTTGTGGGTCTGTATTCTGCTTGACTATTTTGTTGTATTTATCCGCCACCACCTCATTTTTCTGAGTCAGAGCTTTGCGGTATTTATTCTTCAAGTCATTAAATTTCGTCTTTGCAAATAATTCTAACTTATCCAAGCAATCTTGCACATAAAGAATCACTTGCTTTTCACATTCAATGATTTCGTATCGGCCTGAAAACTCTGCCAAATAATCTGTAGCAATTTCCCCTTGAGCAAGTTGATAGTCTGCCAGTTTGAATTCTCTTTCAATATCATAATCAAGCGTGTGCCATATTTGCGAATCCCTTTCAGTCATTTCATCCGACTTAAGATATGCAAGGCTTCCTCCATTTACAACAAATTCATCAAAAGCCTTTATCTTTTCGTCGTATTCGCCAGATGCCTTCAAAACTTCAATATATTGACCCATTTGTTTGACAATCTCTTTTGTAATATCGCTTTTGGTCGTCTTATCTTTTGTTTCGTTTTTCACAAGATTGGCCAACTTATACATCGAGGTCAAATAGTTGCTGATTTTGCTGCTACCAATAACATAAGTAAGCAGCCCCATTCGGTTAATCCAATCAAACACATCACGTTTGTCTTCTGCAACATACAAAGTCTGGTATTCGGTCACTCCACCGCTACTGCTGGAAACGCCAGAGGCAACACCTTCGCCTCTCAACGCATCCACTACCATTATTACTGCTTCTTTATCAAATTTTGGAAGGAAAAGATGAACATCATTCAATGTTACATCATCTTCAATCCTTCTATGTAATGGCGTTCTAACAATACGGCCTACCAACTGTGCAATGTAGGTATAATCCGATGCTACCCTAAACGACATCATGGCTTCTGCCCTTGGACAATCCCATCCCGTGGAAAGGCTTTCCTTGAAAAACACAATCTTTACTTCCTCGCTATCCTCTATTCGAGAAGGTTCCATATAAGGAACTCTTAAATTATTGATTTCTATATCAGTTTGAGGGTCACCAAACGAATGTACTACCTCTCCATAGGTCAATTTCTTCCCCAATTCCGTTTCAATCACTCTCAAACATTCGTCGAGGTCTGTTTCGGAATATTTCCCTGAGCCTTTGTTTTCCACTTGTATTGTAAAGATGGGCTTCACGTGTTTGTCTCCATTCCGCTCATGGTGTTGTTTCCAATGCTCGCACTTGTGAAGCCATTCCCTTGTGGCAAACTGAAGCATTGACATGACTCTTTCCCGCTGGTTAGGCGCGGGGTATTCTATTACAATCTCGTCTTTCAACAAACCTGAATCTACGACTCTACTTGCTTCAATCTCGCAGTTGCTTGTTGTAGCCGAAACACCAGCAATAAGCTTTTTAAACCTCTCTATGGTAGCACTCATCCCTATCACCATCGGCATTTTGCCCATACCGTCCTCCTCGCTACCTTTGATGAACTTTTGCATAATGGAATTGGCTTTTTCTATATCAGCCTGTTTTAGAGCGCCACGATGGGCCTCGTCGATAATCAAGTACAGGCGGTTGCCTTTTTCTTTAATCGTGTTTTGCAAAGTTTGCCAAATGGTAAACTGGCGCTTGTCGCCTCCTTCTTTCTTCGTCAAGTTGCTATTAGCCCCCAACTTTTGTGTATTGAGAAAATAGACCTTGCCGTCGTCAAGGATTTCTTGGTCAAAAGATTCATCCTTAATAGTGATGAAATTCCATGCCCCAAGCCAACTTTCCAATTCATAAATAAGCTTTTGTTTTGATTGCTCATTCAATTCAGGCATATCCGACAGCCAAACAAAAACAGAATCAGGTTGTTCCACGTGTTTATCATCACCTTGCATAATTGCCTCAATCAAAGCCGACATTATAATAGTTTTTCCCGCTCCTGTTGGAGCAGTAAGCGATATGATTTGCTGCTTGCCCATTCTGTCATAACCCATTTGCGACAATTCGCAATAATCACGAAGTTCGTGCAATTTTTCTTCTTGGAAATCTATTAAGGTATGTTTCATAGAACTTTATCTTTCATAATTAATACTGAAGTTGTCCAAATAGTCTTTATAAAGATGATAGGTCTTGGCTTCGGTGAAAGGTTGAGCCATTTCCTGAAAAGCATCCTTTGATCGAGCAATGATAAAAATAGTCTTGATGTCGTTTCGGACCTCTAACTGTGAACGAAAATCCGAATACGCATCTTCGTTGGTGAGAACAGCCATCTTGTTATTGGGCAGCACCAACCAATCAGGAATGTCTTCACCAGAAAGTTCGGGGCACACACCGATTGCACCGGCTTTCATCCAAAGCAATGGCAGAATCTCACGGAATTGCCTATGAAGTGCAACGGCATGTTTATCAAGGAAACCCAACTTGAAATACTTCACATTGGCAGCAAAGCCATCCGACATGGGTCGAAGCAAAGGCTCTTCTTCCACGATATTGCCAAGCATATCTTGAATATCAGTTTTCAGTTGCTTAAAAGCATTGTTATCCTTGGTAACAATATAAATCTCAGATACTTGATCTTGTCCATCTAATTCTTCAAGCCATTCTTCTGCATAACTGATGTCAAAAAGGATAGAACAAGGATGCTCTTCTGAAACAATGTAATTCGAATCGGCTTTTACAAGACTTTGAGGAAGTTTGCCTTTACAACAAAGTGCTATAAGTTCTTTCTTTTGGGCTGTTTTAAGTGAAGAAGGATCATCTATCAATGTTATCTGTTTGATGGTTCGTTCCTTCTCCTTCTCTTGTTTGAGATAAGTTTGATAATTGCCAGATAAAGGTTTTCCATTAGTGTCAACTCCCAAAATACTGCACTTGGTACGAGGCCAGTTGACATATTTGACAATGCCCCATTTTTCCCATTCCTCCTGCCCAGGATGATAACCAGCTGCTTTTAGACGTGTTTCTTCTCCC
Source organism: uncultured Bacteroidia bacterium (assembly GCA_902782455.1). Classification (GTDB taxonomy): domain Bacteria; phylum Bacteroidota; class Bacteroidia; order Bacteroidales; family F082; genus Limimorpha. The sequence goes on along the minus strand of CACZNA010000009.1, from coordinate 43,270 downwards.
TCAGACACCTCATTATTGGTAACCATTATACATCTTCGATTGCCTCCATCCTCAGCATTCAGCAAATTGACTGCATGTAATGTAGTACCACTTCCTGCAAAGAAATCAACAATCAATGCATTAGGTTTACTAGCGACGAAGAAACGAAGTATATCATGAACGGCATATATTGATTTGGGGAAATCAAAGCGATTGCCAATTATTGAAGTTAATATATTAGTTCCATAGATTTCAGCATTATGTGTCGTAACATTCCACACTCTTTTTGGTGGTGTGCTTCCTGTAGAATAGTATATTGCTTCAACAGTCCCATCTTCATTGTACCCCAATGTTGTGGCAACCCCATTTTCAATGTCTGCTATTGTTCCTTCTGGCAAATAATAAACTGTACCAGTCCTTTTTTTTGCATTCCAATTTACTTTTAAATACCCTTTTTCCCAATTAATACATGCCTGTTTTTGTTGTAAACTCCACAACCTTTCATCACCGTTTTTACTTAAAGGCCACAAAGCAACACAATTATCTGGGACTAAAACCGTATTCCTGTCAATTCCTTGAGCAAGTACTTCTCCAATGGATTGTATTAAACCTGTTCGCGTATCAATAAAAATTGGATAAAACTGATTCGGCCTTGATTCTCTGGTTGCTTGCGGGGCACGACGACGAAAACCGAGCCATCCAATCTTTCTATTTGATTCCTTTTTTATTTCAGGGTCAAGCATATTATATTCGAATTGAGAAAGTTTTGAATTGCCCATTTCAACAACAAACAAATATTCTTCTACACGAGAAAATTGTCCTGCACGAACAACACCCTTTGCACTTACAACACTGGTAATCATCTGAATTCTTGCTTCTGGAAACAACTCTTCCAAAAGGCAACCTAAACGTAAATACTCTTTCTCATCAATTGTAACTATTAGAACAGAGTCTTGGGGGTTAAGCAGTTTCTTCGCCAAAATCAAACGCTTTTTCATCATACTCAGCCATTTGCTATGGCGGTATGAATCACTGCTATCCACATAGTCGTTATTGTATTTCCAATCCTTTGCGCCCGTGTTATAAGGAGGGTCAATGTAAATGCAATCTACTTTGCCACTATACAGATACACTAACAACTGCAAGGCATGATAATTGTCAGCCTCAATTAGAGTATGCCACAAGTCACTATTGGGGGCATTTCTAACCTCATCCATACTTTGCAAGCAAGGATAGATAGGCCTTCCAAACATTTCAACCCTAACAATCTCATCTTTCTTGAAAGACATTCTTTCGTGGCTTTCGTCTTGTCTTTCACAAAGAAGAACATCGCCTTCAATTTTTTCTACCAAATAGTAACTTGAAAAAAACTTCTCGCGTTTTGCAACCAAGCAACCTTTAATTATAGGCACATCATAAAGTGGAGTGGCCTCTGGCAAATGCTCCTCAAACACCAAACCGAACTTCTTCTGTTTATTCATTCGATCCACCTCTTCCAAAAGCTGTTGCCTAAGTTTTGGGTCAGTCACTCGGTTTATTAGATTGTTTATTACTGCCATATAACTATGTTTTTCTTTTTATTTTCAATCTGCAATATTAAGCATTTTTCCACAATCAAACCACCAAATCCTTCAACTTCTCCTCAATCTCCTTAATGGTAGGTATCGTGCCTTCTATTTTTTCAGGATAGAACTTTTCCAACTCGTACTCCGAGATTCCCAAAGGCTGGCTGCTCGATTCCAAGGCATATTGGGCTTGTATGCGGTCTTTCTCCTTGCAGATGAGCAGGCCAATGTGTTCAGCAACGCATCCTTCAACAAACGCTCGTTGTAACGCCCTGTTATTCCCGTGAAAGCGAAATTGTAGGGGTCCTTTGTAAGTTCTTGGGCGAGACTTCCTAATTCCTTGGGCAATGTTGAACAAAAATTTGACAAAGCCTTTCCTTCACGATGATAAAGGTCGGAGTCAATAACATTAAGCAACATGTCTCTACTCCAATCGTTTTCTATGGTTTTTGTCACATAAAACCAGGCTTCTTTGTGAGACATTTTCTTCTTGAATTTATCAATCAAGAGTTTATAATGTCCCCAAGGAATCATAAACAAAGGAGTGTCAGCTTGTTCAACTCGAACAGTTTTATTTTGCTCCCCAAGTTGGGGAGTGATTTTGTTTGCTGGCTCCAATTGCTCCCCAACTTGGGGAGCAATTTCCGTTTGGGGAGGGAAAAGAAGATAGAAGTTCTTCATATACAGCAGGTTCGTTTGTGAAAAACATGTAGCATCAGGGTTAGCTGCTTTCAAATCATAACTCAAATTCTTCATGAACCCGCTGCCCCATCGACTTTCGGATTTTTCTCCACAATATCCCGCCCCAATTCCCAATAAAACCGGAGCATCTCCTCATTCACCTTCACCGCCGCCTTGATTTGGCTTCTGCGGTAACGGCTGCTCAATTCCTTAATCCACTGAATATATTCCTTGTCCAAAATGTTTATCGACTTGTCCATAACGTTGCCATTTTAAACTGCAATATTAGCAATTTTCCTCAAACCAATTTACAGGCCTCGGAAAAATCCCTATCTTTGCAAAAAATAAGCTTTGAACAAGGAAACACGCTTAATCCAATGGAAGAACTCAAACAACGCATATTGAAAGATGGCAAGGCCAAAGCAGAGAGCGGCATTGTGCTGGTCAACAGTTTCCTCAACCATCAGCTTGACCCTCAGTTGATGATGCATTGCGCCGAAGAGTTCGCACGTCTTTTCAAGGACCAAGAACACTATGGAATTGGAGTAAGTATATGATTTAATGAAAATTTTTTATGAAACAGTCACCGATTATAGGCGTTACGCCGCTTTGGGACGCTGAGCGCAAAAGTGTTTGGATGCTGCCAGATTATTTGGATGGCATCAAGGCAGCTGGGGGCATCCCTGGCGTCTTGCCCCTTGAAATGTCGGAAGAGGACGCCGACCGGATTGTGGAAACCTGCGACGGATTCCTGTTTACAGGAGGTCAGGATGTCACCCCTGAGCTTTATGGGGCGAAGGATGACCCTTCGGTTGTTTCCAGTCCTGAACGCGACAAATTAGAAAGGCTCCTGCTTTCGAAAGCCCTGACCTCCGACAAGGCCATACTCGGAATCTGCCGTGGCCTCCAATTCATCAATGTGTTTTTGGGCGGCACACTCTGGCAAGACCTTCCCTCGCAGCATCCTTCAGAGATTGTCCACAGGCAAGGCAAGCCTTACGGTGCCCCGACACATAAAGTCATGTTGGAAGGCAGTCTCAGGACATTGTTGGGCAAAGAAACCATTGAAGTGAACACCCTACACCACCAAGCCGCCAAAGACCTCGGCGTTGACTTGATACCGATGGCTGTTGCCCCTGACGGCATCATCGAAGCGGTGCAAATGACGGGCAAGCGTTTCGTTTGGGCCGTCCAATGGCATCCCGAGTACATGTTCAAAACAGACCCTGACAGTTTGGCCATCTTCTCATTCTTCGTCAAACATTGTTCGTGAAAAGTTGAAAAGAGCAACTGTCTTGTGATCGATAGGCGACACTTCACCACGGGACTTGGGACAAAGGACTTGAGACAAAGGACTTGAGACAAAGGACTTCGGGTATTTGTTTGACTTGCAGTCCCACGTCCCATGTCCCATGTCCCATGTCCCATGTCCCACGTCCCGCAGTCCCGCAGTCTATGTATGTAAACTATATTTGCTCATCCACTTAGTTATCTAACCATCACTTTCTGCATCAATCTGTTATCGTTCCAAAAGATGGAAACGAAATACACACCTTTGGGACAATCGCCCAAATCAATGCGGGTTTCCTGACCAATGGCACTGCCACGCATTATGACTTGACCTGAAAGGTTATAGACTTCATAATCAAACCATCGCGCATTGTCAACCATCAAAGTTAGCGTTCCTGAAGTCGGGTTGGGATAGGCCATGAAACTGGATGCATTCTCGTCCAAGCCTTCCACCCCTTTAATGATAACATGGATGTTGAAATCCACAAACTGGCCGTCGCTCATGGCGCGCATGATGAGGTCAGCCTCGGCTTCGTCTTCCGTTTCACGAACCAACACGAGGGTTCTGCCGTTCAACGAGACAGTCAGGGCATCGGGATTAGAGTTGGAAACGATGCTGTAAACAATGTTCTCATCGGGGTCGTCGGGGTCGGTCGCCACGCCGTCAAGATCGATTTGGATGGTTTGTGGAAAATCATCGAAAACGACATCCTGCACGGTGTTGACGATATAGGGCGGATTGTCGACAACGGCATTGATAATGACATGCACATTGAAGTTGACCGACTGCCCGTCGCTATTGGCGCGCATGGTGAGGTTGGCCACAGCCGCATTCTCGTTGCGGCGTGTCAGCACCAAAATCGTCCCGTTCATTGAGGTTGTCAAAGCATCGGAATTTGAATTGCCGACAATCATGTAAACGATGTTCTCATCAGGGTCGTCGGGGTCGGTGGCTACGCCGTCAAGGTTGACTTGGATGGTCTGCGGGAACTCGTTGAAGACCACATCCGACACGGGATTGACGATATAAGGCGGCTCGTCGACGTATGCATTGATGATGACATGGACGTTGAAATCAACCGACTGCCCATCGCTGGTGGCGCGCATGGTGAGGTCGGCGGTGGCTTGGTTGGCGTTTTGGCGCGTCATCACCAAAATCTTTCCGTTCATCGTGGCGGTCAAGGCACTCGGATTGGAGTTGCTGACGATGCTATACGTGATGTTTTCATCAGGGTCGTCGGGGTCGGTGGCCACGCCATCAAGGTTGACCTGGAGGGTCTGCGGATAGTTGTTGAACACCACATTCTGCACGGGATTGACGATATAAGGCGGAAGGTCGGGAGCTGCGCCGCCACCGTTGAAGTTGTCCATGCAGAAATAGGCGGGCGTAATCATGTTGTAGCCACTGCCTCTTGATGACGAAAGGCTAAAGGAAATGGTGGCCACATCACCCAAAGGGCTGAGGTCGAACCACTCCCAAGTATTAAGGACATAGTCTTCCTCATTGTTGGCAAAGCGGAAGTCGGCGAGGTAGAAATCCAATGTGCCCACAGTTTGTCCACTGGCATTCTTACCTGTCGCTGTCACCTTGAACCAGTCAGGGTCGTTGCCTGTAGGCCCACCGTAGGGTGGCTCGCCATACCCGCCTTGAAGAATGTCCTGATAAGTCCACAGATTGTTGGTGACATAGCAGCCTGTGACGGTATGCAATTGCCCATCGGTGGCATAGACATCCGTCTGCACACCCATGGTATATGCCACGGCATATTGGGTAGAGCCGTCATAGCCACAGCCAGTGGCTGCCGTATATTGGGCATCCAAGCCCGTCTGACTCAGGTCGGTTCGGTTGGAGGCCGTAAAGCCGCCCCAGTAGCCGTATTGGGTAGAATTGGTAAAGAGCCAGCCGCCGCTGGGCATCTCATTTTCGCCAGTAGGAGGTTGCCAGATACCACCACTACCAAGTGGCACATCTTCGAAAGTGGCCGGCTCTTGCGCAAAGGCCAGCGTTGTCGCGAAAAGCGAAAGGATAAGTAATAGATTTTTACGCATAACTTATTGATTATTACGCATTGAACAAATGATGCAAAACCATCGCAAGCAGCTATGCTAATTGCCGCGCTTAGCGTCGCCCTTGTTCCCGAAGGCTTGCAATTGAACTCTCTGTTTGGCAGGTCTTCTGACTCGCCCGAGCCTGTCGCCTTCCCATCCGGAGGAGCCGGACAGTGGCTTGATTGACAGGCCTTACACGGACTAACAGCAGCGGGCACTGTTGCCGATTCGCACGGCATTCCCTTGGCCAAATCGGGCGCAAAGATAGCACATTTTCCGCCAGCCATGCAAGACTTCCTATCTTACCCAACAATTAATGATTGAAAAAACACAAAAATCCCAAATGTTGGGGATTTCACAGGTCGTGCGACGGCTGTACTTTTGCAGCAGATTTTTGTCATAAATTGAGAATGAATTTTGAGTTAGTTTTACTGTGCGGGACAGAAGCAACCTGTGCCGCACAGTTTTTTTGTAGCCGAATTTCTTCGGGCTTGTAGTTCGCTTCTTTTATCTTAAGTAGCTGAGCAAGGTTTAGTTCACACATAATTGACTGCGGGACGTGGGACGAGAGACGCGGGGCTGCGGGAATGCGAGTCGAACAAATACCCGAAGTCCCGTGTCCCGAAGTCCCGAAGTCAAAAAAATGTTGCAGTTTGATTTTGAACACTTACTTATGACCTCTATTATGCTTGTTCCACTGCACAAGAGTAGGATGACAGTGCGTTACAGTGAAGTTTTCGTAAAATCCGCATTTCAGACAAGGGCTTGGGCTGCGGATTTCTTTTTTCTCTATTTTTGCATAGCCAATTGAGATTCTTCTATAGATACGGACATTTTTACAAACCTAATAACCATCTAAAAATGAAAAAATTAGCATTATTCGTTTTGTTGTTGCTCGCATTTGCTGGCTTCGCCAATGCACAACCCTCATCAACCGCCAACTGGTTTGGATACATCTTGCCTCCCAGCCCGGCAGAATACAAGTATGTCTCTTTCACCATGCAGGATTTAGGGTCGGTGTCCGTTGCGTCGGACGCGCTTCCTGCTGTATCGACAGCAACTTTTGCCGATGGTTTTGTGTGGAGTGTGAACAATAACAACGGCTATAACATTTGCATGTCAAGTTTTGATGCTGCAAATAATATTATCGGAACGCCAGAGGTAATGGTTGCCAACGTTTCCTATATCAACGATATGGCTTACAATCCCGCCGACGGATTGATTTATATCATTACAGGAGAGCACCTGAAAAGCTTCAATCCGGCTAATCCTAACAATATCCAAGACCACGGTGCGATAGAGCATGATGGCTTCAATTTGGCGATCAATATGGATGGAAACGCTTATATGATAAGTTCTTGGGGTGAGTTTGGTTTATTGAATCTTTCCAATGCACAATTGACCGTGATTGGCCCGATTGATTTGCCGATAAAGATGTCTTTTGACATGCTGACGGGAGAATTGTTTGGCGTCTATTATGGCAATTTGTATCAGATTGACCCCAATACTGGAGCCTATACCCTATTGGGTGCGCTCCATGATGGAGGCAATGGCTATGACCCGACCTGCCTGTTTATGACCTACGGCTCCAATCCGTCGGAATTCACGGTCGGCGACTTGAACTATCGTGTCAATGATGACCAAGTTTCCGTAACGGTTACAGGCCACGTTGACGGTTATGATGCCACTGGAGACTTGATTATCCCTGAATCGGTGAGTTACGGAGGGCGTGACTATGCCGTGACGGTCATCGGGAACACCGCATTCATGTATTGTTTCTATCTGACCAGCTTGACCATCCCGAATTCAGTGACCACCATCGAGGAGGGCGCCTTTGCCTATTGCTCAGGTTTCACTGGCGATTTGGTGATTCCCAATTCAGTCATCACCATCGAGCCAAGCGCATTCCACACCTGCTATGCTTTCGACGGCTCATTAATATTGGGCACTGGCGTCACCAACATAGGTGCTTGGGCTTTCAATTCATGCGACGGCTTCACCGGCGTTTTGAACATTCCGGGCAACGTGGAATCCATTGGCGAAGACGCTTTTGTGTATTGCAACTTCGACGGCATTGCGGTCGACCCTGAAAATCCCAATTATGACTCCAGAAACGATTGCAACGCCATTATCGTGACTAACACCAACGAGCTGGCTTTTGGATGCAAAAACACTTTAATACCCAACACGGTCACATCCATTGGCAACAACGCATTCAAGGGCATCACCGAAATGACATCAATTGACATACCGAATTCTGTGGTTTCCATTGGAGATAATGCCTTTGCATTCTGCTTCGACCTGACGGGCGATTTGGTGATTCCGAATTCAGTGGAAAACATTGGTGAGAGCGCATTTTTCCAGTGCGAAGGATTAGACGGGAAACTGATATTAGGCGAATCCGTTGCTAACATCGGCGATATGGCCTTCAGGAAGTGCTCACACATCTCGGAGGCTGTGTCTTTGGCCACCACACCAGCCACGCTTGGAAACGAATTGGGAGGCATGGTGTTTGCCGAATTTGGCGTTCAAACGCTTACCGTTCCTTGTGGATGCATCGAAGCTTACCAGAACTCCGATTGGTACGACCCATACGGATTGGTCGGTTTCTATGAGTTCGTTGAGGATTGCACTGCGATTTCGGAAGGTGAATCTATTGTTGCAACGGTTTATCCAAATCCGACATACGGCAAGGTGAGAATTGAGGCTGAGGACATCCAAAACATCACCGTTTTCAATTCGCTTGGACAAAAGGTCTTTGAAGGCTCCGCTAATGGCGACTCTTTTGAATACGACTTCGGCCAGCAAAAAGCCGGCACGTATTTCATCAAGGTGGAGACGGTGAAGAGCGTTGAAACGAAGCGGGTGACGGTTTTGTAATTCCATGACCCAGATTGCAACGATGAACCATCCGCGCCGACGTTGAGAATCAAAAAAAGAACGATTCATTTCTTCCTAATCACAGCATGAAGTTTCAGGCCTTTGCGTTGCTCGAATCGCTCCAAGATGAGGTTGACTTCGTTGCAAAGGGCTTGAAGTTCGGCTTGGTTGTAGCAATGCACGTCGCCATAGCCGAGGCGGTTGAGTAGCGGCAACTCTATATTGTTTGCAAACCAATGTACGAGGCGGCTTTTCATGGTCATGTCGCGCAGAATCAGCCGCCCGTTGGGTCGCAGGCAGCGGCGCACGCTCCGAAGGAAGTCTTGCGGGTTGGGGTAATGGTGGAAACTCTGCGAGCAGATGATGACATCAAACGACGCATCGGCAAACGGCAGGTTCTCGCAGTCGCCGCACACGAAGGTGGTGTTGGGCAGGTTCTTCGCCTTGGCCACCTCAATCATTTTCGGGGTGAGGTCGATGCCAACGAATTGCTTGTCAGGAAATTCCGTCGACAGCAGCGACAACATCGGCGCAGTACCGCAACCCGCATCAAGCAGGTCGTTGAAAGGCTCTTTCTTGATTTCTTCGAGGATGTCGGGGTAGTCTTTCTTGCAGATGTTATACACCCCGGCGTGGTCGCTTTCGTAGCGGTCGGCGGCTCGCGTGAACTCGTCCACCGAGAGCGACTTGAATTGATTTTCTGTTTTCATCACTTCCAAATTCTGCCGCAAAATTCCAACTAAATCGGCCTTGGGAAAATCCCCAATAATGGCTATTTTTCAAACCAAATTCACCATGTTTTCCATCCTCATTTATTATTAGGCAAGTTTTACAAAAACCCCAATTATTGGGGATAAACCCGTTTCTTTGAAATGCGGATTTTTGCAATCGTATTTGATAAACAGAATCCATTATGAAACTGAAAACGATTGCAAAATGTGCCCTTGTAGGTTTGGCGTTGAGTGCCATGCCTTTGCAAGCGCAAAACAAGGTCAACGATTCGACCAAGTTTTTCTCCCTGTCGCGGCTCACTGTGGGTGGCTACGGCGAGGCCGTCTATACCCGTAACTTCTACAGCGACAATATGTTCCGCTATTCGCACGCCGAGCGTTACAAAGACGCCAAAGGCCACGGTCGGGTGGACTTGCCGCATGTGGTCATTAATTTGGGCTACGACTTCGGCAAAGGCTGGACGATGGGCAGCGAAATCGAGTTTGAGCACGGCGGCAGCGAAGTGGCCGTGGAAATCGAAGCCGAGGAAACCGGCGAGTTCGAGCACGAAATAGAGCGCGGCGGCGAGGTGGCTTTGGAGCAGTTCTGGATCCAGAAGTCGTTTGGCAAAGGCTTCAACATCCGCATGGGACACATCATCGTGCCCGTCGGGCAGACCAACAACGCCCACCTACCCACCGAGTTTTTCACTTGCTACCGTCCCGAGGGCGAGTTCACCATTCTGCCTTGCACTTGGCACGAAACGGGCATCAGCCTTTGGGGAAAATTAGGCAACTGGCGTTATGAGGCCGTTCTCGTTCCCGCTTTGAATTCCAACATGTTCAACAACGCCAATTGGGTGAAAAACGGATCGGCTTCGGGCTATGAGTTCCGCGTGGCCAACAGCTTTGCGGGTGCCTTGCGCATCGACAACTACAGCATCAAGAACTTCCATTGGGGCGTGAGCGGCTACATCGGCAACACCTTTAATAATGACATCGTCACCAACGAGTTTTCCGAAACGAGCCAATACAAGGACGTGAAAGGCACCGTCGTCATCGGCACGGCCGAGTTTGACTACAAGGGTCACGGCCTTGTGGTGCGCGGCAACTTCGATTACGGCTACCTCGGCGATGCCAACCTCATCTCGTCGTGGAACAAGAACCAGAACCACCAAAGTTTTTCACCCTATCCGCGCTCGTTGGTCGGTGAGAAAGCCATCGCCTACGGAGGCGAGATTGCCTACGACATCATGCACCCAATGAAACTCAAAGGCGACCAAAAACTCTACCTCTTTGGCCGCTACGACTATTACGACAGCTACATCCCCACTGCCAACGCCCTCACGGACTACCAATGGACCGACCGCCATGTGATGACCCTTGGCGTGAACTATTATCCCATCAAACAAGTGGTTGTGAAGGCGGAATATGCCAAGCGTTTCCTGAAGGAGCAGTATAATGATGAGCCGATGTTCTCGTTAGGCGTGGCTTATAGCGGGTTTTTCACCAAATAAGGACACGCTTCGCGTCACTGCGAGGCACGAAGCAGTCCAGACAGCAAGTTTATTCTCTGGATTGCTTCGTCGTTCCTCCTCGCAATGACGCAAAGCGACAAAAAAGACAAAAACAAACCAAATAATTAAATTCCAATAAAAATGAAAAAATTATTCAAATCCGCAGCCATAGTCGCTGCATCCCTGCTGTTGACAGTGAATTTCAGCTCCTGCAACAAAGATCCTCAACCCACAACCGAGGAAACCAACAAGGCCCAGAAAGAGGCCATCGTGAAACAGTATCTCAACCACACGGTGTATCCGACATACGCCCAATTGGCCGAAAAGACCGCCGCTTTGGTCGGGAACCTCGAAACCCTGAAAGGCAGTATGACGCAAGCCAATGTGAACACCGCCACCGCTACCTTCCTCGAAGCCCGCAAATGGTGGGAAATGAGCGAAGCCTTCCTCTTTGGTGCCGCCTCCGACTTCGGCATTGACCCGCACATCGACTCGTGGCCTTTGGACGAAGACGCTTTCAACAACCTGATGGCCAGTCCCAACATGATTGCCATGCTTGCCAACGACGAAGACGGCATGGTGGCAGGTGAACAACTCGGCAACGCCCTGCTCGGCTTCCACGGCATCGAGTATATCCTCTTCCGCGAAGGCCAGCCGCGCAACGTGGCCGACATCACCGACGACATGATGACCTACGCCGTGGCCGTCAGCCGCGACCTTCGCAACCGCTGCTTCCAACTCGAAGTGAGCTGGAACGCCAACGCGCCCCAAGCCCACAAAGACCTGATGGAAGAACTGGAGTTGAACATCACGGTGAACGGCGGCAACAACACCTACGGCGAGAACATGCTCCAAGCAGGTCAGGCAGGTAGCACCTACGCCACCTTCACCAACGCCCTCGAAGCCATCGCCGACGGCTGCCTCGACATTTCGGATGAGGTGGGCACCTCGAAAATCGGCAAGTGCCACACGGGCGAGGACGTGACCTACGTTGAGTCGCCCTACAGCCAGAAGTCCATCACCGACTTCTACGACAACATCATCAGCGTGAAGAACGCCTACATGGGCGGCATGGAAGGCCTGCGCGACGAAACCTTATCGCTGCACACCTACCTCAAGGACAACAACGCCGACCTCGACACCAAGGCCCTGAACGCCATCGAGAACGCCTTGACAAAAATCAACGCGATGAAGGCTCCGTTTGTCCTTTACTACAGCGATGCCTCCGCTGGCGAGGCCATGGAAGCCTGCCAAGACCTCTCCGACGTGATGAGCGAAGTAAAGGCCGAGTTCGCCAAAATCGACAGAAAGTAATCCATTAATCCCAAAATATCATGATGAACTACAAACATTTAAGCATCATTACCCTTGCAGGCCTCATGGCCTTGGCCTCCTGCAAACAACCCGACCCCATCCCGACTGAAGTCAGCGAAGACACCTACGCCGGTGGCCAATTGGGCACCACGTTCAACACTTCGCAAAGTGCCTACGAAGACCCCACGCCTGCCGTGGAGCAGGCCGGTTTGGGCACCGCCTTCAAGTATGGCGAGTACTTCTTTGAGCGCACCTACACACAAAACAACGAGCCTTTCAACGGCCTCGGGCCGCTCTACATCCGCAGCAGTTGCATCGCCTGCCATCCCGGTTACGGCCACGGAATGAGGATGAACCGCTACCGCTCCGACGACTGGGGCAACGGCTACCTGCTCGTCTTCACCGACCGCAACGACACCTACCTGAGCAGTTACACTGGAATGCCCCAAACCAAGGCCGTCGCGCCTTTCAAGGCACCCGTGGACGAGACCAAAATCCAAATCAATTGGCTGAGCTACACCGATGAATGGGGCAACCAATTCCCTGACGGTGAACGTTATAGCCTCACCTATCCAGAGGTTTACATTCCCGAAGACGCTTTCTATGTACCGCTCGAAGTGGGTGGCCAGCCCATCCCCTACAGCGATTTCGTCTGCCGTTTGGAATCGACCATCGGCATCTATGGCACTGGACTGATTGACGCCATTCCCGACGACTCGCTGAGAGCGCAATACCAAAAGGAATACAACGACGGCTTCATGCCCAACGGACTCAACCCCGCGATGTGGGCCGGCTCCGACTTTGCCCCGACGGGCTATTACGGCAACACCACCCACCCCAAGAAATACACCTACGCCCTCACACGCGGCCCCTTGCAGGACGCTCCCGGCGCCAACGCCATCTGGAACATCACCAACGTGACGCACCGCACCAAAATGGGCCACTACATGACCGCCGCCTACGCCACCAAGGCCTCAAAAGACCCCGACGTGCAGGCCGAGTTCTACAACTATTTCCCGCAATACAACCTCACGGGCAATGTGGAAACCGACATCTACAACTACCTGATGATGAACGACCAAATCCCAGCCGAGATGAAAACGCCCGAGATGAAGGACGAGGACTATGTGAACTTCATGGTTTGGCACCGTGGCTTGGCCGTTCCCGCCGCCCGCAACATGGACGACCCCGAAGTGCAACGCGGCAAGGAACTCTTCAACCAAATGGGCTGTGCCTACTGCCATCGTCCGTCGTGGCAGACCGGCGACGACATGTTCACCGACCCGGCCGGTTTCTTCGCCGACGGCGACCCGCGCCTGCCGCGCTATCCCAACCAGAAGATTTGGCCTTACAGCGACTACATCCAGCACAAACTCCACATGGAGAACGACATCCGCACGGGCTGGTGCCGCACCACGCCGCTTTGGGGCCGTGGATTGAGTGCCATCTGCACGGGTCGCAGCGACCGTTTGCACGACTGCCGCGCACAAACCGTCATCGAGGCCATCATGTGGCATGGCAACGCCCAAAGCGATGCCCGCCGCACGGTGGAGAAATTCCGCGAACTGCCCAAGAAAGACCGCGATGCGGTGGTGAAATTCATTGATGCGATTTGATTATCATTGAGACGCAAGCATTGCGTCTCTACAGCGTAAAAATAAACAATCCCGTCAGCAATGGCGGGATTGTTTTGTTATACATTAGTCTTGTTCTTTTTGGTAATAAAAAGATGGAAGACACGTTCAATACAGGACACTTACTATGTCGAGATTATTGTAATATCGGGAAACACTTTCTGAACAAAGTTGTATCCACTATTAATTCTATATGATCATCCTGACTATCCTTATCAGGATTATTAGATAGCAAATATATACACTTCTCGTCCCATCCCTTTCCGTAATATTTCGCATAAACTTCATTTACTCGGTAATTGCTGTCCAAATGAATCCACAACATCGGGTAAGAAAACATCGGAGAATTAAAAATGCTCTTTAGAAAAGTTGGTTCCTCCGTATAATTGAGAGTTGCGTGTTTTTCAATGACCCTCATTCTTTTCCTATTTGCTTCGCAACAATAATTCGATTCCTGAAAAACGCTATCTATTAAATGAACAAAGTCCGCCTTCGTAGTCATCTTTATGTCAGAGACATCACGTGGACTTTTACATGTTAAATCATGATTTCCAAGATTACTGCTAAAGGTATATGGCATACCAAGCACCAAGACAACACTGTCAAGCGACATTCCAATATGGATTTTTTCTATGTCACCATACTGTATTGAATGCCTATTGGCATTGGCTTCTCTGTAACAACCCATTGTAATCATAAGCGAGCCTATTACCATCGCTATGAAACAGATACTCAATAGTTTTTTCGTTTTGTTCATTTGATTTTGAGTTTTAACCATACGTCATTACAACGCCGACAAATGAGAATTGTTGTCTGCACAATTGAGTGTAATGCCAAAATATGCTAACTACCATCATTAACTCTGCCCCACAGCCTTTCTTCCAAAATTTTATGCATACCACCTATTTAGGTGGGGTATATACCACCTTTTTCCTACCAAATCCACCATTAATAAGGACAATTCCGCCCAAAAATCGCCAAACATGGGGAGGTTGGACAAATGGATTTTTTCGGACTTTTGCAGCGTAATATGTAATAATCTAACTATGAAATATGTTCGTCACATCACATCGGTACTCATTATCGTGCTCATCGCCGTCCTCGCCGCCGGCACTATCGTCGAGAAACTGCACGGCTCCGACTTCGCCCGAATCCATGTCTATAGCGCGTGGTGGTTTGTTGGGCTTTGGGCTTTGGTGGCCTTGCTCATCGTCTATATGGCGGTGAAATGCAAAATGTGGAAACGGTTGGCCGTCGGTGCCTTGCATCTGTCCTTCCTGTTCATCCTGCTTGGCGCGTTGCTCACCATGCTCACGGGACAGCACGGACGGATGAAACTCGAACCCAACCGCCCCAACAGCCATTTCTTCATTCAGGAAAAAGGCGGCGAGATAACGAAACACGCCCTGCCTTTCAGCCTCACCTTGGACCGTTTCGAGATTGAGACTTACCCCGACTCGAAAAAGCCCAAGGATTATATCAGCCACCTCAAAGTCACTGACGGCAACAACATTACAGAAACCGTCATCTCGATGAACAACATACTGAGGCACAAGCATTACCGATTCTACCAAAGCGACTTCGACGAACAGGGCAACTCCATCCTCGATGTGGCCCGCGACCCGTGTGGCATCGCCGTGACCTACACGGGCTATGCGCTACTCTTCATCGCTTTGGCGGCCATTCTCATCGAAAAGCGTAAAATGTTCCGCGCCATCACTTGGTCGTGGATTTCGGTGCTCGTCATTCTGGCTATTGTATTGCATGTCAGGATGCTGACACGCCAGTTGATGCCCGTGCTGCGCTCGCCGTTCTTCAGCATCCATATCTCGACCATTGTCACGGCTTACGCTTTGCTGATTGGCATTGCGGTAGTAGGCATTATCGCTCTCATCAAGCCGAAAAACCAGCCTCGTTTGGAGCGGTTGAAAAGCCTTAGCACAGCAATGCTCTACCCTGCTGTGGCACTGTTGGCCGCCGGCATCTTCATTGGCGCAATATGGGCCAATGTTTCTTGGGGCAATTATTGGTCGTGGGACCCGAAAGAAGTTTGGGCACTCATCACCTTATTGGTTTATGCCGCCCCGCTGCACGAAAAACTATGGAAAACGTTCCAAAAACCCTTGTTTTTCCACATTTACGGCATCCTTGCCATCCTGAGCGTGGTCATCACCTATTTTGGCGTAAATTTGATTTTGGGCGGGGTTCATGCTTATAATTGATTCAAGTTTCGCACATCCCTAATGGGATGCAAAAGGTTGATATTTATTGTTTTACCGATAGAAAATCCCTACGGGATTAGTCGGGTACAGTGAAATGGCATCCCATCGGGATGCGCGTTTGGTAAAAACGAAACCTTCGGGCAACAGCATCCCATCGGGATGCACCGCAACTTGCGAAACTTGAATAATTGAGAAAACCAGTAGCCTTTTTTTGTAGTTTTGCGCCGTCGTAATTAAGTAACTGTTCAGAATTAAACTTTTGGGACTTCAGGACACGAGACTTCGAGACTTTTCCCGCTTCGCGTCATTGCGAGGAGGGACGACGAAGCAATACAGAGTTTAAGCTGATTGTCTGGACTGCTTCGTTTGCTTAGTGCCTCGCAATGACGACTCGCAGTGACGCAAAGCACCTCCCGCAGTCTCGAAGTCCAATCTGTAAAACAAATACGATCAGCTACTTAACATATTAAACTACAAAAAGTTATAAATATCGAACACTCATCAAATGTTCGCTTTTATGGTCTAAAAGAATGAAAAAAGTAATCATCATCGGGGCAGGGATTTCCGGCTTGACGGCGGCGGTTTATGCCCGTCGGTCGGGTTTTGAGGTGGTGGTGTTGGAGAAGGCGGGGAATCCTGGAGGCGTTTCCACTTCCTGGAGCCGCAAGGGTTACACCTTTGAGGGCGGCGTACACTGGCTCATCGGAGCCAAGGAAGACTTGCCGCTTCATGCGGTGTGGAAAGAAACGGGTGCCCTGCAAGAAAACAACCCTGTCTATTTCAAAGACCCCATTTATACTTTGATGGACGATGCTGGTCAGATGCCTCTTCGCAGGGATTTGAAAGGATTGGAAGTCAATGGCTTGCGCGATAAAATCGCGTTGGCTTCGCTGCGCTTTCACTTGGCTTGTTTCCGCCATTTCCACCCGCCCATCATGGATATGCCCGGACTCAAATCCCGCTATCCTCGTGGGTTCCATCCCATGGAATTTGTGCGAATGCTGCCCGCCGTCATCCTGACGCCCTTCCTGATGATGGAAAGTGCCACGGGCTATGTGCGACGATTCAAGAATCCCCGCATCCGTGCCCTGCTGGGTGCGGTCGTGGACCCAAGCATCAATGCGCTGTCCTTTATCTATACTTTGAGCACTTTCAGTGCCGGCGACAGTGGCTATCCCCAAGGCGGGTCCCTTCAGATGGCGCAAAACATGGCGGATTGCCTTACCTCCCTCGGCGGGGAAATCCGCTACCACACGCCAGCCCTTTCCCTTGCACGGGAAGGCGACAAGGTGCGTGTGCAAACCGTTTCCGAAACGCTTCAAGCCGATGCGGTGATTATCTCCATGGATGCCCGGAAAGCCATCGACAAACTCTTTGGCGAGCCTTTGCAGGAACGCTGGGCGCAACGGATGCGCCAACACTTGAAAACCACACAGTGCATGTTCATCGGCTTGGGCATCGAGGCCGACTTGAGCACCTATCCCCGCTCCATGCAACTCGTGCTTCAGCGTCCTTTCACAGTGGCAGGAATCACCTATAAAACCTTGGTTGTCAACAACTACGCAAAAGATAGCAACTATGCACCCATAGGCTGCACCGTGCTCACCTGCCTCCTTCATGGCGACAGCTATGCCTACTGGGCGGCAGCCAAGGCCGACGGAAGTTATGCGACCAAGAAACAGGAAACGATAGCACTTCTTATCGACCGCCTTGCCGATAGGATACCCGAAGTCAAGGCCGCCGTGGAGGTGACCGACATGGCGACCCCGCTCACCTATGAACGCTATTGCGACACTTTCCAAGGAAGCTACATGAGCCACTGGGAGGCAGGCAAGCGCGTTCCCCATGCCCCTATCCGCTTTGCGCCAGGCATTTATTTCACGGGACAGCGGGTGAGTTATTCCGGTGGTTTGCCCCCCGCAGCGGAGACCGGACACCGTACTGCCCAAACTTTGTGCAAGGATTTCGGCGTGGAATTTGTTAGCCGTTAAAAGGTTGCGGCCTTTGGGCTGTGTTTTTTCGTACCTTTGCGCCCCGAAAATTGGCCTAATTTAGTCATGCATCTGCCGGAAATCATTGTAAGAAAGCGTGTTGTGTTCTTAGTGGCAGCGGTTGTGGTTGCAATCGCCTGCGCGTTAATGATTCCACACACCAACATTAATGCCGACATGACACGCTATCTGCCCAACGACTCGCAGATGAAGCAGGGCATCGACCAGATGACGGAGGAGTTTGGCGCAGATGCGGTGGGTACAGGCATCGTCAGGGTAATGTTCTGGTCGCTCCCCGACAGTCTAAAAACAGCCACCCAAAACGAGCTTTCCAGCATTGAGGGCGTTTCCAATGTGTTGTACCAAAGTGGCAGCGAAGAATACAACCGTGGCGAAAAGGTGTTGTACGAACTGCTGTGCGGCAGTCAGCGAAGCCAGGAGGACATTGCCAATGAGATTGCGTCCCGATACGGCGATAGGATGATTGTTGAGAAAAGCGAGAACGGCACTACGGCACCTATTGGCGTGATACTCATCGCCTTCGTCTTGCTGCTTATCGTGTTGTTCATCATGTGCGAGTCGTGGCTCGAGCCGCCCATATTCCTTGCCGCCATTGGCGTGGCCGTGGCCATCAACATGGGCACAAATGCCCTGTTCAAAAGCGTTTCGGTCACCACCAACTCGATTGCCGCCATCCTTCAGCTTGTCCTTTCCATCGACTATTCCATTATCCTCATGAACCGCTACAGGCAGGAGAAGTCGTTGGGAAACAGCGATAAAGTCACCGCGATGACCCATGCGCTCAAAAAGGCATCGTCGTCGATTGTGAGCAGTGCCTTTACCACCATCGTCGGACTGTTGGCCCTCGTTTTCATGAAGCTGAAAATCGGTGCCGACATGGGCATTGTCTTGGCGAAAGGCGTGCTTTGCAGCTTGGTATCCATCTATACCGTGCTGCCGACGCTCATTTTAGCCTTGGACAACAACATCGAGAAAACGACAAAATGGGTGCCGAGATTCAATACCGACGGCCTTGCCGAGTTCAGCATGAAATTCCGCGTTCCGCTTGCCGTGATTTTCGTGGTTATTTTAGCAGGTTCGTACTACCTTCACAACAAGACCGAGATTTCGTTTTCTTTCGAGCAGAAATCCGAAATCGAAAAGTATTTCCCTCCGAAAAACATCACCGTGCTTCTGTACGACAATTCCGATGCCACAAGGGTAATTAGACTGGCCGACAGCGTGTTAGTCCATCCGAATGTGAAATCCTTCATTTCGTATCCTTCGCTGATGCAAAAGCAGATGACGACAGCCGAAACAAAAAACATGATTGGCGGTTTGACAGCAATGGCAGGCGACATGATGCCGACGGCTGATAATGACTTCAATACCGCTGATTTTGACCTCAATACGATTGTGGATGCGATTTTCTACATAGGTTCGAGAAACCCGAGCGAAGAAAAAATGAGCCTCCACGATTTTGCCTCGCTCGCTGCGGAACTGGCTGCCGACACTACGCTTTCCGCCTATCTTGGAGAGGCGACGCATGTGAGCAAAGAGGATGCGCAATACTTGGACGTTCTCGTTTCGCTTACTGACACCTGCCTCATCGACAAGAAGTTGACCTCAAAAGAAATAGCCGAAATGGTGGGCATTGACGAGGAACTGATTTCGCTTATATGCCCTGAAAACCAAAAGACCACCATTCGCGAAATCATCAAATCGTCAAAGGAACTGCTCAACGAAAACATGATGCCTGCGCCTGCAATCAGCAAGTCATCCGAACCTCAAATTATTGAAAATCAGGTTAATCTTCCCGTCGAAAACGATTCCGTTGAAACCACCGGGAACATCGCCCAAGCCGAAAACATTGGCGTTTCTGATGCAGTTGACGAGGACGTGATTTACAAGGATTCGACCATTTTCATGAGGCAATACACCTCGACTGAAATCGCCCAAATGGTAGGAATGAACGAAAAAAGTGCCTCCATCATATTCAACCTTTACGGACGAACCGTGAAGCAAAAGACAAAAACCATGTCGCTGTTTGACTTTATACAATTCGTCATCAACGACATCGCCAACAGAAAGCTTTTTGCTTCGCAAATCAACCAAGAAAACCGCAGGCTTTTGAGGCACGAGGAGAATTTGATGTTGATGACACTTCGGTCGGGCAAAACCGAAGGTTCCGAGGAAAAAGTTGAAGAAATAATAGTAGCCGAGTTGGAAGAAAATTCGACAGAAACCATCAAGCCTATCGAAGAGCAGGAAGAGGAGCTTGATTTGGCGACGCCCGCAGTCGACAAGGAAAACATAAAGAAACTCAACATGGCTGAAAAGGTAATGGCCATCGCCACGAAGGGAAGCCGTTTCGATGCCGCCGAGATGCACGCGCTGCTTACCAAGTTCGGCGCCAAAATGGAAATGCACGACATTGAGCTTGCCTACCTCTTCAACGGCATCCGCAATTTCGATGACGACAGTGTGAAAATGTCGGCGGAAGACATCCTCAAAACGCTGAACGATTCGGTCATTGACCATCCACGTTTTGCTTCGTTGATTAATGATGAAATGAGGTCGGGGGTGGACACGATCAATGTCCTGATAGACGAAAATTTCAGCCAGTTGCGCGGACACAAGTATTCGCAAGCCATCGTTTTCACCGACCTGCCCAAGGAATCCGACGCCACCCACAACTTTGTGGAAACCCTTGCCGCGCAATGCGACAACCGGCTTGAAAGCAGGCATTATCTTATCGGCGAGTCGGTGATGATGAACGAGATGCGCAACCAGTTCGGCGACGAAATGCTACTTGTCACGCTCATCACCGTATTGTCCATTTTCCTCATTGTGGCCATCACCTTCCGTTCGCTTGCCGTGCCAGCAATGCTGGTGATGACGGTGATGTCGGCAGTGTATATCGACGTGACAGTGAGCGGATTGAACGGTGGCAGGCTGCTCTATTTGGCCTACCTCATCATGCAGAGCATACTGATGGGGGCGACCATCGATTATGGCATACTTTTCACCAACAACTACCGCGAAGCCCGAGCGACGACGAGCAAGACAGACTCCATCCGCAAGGCTTATATGGCATCAACGCACACCATTCTCACCTCGGGAACCATCATGACGATGGCACCGTTTGCCATGTCCATTTTGATAGATGATGCGACCATAGCGACGATTCTGAAATGCATAGCAGCAGGTGCTTTGGCCGCCGTGCTGCTGATTCTCTTTGTCTTGCCCGGACTCCTTGCCGCTTTCGACAGGTTTGTGGTAAGGCAGAAAGGCCTTGAACACACGAATATTGCACAGAGAAATAGATGAGCAAATTTAGTTTACATAATAGACTGCGGGACTGCGAGTCGTCATCGCGAGGCACGAAGCGATCCAGGGATGCAACCGAAACTTTAACATGTCACCCTGGATTGTTTCGTCGTTCCTCCCCGCAATAACGCGAAGCGTGTCCAAAAGTCCCGAAGTCCCGTGTCTCGAAGTCCCGAAGTCAAAAGATATTGCAACTTGATTTTGAACAGTTACTTAAACGAACAACACTATGCAAAAATTGAACATTCCTTTGATGGGTGCGCTGCTCTTGCTCTCATTGGTAGTGTGCCCCATTCTTTACATCCACGTAGGTCCGGCACTCAACGACCTGCAATTGGAAACACTGAAAATCCTCGGCATCATCGCTGGGTGCAGCGCCTTGTACTGCTTCTTGGTGGGTGAAATCACCGGCAACAACAGCCAAGTCGACAAGATTTGGAGCCTTCTTCCCATCGCCTATTGCTGGATTATCGCAGCGAAGGGCGGTATGCAACCTCGGCTCGTCGTGATAGCCGTGTTGGTCACCCTTTGGGGCATTCGCCTCACCTACAACTTTGCTCGAAAAGGAGCCTACAAACTCCGGTTCTGGGAAGGCGAAGAAGACTATCGTTGGGAGAAAGTCCGCGCCATTCCTTTCCTTCAAAACAGAGCGGTGTGGATGGCTTTTGACTTCTTCTTCATCTCGGGCTATCAGAACGCGCTCATCCTCATGTTCACCTTCCCCGCGCTGGTGTGCATGGGTTCCACTGCGCCCTTCGGCTGGGTGGATGCCGTTGCCGCCATCCTGATGCTTGGCTTCATCGTCTATGAAACCGTGGCCGACGAGCAACAATGGAAATTCCAAGGCAAGAAATGGGCCATGATCAAGTCAGGAAAGAGGTTGGAAGAGCTTCCCGCGCCCTACAACAAGGGCTTCAATACCATTGGATTGTGGAACTTGAGCCGTCATCCCAACTATTTTGCCGAGCAGTCCATCTGGGTGAGCCTCTACATCTTTTCCATCGGTGCCGGTGTCGGTATAGTCAACTGGAGCATGATTGGGGCCTTGCTGCTGATTGTCCTCTTTGCGGCCAGCACCAACCTCGTTGAAGGCATCAGCGGCGACAAGTACCCGGAATACGCCGAGTATTGCAAGCAGGTGAACAAGTTTTTCCCCGGGAAGAAGTATAATGGGTAGGACAGCAAAAGAGTTGTAAGAAAACCTAATAAGCCGTGGCCTTCGGGCTGCGGCTTTTGCATATTCATTTCACTATGAACGGAAACTTCTTCTTGATGTTGTCGGCGAGGAACTGCGACACAAGCTCGGTGGGGAACTGAGTGACGTTGAACACGAAGTCGTAGTTGCGGGCGTCGTAACGCGACACGCCAGCGATGGTCTTCGTATAGGTGTCGCGGGCATCGTCGACTTTGTCAATGCGCATGTTGGCAGCGTCTTCGTCCAAAGCATACTTTTCCATGACACGTTTCACGCGGGCTTTCCTGTCTGCGATGAAGAAGATTTTCATGGAATAAGGGTGGTTCCTGAAGATATGGAAACCGGTGCGTCCAATGATGACGCACGACTCTTGTGCGGCCAAGTCGCGGAGGATTTGCGCCTCGGCAAGATAGATTTGTTGCGAGGTCACCTCACGGTCTTCCTGCGGTGTGTAGCCACCTCGACCGGCAGCACCAAACTGTTGGTAGAACCGGCAGAAGTCGTTCCACCAGTTGGGTTTGGTGGCTTTGATGTGCTGCATTTCCTCAACGGTCAGGTTGAATTTTGAGGTCAAGGTGTCGAGAATGGCCTTGTCGTAAACGTTGACGCCAAGCAGCTCACCGAGCCTGTAGGCGATTTCCCTGCCACCCGAACCGAACTCACGGTTGATGGCGATGACGAATTTCGGGGTTTCCATGGTTGTTTGTTTTGATGGGGACAAAAGTACAAAAATGAATTGAAATTCGACTGCGTTTTTCTGTATTTTTACTGCCAAGAACCTTCCACCCCCTGACAGGTGCCCTTGCGAATTGATTTCTTTAAGCAGATGAGCATGTTTAGTTTGCTTAGTAGACTGCGGGACTGCGAGACTGCGGGACACTATGACAATGACCTTGTAGGGCTGTTAGCTGTTAGCCATTAGCTTAGGGGCTTACAAAGCTGATAGCTGACGGCTGATAGCTTACAGCCAAGAATATTGTATATTAAGTAGATGAGCAAATTTAGTTTACATAATAGACTGCGGGACATGGGTTTGTGACTATGACTTTGCAGAGCTGTTAGCTATTAGCAATTAGCTTTTAGCTGGGTGGCTACCAAGTTAAAAGCTAAAAGCCAATCAAAGCGGTCATGGTAAAAAAGTCCCGAAGTCCCACGTCCCGAAGTCAAAAGATATTGCAGTTTGATTTTGAACAATTACTAATTTAGCTTTTAGCTGAGTGGCTATCATGCTAATGGCTAATGGCTAAAAGCTAATAGCCAATCAAAGCGGTCATGATAAAAAAGTCCCGAAGTCCCATGTCCCGAAGTCCCGAAGTCAAATGATGTTGCAGTTTAATTTTGAACACTTACTTATGTATTTGGTGAAAAACACCTATCTTTGCAGAATCTAAAAAGCAACTAAAATGAACAAACTACATTATTTAATCGTGGCACTGGTTCTCGTATGCGGCCTTTGCCATGCGCAAAACGAACTTCCGACCATCTCAGCCGACCGGCCAGGTGCATTGACTGGCACAGACGTGATGCCCCTCAACAAAGTGCAATGGGAAATAGGAGTGGGATTTGAATCGACGAAAGGCGAGCCGAACATCTTCGTCCTCAACAACACTTTATTGAGGTTTGGTCTCTTTGAAAGCGCCGAGATTCGGCTTGGGGCAAATGTCTTGATGCTCAACGAGGGGCAGGGCGCGGCACCCACATTCGGCATGACACCGCTCACCTTTGGGATAAAGACGAAGTTTTTTGAGGGACGAGGCTTCCTTCCTTCCGTGGCTTTGCTGGCCGAGTTGCAGTCGCCCCATATCGGGACAAAAGAATGGCTTCCTTCCCATCTGACACCTACCTTGCACCTCTTGTTTGATCATACCGTAACCAATTGGTTGGGAATAGGTTATAATGTCGGCACGGAATGGGAAATTGAATCGGGTACGGCAGCCACTTTCTTGGGCTTTGGCCTTTATTTCACCATCTCGGAACAAATCGGCTCTTTCGTGGAGACATATAACTATATTCGTCCCGAGGAAGGCAACCAATACCTGACCCAGTTTGGCTTCACTTGGTTGGTGTCGCGCCGTGTGCAGCTCGACCTTGCAGCCGACTTGGATTTCCAGAACCTTGGGAAGTTCTATGCCATCAGTGGCGGCGTGGCCTGGCTGATTAATTAAGTAAATGAGCAAATTTAGTTTACTTAAGAGACTGCGGGACACTATGACAATGACCATGAAGGGCTGTTAGCTGTTAGCAATTAGCTATTAGCTTAGGGGCTACCAAGCTAATAGCTGACGGCTGATAGCTTACAGCCAAGAATATTGTATATCAAGTAGATGAGTAAATTTAGTTTACATAATAGACTGCGAGACTCCGAGACTGCGAGTCGAACAAATACCCGAAGTCACGTGTCCCGAAGTCCCGAAGTCAAAGAATAATGCAGTTTAATTTTGAACAGTTACTTAACTTTGAACGATTACTTAATTCGACAAATTCGCCGTTTTTATGAACAACACCCCCACTGGAAAAGACTATGTCGGCAGCGACGACCTCTATGCCGATGTGCAGCGCACGATGCACCTCGCAGCGGAGATGAACACAGGCTACCATACTGAAGCCGAAGTGCGCGACTATATGCGGCAAATCACAGGCTCCGAAATCGATGAGACCCTCCGCATTTTCACGCCGTTCCATATCAACTATGGCAAGAAAACCACCTTCGGGCGCGACTGTTTCGTCAATTTCGGCTGCACTTTCCTCGCCTTGGGCGGTATCACCATCGAGGACGATGTTTTCATCGGGCCACATTGTGTGTTGGCCACGGAATACCATCCCGAAAACCCCGAGTCGCGCCATTCCCTGCTCACCAAACCCATCGTCGTGAAGCGCAACGCTTGGCTTGGAGCCAATGTCACGGTATTGGCGGGTGTCACCATCGGCGAGAACGCCATCGTGGCAGCGGGAAGCGTAGTCACCAAGGATGTGCCTGACAATATGGTCGTGGCGGGGAGTCCGGCGAAGGTGATTAGGGAAATCAAGAAGGGATAAACTAATAATCAAACTATTTCCCCAAATATTCGCTAGGCGTGAGCCCGGTTACTTTTTTGAAGAGGCGGGTGAAATGATGGGGAAAATCGAAGCCGAGGAGGCGCGAAGTCTCGCTGATGTTGTGGCCGTTCATCAGTAGGCTCTTGGCTTGGTTGATGACGTAGTTGTGGATGTAGCCGATAGCTGTTCCGCCGGTGGCCTTGTGGACGATGTCGCCGAAATAACGAGGCGAATAGGCCAGCTCCGAAGCACAGTAGGCAACAGTAGGCAGGCCTTGTGAAAGCTGTCGATTCTCGCGGAAATACTGTTGTAGCAGGTCGTGAAAGCGTTTCAGCAAGTCGCTGTTGCCATTATCTTCCTCAGAGAGTTGACGCAGGTAGATACGGTTGCAGTACTCTAATATCAGGTGCAGATAGCCCAACAAGATATTTCTGAGCGATGGCGAGTCGTCGTGAGCCACCAACTCTTGCCGCATTTGGGAAAGCAATTGTGTGATGCAGAGCCATTCGTCAGGCTCCATCCGCAAAGAGCCAGAGAAGAAATAAGAGAAATACTGATAGCGTTCTATCTGGTGTTCCAGTTCAGAGCCATGCAGCAGTTCGGGCGACCACAAAAGCACCCATCCGCTCAACGAGATACGCTCGCCGTTGTCCTCCAACCCGCCAATCTGTCCAGGCTCTACGGCAATAATCGAGGCATCGCTCACCTGCAGGGTCTTCATGCCATACGAGAGATCTTTGGGAAACTGGCGTTGGATAAAGAGTCCATAGACACCGTAGTTGTTCAGGCTATGACGGAAAGGCGGAAGTTCATCGTAATGAATAATGCTGACCAATGGATGCAGCTCAGGAGCATCCACAAATCGGGCAAAATCGTTGGGGCTATCTATTTTCAAGATTTTCTTCATCGTGGGGCAAAGTTACGATTATTCCGATGAAATAAGATAAAAATGGTACTATATTTTATACTTTTTGCTCATTTTCTGCGAAATTGGTATTAATTCAGCCAATTTGTGTAACACCTCTTTTAAACAACAAGCGTACTTTTGCTAACGAAATTAGAATTATACCTAAATGAAACAGATTCTTTGGTTATTGGCTGCGATACTGATAACAGGTTGCACAAAAAACAGCGAGACTTTTGCACAGACTATGGAACAGAAAATGTATATCACCATCGGCGAGGAGACGCATACCGTCACAATGGAAGATAATGTCGGAACACGAGCGTTGGTGGCTGCCCTGCAAACCGAAAACATCGTTTACATTGCTCACGACTACGGCAACTTCGAGAAAGTGGGGTATATTGGGCAGTCATTCCCGACCGACAACCACCAAATCACCACTTCGGCGGGCGACCTTGTCCTTTATGGCGGCGACAACATCTGCATTTTCTATGGAAGCAACTCGTGGTCGTACACCCGCATCGGCAAACTCGACGGTCTTTCTGCTGACGAGGTGCGTAGGTTCGTCAAAGCCGGCGAAGGAGAGGTGAACATCACGCTTTCCTTGCAACCAATCTATTCTGGAATCCAGGAACTTTCGCCCAACGAAAACGACGAAGGAACAGCCTACACGATTACCGGGCAAATTGCGCCCAAAGGATACAAAGGCATTGTGATTAAAAACGGGAAAAAAAGGATAATCCATTGATATTATGAAAAAGATTCTCATCTTTGCAGCAGTGGTAGCACTTATGACCGCCTGCAACAACCAAACGCAAACAACAGAAACAGCAAAAACAAAAGTAGAAATGAAGCAAGAACTGAACCTCACGCAGGAGTGGGACAAGGTGTTCCCGCTGAGCGACAAAGTGAATCACCGCAAGGTGACGTTTGAAACGCAGTACGGCCTGACGTTGGCTGCTGACCTTTATACGCCGAAAGATGCCAACGGCAAGATGGCGGCCATCGCCGTGAGCGGACCTTTTGGTGCTGTCAAGGAGCAGTCGAGCGGTCTGTACGCTATGAAGATGGCCGAGCGCGGCTTCGTGGCCCTGGCTTTCGACCCGTCCTATTCTGGTGAAAGCAGCGGTGAGCCACGCCGTACGGCCTCGCCCGACATCAACACGGAGGACTTTATGGCCGCCGTCGATTACCTCTCGAAGTTGGATAATGTGGATGCTGAAAGGATTGGCATCATTGGCATCTGCGGCTGGGGTGGTATCGCCCTGAACGCTGCCGCTGCCGACCCGCGCATCAAAGCCACCGTGGCCTCGACGATGTACGATATGACCCGCATCAGCGGCAACGGTTATTATGAGTCCAACGACAACGAGGCCGACCGCCACGCTGCCCGTGAAGCCCTCGCCAAACAGCGACTTTCCGACCCAAAGGCGATGGCAGGCGGTGTCATCGACCCCCTGCCCGATGAGGTTCCGCAGTTCGTGAAAGACTATCACGTTTATTATAAAACGCCTCGCGGCTATCACAAGCGCAGCGGCAACAGCAACGATGGTTGGCGCGTCATCGGCACGCAGGCCTACGCCAATGCCCGTTTCCTCTACTACATCAACGAAATCCGCTCCGCCGTCCTCGTGATGCACGGCGCGGAAGCCCATTCGCGCTATTTCGGCGAGGCGGCCTACAAATATATGGTGGAAGGCCAAGCCGAAGGCTACAACTTCATCGATAAGCCGAATCCCAACCCCGAAAACAAGCAACTGCTCATCATCCCCGGCGCCACCCACTGCGACCTCTACGACGGCGGCGAAGGCAACTACATCCCGTGGAACACGCTGGCGGAGTTTTTCAGCAAAAATCTATAAGTCAAAATATGAAAAAAGTAATCGTAATCTCAACCAGCCTCCGCTCCGGCTCGAACAGCCACGCTTTGGCGGAGCAGTTTGCCAAGGGCGCGAAAGCCGCCGGGCATCAAGTGGAACTCGTCTCGCTGAGAGGCAAGGAAATCAAGTTTTGCATCGGCTGCCTGTCGTGCCAAAAGACGGGTGCCTGCGTCATCAAGGACGATGTGCCGGCCATTATGGAGAGAGTCTTGAACGCTGATGTGGTCTGCTGGGCCACGCCCATCTACTACTACGAGATGAGCGGCCAGATGAAGACCCTCATCGACCGTATGAACGCGATGTATCCCAAGGATTACAAGTTCCGCGACATCTATCTGCTGACCACGGCTGCTGAGAACGAGGAGTTCGTGTCGAAGCGCGCCGAGGGCGGCCTCACCGGCTGGATCGACTGCTACGGCAAGTCCGCGCTCAAAGGCCATATCTTCTGCGGCGGCGTGGGCGGCCCGAAAGAGATTGAAGGCAACGCCAAGCTAAAAGAGGCGTTTGAGATGGGAAAAGGCGTTTGAGTGCCAAATCGCCCAAAACAAAGTTTTATGAAAGCCGCCGCAAGCCTTCTCCTTGCGACGGCTTTTCTTTTTGCCAAAATCCAAAGATCCTATTTGTATGCCGTTATCAAATCACACGTAGGGATACTCCCATCCTAATATGAAAACCCGACATTGCATATCGGGGTGTAATAGGGTCGTCCCTTGGAGACTTGGGCCTGGCGCATTGTCATTGTCTGCGTCCCGCAGACGGCGGTGGGTGGTGCTTGTTGGGGTGCTGCTGTGTTTCGCACTGGCAATGAAGAGAGTTGAGCCCCTTGTAACGACTTAGTTGTGGTTGTCACTGTTCGTACACGTTGTTTTTCTGGAGACACTCAATCACGCTTTCTATTGACTTGTCAAAGGTGACGGCCAACTGTTCTACAGTCATACCTTGTTTGAAGTATTTAATCAAATCTCTGACTTCAGACATTTTCCATCGTGCCGTTTTCTTCTTTTCTTGAAACACATTGCATTTAGATGGATCGGCAACTTGTTCAAACACAATCTCTGTATGCTCTTCAACCTCTTTGGCGTTTTGATCTTTAAGCTCTTCTCCTCGGCTAAATATCTCTTTCAGCACCTGTTGCATGTCATTAAACGAGTTCTCGCCAGTTTCTATCAGTTTGAGAATATGATAAAACCCTGCATTCGCATATTCATTTATCATATTTATCGCTTCTGTTGGGTTCTTCATTATATCCAATGATTCATTCTTCGCAATACACATACAGATTAGGGCTTGAGCCACTTTTTCGCCTTCATTGTTTTGCATCGTCCGAAGGCTAAATGGTCTGTCTGCCAAAGGAGAACCTAACGGTTTCCTTTCGTCTCTCAAAAAACCAATCACCGCAGCCCAAGCAAAGCACTGCCAGTACGAAGAGAACACATTGTAATCACCACCCTGTTTGTTGGAGAATTTAAGAATCACTCTGTCCCTAACGTATTGTTCGTAGGTGAATTTTATATCAAAAATGTTTTCCATAAGGCAGTTTATTTTAAACGTTCAACATGAGTGGCCACCTCATTGATTTGAGGTTCACCTTCGGTCTTTCCGAAAGTGTTGCTGGTTAAAAGAAATATTCTGGACACTTTCTTTTCATTGAAAAGTTCCTTGTAGTTGTCACTATCAATTACAACATCTTTTGTCATGATAATCGATTGACCAAAGATGTCCTTGATGCCCATCAGGTATTTATGGGTAGTGTCGGGGTCAAAGCTGGATGTTGGTGCGTCACTGATAAACGGATAGTATGTGCCAATAGCTTCTTGATTAAGTGAAAGCAAGGCATTGATGATGCTCATCTTCTTTCGGTCTTCGTGGCTCGTATTTAGACCAGCGTCAAACTTGATTGAATAATCATCATCAATTTCCACCATACCCTTATAACCCCTATCGTGCTCCGTAAACTTCTCATAAAACTCATTGGAGCGTTCTTCTATCTTATGGAGCAATTCAATTCTTGCCTTTTCCTGCACTGACGCACAAATTGCTTCAAGGAATGTTGAAATATGCTTCCAT
Source organism: uncultured Bacteroidia bacterium (assembly GCA_902782455.1). Lineage (GTDB taxonomy): Bacteria > Bacteroidota > Bacteroidia > Bacteroidales > F082 > Limimorpha. The sequence goes on along the minus strand of CACZNA010000009.1, from coordinate 13,026 downwards.
TCTGTTTCTGGTACGCTGGTTACATTGCTTGCTGATGCCACCTTTGCGTATTCTCTTTCCGCGATTTCTAATTTTGATTTATATTCAGCAATAGAAGCAATGCAAGCACGAAGCAATCCCTGTTGTTTTTCAAGGTTTGAACGGGAAGCCCGAATACTATTATTCAAAACAGGTGTTTGAGCTGCTTCGCGACGAGGGTCAATATTGTATCTGCGTTTTACATCTTCCATTTTCTCGTCCAATACACGTTTTTTTCCCTGCATTTTTTTCCGTTTGGAAATGAGGTTTTCAATTCTATCTTCCAAATCCCCATACTGTTTGTCAATCTGTCCAAGAGATACAAGTAAGGAATCCGGGTAATCCTGAATTTTACCTACGAACATATTGAATTGTTTTGACTGTTCAAGATTGGATGTGTACTCTTCCATTTCTCGCAAATACTCTTCTTGAAGACGCAAACGATTTGTGATGTACTCGACTGCTTCGTGATGCTCTTCGTCAACAGGCGAGCCACACACATAACACACCTTGTTTTTTAATATCTCTTCCAATTTTGCCCTACTGGGATTATCAAGGTATTTTTTCTCTGGAGCTGTGTACTCTTCCTCAACATGACTCTTTATAATGCTCCTGCATTTTCTTATCATGTCATTAGTACCTCTTAGTATCCACAAAGAGGGCAAAAGAGCTCGTTGCCGATTATCAAGGTTCGTAAGTTCGTTATTTATATCGGCAATTGCTTTCTCACAATCATCATATTCTTTAACCAATCCTGTGAATCCAGCTAATCCACTTATTTTTCCTTCATCATCAGCCAAAGCAATTTTAATCTGATCTATAATACCCTCTATTCTTTTTTTGTTGGCTTCTTCGTTGTCAATACAACTCCGCAAATAATCCTTTCTACTAATCAAGGCTTTGGCCTCTTGATTTTGCCGATTTGCTTCTTTTAGATGAGTTGATTCAGCTTTCTCTATTTTGCGTTTTGCCAAAGAGATGATATCTGAAAGTTTTTCGTAGTACGGGTAATATGAAATATGGTTTACAGCATCCTTCAAGTTCTCTTTTTTTCGGAAATCAATCAAAGTGTCAAGAGACTCACCTTGGAACCAAATATATCCCCGAATACCTTCAGGGAACAATTCTGCTATTTTTCCTTCGGCAATATCATCCATCACGGTCTTTGTTCCAGTTCGGGTTTCAAATGTCACCTTAACACTTTCTTCTGATACAGCCCATGCAGCGACCTCATCCCAATTATCAGAGTCTTTTCTTTTTGCGGAAACACTACGTTCAATTTGGAATTGGTTCTTGTTGTCGTCAGTCAGCTCGAGAAGGACGCTGCATGACACCACTTCCCCAACCTTCGCTTCTGAAAGGGTTTTCTTATTGATAAACTCGTAACGGTTGAGAGAACCGCTTGCGCTTCTCGGCAGAAGTTTTGTAGAACACCAACCCTCACTGGTTATGTATATATCTCCAAATAAAACCCAATAAAACGCATTAAAGAGTTTTGATTTGCCCTTTCCTCCATTTCCAATAATCAAGTTCAATCCTTTGCCGAACTCAATAGTTATGTCCTTGTAATAGGACTGGAAATTATTGATTGTAATGCTATTGATTATCATACTATGATGTTTTATTTGCGACAAATATTCTTTATTCCTGCCATGTATTGGTTAACAAGAGAGTCGGCCTCCTCTCTTTCCGTGCTGAGTTCGGCAAGCATTCTTGCTACTTCTTTGGCTTTTTCATAATCGACAATGATGTTTTGCCGATCTTCAGTAACCGTTTGATTGATTTCATTTTCAATCATCTTGTACATCTCATCTTGAATTGCCATAGCTGTTATTCTCCTTTGGTTTTGTATTGTTCTTCTTCATCTTCCAACATCTTAAACATGTCTACGTTTAATGTTGAACAGATTTCTCTTAATTCGCCATATAATATTTCCATCTTGTTGTCGGCAAGAGCTGCAAAGTTTAGGACTCTTCTTAGCTCGCCTGTGAACAGGTTAATGTCAGTCTGTGAGGCTGATTTCACGATGTCTGGTGGCACCACTATCATATCCCAAATATAAGCTTTATCCTTGCCCTTACAGGTTCTCAACACCCTACCTCTTCGCTGAATAAATTGCCTTGGATTTCCAGTGCTCGAAATAAAGATGGCATATTGCGCACGAGGGATGTCCACACCCTCATCCAAACACTTCATTGATAGCAATATCTGAATATCTCCTCGCTCAAAAGCGTCAAGTATAGATGGCGCGTCATCCAGTCCGCTTATATATTGGTGGTACGAATACTTCCTACTCCTAAACATTTGCGAGTATTCATCAATGATGTGAATGTCCTCGGGGTCAATGACTGCGTCGTCTATTTCCGCATAATCTGGTTCATATCCTTCTGGCACAAACACGAAAGTGTAATTTAGTTTCCCCTGTGCTTTGCGCTCATCCAACAATGAAGCAACCTTTTGCTTTTTCATGGCCGCTTTATGCACAATGCGTTTTCGAGCCATAAGTAGCATTTCAGCCTCTTTTTTGTATTTCCCCGTTTCGGGGTCAATAAACTTCCGAAGCTGTTCCGTCTTTACGTTGTATTGATACATTTCCTCACGTGTGAGATTTACAAATACTGGATAGTATTCATATGGACAAAGTATCTTCGAATCGATAGCTTCCTTCATCGTGAATCGATAAGTGTAATACGGGGGAAATGAATTGAAAAAAGCGTAAACTTCTCTTGACCCACCTTCGTCATACACCCTCTCGGGAGTGGCCGATAGACCAATTCTATTTTCTATCCGCTTGGGAAGATGTTTTATTGGCCCAGCCGCTCCCATATTATGCACCTCGTCTGCAATCAACACAAATGAATCCATCCCATTTGTATTCGAAACGAAATTCTGAATACGCTTTCTAATAAAAGTTGCATAAGTGGTGACAATGATAATGTTGCGATTTGGTTTGAGCAAACTGCGGGTAGAATAGCGGCTCAGTGTTTCTTTCCAATCTTTATCTGTATGGGTGGATATGACATTTTGAAAATTAAAGTTCTTTACCTCAGACTCCCATTGTAAAGCGAGAGCCCGTGTAGGCACCACAATTAACGCTTTGTAATAGCCAAATTCCTTGTAGAAATGAAGCAGGCAATTCAAAGCAGTAACTGTTTTTCCCGAACCCGTAGCCATCGCAAAGATGCCTTTTCTTCCGTTTTTCTTCCACGCATCATTGGCCTTAATTTGGATTTCTCGTTCTTTTGGGAATGGGAATCTTGGTTCCACTTCTTTGCGCTCAAGTTTTTCGATAAGATATGGCGGCAACGGGTGTTCCTTCAAGGTGCTTTCACGAAGGCTTATTGATTCATCAAGAAGCCGCTGAACATCACGAGAAGGATAATTGTCGGTGATATAAGTCTTTACTTTTTCAATGGGGATGCGTATCAGGTGAACATTGTCTTCGTTCCAACATTCGTCAAACTTTTTTTGATAATTCTCTACACGCGAAGCGTCTTCCCACGAAGTGAAGGTGGTTAAGCACTCGGCGTTCTGCTCCAAAGCAGTCCTCGTAAAATTCACAGACCCGATGAAAGCAACCTTATTACCCACCTCGTCTGTAAAGATGCCGTATTTGTCGTGTGTCATTCCACCCTTGGAGGACAATGTGGCAACAAACTCCATTCGTCCGATAGAAACCAAATAAGAGAAACAGCGGAAGAACAACTCATTTGACCGAGAAAAAGTCGCTTTCATTTTCTCGATATCTTTGATTATTCGTTTGCAAAGAGCATCTTCAACTTCTTCCTGTTGCCCCAGACTAATTGCCTGTTTGTCTGATTCGGTCAGAACGTCATTTATGATTACTCTCATCTTTCCACCTTGTGCGATGAAAAGAGCAAAACCGTTGGCTAGAGAGTTTATTGCACTTGAGGAAAAGAAACCCAAGCCCAAGTCAAACGACTTGCTTTCAATCAGAGCCTCTGTAAAGAATTCTTTTGGCTCGTGATTGCCAGAGTAATAATCATATTTGAAATGGCAATCTGTTAGCATATACCTTCCAGTCCAGCTTTTATTTTATCGAAAATGTAATCAAATCCTATTAGATTAGGATTGTCCTTTACTTCCGCCATGATTAGCCCCAAGCCATCATCCAAGTGTATCTTGAAATATCTTGGCAAATCCTTGTCACTCATTTTGATGTCATAATACTTGCACATCATGGCTGCATATATTGGATACAAGTTTCCAAACAAAACGTTTTTGCTATACTCTTTTCCACCCGAATCCATGATGTTCAACGGTGAGAACTTTTTTCCCTGTTGAAGCGAATAAGCTATAGCAATACGAGCAATAATGTTCTCTGCACCCAATCCGAACTTTCGAGTTAGAAAGGTTACTACGTCTCTGTTTTTCGCACTTGTCCTAATCTGTGTAAACATAGTTTCAGTAAGTCATAAATTTGTCAATCGGCACTTTCTCAAAATAGGAGTGCGTTGTATCGTTGTTAATAATAAACGTCTCGTTTACTGATTCCTTCATCGTCTCAAACTCTTCAGCTGTAAGCTCTTTGTGCAAAAGCGGGAAGAGAACAACCTGTTTTGAAATGCTAGGATAGAACTCAGTAATAATTTTTGTCGCATGGCTCTTGTCGAATTTTTGTAGAGGACTGTCGATAAAGACAGGAAACTGGATTCCGCTTTCTTCGACAAGAGCTTTCAATATGGAGGTGGCATATAATTGTTGTTCGCCTTTCGACAATGTGTCCTTATGGATTTTCATCCCATCCACTGAATATAATTCAATATCCATATCATCATCAGACACCACCACTTCTACATGGCCGATAAAATCAGCCTTGTGCATCAAAGTGTTCAAGATGGACTTGATTCTCCGTTCGAGGGAGTATTTCTTTTCAATCTTCAGTTGATAAAGGAAGTCGGACAACTCATCTATCAATTGCTTGGACAGACTGTCTTTTTTCTCGTCAGTGTCATCCAAACTCACCAATTTACTTGTTTCAGTTATCTGTTTGCTCGTTGTAGCAAGCTCTTGTATGTATATGCCTAGATTTTCATGCAGACGATTAATTCTCTTCTCGACGCTGCTTATCTCATCTTCAACTTTATTCTTTTGCGCTCGGATGGTTTTTATCAGTTCGTCGCTTTCGTTGCCATGAATATTTGACAACCTTCGGCTATTTCTTTCTAATATCTGTTTGTTTTTTTTATAATCATCCGATAGCCTTATAAACTCCAAACGATATGTTGTGGTAATATGATTATAAACAGAAATGAATTCCTCGTATTCTTCATCTGTAAGTGAAATCTGTATGTCTGATAGGTCATTAGAGTCAATGTGTTTGTCCAAGACCCTTTGAATTTCTGCTTTTAACCTTTCATTGGTCTCGGTCTCAAAGTCAAGCCCTTTCAACATCGATTGTAAATCCTTTGAGATTTCTGACACGATAAAATTCCTGCTCAATTGGTCATTGTTGGCATTCTTTAACTTAAAATCATGCTCAACTTGCTGTTTTGCTTGACCAAGAAGGTTGCCAGCAATAGCCAAGGGTGCATATTCTAGAAAGCGCTTTAATTGCCCTTTATATTCCTCGTCTTTTTGTTTGGTTACCTTTATTACACTTTCTAACCTGTTTATCTCTTCTCTCGTTGTGTTGTTTCCTTCTCTAACCATACGCATTTGCAACTCACCATCTTTATTGCGTAAATCAGAGAGAGTTGATTCTGCACTTTCGAGTTCCTTTTTCACTTGGTCTATCTTCGCATACAATCCATCTCGTTTTGTTATTAAAGACAACAGGTGTTCCCTGTGTTCTATGTCTGAGGATTTCTTCCTAAAACGAAGTCTGATGTTTTCAAGGTTTTTCTTTAAGTCTTCGTATTTTCTTACGCCAAGAACCTCGTTGTATGCAGAACACAATCTTCGGCGTTCCGTGGGCGTATTGGTCTCTGCAAGAGACACGATTTGTTCGGAGTCAAAGAAGAAAAATTGAGCTATGTCTTTGTTCAAGATGAAGTCGTTAATGAAAACCTCTGGCCCGATTTCGCGTGTCAGTTCGTTTTTTACACCGTCAATTAAAATATCTACGGTTTCCTTTTCAAGAACCATATCATATGAGCGACGAACAGTTAAAGTAGTACATGGGAGGGATGGTATGACCACATCGGCGAATTCAATGCTGACATAGTAGTTGGTCATGGGCGAGAGATGAGCGTAATCAGGAGAATAACCGTTCTTTTTTATTCCAGCTTTTATTGCATCATCAAGTTCCTCAAATTCCTTCCTAATGTTGTGGTTCAAGTTGGACTTCAAAAATGCATTATATCCCAAACTGGCGATGTCTTTCCTTGTTTCAGCTTCGATGTCTGAAATCAATCGTCCATAAAGGCACCATAGCAGAGAATGCAAGAAAGTCGTTTTTCCAAAACCATTTTCGCCTGAAATCAGGTATATGTTTTTGGATTCTGCTGGCGAAAACTTTATAGTATTCGTTCCTTCGTACAAACGATAGTTGAACAGTGTAATGTTGTTTATAATCATTTGCCAGCCTCCTCTCTAATAAAATTCTCCAGCCTAGATTCAAGGTCGGTTTGCAATCCATATTTTCGCATCAGAAGCACTTTGTTTTTTTGGAGAGCAAGCAGCTCTTGTATGAGGTTGAAATGCTTGGGGTTGTCAACGCATGATTTCTCAAGAAGAATGCGTTCCTGCAAGCCCATGTTTGTGTTGGGAATACTATATCCGTAAACTTCATTGTAGATGTCGTTGACGGTAGTTGAGAAATTGCCGTCACGATACCAAAGAACTTGAATGGCAATTAGCTCTTGATTCGTAATAAGGTCAATACTTGCTCTATAGTCTTGCGTTTCTTTTTGTATGATCAATAACTCTCGGAGCAACTGAATGCGATAGGCCATCGTATAGTTGCCCATATTGTGTCCCGTTTCGTCAACAGCTTTCTGACCGTTTCGTCTTGTGTCGCATCTCAGCTCTGAAACATTTCTATTTTCTACCAAGTGATTTCTGTAATTTAACAAAGGTTTCATCCAGACTACGCCACTATTGATAAGCGAAGACATTGATTTGTCTTCCTTAACTACGGTGCAAATCCAGCAACCAAAACGGCTTTGCCCACAAGATCGATGGCTGTCGTCGGTGACAACAGTGGGGCATTCGTAGTCATCGGCAGACGCATCACGATAGATGTCAAACAGAATTTTGTTGTCAAATCCCCAAGGAGATGGAATTGCATTGATAATCCACCATACCTCTTCCAGCATTAGTTCTTTAATTGGTGCGTATGTGTAAGTGTTAGGGTTCAAAGGATGCTTCGATAGGCGATGTCCCTTTATCTCATGCCGTTTTATTGAACGCTCACGGGCTTGGCTTTCTGACAAACGAGTACCAACAAGGACAATGGCTTCACCATCAGCAGACACTTGGTCGGTAATAAACTGAGAGGTTGGTTTAATCTTCATTTTTTCGGTGCAGAACCTGAAAGAATTATTGGGAACAGGATAACCCTTTCCGATGACACAACACCAAAATGAATCTTCAATTGTGGGAGTCGTACGGGTGACTGATATAGGCATCTTCTGCTCTTTTGCCGCACGGTCTATCTTATCAAGTACATTGATGACATATTCTTCGATTACGGGATTTTCCACCATGGTATCATTACAGACGACATACACCCGTCGTGTAAGATTCTCACCCTTCTCTTTTAGCCTATTCATTGCTATCCAGACAAGAGTGAGGAGCACCGTTGAATCTTTGCCGCCACTAAAACCGATAATCCACGGACGATTATACCTGTCTTTTTCAAGGTATTGTTCCGTAATCTCGTCTAAAATATGTTCAATCCGACTACCTAAACCAGATTTCCCTGAACGCTCCATCTATTCGTATCTCAACCAATAAATGGTTCGGCTCCCTCAACCATAAAACTCAAGATAAAAAGACGTGGAGCCAGTTCTGTCGCCCGTTCCACGATGTAAAGGCCTTCGCATTGCCCGATTAGTCGAAACGAGCAACGCTGAAGACCCCACGCCGAATGATTATATGCTGAGATATAAACATTCCATGGGGCGTTCCCGCTGCTTTGTTTTTGACTAATCGTTTGAAGTTGCGAAGTTCTTACACCGTCAAAACCAAAGCGTCCAGAAAACGCCTTTGTCAATATACTCTGCTTCAAACTACCTAATGGTAACTCAAAGCAGTTGCAAAGATAGGGAAAAATCTGAATAAGAAAGGAAAAGGATGGAAAAATACCACGCTTGGCGAGAGTAAGGGATGAATTTGTGATGAACTCAAAAGCTGGAAGTTTTCAGTTTTGGCAAAATAAAGCATTTTATGTATATTGTCTTTCAAAATATTTTCTGTAATTTTGCACCGTTTTCAATTACAATGAAAATGATACAAAAATGAATAAAACAATCTCTATTGCAGGTAAGGACTATGTCCTTGACAACATTGATGGACAGACACTTCGACAGGTTTGGGTGGAGGCCAGAGCTGCTTTCCGTTTTTATTCCTGCAACTTCAAGGGTACTGAACTCCTTGTGCTTGAACCGAAATCTTCACAAAAACACACCCCACGAAAGCTGCGATTGACTTCGGAACGGCTCCATTCCATTATGGATAAAGATGTCGTCTTCCTGTTTGAACAACTGCCCTACGTTGAGCGCAACCGCCTCATTGATCGGGATGTGTTTTTTGTGGTGTCGGGGAAATATGCCTTCCTGCCAAGTCTGCTGATAGCGGCTCGTGAAACTGAACCTGTAAGAGGAGAAAAACTCACTGCTGCTGCCCAATGGCTGTTATTGGCCTATCTTCAAGGTGCGGACATAAACCATAAAACCGCAAAAGAAACGGAACTGGCCTCACCCTATAAGTATGTGACGCTCACCCGAGCTTTCCGCCTGCTGGAAGGATTGGAACTTTGCACGATTGAAACGGGTGACGACAAGTATAAACGTATCAGTTTTGATTCAGATAAAAAAGCATTGTTCGAGAAGTCGATGAAATATCTCGTTCATCCCGTGAATCAACGTTGGTATTGTGATGAGATTAAAAACATCGAACAATACAAGTTGGCAGGCATTTCTGCACTGTCGCACTATTCTGCGCTTAATCCCGATGGAACTACAACCATCGCACTGACGGCTGAACAATGGAAACATCGTAATGTAGATGATTTCTTGAATGTGAATCCGATTGAAGGAGATTGCTGCATGGAGATATGGCAATATCCACCAATACCCACCGACAAACGATACGTGGACAAATTGTCGTTGGCCTTGTCGCTACAAAACGACCATGATCCACGAGTGGAAAAAGAAGTTGAACTAATGATTGAAAAATTATGGTAAAAGGTTTGGAAATATTCAGGGCTGCGATGATGCCCTACAAAGACAATTTTGTCATCATTGGTGGCACAGCCTGTGACCTCCAACTCAGGGGCACCACCATGATGCCGCGTGCCACTGAAGACATCGATATCATCGTGGTGGTTGAACGTCTGACCCGAGAATTTGTCGGGGCGTTTTGGCGGTTTATCCGCGAGGGCAACTACCGTGTGGAAAAACGCATCAATCAAGCAGGTGCTTCGGTATATGCACTATATCGGTTCACCCTAAAAGATGAAAACTTGGCCTATTCACAGAAAATAGAATTGCTTTCGCGCCATTCCGATTTGTTGGGCGAACCCTCAGGATTTCACATTGAGCCCATCCCGACCGACGAGTTGCACTTAAGTCTGTCGGCAATCATTATGGACGATAACATTTACAATTTCACTGTTCGTCAGGCTGAAGAGATTGACGGCTTATTAGTGGCAAATGACCTCGCTTTGATTGTGCTGAAGGTGAACGCCTATCTGAATCTAAGGAAAGAACGCGAGGATGGCAGGAGTGTGAACAGCAAAGACATCAAGAAGCATCGGTCGGACGTGTTGAAGCTCGTTGCCGCAGGTATCTATCCCGAGCCGGTGGAAATCGAACAGAAGCTATTCGGCGCAATTCAGGAGTTTGCCACGGAAAGCGAAACACATATCCAATCGTTGGCAGATGCGCTGGGTGTCGACGAGGATGCCATTCACACTTATATTGGGGTGCTACGAGATGAAATCTTTAAACAAGCGTAGTCTATGAAAATTCAGTTCGCATCGGATTTGCATTTGGAGTTGTCGGACAACAGCCGTTACTTGAAGGAGCATCCGCTTGAAGTGGCTGGCGATGTGCTGTTGCTTGCTGGCGACACCATATATCTCGGGCAAGAGTCTTTGATGAAACATCCCTTTTGGCAATGGGCATCCGACCATTATGAACAAGTGCTTGCAGTGCCTGGCAATCATGAATACTATGCCTATTATGACATTGCAGCGCAGCCTGAATCTTTCCATATAAAGCTATTCCCCAATGTCAAAATTTGTTCCAATACTGTGGAGCATATCGGTGACATTGATATTGTCGCATCCACTTTATGGGCGCATATTGATATTCAAAACGCATATTACACAGAGCGTTGTGTGTCTGATTTTCACCGTATCATATATGGAGACCATTTGTTGACGGCAGCCGATTTCAACCTTGAGCACGAGCGATGTTTGCAATTCATCAAGCAAGCAGTTGAGGAGAGCAAAGCCAAAACGAAAATTGTGCTTACGCACCATGTTCCAACTGGACTTTGCACAGCGGCAGAGTTTAGTGGCAGTACCATCAATGGTGCCTTTACAGTGGAATTAGGCAACTATATCGCAGACAGCGGCATTGATTACTGGATTTACGGCCATTCGCACCGCAACATTGATGCGCAAATAGGTGATACTCGAATCATGTCCAATCAGTTGGGCTATGTATCTCATAGGGAGCATCTTACCAATGGATTCCTTTCAAGCAGGTTTATTGAAATCCTTTAGTTTTTTTCTTAAGCAGATGAGCAAAATACATTTTTTCCATAGAAAAGTAATTGCGGAATCTGCCAGAAAAGGGACAAATTTCCCTACCTTTGCCGAAAATTGGAATTTATGTACAGCCTGAATTACAAAGTGACCACCAGCACCTGCGACAGCGAGGGCAAACTCAAGCTGTTCTCAGCACTCCAGATGATGCAGGACTGCTCGGAGATGTGGATCGACAGCGAACCGCAGGTGAAGGAACACTTCGCCCGCGAGAACATGGCGCAACTGTTGGCCTCAAGGCAGGTGGAGATCGTCAGAGTGCCCGATTTCAAGGAAGAACTGACGGTGACGACCTCGGTGTATGGCATGAAGCCCATGTTCGGCTTCCGCAACACCTTCATCTATGATGCCGAAGGCAAGCCCTGCTACCGCACTTGGAGCATGGGCGCCTTTGTGGACAGGGCCAACGGCAAGCTGAAGCGCGTGAACGATGCCGTGGCCAACTCCCTGCTCATTGAGCCGCAATTGGAGATGAACTACAAAGACCGTCGCATCATCCTGCCGAAAGAAGGAGGCACAACCTTCGCGCCCATCCAAGTGATGCGCGCCGACATCGACTACAACCGCCACGTCAACAACGCCAACTACATCCGCATGGCGATGGAACTGCTGCCCGAGGACTTCGTCGTGAGGGGGCTTCGCGTGGAATACCGTGTGGCCGCAAAATTAGGCGACAGCCTCACCCCTACCCTTTTCGAGATGGAAAACGGTTTCGTCATCGCGCTTGCCATTGGTAACGAGGCGAGCGCTATTGTGGAGTTCACGTCGTAATGTAAAAATTTCATTCGGCATCAATCATTTGTTACACTGGTCGAGAACTAATGTGAAACGCAAGACTATGTTTCGCGTCCTGTGTTTTTATTGGTTTTCAGATTATCACCTCCCACCGTCCGCCTTTGGCTGGGCCAATGTGCCGGATGATTCCGTTATCCTTCAGCCATTTGATGTTTTTGTCCATCGCGGTCGTGCTCATGCCTAACAATTCCGCCAATCTGTGCGTTGAAATGGAAGGATTTTGGGCGAGGCAGCGTAAGATGGTCTCTCTGTTTTCACCCAACTTTTCACCCAACCATTCATCAGGTTTTTCACCCAAGGATTCGTTGATTTCCCAATGGCCATTTTGGATAGAACCGATGCGACGGAGAACTCCTTGCTTTTGTAACTCGCTGATATTCCTCATAATATTTCTTCTATTAATCCCAATTAATTTAGCCATTTCTCGGGTTGAAATAGTATTATTCTCTCGGATTAACATCAAAATTTTCTGTGACGTTTTTGGTGACGTTTTTGGTGACGTTTTTGGTGACGTTTTTGGTGACGTTTTTGGTGACGTTTCTCCGTAGTTTTCACCCAACCCATTTTCGCCCTGCTCTTGCGTTTCTTCGAACAAAGCACTCTTCAACGCGGTGAAATGTACACGCAAACCCGTGCCTAACAACTCATATCTCGGCGTTGCGGCACCAAGATCTGTGCAGGCGTTGCAGATTTTCTGTATGCCGCGCCCCCAAGTCTCAATGTAGCCGGCATAATAGAAAGCGTTGGCAATATTTTCGTTGTAAGGTATCGATTCGTGCGGCTCCATCAAGGTTTCCACCGTCCAGTTTTCGGGCAAGATGCAACGGTTGCTGATGATGATGGCCTCGTCCTCGATTCGGATTTGTATGGGTGTGCCAAACATATAACAGTTGTGGGCGATTGCGTTGTAAACCGCCTCGCGTATGGCATCGCGCGCAAAAGGATAGGTCTCAACCCGTCTGTCGTGTTCGTAGGTAATTTTCGCCTTCAAATACTTCAGGTAAATCAGGTCAATCACCTTGTCGGCAATCTTGATGAGCGAATCTTCCAAAACATCCTGATACAGCAAGTCGGCATTGCCGCTGAAACGGCCTATCTTCACATAACTGCCCACCTGAACCCGACTCGGGTCGCTGTGGAAAAGCAGCACCGCAGAGCGTTTCAGTTTGCCGTCGGCCATCAGGTGGAGTTTGTTCAACAGTTCTTCGTTGGAGATGTCCAAATCCTCTTGGGTCATCCGCTTGCTCCGCAAG
>CACZNA010000008.1:0-84730 GCA_902782455.1 uncultured Bacteroidia bacterium | reverse complement strand
CTATGTGATGATTGAGATCATCTACGGTGTGAGCGACCTCTATGTGTCATCCACTGGCTGGGCCATGTGGGGTGCCGAAGGCATTCCTGGTGGCGGCGGCGGTGGCGGCGGCCAAGGCGGCAGCGGCGACACCTTCGAGTTTGGTTTCGAAAATGGCTTTGAAGGCTGGACCACCATCGACAACGACGGCGACGGCCTCAACTGGGTCAACAGCGTCAACAGCGTCAGTGCTTCAGGCTACGACTACACAGGTCTTGCTCATGGTGGCAACTACTTCGTGTATTCACAGTCCTTCATTGACTATGACGGTGCCTATAATGCCGACAACTATCTGGTTACGCCTCAGAAGTATGCTATCACCAATAGCTCAACCTTGACTTTCTGGGCCGACAATGCCAATGATAGCTATCCTGATCACTTTGCCATTGCTGTGTCTACTGCTGACACTCCGAGTGCTTCCAGCTTCACTGACATCTGGAGTCACACCGGTGCGAAGGCTGAAGGCAAGGCAGCTACACGTCATGGTGAGAACCGTTATGAGAACTGGCGTTCGCACTCAGTCGACCTGAGCGCTTATGCTGGCCAGAATGTGTGGATTGCCTTCCACCATCAGGACTATGACATGTATGAGATTTGGATCGACGACGTTGCTCTGACCACCGGTGCCAAGGACGGCGACCGTCACCTCGAGTCCTTCAAGGTGATGTGCACCTCAATCGACGGCGAGCCTATCTACAACGCCAACGTTCCTGCTACTCAACCGTTCTGCCAGTTGGCCACCGACGAACTCGTGGCTGGCGAGCACTACATCTGCAAGGTTGCAGCCATGTACAGCACCGGCATCAGCGACTGGGTTGAGTGCGAGTGGCAGTACATCCCGTGCGACAACTATCCTGGCACCGTCAATGGTGTGACCATTGAAGGCAACGAAATCAGCTGGGAGTATCCTGGCGGTGGCATCACCCCGCCTCCTGGCCCAGGCGACACCTTCAACGTTGACTTCGAAGGCGGTATGCCTGCTGGCTGGACTGTCATCGACGGCAACAACGACGGTTTGACCTGGTGCATGACCAGCGACATCCCGAATGTTTGGACATACTATGCAGGCATGAGCCTTGACTGGTATCATGGCGGCGTGAACGCCATCTGCAGTGGTTCCTACATCAACGGTGTGGGTGCCGTCAATCCTGACGAATACCTCGTCACCCCGCAGGTGACCCTCACCAACGGCTCGACCTTCAGCTTCTTTGCTGCTGCCACCGACGAGAACTACGCTGCCGACCACTTCGGCGTGTTCGTCTCCGACAACGGCACGAGCGACTGGACTATGGTCAATGAATGGACGCTGACCGCTAAGGGCGGTGTCAAGGCTGGCGACCCGCGTGCTACACGCGATGGCAACGGCAACAGACTTGGTACCTGGCACACATTCTCAGTTGACCTGAGTGCATTCGCCGGACAGAAGTACATCGCCATCCGTCACTTCAACTGCTACGACCAATACATCATGTGTGTTGACGACATCAGCCTGACCATCGGTGCCAAGGGCAACCGTGCCGAATGGAGCTTCTTCAACGGCTACGTGACCGATCCGGGTGCGATGGCCAATGGTGCCGACGCTTCCTGGATTAAGGGCAGCCAGAGCACTTGGGGTCCGAATGTGAACAACGGCGGCGGTTACATGCTTGCCGACAGCTTCACTCTCGATGCAGCCACCACCATCGACCAGATTGAGGTCTATGGCTACCAGACTGGCAGCACCACCACTTCGACCTTCACCGGTTTGTATGCCCAAATCTACAACGGTAGCCCGATGAGCGGCGGTACCGCCATCTGGGGTGACATCAACACCAACATCATGACGGCCACGGCCTTCACGAACTGCTATCGCGGCAGCGACGGTGAGACTACCGCCACCACCCGCCCGATCATGAGCATCACGGCCAGTGGTCTCAACATCGAGCTTGAGGCTGGTACTTACTACTTGGTCTACAGCTTGGCTGGCAGCGGTTCGAGCGGTCCTTGGGGCGCTCCTCACGCTGAACCTGGCATTGGCAACACCGGCAACGGCCTGCAGTACACCACTGCATGGCAGACCCTGACCGACAGCGGCGCGGGCACACCTTACGGCTGCGCCATGCTGCTGCACGGCAACACCGGTGGCACTGGTCCTGCCTTATCCGACCAACACCTACACCTATGAAGGCAATGCCGAGGTGGTGTGCGTCCGCATGGTCTACAACGGCACGAACAACCTGCCCGAGGGCAACATCTACTACTCGATGAGCTGCCCCGAGTGCGAGCCTTACATGCCTGGCACGACCACCTGCGAGATGCCTTATGACATCAACATTGCACAGGCGAGCGACATGAGCCTGAAGGTGTGGTGGGGTACAGAGCCTGCCGCTCCGATTGAGGATTGGCTGTACTACGACGATGGCGAGAACGTTGACGCAATCGGTCTGAGCGGTGGTGGCTCGTTCTACTGGGCCATCAAGTTCCCGGCTTCCAGCCTCGGCAACTATGCCGGCTGCTCAGTGACGAAGGTCGCCTACTTCGACTACACAGCACACAACGGTATTGTCAGAGTCTACCAAGGCTCAAACGGCAACGGCCCGAGCAGCAATATGATTGGTTCGTACAACTACACTGCCACTGGTACTGGAGACTGGGTTGAGTGGAACATCACTCCTGCCAGCTTCGACAACACCCAAGACCTGTGGATTGTCATGAACAATTTGGATGGTGGCTTTATCGCTTCCGTCGGCAACTACACCGGAGACCCGAATGGCACGATGCTTTCGCTTGACGGTGCAGAGTGGTACACGTTGTCTGACGCCACTGGCGGTTCGATTACTGGCACATGGAACCTGCGCTGCTTCGTGAGCAACCAGGCCAAGGGCGGAGCCGAGGCTGTTGAAATGCCTCTGCCGAGCGTCGAAGGTGGCGAGCTTGCCAACGCAGGCGTTGCCAAGGGCGGCAGCTTCAACCTGAACCGCGACCGCGCCACCCTGGTGAAGTACAACGTGTATCGTTCGACCGAGGCCGCAGGTGAGTACACCCTGATTGGTTCGGTCAACGAGGACGGTAGCGGCTACTACGAGTACATCGACACACCAGTCGAGGCAGGTACGTACTACTATCAGGTCCGCGCCGAGTACGACGACGAGTGCGAGTCCGAGCCTGCCATGGCTGCGGGTACTGACAACAACTACGTGAGCGGCACCACCAATGGTGATGGCGTGAACGAGAATAGCATGGCTGCCATCTACCCGAACCCGACGAAGGGCAACGTGACCATCGAGGCCAACGGTATGCGCCACATCACCGTGGTGAGCACGCTCGGCCAGGTGGTGTTCGACGGTCGCAGTACACTGCCGGCATGTACACGGTGCGTGTTGTGACTGAGAACGGTGTGAGCGTCAACCGCATCACTGTTGTCAGATAAATGACCTTGCGGAAATGACTTCCGCAAAAAATTGGGCGGCTTCCTTCGGGGAACCGCCCTTTTTTATATATTTGCGGCATCAAATCCATTGTTATGAAAAGATATTTCCTTTTGTTGCTGGCGTTGCTCCCAGCCTTTGCTTGGGCGCAATTTGACCGTTATTTCACCGAGTCGTCCCTTCGCGTGGACTATTGTCTGACGGGCAACCGCACACAGACTACCTACTCCCTCAAGGAGCTGATTCACGAGCCGTATTGGAGCGGCTCCAAAACCAACCTCATCGACAGCCTTGAGTTTGGCAACTACATCGTCAAGGTGTTTGAGGCGGGAACAGATAAACTGCTGTTTTCCAAGGGCTACCAAAACCTCTTTGGCGAATGGCAAACCACGCCCGAAGCCTTGACTCTCACCAAGACCTTTGAGGAGTCGGTCATCGTGCCTTTCCCGAAAGTGAAGATTGATGTTGCGTTGCTGTACAAGACTTGGGAAGGCGAGTTGGTGGAAGGGATGCGCCTCACCGTGTCGCCCGACGACTATTTCATCCACAACTACAACAATCTCGGTCTGTCCGTCTACGAGGCTTGGATTGGTAACAAGGACTACACAAAAGCCGTTGATATTGTGATACTTCCAGAAGGCTACACGCAGGCCGAGATGGGTAAGTTCGTTAAGGATTGCGACTTCTTTGTGGAGAGCTTGTTCAGCTTTGCGCCTTACGACCGTTATCGTGAGAGTTTCAATGTGCGCGGCGTGATGGTGCCTTCCGAGGAGACGGGATGCACCATGCCTGGCGACCATATTTATAAGAACACGGCCATGCGTTTCAGCTTCTGGACCTTCGACTCGGAGCGCTACTGCATGAGCACCGACAACCGCGACATCCGCGACTTGGCAGGCCAAGTACCTTACGATCAGATTTATATCCTCGTCAATACGGATAAATATGGCGGTGGCGGCATTTACAACTTCTATTGTTCCAGCGCGAGCAGCAACCATTTCTCGGGCGATGTCATCATCCATGAATTTGGGCACGGCTTCGCGGGTTTGGCTGACGAGTATTATACCGATGAAACAGGCTACGACCACATGTATAACCTTGCCATCGAGCCGTGGGAGCCGAACATCACCACGATGGTGGATTTCAGCAACAAATGGGGCGACATGCTGAACAAGAAAACGCCCGTCCCCACACCTCGTGAGCCGAAATACGAGCAGACCATTGGTGTGTTTGAGGGCGGCGGCTACGAGCCGAAGGGCATGTACAGCCCCCACATGGACTGCCTGATGAAGACCTTCATAGGCCATGAGTTCTGCCCCGTTTGCCAACGGGCTATCGAACGGATGATACTGTATTATTCCAAATGATGAATTAAGAATGATGAATTAAGAATGATGAATTAAGAATGATGAATTAAGAATGATGAATTAAGAATGATGAATTAAGAATTAAGGGTAAAGCATTCTGCATTCTAAATTCTGCATTTTAAATTCTACATTCTAAATTCTGCATTCTGCATTAAGAATGAACTACTTAGACATCATAATAGCAATCGTCCTGTTCGTTTTCGGTATCAAAGGCTACCGCAAGGGCTTGATTATTGAGGTGGTCACGTTGTTGGCCTTCGGCGTGGGCATTTACGGTGCCATGCACTTCTCTGATTTCACGGCGGAGCACCTGCAAGAGGTGATGACCATTGACCCCAAGTATCTGAATACCGTCGCTTTCGTGCTGACTTTCATCCTTTTGGTGATTGTCGTCAATATGATTGGCAAGGCGGTCACCAATTTGGTGAGAGCCATGAACTTGAACTTTTTCAACAAGCTATGCGGATTTGTTTTTGGTGCCGCCAAAGGTGTGCTGTTGTGCAGCATTTTAGTGCTGGTACTCAACAATTTCCAACTGATGGGCATAGTGAAACCCGAAGTGCGGGAGCAATCGAAATTGTATCCTTATATTGAGGAAACGGTACCTTACGTCTATCGTGGTTTCGACTTGGTGAGGGATTACGCCAAGGAAGTGCTGCCTGAGAAGGGGGAGGGAGAAACTTCTGAGGAAGCGATGCCTACGGAGGGGATTGTCATATAGCCTTTTCTTCCCGTTCCTTCCGTGCTTTCAAATAGCAGGAACGGCACAATGGCTCGTAACTCTCTGTTTCTCCGAGTACTACTAATTTGTCGCCAGCGATAGTGCGGTGAGAGTATTGCGCTTGTCCGCCGCAGCGAACACAAATGGCATGTACCTTGGTCACATCCTCGGCAATGGCCATCAGTTTGGGCATGGGGCCAAAAGGGTTGCCCATGAAATCCATGTCAAGACCGGCTACGATGACCCTTACGCCCTGGTTGGCCAACTGCTGGCAGACGTTAGGCAGCTCATCGTCAAGGAATTGCGCCTCGTCGATGCCAATCACGTCCACGTCGGTGGCATAGAAAAGGATTTCGTTGGCACTCTCCACGGGGATGGAGTGCAAGGCCGTGGCGTTGTGCGACACCACATCCTCGTCGCTGTAGCGAGTATCGACGCCAGGCTTGAAAATCTCCACCTTCAGTTTGGCGATTTTGGCCCGTTTCAAGCGTCTGATGAGCTCTTCCGTCTTGCCTGAAAACATTGAGCCACAGACCACTTCAATCCAGCCTTGCGATTTGTTGTGAGAATCTTTTTCTAAGAACATGCTCGTTGCTTTTGGAAATTATGTACTTTTACGCCCTCATTCATGGCATTGTCATTGCGAGGATCGAAACAAAACAAAGCAAAAATATAGATTATTCCAATATGAACGACACCTTCAGCGAACAAAAAGAAAAGTTAATTGCTATTAATCAAGAAATCAGTCTGTTACGTCAACAAATCAACTACCTTTTGAGGAATGAGAAACCTCTTGGATTACTTGATTTGGACGTGTTGATGAATAGGACGCACACGGTTTACGACCTGCTTTGCGCCATCAATTTGGGTGAAAACTCCGATGAAGAGGAGCTTGACCTCGACCCTGAGGCTTTTGCCGGACTGTTTGGCGGTATGTCGCAGGAAACGCCTGAAGAAACGGTTAAGGAGGAGATTCCGACAGAAGAAGGGACGAAAGAAACAACTGAAGTAGAGGAGGAGATTTCGACAGATGAAAGTCAACCTATTGTGAATGAAGTGGTTGAAGAAGAGGTGGTTGAGGAACCACAGTCAACCGAGTCGACACCTAACAGCGATGAATACGGTTTCTTTTTCAGGTTTGAGGATGAGCCTCAGGTTGAAGCGACTGAGCCAGAACCTGTAGTGGAGCAAGTGGAGGAACCTGTTGATAACCAAACTAAAGAGCCTTTCGTGGATGAGCCGATTGTGACCGATGACGGCAAGGTGGTGCATTTCGTGGAGGAGGTTTCGGAAAAAGACATCCCTGCCCGCGACCTTGTGGACGGCGACAGCCTTGTGCGCGACAATCCGTTTGAGATGCCCCGCATGGACGATGGCAGCGAAGAACCTGATTTTGAGCTGGATTCTTCCGAAACGCTTGGCGAGAGCCTGATGCGTGAAGACCGTTCTTTGGCTGCCAAATTGCAACAGAATCCTGTCCCCGACTTGAAGTCGGTTATTGGAATCAACGACAAGTTTTTGTTTGTCAATGAGTTGTTTGGAGGTAGCATGGAAAAGTACAACAAGTCCATCGAAAACCTCAACGACTTGAAGACCCTGAACGGTGCCATGATTTACCTGAACGAGCTGAAGATTGAGTTGCAGTGGAACAGCAGCAACGAAGCCTATCAGAAGCTCGCGGAATTGGTTCGTAGAAAGTTTGATTAGTGTTTTATGGGCAAATTATTTCTTGTTCCCACACCCATCGGCAATTTGGAGGACATCACCCTTCGGGCCATCCGTGTCTTGAAAGAGGTTGATGCCATCCTTGCTGAAGATACACGCACTTCGGGCAATCTGCTCCGACATCTGGAAATCAGCAAACCGATGACGCCGTTCCACATCCGCAATGAGCATCAGGTGGTGGAGCGCATCGCCGACCGCATGGAGGCAGGGGAGACTTTGGCTTTGGTCACCGATGCCGGTACACCGGCCATTTCCGACCCGGGTTTCCTTTTGGTGCGCGAATGTGTCAAGCGGGGTATTGAGGTGGAGTGCTTGCCTGGCCCTACGGCGTTTGTGCCTGCCTTGGTCAATTCGGGACTGCCCGCCGAGAAGTTCATCTTTGAGGGTTTTCTGCCGCACAAAAAAGGCCGGCAAACCAAGCTGCAAGCCGTGGCCAACTATCCCTACACGACCATTTTGTATGAGTCGCCATTCCGTTTGCTGAAGACCTTGCAGCAGTTGGCTGAGGTTTGTGGCGCGGAGCGGCAAGTCTGCGTTTCGCGCGAGCTGACCAAGATTCATGAGGAAAACGTGCGTGGCACCTTAGCCGAAGTCGTCGAGCATTTTTCCAAGAAAGACATAAAAGGCGAAATCGTCATTGTGTTGGAAGGAACTTCAAGCACTTCTCCCGACAATGACGATTCCGAACAAGAATAAAGGTCTTATTTGTTGAGCTTTCCGAGAAGTCGTTGCCAGAAGGTCGGTTCAACGTGCTCCTTCTTGAGTTGACGTTGGTAGGCTTCCAAACGCATGGCAAGGCTGCCTTTCACGCCGTTGGAGGTATAAGTGGCACCACTGATGGCATCCACGTTTTTACCTAAGGCTTCTTCGACTGTCAAGCCGTCCCAAGCTTTGAAAAGACCGCCGTCCACAACACGCTCGACAAAGCGGGGTGTCTCGTGGTTGGGCAGCATGACGACTTGCTTGATGCGTCCTTCGGCATCCAAGGCAATTACTAAAGGTGTGTTGCCATTATAGCCTTTCACTGTTTCGGAATAAGGCATGGAGTATAAAAGGGTGCCAATCAGCTCGCCTTGTGCGTTTTTGACTTGATAGAAAGATGTGTCAATAGTCTGAACTTCAGTGGCTTCGCTGAAATAAGGCGTAACCCGTTCCAAAGGTAGTTCGGGTAATTGTGTAGGTATTGGATCACAGCTGCCGAGGCAAAAAATGGAGGCGAAAAGCAGTCCACCCATGAGGTTCTTGAAAGTCTTCATTTCGGTATTTGTTTTGAAATTTCGTGCAAAAGTAGGGAAAATTCGACAAAACCACTATCTTTGCGCGTCCAAAATTTGAAAATCATGTTAGTCATTGGTATTGCAGGTGGATCTGGGTCAGGAAAGACCACCGTCGTCAAGGAGCTGGTACGTCAACTGCCAGAAAACTCAGTATCAGTCATTTCGCAAGACGCCTATTACTACGACAATGGCGACAAAACACCCGAAGAAAAGAAGCAGATTAATTTTGACCATCCCGATGCCATCGAATGGGATCTGCTCATCGACCACCTTGACCGTCTCAAGAAGGGCGAAACCATTCCGATGCCGATTTATACCTACGTCACTTGTGCCCGCTCGCAGGAGGTCATCTATGTGCATCCGACTGAGGTCATCATCGTGGAAGGTATCATGGTGCTGACACAAGAGGAGTTGCGCAAACGTATGGATATCAAGGTGTTTGTGGATACCGATAGCGACGAGCGATTGATGCGCATCATCCGCCGCGACATCGCCGAGCGTGGCCGCACATGGGAGGATGTGCTGCGCCACTACCAGACCTTCGTCAAACCTATGCACCAACAATTCATCGAACCGACCAAACGCAGTGCCGACATCATCCTGCCACGTGGCTCCAGTCCCGTGGTGGTGGATATTTTGGCCTCTCGAATTAGGATGCATTTGGGGAAGTGAAGAAAAACTCTTCCTTGAAATTCACGAAAAACACTTGTTGTTGGGCGCGTGTCAGCGCAGTGTAAATCCAACGCAAATCTTCTGTTTCAAGTTCGTCTTTTTGGTTGAACGCCGAGTCGATGAAAACGGTGTTCCATTGGCCGCCTTGGGTCTTGTGGCAGGTGAGGGCGTAGGCAAATTTTACTTGCAAGGCGTTGAACCAAGGGTTTTTGCGCATTTCCTTGTAACGTTCACGGCGATTGGGGATGTCCATGTAATCTTCCTCAACGGCAGCAAAAAGACGTCGGTTTTCCTCTTCAGTGAGCGAGGCGCTGTTGCTGTTCAGGGTCTCCAACAGGATTTTAGCCTCGATGTTGGGCTGGTCGGGATAGTCGATGAAACCGAGTTCGACATCGGCAAAACGGAAGCCGTACATCTCTTCAAACCTTTTGATTTTCCTCAACTCGGCCATGTCGCCGTTGGCAATGAAACTGATGGCGTCGTTGCCATTGGCCCAAAAGTAGTTGTTTTTCACCACCATAAGGCGGTCGCCTGTGGCAATCTCGCCTTCGATGTTCAGTATGCGGCCACGAATGGCTTGGTTGAACATGTTGGCGCGTTTGTTCGACTTGCACACGATGACGGCCTCATTGTCAACGTTTTCCGAGAATACGCTGTAGAGTAGTTCTTCAAATGCCTCAGGCTCGATTTTTCGTGTGTCCGAAAACTTCTCAATGTCGAAAATAGGCAAGGAGTATTCGTAGTTGTTTTCTTTCAATCGTTCACGAATCTGTGTCGCGTTGTAGAGGATGCCCGATTCCAAAGCCTGGCGTTTCACTTCGGTAAGTTCGAAAGTCGCCGCCGTGATGGGGAATTGTGATTTAAGGTAGTCGCAATCCAAGGCGGGACTCTCGCTGCTCTCAACGGGGGGCAACTGGGCGGTGTCGCCGATGAGCAGCAGTCGGCATTTTTCGCCAGTAAAGACGTATTCAAGCAAGTCGTCCAACAGACTTTTGCCACCAAACTCGCGCTGTTCGCCAATCATGGAAGCCTCATCGACGATAAAGAGTGTGTTTTTGTTCCTGTTCTCACCACGTGCAATGCGTATCGAGCCGTCAGGAAAGGTCATGGCTTGATAAATGCGACGGTGTATCGTACTGGCACTCTGTCCTGTATAGCTGCTCAACACTTTAGCGGCTCGTCCTGTGGGAGCGAGGAGGACAAATCTCATTCCGATGCTCGGCAACGTCCTGACCAACGTCTTGACCAAAGAGGTCTTTCCCGTGCCGGCATAGCCTCGCAGGATGTATGTGGGATTGTCTTTTTCGGAGAGCAGAAAGGCGGCCAAGTGAAACAACACGGTAGCTTGCCCTTCGGTTGGCTCAAAGCTGAAGGATTGTAGTAGTTTTCCGTATAATTCATTGCGGCTCAACATGATGCATCAGAAAGGATACCCTATGCCCCAGCATAATTTCATATTCTTAAAGAGGCCATTGCTGAAACGCCAATAGCTGCCCTCGCTGTTGGGATGGGCGTCGCGTAAGGCGTATGCCAAATCGACGCGGATGATGAGGAACGAGGCATCAATGCGAAGTCCGACGCCGGCATCAAAAGCAATCTGCTTGTAGAATGAGTCGAAACGGAACTCGCCAAGAGGCATGTTCTCGTTGGGACGGAAGGTCCACACGTTGCCCGCATCGGCAAAGACGGCTCCCTTGAAGATGTTGCGTATGGGGAAACGGTACTCGGCATTCAGCTCCAACTGCATGTCACCGATTCTTTCAATGTCTTGGTGGGTGGGCACGTAACCGCCTGGACCCACGCCACGATACGTCCAGCCGCGAAGTCCGTTGGCACCTCCGGCATAGAAACTACGCTCGAAGGGCATGTCAATCGAGTTGCCGTAGGGAACGCCTAATCCGATGAATTGCCTGAATACTAACCAGTTGTCTTTTCCAAGGTCGAGATGTTGGTGCAAATCGAAACTGCCACGGACATATTGTGCGTAACGCACGCCGAACAATTCATAATGTCCATCCGACTCGGTGATGAGTTTGGTGTTTTTTAAAAGTGAAAGCAGGTTGCCGCTCGATTCAAAGTCGAAACGCATATAGAAGAAACTGCCTTCTTTTTGAAAACGTTGTGTGCTGTAAATCAGCGAATAACGTACACCAAGAAGCAGATGGTTGGTGTATTGGTCTTTCTTCCGCTGGTTGGTTTGTTCGTCAAGGTAGGCTTGAAAGACAGGGTTGATATTGGCGATTTTGACGCTGTTGAAGTAAACCGGCGTAAGGGTGTGGCGCACCCGGTTGCTGCTCTTCCAGTCATAACCAAACGAGGCAGTGGAAATATAGCGTGAATAAAAGTACCGGATTTGCAAATTGTATCCCGCTGCAACGGAAGTGCTTGGCAGGTAGTCGCGGGCGAAGTCGGTATGATTGAAAAAACTTAAGAACCTTGGGAAACGGATGCTTGCCGAGATGCCAAACTCTTGAGTGTTAAAGATATGGCGTTCGCCAGCGTTCTCGCTCATATCGATGCGGTTTTGGGCTTCCACGCCATACTTCAAACTGAGTTGGAAGCTTTCCGCGCCTCTGAAAAAGTTCTTGTTGTTGTACGACAGGCTTCCCTTGATGCCCAAGTCGGAATCGGAGCGGGTGCCTTCGGCTTGCAGGGTGAACGAATGTTTGTTGACCTGTTGCATGGTGATGCGGCAGTTCAACAGGTGGAGGGAGTCGCCGTGGCTCGGCAAGGTGTCGAACTCGATGTTTACATTGCTGAAAATCCTGTAGTTGCTTAAAGCTTCGTATGTGCGTGTGATGTTGTTCAACCGGTAGGGTCTGCCTTGGTAGATTTGGATGGAAGTTGCAAAAGTGCTTGGTTTCACTTTGGGTTTGCCGTAGTGGTAGCTGTGCAGCGTGTTCTTGACCCTTCGGCGACCCAATTCCACGGTCAAGGTTGTTGAATCGGTGATTGTTTCGCTCCTGCGGTACAGTGAAAACTCAGGGAACACGTTGATTCTGTTGATTTTATAGATTTGGTGCGCCAGCTTGTTGTCCTTGACGTGCATCGTCACTTTCATCGAGTGGTTCATGAAGTTGCTGTCCACTTCATAATAAATCTCGTCGCGGTTGAAGAAGTAATAGCCCGAGTTTTTCAGCCGATTGGTGATGATGTCGCGCTGCTCGTTCATGTCGTATGCGTTGTAAATCTGACCTTTCCTCAAGGGTAGCGAGGCACTGTCGCGCATGATGTAGCGTTCCATCAGGCTGTCGCCGATGTCGTATTCCAACTCGTTGATGTAATAGGGTTGGTTGGGATAGACGTGGTAGGTGATGAGGGCTTTCTTCTGTTGCATTATCACGCTGTGGGTTACCTTTGAATTGAAATAGCCCACGTTGTCGAGATAACGCATCATCTGCTTCGACGAGTTGTCGGCCTCAATCTTGTCGTAATACACCGGCTCTTTGCCGAAATTCTTGTTCAGCCATCGCCAAAACTTGCTGTTGGGTCTCCGTTGTGCATGATAATAGAACCAAGCGGGGCGGTTCGACTGGTAAAACTCCTTGTAGGGCTTCAGCGAGATATAGTCGGAAAGCTCCGATTTGCTCACTTCTTTGTGATCGTTTTCGATAATGATCTTGTTGCTTTTGACCAAGTGTTGCCCTTCGGGAACGAAACGGTTGATGTTACACGACGACAGTAAGGCGATCGAAAACAAAAACAGGACAATATGGAGTTTTTTGACTCGCAAGGGATAAGAGATTTGGCGCAAAGGTAAGAATAATTCCCTTACACCACTTCGGCTACGGTGAAATTGCTGCCGCCGATGAAGACCACGTCGCCGAAATGGGCGTTGTTGACCGCTGAACGGTAGGCGTGGCTGACCGATTCGAACGTCATCCCGTTCAATCCCATCTTAAAGGCTTTCTCGGCCAAAATGTTGGCATCCAAACCCCGTGGGATGTCGGCTTTGCAGAAATAATATTCGGCCCCACGAGGAAGCAATTGCAAAACACTGTCGATGTCCTTGTCGTTGACCATGCCGAGGACGAAATGCAGTTTGTTGTAGCTCATTTCGGCTAACTGTCTGACAACCTCGCTGATGCCTGCCACGTTGTGGCCTGTGTCGGCGATGGTGAGCGGGTCTTTGTTGAGGATTTGCCAGCGACCCATAAGGTGGGTGTTGCGAATCACTTTGGCGATGCCGTCGCGAATGTCGCTTTCCGAAAGGTTGAACTTCTCGCGGAGCAAATCTAAAGCGCACATTACGGTTGTGAGGTTCTTTTGCTGGTAGTTGCCCATCAGCGGAATTTCGAGGGCTTCCATGTAGAGTTCGCTGTTTTTCCAAACGTCAAACTTCTGCTCGGTGAAAGATTCGATGTGGATTTTGTCGCAGTCGAAAATCTGGTCGGCGAAATAAATCGGGCTGTTGCATTCCTTGGCCTTGTCGATGAAGACTTGCTGGGTTTCGGGATGGGTTTCGCCAATCACCACAGGGATGTTCGGCTTGATGATGCCCGCCTTCTCGTAGGCGATTTTCGCCCGTGTGTCGCCCAAAAACTTGGTATGGTCAAAGTCGATGTTGGTGATGATGCTCAACTCAGGCGTGATGAGGTTGGTGGAGTCTAACCTGCCGCCCATGCCCACCTCGACGATGGCAATGTCGACCTTTTCGTTTCGGAAATAGTCGAAGGCCATGCCCACAGTCATCTCAAAGAAGGAAAGTTCCATCGCCTCAAACTTATCCTTGTAAGTGTCAATGAATTGCACAACATTTTCTTCGGGAATCATCTCCACGTTGATGCGGATGCGCTCGCGGAAGTCGCGCAGGTGGGGCGAGGTGTAAAGGCCTGTTTTGTAGCCTGCTTCCTGAAAAACGGAAGCCAAGGTATGCGAAACGGAGCCTTTGCCGTTGGTGCCGGCCACATGCACCGACTTGAAACTGTGGTGCGGGTTGTCCAAAAGGTCTAAGAGTTGGATGGTATTGTTGAGGTCAGCCTTGTAAGCGGCGGCTCCAATGCGTTGATACATCGGGAGTTTGTTGAACATCCATTCGAGGGTTTCTTGGTAGGTCATAGGCGATTGTTTAATTCGGAATGCTGAATTATGAATGCTGAATGGATTCAAACTCGGTTCGCTTTGCGTTATTCCGCATTCTGCATTCTACATTCCTCATTTTTCATTATTTGTTGATGACAAAAGTATAGGTGATGGTGCCATGTTGTTCTTCGGGCGCGTTGGGGTCGGAGGCGAAGGCGGAGCGCAAGGCGGCTTGTTTGGCCTTCTCGCGCATGGCTTGGTTGATGATGGTGGTGCCTTTGGTGGCTATCTCGGCGCGGGTGACTTGTCCCGTACGATTGACCCAAATATCGACAACTACAATACCTTCCTCGGGGAAATCGTCGTTGGGACGGTGCAACGATTTCGCCCCACGACCACCCAGGTCGTAGCCTGCTCCGTTGCCTTTGCCGCCGTTACCGTCATATTGTCTGACACCTTTCATTCCATCGGGTTTGCCTTGGTCGCCAGGCTGCCCTGTGATGCCTTCCGA
The DNA here is from genome assembly GCA_902782455.1 of uncultured Bacteroidia bacterium. Classification (GTDB taxonomy): domain Bacteria; phylum Bacteroidota; class Bacteroidia; order Bacteroidales; family F082; genus Limimorpha. The sequence continues at coordinate 69,989 of CACZNA010000008.1, read as the reverse complement.
ACCACCAGCTTGCGCATTGTTGCTGCCCTTGAACAAGGCCCTGTCGTTGACTTTAGGCTTGGGTTCTTCGGCTGGTTTCTCTTGCTTTGGCTTGGTGTTTTTGGGCTTCTCTATGGCGGGAGCCTCATCGTCGTTTTGGGTGACGATGTCTTCCTTGCTTTTGTTCGGTTGTTGTTGAGGCTGAGTAGCTTGCGGGATGGCAGGCTTATCGGGCTGGATGTTGCCCATGCCTTGGTTCATCATGCCTAAGTCGACCTCAACGCCTTCCTCGCCTGGTAAAGGCAGAGGTGTTCGGAAAGCCATCAGGAAGAGCACAAGCAAAGCCAAAGCGTGAACCACTATGGTGCCTGCCACTGCTATGCCTTTGTCTTTCTTTTCGTTGCTGTTCATGGTGCCTCCTATTTCTTCGGCGCGGTGGCCAAAATCACTTTATGATTGTTGTTGGTGGCGTTGTTGATGTCGTTGACGGCATCAATCACATTCACAATATATTGCACGGGAACGGTCTTGTCTGAACGCAATACCACCGTGGCTTGGCTGTCGTTGCCGATTTTGGCGTTGATGTAGTCCATGAGTTGGGTTTCGTCAACAGCGGTCTGGTCGACGTAATACTGATATTGGTCGTTGATGTAGACCGTCACGGTCTGCTTGGCCATGGTCTTGCTGTTGCTCGAAGGCAGCATGAGCTTGATGGCGTTGGGCGCGACCAATGTCGATGTCAGCATGAAGAAAATCAGCAGCAGAAACACCAAGTCCGACATGGACGAGGAGTTGAACGTCGGTTCGACCTTATTTCTTGATTTGATGGCCATAATGCGCTGGTTTTAAGCGGGTTCGTTCAAAACATCCATAAATTCGGTCGCCTTGGCTTCAAGCAGGTTGACGACTTTTTGGATTTTGGTAGAGATGATGGCGTGGAAGAAATAAGCGATGATGCCGACAATCAGACCGCCGACGGTGGTCACCATAGCTTCGTAAATGCCCGACGAAAGCAACTCAATATCAATGTTGTTGCCCGCCATCGACATATTGTAGAACGCGCGAATCATGCCGGTTACCGTGCCCAAGAAACCAATCATCGGGGCGGCACTGGCAATCATGGCAAGGATGCTGACACCACGTTCCAGTTGTGCAACTTCCAGATTTCCAACATTCTCGATGGCCGAGTTGATGTCGCCCAAAGGACGACCGAGGCGCGAAAGTCCTTTCTCAATCATGCGTGAGATAGGGGTGGAGTTGCCGCGACAAAGTGCCTTGGCTGAGTCTATTTTGCCGTCTTTCATGTATTCGCGGATGCGGTCCATGAAGCTGTTGTCGTATTTCGTGGCACGTGAGATGGCAAGGTAACGTTCAATGAAGATGTAGACTGCGATGATGGACAGAATGGCCAAAAGAATCATGATCCACCCGCCTTTGGTGGCAAGTTCAAAGATGGAGAGCTTGAATTCGGTGGGTTGGGTGACGGTTTCAGCGGCTGCTGTGCCCAAATTGTTGACAGTCTCTTGGATTTGAAGTAGGTTCATTTGTTGAATTGTTGAATTGTTGAAGGTTGAATTAACTACGTTGAATCTTCGATTTGTTGGATAGATTACGGGAATCGTTGGGGTTTTATTGTGTTAGCGCATGTCAATCACATCGACGTTGGGATGCGCTTTTGTGTCGAAGGTGAAGAATTTTTCGTCTAAATTTTGGTCGAATTTCATCTCGTTGATGGTGAGGATGAGCTTCGTTCCGTCTTCCATATACACGTCCAAGCCTTGGATTGCAAATTTTCCTACATTGGCTCGCAAGGTTACGCGGCGATATTGTCCTTTGGGGTTGGCCAGTTCAATGGTGGCGTTTCCTTTTTCGTCGATGCCCGCGAGTGTTGCCACATAGCTTTGGTCTAAGGAGGTGAGCAGTTTGAGCGGTGTGTTGTCGGCACCGTCTTCGGCGTTGCTTACCATGACTTCCTCATCTTCAATGAGATAGGTCCAAATGGTCTCGCCGTCCGAAATCATTTGCTGTTCAACCATTTCCACTTTGTAGGCCTCGCCTTGTAGCCAGGCTTTGCCTTGTTGGGCATCCGAAGTTTGTCCCTCGGCATTGATTTGGTAATTGAAAGCCATCTCAATGTTCTTGTGGCTCTTCATTTGGTCGACTATGAGACGGATGAGTGTCTCGGCGTTGTTTTGTGCGCTAACAGCCTGTGTAGCAAATAGTAAGAACAGGCAAGCAATAATGTTTTTTGTTTTCATATTCAAATTCCGTTGTCTTTGTTGTAGATGTCCCTCAAAATCTGTTCCAAAGCGAATTCATCCTTTACTTTTACCTCGCGCGACTTGCTTCCCGAGAACGGCCCGACGATGCCGGCAGCCTCCAATTGGTCGATGATGCGGCCTGCGCGGTTGTAGCCGAGTTTCAGTTTGCGCTGAATCATGGAGGTGGAGCCTTGCTGGGTTTGCACCACAATGTGGGCGGCTTCTTCAAAGAGGCTGTCACGCTCGCCATCTTCGTCAATATCAATGGCATCGCCTTCTTCCTCAGGCACTTCGGGCAGCAGGAATGGCTCGGCATAGCCGCGTTGGTTCCCGATGTATTCGGTGATGGCTTCCACTTCGGGCGTGTCAATAAAGGCGCATTGCAGGCGCACAAGGTCGTTGCCCGTGGAGAGCAGCATGTCGCCGCGACCAATGAGCTGGTTGGCACCGCTTTGGTCGAGGATGGTCTTCGAGTCGACTTGCGAAATGACGCGGAAGGCGATACGGGCGGGGAAGTTGGCCTTGATGCTACCCGTTATGATATTGACCGAAGGACGCTGCGTGGCGATGATAAGGTGGATGCCGACGGCACGAGCTAATTGGGCTATGCGGGCAATAGGGGCTTCCACTTCTCGACCAGCCGTCATGATGAGGTCGGCAAACTCATCGACGATGAGAACAATGTAAGGCAGGTAACGGTGTCCCTCGGTGGGAAGTAGGCGGCGCGCTTTGAACTTCTCGTTGTATTCGATGATGTTGCGGCACTCGGCCTGCTTCAACAGGTCGTAACGCTGGTCCATCTCAATGCACAAGGAATTAAGTGTACGAACCACTTTCTTTACATCTGTGATGATAGCGTCCTCTGAATCAGGGAGTTTAGCTAAATAATGACGCTCAATGCGGTTGTAGAGGGTCAACTCCACTTTTTTCGGGTCGACCATGATGAACTTCAGTTCCGAAGGATGCTTGCTATACAGCAACGAGGCAATGATGGCGTTGAGTCCCACTGACTTGCCTTGACCCGTTGCACCGGCCATGAGGATGTGCGGCATCTTGGCCAAGTCGAAGACGTAGGTCTCGTTGGAGATGGTCTTGCCGATGGCGCATGGCAAGGCAAATTTGTTGTTTTGGAACTTCTCTGAGCTTAGTACGCTCTTCATGGAAACGGTTTCGGGCTTGCTGTTCGGCACTTCTATGCCGATGGTGCCTTTGCCTGGAATCGGGGCGATGATTCGGATGCCTAAAGCGGCGAGGCTCAGGGCAATATCGTCTTCCAAGTTCTTGATTTTCGAGATGCGGATGCCAGCGGCGGGCACGATTTCATATAAGGTGACGGTCGGACCGATAGTCGCCTTGATTTTGTCGATGGCGATGCCGTAGTTGCCCAAAGTCTCCACAATCTTGTTTTTGTTGGCTTGCAGCTCGGCTTCGTTGATTTCCGACTTTTTGTCGCCATAGTCGTTGAGCATGTCCAAGGTCGGGAACTTGAACTCGCGTAGCTCATAGCGAGGGTCGTAAGGCATGTCGATGGTGTGACGCTCAATCTTGTCGACGGTTTCCTCTTCCTCGGTCTTTTCGATGACCAAGTCCACATCACGATTGTCGTTGGAAGCATTGTCTTCGTTGGTATCCTTCTCTTCATCTTCATTGACGATGACAGCTGGTTGGATAAAGACATTTTCTTTGTCGTCGTTTTCGTCGGCAATCTCAGTGGTCATTTTGTTGTCGTCTTCGTTTTGGTTGAAGTTCGAGAAGGAGTCGTTGCTGTTGAAGTCTGTGTTGTTCTGTTCGTTTTCAAGCTCTCTCTTAATGCGTTCTTCAGCTATTATGGCAGCCACACGGCGTTGTTCTTCAATGCGTTTGTCGCGCATTTGCTTGATGTGGTTGAAGGTGAGGTTGAACTGATAGACGGCAAACACCAAGAACAAGAAAATCAAGATGATCAATGTGCCGATTCTACCGATGTAGTTGTTCAGTATCGTGTTGAGCCACAGCCCGACAGCACCTCCGAAGATGGCGCATTTTGGGGCTGAAAAGGCGATGAAAGCAAAGAAAAGGGGCAGCCACACGAGGCACAGCAGGGCATATTTCCACAGGCTCCACATTTTGATGCGGATGTTGTCGGTGAGCCACAACCCAATGAGTGTCAACAAGTAAACAAAGAAGAACGACCCGATGCCAAACGACTCCTTGATGAGGGTCTGCCCAAGGAACACGCCAGTGCGTCCGGTGCGGTTCGTGATGTCCACTTTTTGGCTGAAGATTTGGTAGCCCCATTCCTGATGGTGCCCGCTGAAGAAGCTGACCAAATAGGAGATCAGGGCAATTCCGAGAAACAGTGCCATGCAGATGAAAAGGATGCCGATGATGCGTTTCGCGCGGCTATCGCTTTCCTTTTGTTCTTTTTGGGGCTTTTGCGGCTTGGTGTCTTTCGGGGTCTTCTTTTCCTTTTTCTGACCCTCGTTTTTGTCCTTTTTGTTTTTCTTGACATCTGAATCCTCAATAATGGAAGGCGAGGCTTCAACTATCTCAAATTCAGGCTGTTGATTCTTAAATGTATTTTCTTTGCGGTTGTTTCCAGTGGCCATTTTCTGTCTTCAATTTTGGAGTGCAAAAGTACAAAAATATGTTGTTTTTTTGGTATTTTACACTCCTAAAATAACATTTGCGTCGATATTCAATTTTTGGCTCATTGTGCGGGCGAGCGAAAGGGAAGGTTCGGTCTTGCCGTGCATGATTTCGCTCATTCTTGGTGCACTGATGCCAAGCATTGCGGCCACGGCTTGTTGTGTCAATCCCATTTCGTACATACGTAGTTTGATGATGTCGACGAGCGAGGGTTTGCCGATGGGATAATGGATGTCCTCGTATTCTGCAACAAGTTCGGACAACAGGTTCAACTCGATGTTTTCGGGAGAATCTTCTGGCGTTCCATCTTTCCAAGTAAGAGGAAGCAATTCGTCAATGCGAGCCATTGCCGCGTTGTATTCTTTTTCTGTCTTAATCTGTGCCATAGCTCAAATGTTTTCAATGTGTTCTATTCTGTCATATTCTGCATGAGTGCCAATAAAACGTATAAATACATTTTGCGGTGTGAATTTTATGACGACTACCAAACGGAAGTCGTTGCCTTTGATATTGAATACATAATGTTGATTTCCAACATAATCGACTGAGTTGAAAGTTTTCTTTATATCGGCAAAACTATGCCATTCTGCTTTCTCGGTTTTTTCGAACCAGTCGTCAAGGGCTGTTTTCGCCTGAGGGTGTTGGGTGTAATACTCGACCAATTTCTTTTTGGCAATGACTCTCATGTTGTTTTCTGTTTGACGCTGCAAATTTACAACAAATATTCCAAAAATCAAAACAATCTTACGATTTTTGTAAGATTGTTTTGGTTGAACACGCTATGTCTGTGTTGGAAAGAATCATTTTGGAATCCTAAACATCCGCTTCCAGCGTATCCCGCCGTTCTCCTTGTCTAAGGAGAGCCAAACGAGTACGGGCTTGCCAACGATATGGTTTTCAGGGACAAAGCCCCAATAGCGCGAGTCGGCAGAGTTGTGGCGGTTGTCGCCCATCATCCAGTAATAGTCCATCTCGAAGGTGTAGCTGTCGGCAGGTTGGCCGTCGATGTAGATTTGGTTGCCTTGCAACTTCAGGTCGTGGAGTTCATAGGCGTGGATGATGCGCTCATAAAGCGGCAAAGTGTTGACATTCAGAGGAACCGTAACGCCCTTTTTCGGGATGTAGAGCGGCCCAAAGTTGTCCACATTCCAAGGGTAGAGGTCGGGGCGGTTGGGGAAGAGGCTGGTCGAAGTGCCTTCACCCGGGGCTTGGATGTTGCGCATCACGGAGGTGATGAAAGGCAATTTAATCAATTCATCGGCCACCTTCGCGCTGATGTTGAGGATGAAAACATTCGGGTCGGCGGTGCGGTAGCCCTCGGTGATGTTGTACTTGTCCATGGTCTGCTTGTTGATGCCGCCGCTTGTGGTCACTACAGTGTAGTTATATTGCATGTTTTCAGGCTCATAGGCCTTTTCGTTGTTGATATATACCACGCCGTCAATGATTTTCAAAGTGTCGCCTGGCATACCGATGAGGCGTTTCACATAGTTTTCGCGCTTGTCGACGGGATGGGAGATGACCTTGCCGAAGTTCTGATGGTCGCTCCAAACACGCTTGCGGCCATATTCGCGCACGAGGTCATAATAGTTGACGCTGCTTTGGAAGATGTCGCAAACCGTGTCGCCTGCGGGATAGTTGAACACGATGGGGTCGTAACGCTTCATCGTCGTAACGCCCGGATATCGGTGATACGGCAACTTAATCCACTCTAAATAGGATTTCGCAGTCTTGCTTCCCGGCAAAGTGTTGTGTACAAAGGGGAACGAAAGCGGCGTGTTGGGTCGTTTTGGTCCATAGTGTATCTTGCTGACAATCAAATAATCTCCAACGCAAAGCGATTTCTCCATACTCGAAGTGGGGATGGTGAAGGCCTCGAAGACGTATGTCCTGATAATCAATGCGGCGACCACGGCAAAGATGATGGCATCGAACCACTCGCGGGCAGCTGATTTTTTTGGCCTTTGCGCTGTGGCGGGGTCTTGGTAAACGTCATCTTTGGCAATGACGGGGAAGAAAACAAAAGGCAGAATGGCTGCCATGCCCTCTTCCCAAATCTTGAACCTGCCGAAGCATTTGCCCAACTCGACGAGCATCAGCAACAGCATGAAGAAGTTGATGTAAGGGAAGACAATGAAGAACCACCACCAGAATTTCTTTTGTTTTCCAATGATTTTCAATAAGATATAAATGTTGTAATAGGGGATGAGGCTGTAGTAGCCCTTTTGTCCGGCTTTCTCGAACTGCTTCCAGCAGAACGCAATCGGAAGGGTGAACAGTGCCGGAACGATGAGGATGAAGAGTATCAGTGACATGGTTTGATGTTGAATTTCAGTATTAACGATGAAAAAAATGTGTTAGTATATTGGCTGCAAAAATACGGAAAAGTTCAACACAAGCCCCGTAGGGGCGACAGGATGTTTCATTTCCCAAACAAATCTTCCATCCCAAACACACCCGTCTTTCCAACCAAAAACTCCGCTGCGGCCAAGGCACCAGCTGCCAATCCTTGTCGGTTGAAGGCTTCGTGGGTGAGAGTAATCTTGTCGGCTGGCGAAGATGCTTCAACACTATGGATGCCAAACACTTCGCCCTCACGTGTGGCTTTAATACATAAGGTGCGGTCGGCGGGCGTGTCAAGGCTCCAGCTGTCGTAGTCGTGGTTGAGGGCTATAATGTCGTTGGCCAATTTCACAGCTGTGCCGCTGGGTTTGTCGAGTTTGTGGATGTGGTGTGTCTCGGCCAAGGATAGTTGGTAGCCATATCGCTCCGCAAAACGTGCCAACTGCTTGTTAAGCATGAACATGATGTTCATCCCAATGCTGAAATTGGGCGCAGTGAAAAGGCTCTGTTTTTCGGCCAAACAACGTGCCTTGATTTCCTCGAAATGGTCTTGCCAAGCCGTGGTGCCGACGACAATCGGAATATGCAGGTCGAAGCAACGATGTATGTTGCCGACCACCTGGTCGGGCTGGCTGAACTCGATGGCGACCTCGGCTTGTTTCAACTGGTCGAGACGAGTTTCCCATTCTTGGGGATTGTCGATGGTGACGACGATTTCATGGTTGCGGGCCAAGGCTGCTTTCTCCACCTCATGGCCCATCTTTCCGTATCCGATGATTGCGATTTTCATGTTCGATGTATTTGTCACAAAACTTGCAAAACTCTCAAAACGTATTACTTGTATGGAAAGTTGCCAACCGGCTCCTTTCCTGCGGCGACACGGTTGTGGAGCCGCATTGTTTATGGTTGATGCTTTGCATGTTTTGAAGCTTTTGTGATTTAGAAATTTAACTTGAACGATAGTCCGACTTGGGCGTATTGTAGTATGGGAAGAGGTAATTCAGTGGGCGGCAGATATGGGTCGATACAGAGGCTGAGGTCGTCGCTGATGTCGTAGGAATAAAGGTGCCCGTCGACGCAGGCATCAACAATGTTCAAGCCGTACCATGCCACGGTGATAATCGAAAATAGCTCAAGATTTCGGCGGTAGCTTTCCTTGTAGGTTTGCAGCTGGCTGTCGGCATATTTGTTGGCCAAGTCGGTCTCGTGTTGGTTGAGGGTCACGCCTTCAGGCAGGTCGCCGGTCTTGTATTCGTAGGCATGAAGGTAGGAACGGTATTCGTAATAATTGGTGTAGACCATGTAGCCCAAACCGCCAAAACCGGCATAGACGATAGGCACTTTCCACCATTTCCCGTTGTAGATTTGCCCCAATCCTGGCAGGCAGGCCGACATGATGGTGGCGGTTTTGGGGCTGTGGGGACGCTTGTTTTTGGGTTGTTTGGCTTTCTTCTTGGTTGATTGTATCAGGGTGTCGCCTGTGATGGTCGTGTTCACCGTGTCAAACGTAACGACTTGGGCTTCAATTTTCTGGAAACCAAGCAACAACGTCAGTCCAATGAGCAACAGCAGGCGGCGTGGCATGGCGGTTCATTTGTGGTTGAAGAGTTCCATGATGCGGTCAAACTCGGCTTCGTCCTTGAAGTCGATGACCACGCTGCCTTGACCTTTCACATTTCTTGTGACTTTGACTTTGGTGTTCAGAGTTTGCGACAATGTCTTGATCTTGCTCTTGAAATGCTCGGGGATGAAATTGGTTTGCTTCTTCTCTTTGCTGCCTGGGTTCTTGGCTTTCTCGGCCAAATCTTCGGTCTGTCGGACGTTCATTTCGCCTTCGATGATTTGCTGGAGAAGCTTCAATTGCTGTTCCTTGTCGGGGATGTTGATTAAGGCGCGGGCGTGTCCCATACTGATGTGACCGTCGCGGATGGCAATTTGCACCTCAGCAGGCAACTTCAACAATCTCAAGAAGTTGGCTACTGCACTACGGCTTTTTCCCACCTTGTCGCTCACTTCCTCTTGGGTCATGTTGCATTCGTCGATGAGGCGTTGGTAAGAGATGGCCACCTCGATGGCGTTGAGGTTCTCGCGATGGATGTTCTCGATGAGGGCAAGCTCAAGCATCTGCTCGTCGTTGGCCACGCGAATGAATACCGGGATCTTGGCCAATCCAGCCATCTTGGAAGCCCTCAAGCGGCGTTCACCGGAAATGAGCTGGTACTTGTTGTATCCAAGTTTCCTCACCGTAACGGGTTGAATGACACCTTGTTCCTTTATGGAGTCGGCCAACTCTCTCAAAGCGGTCTCGTCAAATTCGGTTCTTGGCTGGAAAGGGTTGGTTTGTATTAAGTTGATGTCGATTTCCGCAATGGCGCCTGCCACGAAATCGCCGGATATGTCTTTGCTGGTGATGTCGGTTTCGGGACTTTGCAGGATGGCGTCCAAACCGCGACCGAGGGCTCTTTTGTTTTTGTCTGACATGGAGGGATGGGTATTATTGGTTGATATGATTCTTTTCCAAGATTTCTCGCGCGAGGTTGAGGTAATTGATGGCGCCGACACTGCCCGCATCGTGCATGATGATGGATTTGCCGAAACTTGGGGCCTCGCCCAAGCGCGTGTTGCGGTTGATGATGGTGTTGAAAACCATGTCTTGGAAGTGCATCTTTACTTCTTCCACCACTTGTCTTGACAGGCGCAAACGTGTGTCGAACATGGTGAGCAGGATGCCTTCAATATCGAGGTCGGGATTGAGTCGGGTTTGCACTATCTTGATGGTGTTCAACAGTTTGCCTAAACCTTCCAAGGCGAAATACTCGCATTGCACGGGAATGATGACCGAGTCGGAAGCGGTGAGTGAATTGACGGTGACCAAACCCAACGATGGCGAGCAATCAATGATGATGAAGTCGAAGTCATTCTTGATGGGGGCGAGGGATTTTCTCATCATCTGTTCGCGCTCGGGCAGGTTAATCATCTCGATTTCAGCACCTACCAAGTCGATGTGGGCGGGAACAAGTGACAAATTCGGGGTGTCGGTCTCCACGATGACGGTTCTGAGGTCGACATTGTCAATGATGCACTCATAAATGCTGGTTTCCACTGATTTTGGGTCGACACCCACACCTGACGTGGCGTTGGCCTGCGGGTCGGCATCGATGAGGAGCGTCTTGTGCTCAAGTACGGCTAAACTGGCCGCAAGGTTGATGGCGGTGGTGGTTTTGCCCACTCCGCCTTTCTGGTTGGCTATCGCTATAGTTTTGCCCATTTCAATTTCTTTTTTCGCTGCAAAATTACGCTAATTGAAGCGAAATATTGCCGTCGTAGGGTAAAAGTTATCAACAAAACGGCAAAGTGTTGATAAGTTTTTTTTAAATACAAAAGGCCGCAATTGCTTGCGACCCTTTGTTGTGTTGAGTTTTCAAATTTGTCTTATTTGTCGAGGCTGTCAAACCAGCGGTCGATGGCGCTGTCAATCTTGGTGTGGGTTTCGCCTTCGGGGTTCTCGTAGTGGCGGGGGGCCGGCTCCGGCTCATCGTAATAGTCAGCCGGCAGTTCGCCCGTCTCCACAAACTTGATGGCGTCGTTCAAGCCCTTTGACACCTTCTCGAAGTCTTCCTTGTAGAGGAAAATCTTGTGCTTCTCGTAGAAGAACTGGTTGGCGTTCTCGTCGAAACGGCGTTTGCTTTCGGTTATGGTGATGTACTTCTCGTCATTTTTTGTGGCTTTCACATCGAAAAAATACGTCCTCTTTCCTGCTTTCACGGCCTTTGAGAATCCTCCGTTGCCGTTCATGTCTTTTTCTTCCATCATGTCTTTCAGTAATTTGATGTCTAATTCTTGTTCTTTGTTGTTTGAAAAGTGGGGCAAAAGTAGAAAAAAAATGAATATCGGAGTGTTTTATGTGTTATTTTTGCCGTCAAAATCCTAAATCCAATGCAACTGAAGCTGAAACGGCCTATCGCTTTTTTCGACCTTGAAACCACAGGCCTGAATACCTCGCACGACCGCATCGTAGAGATGAGTGTGCTGAAAATCAACGTAAACGGAGAAGAAGAACAGCGCGTTTGGCTGCTCAATCCTGAGATTCCCATTTCCGAGGAATCGGCGTCGGTGCACGGCTACACCAACGAGATGGTGGCCGATAAACCGACTTTCAGGGACAAGGCCAAGGAGATTGCGCTGTTTATTGGCAATGCCGACCTTGCCGGTTACAACATCTTGAAGTTCGACCTGCCCATGTTGGTGGAGGAGTTTCTGCGCGTCGACTATGATTTCGACCTCAAAGACCGTGGATTCATCGATGTGATGAACATTTACATGAAGATGGAACCGCGCACGTTGAAGAGCGCCTATCGCTATTTCTGCCATGCTGAACTTGAGGGTGCGCATGGGGCAATGGCCGACACGAAGGCTACCTACGAGGTGCTGTGCTCCATGCTCGACCGCTATCAAGGCGTTGAATATGAGGATGCTAAAGGGAATCGCTCGCAAGGGCCGACCAACGACATGAAGCAGTTGGCCGACTTTTCGGCCCATCATAAAAACGCCGACCTGTCGGGACAGATTATCTTTGATGAAGCGGGCAAGGAAGTGTTCATGTTTGGCAAACACAAGGGCGAGTGCGTGGAGGATGTGTTCAAAAAGGAGCCGCCTTATTACGACTGGATTATGAAGAACGATTTTCCGCGTTATACGAAAAAGGTGGTGACCGCCATCCGGCTGCGCATGGGTGGAAAGAATGTAAAACATTGATTCTATGAAGATTGTATGTATTGGGCGCAACTATCTTGCGCACGTCAAGGAGCTTGACAACGACCTGCCGACCGAGCCGCTGTTTTTCATGAAGCCTGAAACTGCCTTGTTGACAGCGGGCAAACCGTTCATTTACCCTGATTTCTCGAAGGAAATCCATTACGAGACCGAGTTGGTGTTGCGTATCTGCAAGACGGGCCGCTCCATCGCTGAGGAATGTGCCGCTGAATATTACGACGCCATCACCGTGGGCATCGACTTCACCGCCCGTGACTTGCAGCGCGAGTGCAAGGCCAAAGGCCATCCGTGGGAGAAAGCCAAGGCTTTTGACGACTCGGCACCTTTGGGCAAGTTTAAGAAAATCAGTGCGTTGAAGCGTCCCGATGACATCGCTTTTGGCATGAAACTCAACGGCAAATGGGTGCAGCAAGGCCACAGCCGCGACATGATTTTCAGTTTCGATCGGATTGTTGCCCATGTCTCGCGTTTCGTCACTTTGGAAGCGGGCGACTGCATCTTCACAGGCACTCCGCAGGGTGTAGGCGAGGTGCATGTCGGCGACACATTGGAACTTTTCTTGGAAGATGAACCGATGTTCTCGTTTGGTGTGAAATAAAAAACGTAAAGCAATGAATGACAACAAACCACATAAACCGACCCCGCCTGTTGCCGCCATCCATCCCCACGAGATGACGATGCACGGCCACACCCGCATCGACAATTACTATTGGCTCAACGAGCGCGAAAATCCGGAGGTTTTGGCCTATCTTGAGGCCGAAAACCAATATGCCGATGCCTGCCTGAAACATACTGAACCGCTTCAGAAACAACTGTTTAAGGAAATCACGGGACGCATCAAGCAGGACGACAACTCTGTGCCCATCAAGATTCGCGATTACTATCATTATACGCGCTTCGAGGAAGGGAAGGAGTATCCCATCTTCTGCCGCAAGAAACACAGTTTGGAGGCTCCCGAGGAGATTCTTTTGGACGGCAATCAGCTTGCAGAAGGCCATGCCTTTTTTGAAATCGGCGAAATCAGCCTCAGCGAGGACGACCGCCTTTTGGCGTATTCTGTCGACACGGTGAGCCGCCGCATTTACACGGTTTTTGTCAAGGATTTGACGACGGGCGAGTTGTTGGGTGAGCCTATAGCGAACACTTCGGGCAATATCGTGTGGGTCAGCGACCACCAAACGCTTTTTTATGGTGTGAAAGATGAGACCTTACGCCCGTTCAAGATTATGCGCCATCGTTTGGGGACTTCCGTTGCCGACGATGTGCAGGTGTATGAGGAAAAGGATGAGACTTTCGTGACCTATATCAGCAAGACGAAATCAAGGAAATATCTGATAATCAATTCGGAATCGACACTGTCGTCGGAGTGCCGCATTTTGGAGAGCGACCAGCCCGAAGGTGAGTTCCGCGTTTTTCAGGAGCGTCAGCCTGATATGCTTTATGGCATCGACCATTACCGCGAGCATTTCTACATCCAGACCAACGCCGACGGCGCGAAGAACTATAAGATTATGCGCACACGCGTCGGGCAGACCGCGAGGAGCCATTGGGAAGAAGTGGTGGCTCATCGTGAGAAGGTGTTGATTGAAGGTATCACCTTGTTCGACAAGTTCTTTGTCATTGAGGAGCGCGAGGGCGGTTTGGTGAAGATTAGGGTCACTACTTGGGATGGCGCTACCGATTATTATATCGACTTCGGCGAACCGGCCTACACTGCCGGCGTGGGCGGCAACCCCGACTTTGATGCGGCCGCGCTGCGTTATGTCTATACCTCGATGACTACGCCTTCGTCGGTCTATGAGTTTGATATGGAAAAGCGGACCAAGACTTTGCTCAAACGGCAGGAAGTGGTAGGTGGCTATCATCCAGAGGATTATGTTACGGAACGGCTGATGGTGCCCTCGCACGACGGCGTGTTGGTGCCCGTGTCGATTGTGTATAGGAAAGATATGGCCAAAAACGAGGCGCATCCGCTTGTCCTTTATGGCTACGGCTCCTACGGCTCCAGCTTGGATGCCTATTTCTCCGTGGCGCGGCTGAGCCTTTTGGACCGAGGCTTCATCTGGGCCATCGCCCACATCCGTGGTGGCGAGGAGATGGGCCGCCGATGGTATGATGACGGCAAGATGCTGAACAAGAAGAACACTTTCCTCGATTTCATCGCCTGCGCCGAGCATCTTATCAAAATGGGTTACACCTCGCCGCACCAGCTCTTTGCCATGGGTGGCAGCGCGGGTGGTTTGCTGGTGGGTGCGGTGGCCAACATGCGGCCTGAGTTGTGGAAAGGCATCGTCGCACAAGTGCCTTTTGTGGATGTGGTGACTACGATGCTTGACGAGAGCATCCCGCTCACCACGGGCGAGTACGACGAATGGGGCAACCCCAACGAGAAGCAGTATTACGACTACATGTTTTCCTATTCGCCTTATGACAATGTGGAGGCCAAGGACTATCCCGCCATGCTCATCACTACGGGGCTGCACGACAGCCAGGTGCAGTATTGGGAGCCTGCCAAATGGGCAGCCAAGCTTCGCGCCTTGAAGACCGACAGCAACCCTTTGTATCTCAAGACCGAAATGGACTACGGCCACGGTGGTGCCTCGGGTCGCTTCGAAGGCTACAAAGAGGTGGCTTTGGAGTATGCTTTTATGCTGGATTTATTGGGGCCTTGGGATTGCGCCAGTGACTCGGCCTTCAAACGTGCAGCCCGCAGACACCAATCGGATTATCGTTGGAATATACTTCATTGTGAGCATGACCCCAACCACAAATACGGCAAGTATGGTGCTTATCTTCGATGGAACGATGCAATGGCAGGGAAGAATTTCTACCTGCCATATTGGCCAAAAATAAAAAAAGCCATTGAAGACCGTTATCCAGAAAGTAGAAGTAAACCCTGGCAACTTGCACCGATATATGCCAATATGTTGCGTAGTGAGCACATTCCCTTCAACATTTTCGTGCCCATGCGTGACGATATGGATGCTGCACGAGAAGTATTTGAAGATATTATTGGCAAAGGTCAAATTGAAAAAATACTTGATATCTTAATAGAGTATGCTCCTGAAAAACAATTTGCACTCCATGATGGCACATCATTCGATGCGTTTGTGTTATATCAGCACAAAGATGGCAAGTTAGGAGGCATAGGCGTTGAAGTAAAATACACCGAGGTTGGTTATCCGTTGAAGAAAGGTTCAAAAGAAGAAAGGGATGTGAAAAAGGGTGAAAATGACGAATACATTAACGTTACCCGTGAATGTGGTTATTATTTGGAAAAAGTCGCACACCTGCCGCTTTCAGAATCGCCACTTATACAAAATGATTTTCGTCAGATTTGGAGAAATCACATCCTTGGCGCATCAATGATAAACAACGAAAACATCAAGTATCCGTTGGGTCATTTCAACTCTATATTATTATATCCAAGCAAGAATGAACATTTTGTGCGTGTAATTGAGCGTGCAAAACCCAAATATGAAGATTTTCTGACCGAATATGGCAAGGAAAGTTTCTGTGGGATTACATACGAGGACTTTTTCGACATTCTTGGTAAGTATTACATTTCCAACGATTTCCTGCAATGGGTTTCATATCTCAGATTAAGGTATGTTTTCTAAAAGGGTTTTCAATGATGTCGATTTGCCAATTTATGGGGAGATTTTAGAATAGTTGGGGTAGATTGTTTATTTTTGCACTCCAAAATTGAAATACAAATTGTGACAAAAATGAAAAGATTTGCATTGATTATAGCCGCTATCCTTTTGACAGTTAGTGGTTTCTCTCAAAAACAGCCCAAGTTCACCGAAAACGACGTGAAGCAGTTTTACCGCACCATCCAAGGCGACTATACCTTGCTCAACAACAACGACTCGGTGGTAGCCTCCGTGCATTTCACGCCGATTTGGGAGTCGTCGGGCAACCGCTTCCAATGGCTCTATCTTGAGGTTTTGCGCGGCAAGGACGTAGTGCTGCAAAAGATTTTGGAAGTCAAGCCGAAAGACGATAAGGTGTTCAGAGTCATCATGTACGACCTGAAAAATCCGGAGCTGTTTGTCGGAAAGTGGGGTAACCGCAACTTCTTCGACGGGTTCAATACCAGCATCCTTAAAGGCAAAATCAAGCTGACTTTTGTGAAAACCTCCGACTTCTCGTACCAGATGAACGGCTTCAAGCGCATCCCTTCCGTGAGCTGTTTTCCAAAAGATGATATATTGCATTTCAAGTTTGTGCAGGAAGACGAGCGTTTCTATATCAAGCGGATGCCAGCCGGCACCAACCGTATTTTGGGCTACCAAGGTCTGAAAGAACTGACCGATTGACCTTTCGGTTGACGTCTTATTGATTCACGAAACGAGAATGAAATCCTTGTTGCTGAATATAGTACTATCTCGCGATTTTCTGCTGAAGTTCCTGAAATTCGGCGTGGTAGGCTTCTCGGGCGTGTTTGTCAACTTTGGCGTGACCTACGTCTGCAAGGAATGGCTGAAGTGGAACAAATACCTGAGCAACATCCTCGGTTTCATCGTTGCCGCCACCTCCAACTACATCCTCAATCGCCTGTGGACTTTCCAGAGCAGCAACCCGCAAATCGGGGCGGAATACGCCAAATATTTCGGCATTGCATTGGTGGGATTGGGCTTGGACACACTGACGGTCTACCTGCTCAACGGCAAGCTGAAATGGAACTTCTACCTTAGCAAAGTGTTTGCCGTGGGCGTTTCCACCTTGTGGAATTTCTTTGGAAATCTGTTGTTTACGTTTGCCTGATGATTACAACGTCTCGCAGTTTCATGTCTACAAAAACTTGTCGAGAAAGACAAACGGCACCAACGACTCGATGCCGTCGAAGGCCATGATAGGCCCTGTCTCGCCTTGGCACAACACACGCAACGGCACACCTGAACGTTGCTCCACTTGCACCATCACTTGGCGGCAGGCCGCGCATGGGGCAATCGGCTCGTCAAGCATTTTGCTCTCCGACTTTGCAGTGACGGCCAGTGCCTCAATGGCCACATCGGGGTATTGTGCCTGTGCCGCAAATAGTGTCACACGCTCGGCGCATAGGCCGCTGGGGTAGGCCGCATTCTCGATGTTGCAGCCCGTCACGATTTTGCCATTAGCCAAACGTGCCGCCGCACCTACATGGAACTTTGAATAAGGAGCGTAGGAATTGTTGGTGGCTTCGTGAGCCAAGCGCAACAATTCGACGTCTTGGGTATCGAGTTCAGTCTCGCTATCATAGACCGTGTAAGGGCAAATGAAATGTTCTTTGCGCATCTATTTCTGGTTTAGGTGTCGCAAAAATAGGAAAAAATGCTTTATCTCAGCATCATAGCCGCTTTTTTCACGGCTTTTGTGAAGATTTCCACCTCTTCCAACGTGTTATACAAGGCAAACGAAGCCCGAACCGTGCCCGGGATGCCGAAGCGAGTCATCACTGGCTCGGCGCAATGGTGACCCGTGCGGACGGCCACGCCCATCTTGTCGATAATCGTGCCCAAATCGTAGGGATGGATGCCGTCGATAAGGAACGAAACCAAGCCTGAACGCCGCTTCGCCTCGCCGATGAAACGGATGCCATCGATTTCGGAAAGTTGCTGGATGGCAGATTGCAAAAGTTGGTTTTCGTGTTCTTCAACCTCTTTTCTGTCAAGGCTTTGCATGAACTGGATGGCGGTTTCCAAGCCCAAGGCGGCACCCACATTGGGTGTGCCCGCTTCGAACTTGTATGGCAAAACATTGAAGGTGGTTTTCTCGAAACTCACCGTATCGACCATCTCGCCGCCGAATTGGTAGGGCGGCAGTTTTTCCAGCCATTCCGCCTTGCCGTACAAGCCGCCGATGCCCATCGGGGCATACATCTTGTGTCCAGAAAAGACGAAGAAATCACAGTCAATGTCTTGAACATCAATGGGATGGTGGGCAATGGACTGCGCGCCGTCAATAACGACAGGAATGTCGTATTGATGCGCCATTTTGACCATTTCCTTCACGGGATTGATAGTGCCCAACACATTGGAAATGTGCGCAATGGAAACGACTTTAGGGCCTTCTTTCAACAGTTTTTCGTATTGCTCCAGATCCAAAACGCCGTGGTCATCCATTGGCACGACGAGCAGTTGTCCTTGATGCCTTTGAACCATCTGCTGCCAAGGCACGAGGTTGGAATGGTGCTCCATTGCGGTGACCAGCACTTTCATTTCTGACTGCCGCTTCGCGTCATTGCGAGGAACGAAGCAATCCAAAGAGATAAGGTGTTCAAAGGCAGTCGCCAACAGGTTCAGCGACTCAGTGGTGCCGCGTGTGAAGATGATTTCTTTCGCTTCCTTGGCGTGGATGAAGTCGGCCACGGTCTGGCGGGCGTGTTCGTAGGCTTCGGTGGCCTTCTGGCTGAGATAATGCACACCTCGGTGGATGTTGCAGTTCTCGTACAGGTAATAGTCGCGCTCGCGCTCAATGACGCACAATGGTTTTTGCGTGGTGGCGGCATTGTCGAGATAGACCAACGGTTTGCCATAAACCTGCTGATCGAGAACTGGGAATTGTTTTCTTATTTCGTTGATGTTCAACATTGTATGTTTGTTTTTGTCACAAAACTTGCAAAACTTTCAAAACCTGCTTTTGCGATTGGACAACGCAACGGCTTACAACCGCTTGCCGTTGCATCTCCGCCTACGGCGGCTGAAAACTTCATCATTGACTCTTGGCATCCTTTCGGATGCGCTGGAAAGGAGGCGGTTGGCGACTTTGTCACAATTGTTTTGTCTGTTTTGAATGTTTTGTTCCAACTTTACTAAATCTTCGAATAATCAATGTCAAAATCATACTCCTTCGGGTGGCTGCAGCGCAGGACGCAGTTTTCGCAGCTCGACAACTCACCGCGTAGGCGGCGCTTGATCATGTCGTCGATGTGCTCGTGCAGCATTTCGTTGCCTATGTGGTTGCTGACCTCGGCTGCGAAGGCGTACATGAGTAGAATCCGTGCGTTGGCCTTGCTGATACCGCGCTGGCGCATGTAGAACATGGCCTCTTGGTCGAGCTGACCGGTGGAGGTGCCGTGCGAACATTTCACGTCGTCGGCGTAAATCTCCAAAAACGGCTGGCTATTGATCTTGGCCTTCGAGGTCAGCAATATGTTGCTGTTATTCTGCTGGGCATCAGTTTTTTGCGCGTTTTTAGCCACATACACATGGCCGTTGAAGATGGCCGTGGCCTCGTCGTCCAAAATGCCCTTAAACTTCTCGCTGCTCGTGCAATGCGGCACGTTGTGGTTCACCTTCAAGCGGTTTTCCACATGCTGGGTCTTGTCGATGAGATAAAGTCCATGCACTTGGGTTTCAGCGCCTTCGCCATCCATATCCACATGATAAGTGTTGCGGATGTCGCCTCCGTTGAAAGTGATGACCACGATTTTCAGGCGACTGTCGGCCATCTGCCTCACCTTGAACTCGCGCTGGATGGAGGCCTCGTTGCTCACGTTTTGCAGCACATACAACTCAAGGCTGGCGTTCTCGTTGAGGACGATTTCGGAAACTTTCGGATCGGCAGAAAGATGCGCATCGTCATCATACTCAATGAGTTCGCGGCTTTGGTTTGCGGCTATGATAAGTTGGTTGTCCATGGTCAAAGTTCCTTAATCCATTCGTAGCCTTTTTCTTCGAGTTCGAGGGCGAGGTTCTTGCCGCCCGTCTTGACGATGCGCCCGTCGTACATCACATGGACAAAGTCGGGGACGATATAGTCCAACAACCTTTGGTAGTGCGTGATGACGACGAAGGCGTTTTCGGCATTGTGCAGTTGGTTAACGCCGTGAGCCACAATGCGTAAGGCATCGATGTCGAGGCCAGAGTCGGTCTCGTCGAGGATGGCGAGGCTCGGTTCCAGCATGGCCATCTGGAAGATTTCGTTTTTCTTCTTCTCGCCGCCGCTGTAACCCACATTGACGAAGCGGTTTTGTAGTTTCTCAGTGATTTCGACCATGGCCTGCTTCTCCTTCATCAGTTTCATGAATTCGACTGTGCTCATGGGCGGAAGTCCTTGATACTCACGCTTTGAGTTTACGGCGGTGCGCATGAAATTCTGGATGCTCACACCCGGAATTTCGACGGGATACTGGAAACTGAGGAAGATGCCTTCGTTGGCGCGGTCTTCGGGCGACATTCCGACGATGTTCTTGCCCTTGTACCAGATTTCGCCCTCGGTGATTTCGTAGCCCTCGCGACCCGTGATGGCCGCCGCAAGGGTGCTTTTTCCCGTTCCGTTGGGTCCCATGATGGCGTGGATTTCGCCCTCATTGACGCCCAGATTCAATCCTTTCAGGATTTCCTTGCCTCCGATGGAGACGTGTAGGTTTTTGATATTCAGAAGCATATATTTGTTTAATTGTTTATTGTTTAATTGTTTAATTGTTGGGTTGGGTTGGATTGAGACTGATTTTGCCGTAACGCATGAAATAGGCATGGGCAGCCCAGTTTGTGAATTCTTCAGGTGCAATCTCGATGACGGTCCTACCGTCTGCTTCCGCAATTCGCTTTTTCACGTCCTCAATCAGGGCTTCGTCGCGACCGTATTTCCCAATATTGCATAGATTCAACACAATGCCTGTCAGCAAGATAGCACTTGCTCCGAGAGTCATTCGCTTGTGCAAATTCGGCGTTATCTTCAACGTCAAGGCATTGACCTTCGAAAAAGTGAAATGTCCGCAAGCCAAAGCAAAAAACGGGAGAGCAGCCTGCATGTAAAAGCCGCTTTGCTTCAGGCTAACCATGATGGGCAGTACACCCATGAAGCCGAGAATCAGGAAAATGAGGAACCATGTCTTGTCGGACCTAAACTCAAACACTTTGGCATTTCCATTCAACTTACTCAATATCAGAACAATGGTAATGATAACCAAAGGGGCAATCATTTGTCCCAACCATCGAAAAACGATGTAAAACCGCGTAGAGACCGTTGCTTCATGCAGACCGCCACCAATGACTTGTAGGCTAAAATAGGTTTTCAGATAGGCAAACGAAACCGGGAAAGCCAAAAACATCGTGCCCGAAAGCAGTGCCAATGTGACCATTAATAATAAGGTGTCAATCGGGCCTTGGATCCAGTGGCGCTTGTCGTCGAAAAAACAGTAAATGATTGGGAAAACCAACGGAAACAGTCCCGTGAAACCTTTTGACATGAAAGCCCCAAACAAGGCAACTCCCGCCAAAAACAGCCATATCTTGTTGTTTTTCAAATAACTGAGGGTCATCAACCAGACCGAAAGCAAGACAAAAACCGTCATTGTGTTCTCAAGCATGTTGTTGGTAGCACTCCAAGAAACAATTGGCATAACCGACCAAAACAACAGCGGCAGCCAAGCCATGCACGGACGGTTGGTCGTGCGTTTCCAAATGGCCGCAATGAGGATGCCCGAAACGAGGAAAGTGACTGCCGAATAGAGTTTTTCGACCCACCAATGATCTCCGAAAGCCTTGAAAAGCAAGGCTTCAAGCCCAAATGCCAAAGGCGGATGAGAATGGAACACATTGCCAATCGTTTGGGTGTAATGCGGATTCCAAAACGAGCCTAAACCAATGGTCATGTTGCGCGAAATGCAGGCGTAGGTCACTCCGTCGAGGAACATGCCTTCTGTCAATAGGCTGTTACTCAACAGAATCAGGACGATTCCGATGAGCAGCAACCAAAAAGGCGTGTTATTTGAACGGGTTTGTGTCATTATTTAATCTCTGTCACCCCAACGGGGTTTATTTCATTCTATCATTCCGTGGCAGGGGTTTCGCTGCGCTTCACCGCCTGCCTATTATCTTCCGTCCCTCCAGGACTACTCTAACTGTCAAATGTTAACTCTTAACTATCAACTTTTAACTATCCAACGCTTCCTTCCAGCGTTATCGACAACAGTTTCTGCGCCTCCACCGCAAATTCCATGGGCAGTTTGTTCAACACATCCTTTGCGTAGCCATTGACAATCAATCCGATGGCCTTCTCTGTTGGGATGCCGCGCTGTTGGCAGTAGAAAAGTTGGTCTTCGGAGATTTTCGAGGTGGTGGCTTCGTGTTCGAGGATGCTGCTGTCGTTGCCGCACTCGACGTAAGGCCAAGTGTGGGCACCGCATTGGTCGCCAAGCAAAAGTGAGTCGCATTGCGAGTAGTTGCGGGCGTTTTCTGCCTTCGGCACCACTTTCACCAAGCCACGGTAGCCGTTTTGGCTGTGGCCTGCGGAGATACCTTTACTAATAATGGTGCTGCGGGTATTCTTGCCGAGGTGAATCATCTTCGTGCCCGTGTCGGCCTGCTGGTAGTTGTTGGTCACGGCGACGGAATAGAACTCGCCGATGGAGTTGTCGCCCATCAGCACGCAACTCGGGTATTTCCAAGTGATGGCCGAACCCGTCTCGACCTGCGTCCAAGAAATCTTGGAGCGGTCGCCGCGACAAAGGCCGCGCTTCGTGACGAGGTTGTAAACGCCGCCTTTGCCGTCCTTGTCGCCGGGATACCAGTTCTGTACCGTAGAGTATTTCACTTCGGCATCGGTTTCGGCAATGATTTCAACGATGGCCGCATGAAGTTGGTTTTCATCGCGTTGCGGGGCAGTACAGCCTTCCATATAGCTCACATACGCGCCTTCGTCGGCCACGATGAGGGTGCGCTCAAACTGGCCCGTGTTGGCCGCATTGATGCGAAAATAGGTTGACAATTCCAAAGGACAGCGCACTCCCTTCGGGATGTAGCAGAACGAGCCGTCGCTGAAGACTGCCGAGTTGAGCGCGGCAAAGAAATTGTCAGTGTAGGGCACTACCTTGCCGAGGTATTTCTTCACCAAGTCAGGATGCTGCTTGACGGCCTCGCTGAACGACATGAAGATGACGCCGTGTTTCGAGAGCGTGTCCTGGAAGGTCGTCTTTACCGAGGTCGAGTCCATCACCGCATCGACGGCCACGCCTGAGAGTTTCTTCTGCTCGTCCAAGGAAATGCCGAGTTTGTCGAAAGTGGCCAACAGCTCGGGGTCAACCTCGTCGAGGCTTTGTTTTTGTTGGCGTTTGCGCGGCGCGGCGTAATAGATAATGTCTTGATAGTCAATTTCGGGAAGGTCGAGGTGTGCCCAATTGGGCTGTTTCAAGGTCAGCCAATGGCGAAAGGCCTTCAGGCGGAACTCCAACAGCCATTCGGGTTCCTCTTTCTTCTTGGAAATCAGGCGGATGATGTCCTCATTCAGGCCTTTCGGCGCGAAATCGGTTTCAATGTCGGTCACAAAGCCGTATTCATACTCCTTGCTTGTGACCTCGCTAATGATATTTTCGTTCGGATTCGTATCCATTTTATCCTTATTAAGAATGATTTCAAATTAGGCTGCAAAGATAAGACTTTCCGCTGATTCGTTGCGTATCATTTGTTACAAAATTTGATTATGTGTCGTGGAATGACTGGGGAACATACCAATAATGCGGCGAAGTGTGCCAATGATTAAGTTTTTAAAGCAACTCTTTCAAATTCCTGTAGTTCAACAGTTGGATGTCCCCGTGGGTATTCTCAAAATCACCGGCATAGACGATAGCCCTTTTCGTGACAGGCGTTTCCACCCATTCCGCAACTTGTTTCAGGCTTTTTTCAAACGAGGGATGATATGTCATCGATGATTTCACCTCTATTGCCGTGATTTCGCCTTCTTGCTTGAGCAGAATATCGACCTCGTTTTGGTTGGAATCGCGGTAAAAATAAACGCCACCTTCCAATCCTTGGTTATAACGGTGCTTGATCACTTCCATGACAATCATGTTTTCAAACAAGGCGCCACGCATCTTGTCGCGGTCGAGTTGTTTGGGCGATTCTATGTCAAGCAGGTAACAGGCCAATCCCGTGTCGTTGAAGTAGAGTTTCGGACTTTTTACCAACCGTTTTGAAATGTTTTCATAATACGGTGGCAACAGAGTGACAAGGTATGAGGCTTGCAGCACCGAAAGCCAACGCGTGACTGTTTTCGAGTCGACGCCGACTTCCGAAGCAAGTTCCGTGGCGACAAAAATGGAACCTATACGCGCCGCGCATAACTTCATAAACCGCATGAACTGCATCTGGTCTTGAATCTTCAGCAGGTCGCGGACATCTTTCTCGATATAAGTTTTCACGTATGACGGATAAAACATCCTCGCTGTGTTTTTGCCAGCGGCCACCGCCGGATAAAGGCCATCGTACAAAAGACGCGACAGGTCGGTATCGTTTCGGGTGTCTTCGGTCTCGGCCAAAGTCATCGGCAATAGTTCAAAGACACCTGCACGACCAGCCAGCGACTCGGAAACGCCTTTCATCACCTCAAAGTTGGAACTTCCCGTCAAAAGAAACTTGCGATTGAGGTCGTGGTCAACGATGCCTTGAATGTATTCCATCAGCACAGGGGCTTTCTGTATCTCGTCAAGAAACATGCCTTCCGTGGTTTGGTTGAGAAAGGCCACGGGATCATTCATCGCAAACTCGCGCACATGCATATCTTTCATGCTATATTCGACATAATTGGGAAAAAGATGCTTCAATAGTGTGCTTTTGCCCGACTGACGAGGTCCTGATACGCATATAACACCATAATAATCAGAGGCTTCAAGTATAGCCTTTTCCATATCTCGAGACAGATACTGTATCTTCATTTTTATGCAATTTCGGAATCAGATGCCAAAATTACATAAATTTTCGATACCAAAACAAGAAATTTTGCTTTTGTTGAAAAAAGCTCACGCACTGTGTTGTTTTTAAATTTACAATATTCCACATATTTATTCTATTCATTTGTTTATCAATATATTGAAAAACATTAAATTGCGAAACTTTGGATTTTTCCAACTAAAACTTTAGATTTTTCCATTCAAAACTTTGGATTTTTCCGCTTTAAACTTTAGATTTTTACTATTTTTGCCGCAGAAATCACGAAAAAAGACAAAATCATGATTGAGAGAACGGCAAAAAACGCCCTTTTGAGGCTCGCTTCACAATTCGCTGTGATTGGCATCACGGGGCCGCGACAAAGCGGAAAATCGACACTCGCGAAAATGACTTTTCCCGAGAAAAGATACATTTCGTTTGACGACAAGACCATCCGCGAACTGGCCGCTGCCAATCCGATGGACTTCCTGATGGCCTTCCCCAATGGCGCCATCATCGACGAGGCGCAAAAAGTGCCCGAGATTTTCGATGCGGTCAAGTATCATGTGGACCAAGGCTCTTTCACTCCGGGCAAGTTCATCCTGACAGGTTCCAACCAGTTCAATTTGAAGCAGAACATGACCGACTCGTTGGCCGGTCGTGCAGCTTTCCTGAGATTGCTTCCGTTCTCCATCGGGGAGTTGAAAGATGGTAACTTGTTGAACGACAATGTTTACGAGACTATTTTCAAAGGGTTTTACCCGCCTTTGCACGACACCGCAAAGCATTTCTCGCCCGACGATTGGTTCAATAGTTATGTGGACACCTACCTCGACTTGGACGTGGAAAGCCAAATCAACTACAGCAACTTGTCCGTGTTCAAAAAGTTCATCCAGATTTGCGCCACCTATAGCGGCCAAATGCTTTCTATGGACAGCATCGCACGCGGCATCGGCGTATCGGCCCCGACCGTCAAGCAATGGCTCTCCATCTTGGAGTCGTCGTTCATTATCCACTTCTTGGAGCCTGACACTCAGAACCTTGGCAAGTCGTTGGTCAAGACCCCAAAACTGTATTTCATCGATTCAGGACTGCTTTGCCATCTGCTGCGGATTGAATCGGTGGAGGAGTTGATTCTGCACCCTAACAAAGGTGCCATTGTGGAAACTTTCGCCATCGCCGAACTGCTGAAAGGCCGCTTGAACCAAGGCAAGCACCCCAATCTAACCTATTTCCGCGACCAGAAAGGCTTCGAGGTGGACACCATCGCCGACTGGAAACGCACTTTCGCCATCGAAATCAAGAGTACGATTGAGGCAGAGCAAAAACTCTCGAAAAACGCCCGCGACTATCTCGCCCTTCGCGGCGACGACGGCACACGAGGCGCGGTTTTCTACCTCGGCGACCTCACTTGCACCATCAACGGCATCGATTATGTGTCGTGGAAGGACTGGGGAACGTATCAATAATTCGGCGAAATATACATTTTTTTGTCTTGAATAAATTTCAAAGTAAATTCCAAAATTCAGCGTATTCTGCGTGACACAAAGATTTTTCCATTAGTTTTGCAGTCTGTATGAACAAAGAAAAAAAGAAACACAGCTTCTGGTTCTATTTAGGCAGAGTGATGGCCTCTCTGGGCATCGCCTTGCTGTTGCTCATCTTGTATGTCTATCTCTCCGTGCCCACATACAGTTTCAAGGAGCCACGACCTTTCGAGGGCGAATACCTTTACAATCCCTATCAAGACATGAACCCCGACCAATGGAAGAAATACCATTTCCATTGCCATTCGCGCAAGTATTTCGGGCTGACCAACGGGCGCAAAAGCACCGAGACGGCCATCGACAGTGTGTATCAGGCCTTGGGCTACGACCATTATGGGATTTCAGATTACATGGGCATCAATGCGCATGGGGCTGATAGAGAGGATTATATCCCCGCCTACGAACACGGTTACGGCCTTATCCGCAAGACGCACCAAATCTGCATTGGGGCGGAAAAGGTGTATTGGCCCGACTTCCTTTTCATGCAGAACCTCAACATGAAGCAACACATGATTAATAAGTTAGGCGAATACAGCCGCTTTGTCATGCCTGCCCATGCTTCGTTCACGAAAGGATATAAGGTGGGTGAGATGAAGCTGTTGAGCAATTACCGTCTACTTGAGGTTTTGAATCCTTACGGCAACGCCTTTGAGCATTGGGACATGGCCCTCTCCAACGGCCATCGGGTGTATGCCCTCGGCGATGATGACACGCACAACATCACCGACTATCATGAGGTGTGCCACAACCTGACCATGATTAACACGGAAAGCCTTGATGCAGAGAGTGTTTACGAGGCATTGGATAAGGGTCTGTGTTACGCGGTGGAGTTCGACAACTACTATTATTATCCTTTGTCTTTATCCCAAAAGGTGAAAGAAGCGCATGAGTTGCATCACCTGACACGCGCCCAGTTGGTCGGCGACACTTTGTTTGTCGAGACTTCGGCGGAGACCATGCGCAACGTGCAGTTTATCGGGCAGGGCGGCAAGGTGCTGAAGGTCATGGATAGTGTTGCGACAGCTTACTATGTCATCCAACCCGAAGACCATTATGTGCGGACCCGCATCGATATCAACGGACGCAATTTCCTGTACCTGAATCCCGTCACGCGCCATCCCACTTCGATTGTGGTAGATCGCCGCTTGGACAGCATCAATTATGCCCAAACCGTGTTGTATTGGTTGGTTTATGCCATGGCTTTCGTGGCCTTTGGTTGGTATCTCTTTAAGAAAATGAAAGAAAAGCAAGCGTAATGGCCATGCAAGTCAAAGAGTTGAATATCAATCGGATGATGATTTGGCTGTTGGCCATCAGTGCCCTTGTTAGGGGAGTGTTGGCCGCATGGTTGGAGTTTGGTAACGACGAGGTCTATTATTGGACTTACGCGCTTTATCCCGACTGGAGTCACTTCGACCATCCGCCTATGGTGGGCTGGGTAATTCAATTGTTCAGCCTTAACCTTCTGTTTGACAGCGAGTTCTTCATCCGCTTGGCCTCTGTCGTCATTATGACCGTCAACACCTATATTATATACCGCATCGGGAAGGACATCAAGGACGCGCAGACGGGTTTTTATGCTGCATTGCTTTACACTGCTTCGATTTACGCCTTCGTCATTACAGGTATTTTCATCATGCCCGACACGCCGCTGATGCTGTTTTGGCTGCTGGCAGTTTGGACAGCACTTCGCGTCATTGAGAGGAACGAAGCAATCCAGAAATGGAACTTGCTGCTTTTCGGATTGTTCGCAGGTCTCGCGATGTTGTCGAAATATTCAGGCGTTTTCTTATGGGTCGGGATGGGGCTTTACATCCTGATTTTCAACCGAAAACAATTGAAAAATCCATTCTTGTATCTCTCTTTGCTGATTTCAGCTTTTTGTTGCCTCCCGATATTGTATTGGAACCTGCAAAACGACTTCATCAGTTTCAGTTTTCACGGTGAGAGGGTAGGGGGCGGTCACCTCAATTTCAGCACTTTAGGAACGGAGTTGGCAGGCGAGTTTTTCTACAACAACCCCGTGATTTTCGTCTTGGCCATCATGTCAATTGTAGCGGCATTCAAGGGGAAAATCAATATGGGGAAATCTGCACTGCGACTTGTGCTTTGCACGGCTTTGCCACTGATTTTCACTTTTTTGGCTTTCTCGCTCACTCGACCCACCTTGCCGCATTGGAATGCACCTGCATACGTCTTGCTTATCCTGTTGATTGCTTGTATGTTAAGTGACAAGAATCCAGTGTTGGAAGGAAGTTTCAAACTGCCCAAAGGCATTGTGGCGGCTTTGGGTGTGATGTTGTTTGTAGTGGTTTTCGGAAGCATCGAAATCCAGACGGGTTTCATTCCACTTGACCGTCACTCCGAGCCTGAAAAATTAGGCCGAGACGACTTTACCCTTGATATGTATGGCTGGGAACAGTTGGAGGAGAAGTTTGCTGCTTTGCGCGAGGAGAAAATCGCAGAAGGCCTTATGAACGAGGAAGATGGCATCGTTGCCGATGAGTGGTTCCCGCTCGCCAACCTCGACTATTATGTTGCGCGGCCTTTGGGCATGAAAGTAATGGGCATCGGGTGGCCACACAATTTGCACAAATACTTGTGGATCAATGAAAAGCGTGGCGGTTTCCAGAAAGGGGAAAATTTCTGGTTTTTGTCGGACAGCCACTATTTCAAGCGTCCTGAAGCCCTTTATCCGGGCGGATTCGAGTCGATTGAGTTTATCGACACCATCACCATTGAGCGTTGCGGCAAACCGGCCAAGAATTTCTTTGTCTATGCTTGTAAAGGCTTGATTTACATGCAACCCACTGTTTCCGAACTGATGGCGCAACGTGCGGCCACCAAACAAAAACCCAACAAACCATGAAAGCATTCCAAACACTCACCAAACGTCAATCCACCATTGAGTGCCTTGTGTTGCTCTTGGTGGCTTCGGTGCTGCGAGTTTGGTACATTGGCAAGACCGACCTCGGCGGCGACGAAAGTTTCTCACTTTTCATGGCCTTGCAAAGCGTCCCAGACCTCGTTAGGATGCTCTGTCAGGGCGACAACCCACCGCTTTGGGAACTGTTGCTGCATTTTTGGGTGAAGGTTTTTGTTATCTCGGAGGTCGCCATCCGTAGTTTATCGCTCATTTTCAGTGTCTTGACCATTATCCCGATTTATTATCTCGGCGAAAAGCATATCCACCGTTTTGCTGGCATTGTGGCCTCTCTATTCTATTGTTTTTCAACGTTTTCAATTTATTTGGCGCACGAATGTCGCGTCTACAGCCTCATCGGGTTTGCTACGGCAAGCTCGGTTTTCTTGTTCATCAGCTGTATCCATCGGTCCAAAACTTTCAAATTCATCCTGTTGACGATAGCCAACCTTATGCTGATGTACGGCCATTACCTCTCCGTCTGGATTATCGTGATGGAGTTTGTCATCGCGTTGGGTATCAATCCTATAAGAAAGAAAATCTGGAAACCATATCTGATTCACGCCGCATCGCTTATCCTGCTCTTCGCTCCAATGTTCCCCGTGCTGTTCACCCGCTTTTTCGATTCGGGCGTTCATGGCACTTGGATTGCCAAGACCACAAGTCCGGAAGCTTTGTACGATTTTCTGTGGCGAATGTGCAATGTTCCCGTCACAACAGTTTTCGCCATAGTAATTCTTGTTGCTGCTTTCATTAGGTTGATAATCAGTGTTGTAAAAAAAGAGTGCGTTTTCGGCAACACGGGAATCCTCACCTTGCTTTGGACTGTTCCGTTGCTGGTTTCGTTTGTGCTTTCCTATTTCACGGGCTTTTTCCTCGACCGCTATTTCTACTTCCTTTTCCCGATTTTCTACTTTTCCATTGCGGCGTATTGCCTGTATCTGTTTCCGAAACGCAAAGCGTTGGGCATCAGTATGATGGGCCTTTTTGCCGTGGCGATGGCCATTTCTTGCTCGCCCGATAGTTCGACCAAACGTTTCAGTGGATGGCATTCCGAGATAAAACCTATTGTCAGTCAATTGGTTGAAGCAAAGGAAAACGAGAACGCTTTGGTCATTTTGCCTGAGTATTTCGACAAGCAGTTCACCTATTATTTGGACGTAAGCCATGAGATTTTCCGCACCCAAAGCCAGCCGACCAACTACTACGTTTTCAAGGATTATTTGCTCAAGGAAGGTTATTTCTACGATTACAATTACGCCGATGCCGACCTAAATGCTTACGCCAAAGTGGTTTTTGTTCATCATAAAATGATGCCTATCAGTGGGGTGAAGGATTATTTGGAACACGCGGGCTTCCATCTTGAAAAGGAGCAAGACGCGCATCCTTTTAAGATTTGTTCTTATTCAAGGTAAGGTTGGCAGCTGCTTTTTCTTCAGCAGAAGAATAGTGCCATCGGTCGCAACAGTTTCATAATCAGCACGATTTTTGAAAATTAACTGGCCTCCTATGCGATAATCGAGATAGTCCTTGTGGATGATGACGTAATCGGCATAGGTGTGGTCGATCATGGCGAAAAAGTCATAAATTTCGGGCCTCAAAGCCAAATGCGGAACAAAAGTCGTGGCCGCGCAAACCGAAGCATCTTCGGGGATTTGCTTGATAAGTTGCCTCGCATATTTTGTGTCAAAGCCATCCTGCACATAATGCCGCTTTTGGTACACGCAAATTTGGTCGAGGACGACATACGACTTGGGAACGCCGATGGTGTAGAAAGTCGTCAAGATGGTCGAAAGGAGCAAGGCCGAGGCCAGAACTAAACGCAAAACCAGCTGTTTCACCTTGATAATCACTAAAAAAGCTGAAATAACAAGCACGGGCATGAATTCCACGGAATACTGGAAGGAAACTCCCCAAAACAAGTGTTCGGAAGCCAACATCTTTTGCGCAACGAGCGGGATGAGCATGAACAAGTAATTGGGTTTCAGCAAAGTAAAAACCATTCCAGTGAGCAAAGCGCAAAGGTAGAACTCTTCCTTGATGCCGTCCAACTTGGGACGACCACTCGTATTGACGTACAAAAGTCGCAGGGCTTTGCCAGGGTGCATGAGCAGGTTCTTGGTTATGTCGGCGTAGTTGTCGCCCAAATAGGCATAACGCGCAAAACCGCCTCCCATACCACCCAACTTGGGCATCACAATCATGTTGATGATGAAAAAGTAGGCAATGGCAAAAACCGCGTAAGCCGCTAAGTACCAAAGGGTCTTCTTGTCCTTGCGATAGTCCCACATTAGGCCAATGGCGATGAAAAACAGCCACAATGACATGTTTTCCTTTCCGATGACAAAAAGCACGACAAACAAGGTCGCCCACTTCAACTGCCTTTGCTTGATGAAATACAATAGCCAAGGCAACATCATGGCAGTCAGCACATTGGAATGATAGTCGAAAGCCAAGGAATGAATGATGCCGAAGGAGAAAAAGAAGGTGGCCACAGCCA
The DNA here is from genome assembly GCA_902782455.1 of uncultured Bacteroidia bacterium. Taxonomy (GTDB): domain Bacteria; phylum Bacteroidota; class Bacteroidia; order Bacteroidales; family F082; genus Limimorpha. The sequence goes on along the minus strand of CACZNA010000008.1, from coordinate 38,403 downwards.
AAATCGGAAGCCAACCGTTGTCGGTGTAAAGCTCGATGAGCTTGTAAACGCCCCAACCGCCGAGCAATACCGCAGCAATTTGCACGATGAGTAACGTATAGGTGCCGAACACATAGACCAATGGCGAAAGAATGATGAGGTACAAGTCGAAATGGTCGCTTAGAAGGTTTTGCGGCACCGTCTTGAACATGTCGCAACCGCACATGCGGAAGTGTGCATAGTCATACATGGCATGGGTGTACAGTCCCAAATCGAGCGCGTAGGTCTTGAAAAGATAATGGTTGACCAAGGAAATCAGGGCATAAAGGATGCACGCGAAGGAAAATACTACCGCCAAACTGATTTGCTTTTGCCGTTTGTGTTGTATTAAGTCGGTCATGGCGTGTGGTTTTTCTTGTGCAACAGGTACAAATTGCCATCGGTTTTCAGCACTTCATAACCCTGTGCGGTCAGTTCCTCCAAACTCTTGTATGTAAAATAGAAGTCGGTTACCAAAACATACTCCGCATGAATATGACGCGCAACGGATTGGAAATCATATATTTCAGGACGAAGACATAAATGTGGCACAAACATCGTCGAGGCACAAACGGAGGCATCATCAGGGATTTGTTGTATCAGTTCTCGGGCATATCGGACATCGAATTGCTTCTGCTCGTAGTGCCGCCCTTGATAAATGCAGATTTGATCCACCATGACGAGCCCTTTTGGGACACCGATGGTATAGAAAGTGGTCAGCACGGTGGAAATGAGCAAAGCTCCAGCCAATAATCTTTGCCAAATCGTCTTTTTCAGCTTGATAATCACCAAGAAAGAGGAGATGACCAACACGGGCACGAACTCTATCGCATACTGCACACTGATGCCCCAAAACAATTTGTCTGTGGACAGCATCTTCTGTGCAATAAGCGGAACAAGCATAAGCAAATAGTTGGGTTTCAGCAAAGTAAGTACCATTCCAGACAACAATGCACAGATGTAAAACTCAGCCTTTACACCGTCATAATGCGGAAAACTGCTCGTGTTGGTGAACAAGATGTTTAACGTCTCTCGTGGATTGGTAATCAGTGTTTTGGCGATTTCGAGGTAATTGCTGCCCAAATACTCATACCGCATGATGCCCCGTGCTCCCAATCGCGGCAGAATCAGCATATTGACCACGACGAAATAAGTTGCCGCGAAAACCGCACAACCTGTTAAATACCAAAGGGCCTTTTTGTCCTTCCGATAGTCCCACATCAGGCCTAACGCGATGAAAAACAGCCACAAAGACATGTTTTCCTTGCCCATCACCAACAGTAATGCAAAAAGAGCGGAAAGCCTGTAGCTGCCTTTTTTCAGGTAATACAGCATCCAGGGCATCATCATGGTCGCAACCACGTTGGAATGGTAGTCGAAGGACAAGGCGTGGATAATGCCGAATGAAAAAAAGAAAACCGTCGTGGCCAAAATCGGCATCCAGTCGTCGTCGGAATAGAGACTTATTAGTTTGTAGATGCCCCATCCTCCAAACAACACCGCCGCGATTTGGACGATGAGCAGGGTATAGGTGCCGAAAAGATACACCAAAGGTGAGAGCAGCAAAAGATACAGGTCAAAATGGGCGCTCAAGATGTTTTGGGGCTTGGACAGAAACATGCTGCAATCGTCCATACGGAAATGCGCGTAGTCGTACATGGCATGGGTGTAAAAACCCAAGTCGAGCGCGTAGGTCTTGAAGAGGTAATGGTTGACCAAAGAAATGAGGCAATACACCACACCGGCAATGGTGAAAACCGCTGCCAGAGCTATCTTGTTCCCGCTAACCGACTTGCTGTTGTTTTTCATTTCAATTGGCAAAAATACAAAAAATCGGCTTACAGTTAGAGTCTGAAAGCCGATTTGCTATGGGAGTTTCTCCTGCTCGAAGGGGAATCTCCATTATCTTATCGCAATCTTCTGCGTTCTAACGTCGTCGCCATTGATGAGACGCAAAACATACACGCCAGGGGCAATCCCGTTTGTGGACAGAGACGCAGGCACTGCGTCTCTACAGACGATGATGCGTCCCATCACGTCAACAATCTGTAGAGACGCATTGAATGCGTCTCCAACACCCATAATAATGATTTCACCATTGCTGACAAAGGCAAACGGTGCATTCTCATTGTCGCCATTGGCATCGCCGCAGGCGAACACAAGACGGAAGCGCGATTCGTAGTCGGTGGTCTTGGCGGTGAAGGTGTAGTCAGACGTAGCCAGAAGGTCGATGTCGACACCAGTCAAGTTGTCAATAAGGTGCAGGTAGTCCATTTCAACGCCTTCGGGGGTGACCGAAATGGTGTATTGGCCGTCTTTCGTGGCTTTGAAATTGACGGGTATCTCGCCGTAGCCTTCACTTGTGGTAATGGCAAACTCCTTGTTGTCCTGAGGGATATAGATATTGGCATCCTGCTCCATGAAGTGGAATTTGGGCAGCGCACTGCCTTCGTTGAAACTCACGATAGCGTTGTCGATGATGGCGGCAGTGCCACGGTCGGGGGCTTGTTGCGTCACAGCGATGTTCAGGCTGGGGTTGCTCGGAGTAGGGGCTTGGTCTGGTTCGACCATGGTGAAGGTCACTTTATCACCAGCATTGCCATAAACCGCAATACCCGCGCAAGGCATGATGGTGTTGCCACTGGTCTTATAGTCAACGGCACTTCCGTTGTTCAGTTCGGCGAAAGCATGGTCAACGGTGACTTTGCAGGTGAAAGGATTGCCGATGAGGTTCCAGCCATTCCTCACAAGGGTTACTTTGTTATTATCGGCACCTCTATAGGGATACACCAGGCCCATAAACCGTAAGGTTATCGAATTGGCATTGGCATAGAGGTAACCTCTTCCATGTTCGATGTTGAAAGGGTCATGTTGACGATAGTTATACCACGGCTTGGCATTGTCCGCAAAGTATATGTAAAGGTCGTAGGAGTGTCCACTGGGGTTTGTCTCGGTGATGAGTGTGGGGTCGTCGTCGGTAAGCATATTGGTCGAATAGAACGGATGAAGGGGGGTGTACATTGGCGCAGTAATGAAATACCAGCCGTTGCTTGCATTTGCCCAGTCATCGTGGCCTGTGCCTATAATGTTTTTCTCCACCGTGGCCTGAAGGAATTGATCTTCAGTTGGATGGTCAGCATTGTAGAAACTGTAGATTAACTGTCCGCCATCGGCAATAGTGAGAGTGGCATTGTCGCTGAAAAATACTCTGTAAACCTGGGCCACGCAACCGTCAGGAATGGTGGCTGAAGCGCGCATGAGTACATAATCGTTAATGCTTGGCAGTTCACCTTTATACCAGTTGCCGGTATTGCACCATTCACCTTCGGTGAGGAATAGCTTGCCCGCAGGCTTCAGTGTTTTGTCGTCAAGATCAGTCCCGCCATGATAATCATAGGTATAGACCTTGGGTTCATATATCGTATTGTTGTCATCTGAAAAGAACCTTTCCAGTGTGACAATGTTTCCGTAGCTGTTTGTCAAAACAGTTCCTCCATAGAGGGTAATGGTTTCGCCACGGATGCCTTTTTGCATAGTTCCGCCTTGTACTCTGACCGTGCCTCCATTGAAGCTGATATAACCATGAGCATTATTAAAATCTTTATTACCGATACCATAGTTGCTGTTATCGGGTTCTGTCACTTTCCATGTGCCGGTGCCTGCACGCTGTCCCCAGAAGTTCAGGCTCTTTTCATCATAAGTGTCGATGCCCAAGCTGTTGGTCATGGTGACACCGTCGCAAAGGATGATGTTCACGTCGCCTTCGGCTTGGATTCGGTTGCTGTTGGTCACATTTGAGGTAACGGCATACCAGCCATCGCCCAAAGAAGTGGTACTGCTCGTGATGGAGTGTGCGGTCGCGTATTGTGTCACGCCGGCAAGGTCCAGATACGGTATCATGAAATCGACGTAGAGATTGACTTCTTCGAAAAGCATGGTGAAGGTGTAGGAGTTCCCGCTATTGTTGAGGGTGATTTCGTCGCCCGAGGTTGCGCCAATAGCGGAGACAAAACAGGTATATTTGTCAACGGGAGTGATGGTTACCGTGACAATAGAATCGCTGAAGGCGAGTTCGTCGGAAAGGGTGATTTGACTGGAGAATTCATCGATATTGCATATAGTGTTGATGTGGTATGCTGCTTTCGGAACAAGGGTTTTGTCTGTCAAGATGCTGTTGTCGCTGACTGTGCCAGACAAACTCAAGATGGTGCCGTCGGTGGAAGTGAAGAATTTGTTTGTTTCCACAGTAACCGTGCCTTCGTAGGTAGTGGAGGTGTAGCTGTCGGTAAGGTTTGTCCAGTTCAGAGTGATAGTGGCTTCCTCGTTCCCGATGCCGGTAGCACCTATGGCATTGACGTTGCCACCATTGATGGTGATAGTTCCGCCATTGCTCCCATAGCCGCCGCCGATGCTGGAAGCTCCATTGCCACCTTGCGCTGTGACAGTGCCACCATTGATGGTGATGGAGCCGCCATTACCAATATTTCCCCCTCCGATACCGGCTCCTGTCCCTCCACCTGTGGCATCAACGACACCGCCATTGATGGTGATGATTCCGCCATTGCAATCGATTGCGCCGCCAATAGCAGCAGCTCCACTACCACCTTGTGCTGTGACATGGCCGCCATTGATGGTGATGGTTCCGGTATTGTTGGAAGAATTGCCGCCGATTGCTGCGTGTAGATCGATGGAATTGGCATTGAGAATTCCCGACTGTCCGCTTTGCCCATAAATGGTAAGGGTGTTGTTTTCGTTGACAGCAATACCATTGGTTGTGGTAAGGGTTTTGCCGTCGGTAAGGATAAATTTCACGTCACCGTTCACTGTGATGCGGTTGTTGAAGGTCGTGTCGGCATCCACCACATACCATCCGCTGTTTAGCGTTGCGCCGTCGCTGACGACACTCAACCTGTTGCAAGTCCAAGCGGTTTTCTCGGTGCCGTCATCATCGATGTAGTTGGCTGGCTCGACCAAAGCAGCCGTGTTTAAGACCACTTCGTTGCCGCTCAACTGAACGCCGTAATTGTTGTCGGAGAAGAAGAAAACATCAGGGGCAGTGTCTGGGTTCTTGGATTTGTATCCGTAGGTTAAGGTATGTGATGTATTATAGGGTGTAAGGCCAATACGTGCCCCTTCGGTGAAAGCTCCGTTTATATCGATGACGCGAGTGGTGCCATTGTCGTCTGCGAGATAGAGGTTGTTAATTGTGCTGTTAGTGCCAGTGTTGTCTTTGATGATGGGGTTGCCTTTCATATAGAGAATCCCATTGGTGTAGATGCCGCCGCCGTTGCCGGTGCTGCTGTTGCTGGTGAAGGTGCCGCCGTAAACATGGAGTGTACCATGATTGGAGACGGCGCCACCGCCGTACTGGGTAGTAGTGTTGTCGGTGAAGGTGCCACTGTTGATGGTCATCATGGCACTTTGTTTATTGTAAACAGCCCCACCTTCTCTCGAAGTGTTGTTTTGGAAGCTGCCGCCATTGATGGTTAGCCAGCCGTCGTTGTTAAGGATAGCCCCGCCTCTGCCTTGTTCGTTGCCTGTGCCGAGGGCCTTACAGTTTTCGATGGAGACATTGTTGAGCGTGACCGTGCTGCCGTTCCAGAGGCCGCCGCCGTTGGTGCCTGCATTGCTGCCGGAAATGTTGCAGTCAGTGATGGTCATTGCTGTGGCACTGGTGGCGTTGCCGATGGCGCCGCAACCGCCGGTGCTGCTGTTGCGGGTGAAGGTGCAGCCCTCAACGACTACGGAGCCAGAGCCATTGGCTGCGTTATAGATGCCGCCTACATCATTTGCGTTGTTGTCGGTGAAGGTGCAGTTCGTGACCGAGAGCGGGCCTTTGTTCCAAATGGCGCCGGCATGGTCTGAAGCGGTGCAACCAGAGATATCAGAGGTAGAAACAGAAAGAGTACCTCCGTTGTTGTAGATACCGCCGCCATTGACGCTGGCAGAGCAGTTTTGGATAGTGGTGCGGTTGTTGCTTTGTATTATTTCAACTGTGCCTTCGTTATAGATGGCACCGCCATTGTTGTTGGCTTGACAGTTTTGGATGGTGATGCCATTCAATTTGAGAATGGCATTGGCACAGACATATATACCTCCACCATAGTCGGAGTGACCGCTGGAAATGATACTTCCAATCGTATTTGAACCAGATGCGATTGTGAGTGTGCCACTTATCAAATAGATAACCTGGCCATAAGAGTAATCGGAGTCATCGTCGAAGGAATTCGGATCGCGGCTTATTGAATGACCATCCATGTATAGTGTCACTTCCCGGTCGCCAAGTGTGACATAAAGCCTTTTATCATCTATATCGCGTTGAACGCCTTGCAAGACAATGTCAGCACCCAAATGGATTTGGCTGTAGTTAGGGTTACCAATGGCAGATTTTAAATCAGACTCCGTGCTTACGGTAATCGATGACGATTGAGCCCAAATGTTTAGCCCGAAAGCGAAGAGGGAGAGGAGGATGAGGATAGTTTTTTTCATTTTGTTATTATGTTTGTTGATTGTTGTTTGCTGTGTTCTCCCCGACTGCACTGCGCTTGTCGAGGGTTGAGATACTTCATCCCTCCGCTTGGAACAGCGTAATGATGTTCAAAATGACCTCCGAAGCCTTAATCATGCTTTCAAGGGGCACGTATTCCAACTTGCCGTGGAAGTTGTGTCCGCCGGCGAAGATGTTAGGGCAGGGGAGACCCATGAACGAGAGGTTGGCGCCGTCGGTGCCGCCACGAATGGGCTGCACTTTCGGCTTGATGTTGGCCATTTCCATCGCCTTGATGGCACGCTCCACGATGAAGAAATGCGGTTTCACCTCTTGGCGCATGTTGTAGTATTGGTGCTTCAGCTCCAACTTCACCACGTTGCCGTATTTCTTGTTCAAAAACTCTGCCACTGAGGTGATTAAGGCCTTCTTTTCCTCGAACTTCGCGCGGTCGTGGTCGCGGATGATGTAGTTCATCGTGGTTTCTTCAACCGTGCCGTTGATTTCGGTCAGGTGGAAGAAACCTTCGTAACCCTGTGTGAAGCGCGGACGTTGTTCCACGGGCAGCATCCCATTGAGTTCCATAGCAATCAGCATCGAGTTCACCATCTTGTCCTTGCCGTAGCCGGGGTGGATGTTGCTGCCTTGGATGTGTATCTTGGCACCAGCGGCATTGAAGTTTTCGTACTCCAACTCGCCGATTTCGCCGCCGTCCATGGTGTAGGCATACTTGGCACCGAATTTTTTCACGTCGAATTTCACCACACCGCGTCCGATTTCCTCGTCAGGCGTGAAACCAATCTTGATTTCGCCGTGCTTGAAATCGGGATGTTCCATCATATATTGGGCGGCATACATGATTTCTGCCACGCCAGCCTTGTCGTCGGCACCGAGTAGGGTCGTGCCGTCGGTGGTAATCATCGTCTGGCCTTTATATTGCGCCATTTCAGGGAATTCCGAGACGCGCAAGACAATGTTCTTTTCTTTGTTCAGGATGATGTCGCCACCATCATAATTCTCAATGATTTGCGGCATGATGTCGGCTCCCGAAGCGTCGGGCGAGGTATCCACATGCGCGATGAAGCCGATGGCGGGAATATCCCTGTCTACATTGGACGGAATCGTGGCCATCACGTAGCCATATTCGTCAAGCGTGGCTTCAATGCCCATAGCTTGCAATTCATCGCGAAGCATCTGCAAGAGATTCAACTGTTTGGCAGTGCTGGGCTGCGATTCGGAGTTTTCGTCGGAGGTCGTCTCCACCGAGACGTATCTCAGGAATTTGTCTAAAATCTTTTCCATTTTCGTAAGGTTTTAATTTGGCACAAAAGTAGAAAAAAAAATTATACAAAAAAACCGCGGCCGGATTGCTCCGAACCGCGGACCATGAAAAAAACAACATTACTCTACTCCTCTTATTCTTAACGTCGTTCAGCGTGTTTTCTTGTGCGGTGGCGGTCTTTGGCCCACAAACCGTAGACTTCGCTCACGTTGCCTGCCGTGGTGAAGGCATTGATTTCGTTCTTGCCGAGGTATTCCATCAGTTTTGAGAATTCGTCGTTGGTAAGCAACGATTCCAATTCAATCGACTTTTCGTTGGTGTAGCCTCCGATGACTTCATAAAGCGTGCAGCCACGATGTAGGTCGTCAATAATGAAACGGCGGATGCGGTCGTAATCTTTCGAGACGATGCAAACACGCTTGCGTTGGTTGAGGTTGGCTGTGAACATATTCACTACCAGACCGTTAATCCAAGTGGCGATGAGGCCGATGACAACCATCTGGAAGGGGTTGATGGCGAAAGCAGTGAGGCAGATGATGGCACCCGCCACGCTCACCGACTTGCCCATGTCGAAGTGCAAGTATTTGTTGACGATCTTGGCCAAAATGTCGAGGCCGCCCGTGGAAGCGTTGATGGAGAACATCAGCGTTTGGGCCGCACTGAGGATAATCACACAGCAAAGCAGGTCGAACCACGGGTTGCCCATCACGGAATAGGCCGAACTGGGGTCGACACCCATATTAATAAGGTAACTGTTTGGGGTGGCGAAGTTTTCCCATGGAAAGAGCCATTCGCAGAACTTGGTCATGGGACCGAGAATCATGGCGCAATAGACCGTTTTGAGGCCGAACTCCTTTCCGATGAGCAAATAGGCCAGAATCAGCAAGATAGCGTTGATGATGGAAATCATCATCGACAGGCTGATGTTGATGCCCATGCCGTTGAAAATGTTGGTCAGCACGATGGAGAGACCCGAAATGGAGCCGACAATCAGTTTGCTCGGGACGAGGAAATAATACACGCAAACGCCCGTCATAAACATGCCGAAAGTCATAATCAGCAGTTCCACCCAGAACTTTTTGCTCACCAAAGCCTGACCGATTTCGCTCATTATGTCGTTAAACTTACTCATAATACTTTGAATTACAATTTTTTAATTACAAATCCATTTTTGATTTTTGAGGCTGCAAAGGTCGGAAATCTTTTTGAGATATGAAAATAATTCGAATAATAATTGTATTTTTGCTCCACTAAAGATCAAATCATGGAAACCTATCATATCAGAAAACAGATTCACCGTTTGCCCGGCAAGGTGATTCACACCGTCCCGTTACCGCAGCCACAGTTGGTGGAAGGCCACGGCGCACGCAAAAAGATGGGCAAGATTTGCCAAAAATGCGGCTACAAAAATGTGCTGGTGGTCACAGACCAAACTTTGAGCAGCCTCGGATATGAGCAAGCCATTACGCAAGCCTTGGAGGAGGCCGAAATCCATTATGCCATCTACAACGACATCAATTCCGAACCTACTATCAACCTCATTGAAGCGGGTCGCAAAATGGCCATTGAATGTCAGGCTGAATGTGTGATTGCCCTCGGAGGCGGTTCGGTGATGGATACCACCAAGATGATTGCTGCTGGAGCAAAGATGCCTCGTAGAAGCGTCAAGTCCTTGCTGATGAAGTTCTTGCCTGTCCCGGGTAAGACGTTGCCCATGATTTCGGTGCCTTCCACGGCTGGCACTGGAGCCGAAGTCACTGTGGGTGCCGTGGTGCATAACAGCCAAGGAGTGAAGACTTCCACCGTGTTGATTGGCCTTGATGTGACCCATGTGGTGCTCGACAGCGAACTAACCATCCATGCGCCTCAAACTGTGACTGCCGCCTGCGGCATGGATGCCCTCAGCCATGTCATTGAAGGTGCTGTCAGCGATGTCAAAGTGGATGAGGCGAACATGTATCTCTCCAAGGAGGGTGTGCGGCTTATTTTCGAGAATCTTCCTGTCGTGATTCGCGAACCGGAGAATATCGAAGCGCGTTTGAACATGTGTCGGGCGGCCTATTTTGGCGGCCACGCCATCAACACGCAGTTGGCAGGCTATGTTCACGCATTTGCACACAGCATCGGAGCCAAATATCATCTGCCGCACGGACAAGCCATCTCCTTGATGCTCATGCCTGTATTGGAGTTTCAGAAAAAAGTCTGCACGGAAAAGTACGCCATGTTGGCACGACATTGCCATTTTGCCCATCTCGACACCGACGACGAGCAGGCCGCCGAATTGTTCCTGCAAGCCGTCGCCCAATTGATGGCTCAATGCGGCATGGACAAACTCGTGTCTCCCGTAAAAAGCGAGGATTACGAGGAATTGACTCGAATGATTGTCCAAGACTCCATCAATTATTCTGCGCCTATCACAATGAATAATAACGATATAGAACAGATCCTAAAATCCGTCACATCCAACCCATAACCCCTCATCATGTCCTACACCGAAAACGAAATCAGCGCAATTGTGGCCGCGCAACGGAAGTTTTTCCGCACCGGCACCACGCTACCCATTAAATGGAGAATCCAGCAACTCAAGAAACTGAAAGCCGCCGTGATTGCCCACGAAACCGAGATGGAAGACGCTCTCGCTAAAGACCTTGGACGGAGCCGCGTGGAGGCTTATCTCTGCGACGTTGGCCCCATCATCGTGGAAATCAACGAGATGATTCGCGGCTTGCGGCGTTGGTCGCGCCCCGAAAGGCATTTCAGCGGGCTTATGTGCTTCCCGAGCCTAATTACTAAGGTGTATAAGATGCCTTACGGTGTGTCGTTGGTCATCAGTCCGTTCAACTTCCCGATGCTGCTCACCATCGGCGTGGTGGCGGCGGCGATGTGTGGCGGTAATACGGCGGTCATCAAGGCCAGTTCAAAGTCGGCGGCCAGCACTGCATTTCTCAAAAAGTTTTTCGCCGAGGTCTTCCCGCCCGAATACGTCACCTTGATTGATGGTGGCCACGATGTGGCAGATTTATGTCTGGCGCAGCGTTTCGACAAGATTTTCTACACAGGCTCGCCTTCCGTGGGCAAACATGTGTTGGCCGAAGCCGCCAAAAATCTCACCCCTGTGGCCTTGGAACTTGGTGGCGAGACCGGCAACTGGTGCATCGTCCGCAAGGATGCTGACCTGAAGGATACCGCTCGTAAAATTGCCTTCTTCAAACTCTGCAACGCCGGACAAATCTGCATCAATATCAACCAGATAGCCGTGGCGGAAGAGGTGGCAAAGCCTTTCATTGAGGAACTCAAGCAAGCCTTCATCAAGCAAATCGGCGAACATCCTGAAAGCAATCCCGAATATCCCAAACTCATCACCGATGCTGCCTACGACAAATGCGCCCGCCTCGCCGTCGAATATCGCGACCGCATCGTGTTTGGTGGCATCGGAGACAAGGAAACCCGCCGCTATGCGCCCACCCTCATCTATCCCGTCGACATCAACGAACACATCGTGCAACACGAGCTTTTCTGTCCTTTGTTGCCCATCGTGCCCTTCAAAGATGCCGAAGTTGACGCGCTGATGGACACCATCGCCGAGCGCGAGCATCCCTTGGCCATGTATCTGTTTACCAAGGATATGAAATGGGCCAACCGCGTCATGCAGACCCAACAATATGGCGGTGGTTGCATCAACGAGGTCTGCATCCACATGATGGTGAAAGGCGTTCCCTTCAATGGCACAGGCCACTCCGGTATGGGTGCCTATCACGGCGAGTGGGGGTTCCGAGAGTTCACGCATCCACAAACGGTGCTCAAAGGAAAAACAAGGTTCAATCTGCCCTTGCGCGAGCATCCTTACGGAGGCAAGATGGAGAAGACGAAATTGAAGATTTTGAGGGTTTTTGAACGGTAAAACTCGTTGGAAAGAAGTGTAGGATTTTCGGTTGAGTTTTTTCCAAAATTGTGATTTTTTATCAACTTTGGAAAAAACTCATATTGGTTTTCGGGCGGTATTGAAAACTATTCTTCCAAATTGCGCTTTATGATTTCAATCATTTCCGCTGGTGTGACCACCATATCCACTTTCGGGAAATGCTTGATATTGCCCGTAACCAAGAACGAATCCTCTTTAGACAAGGCAACTTCGTAAAACACAACATCTTTCGGGTCAGTGAAAACTTCGTGGGAAGGCACTCTGCTTGAGGCAATGCCATCCGATTTCATCATTTTGAGGAACTTTTCAACTTTTTCTTTTGGGAGATTGAACTTTTCTCGACCCAGAACGCTTTCATACTCTTGAAGAATTTCCTCACAATACAAAGGGGTAATATGCTTTTCACCCAAATAATCCAATACTTTGGCTGTTGGGGAGGCCGAATTACTGGTAATCATCCCCGAAACGATGACATTGGTGTCAACGACCGCAAATATCTTCTTTTTCATTTGCCCTCCCGTGCCAATCGGATTTCTTCATTGATTTCGTCCAAAGTAAGGTCGGGAAAAGCGCCTTGTTCTGCCATCTTGCGAATTTCCAAAAACGCACGGCGTCCTTCTTCGTGTATTGTGTCTTCTTCCGATATCTCAATCTTAAAAGGAATACTGCGTTGACGGACAACAGCACGAACAAAAATATTAAACGCCGTGGAAGCACTCATGCCGAAGCCTTCGCAAAGCGTATCGAAGCGTTTTTTCAAGTCTGAATCCAAACGGATAGTATAAGCTGATTGTGACATAATGATGATGTTTTGATGGCAAAGATACAGCGATTTTTTGAAATGTGATGAGTATTTGCAAAAAAAGCGGAATTTTTCGCTTTCAAAGTGCTACCGACAATCCAACTTGATAACTTGGACATTGAGGAAATTAATCGGATGGCGGAGGAGTTTCTTAATCCACGAGTATTCACCAAAAACGCCGGAGTTTTTGAAGTTCCGCCGTTTTGTTGTAAAGTATTATGTAACGCTTAAACAATAAGCGTGTAATGAGAGACTCGTTGGAGAAAATATGACATAAACAAGCGGCTGCCACGGTGCTTCGACAGGCTCAGCAACCTTGTGACAGTCCTACACCACCCCGCCCGGGCTGTGGGGCTGTCGTACCACAGCAACCGCATTATTCATTCGCGCATTGCAAATGCTGATAATCAGGCTTTCTGAGGTATTTTGTAATCTTATTATTTCTGTAAGAGGTTACAAAACTCTTTTGAATCATTCAAACAAACCCTCAAATTCATCAGGCGGATTCTCAAATGACAATGACCAATTACCACTACTCTTTATCATCACATCCTTTGGCCTTCCTTCGTACGAAAAACTTAATGTGGGCTTGTCTACCACTAAATACTCTAAACAATTATACTCTGTATCCTTTTTCAGCCTTCGTTCAATAAACCCCAACTTTGTTAACCCATACTTACTTGCAATTTTTTCCTTTTCATCTATTTCCATTGGCTCCCAAAACAACCCCGTCTGCCTTTCTTTAAGTTCTTCATATCTATAACAAATCGGTTCTGAAATTTCGAATAAAGACGCTAAAAAACCACAATGAGCATTCTTGAAACTGCTGTCAACAACAGGAATCGCAATATTTTCCAAGTAATCTTCTTGATAAAGGAAATCTTTTGCCTGATGCGTAGAAGTATATGCTACACCCCAAGGCAAATCATAAAGACCACGTTCTTTTTTGTTTTTCTCTCTATTTGAAGAAATAATCAATTCTAATATCAATTGGGGTATAATATACTCGGGTTTAAATGTGTGTGTTTTATGAAGGACTTTAAATTGACACGCGATGATATATACCAGCCGTATTAGAGTTTTTGGTAGATTTCCTTTTTCAAAAGCAACTTCATCTGGTTTTCGTAAATCATACACCATAAAATCATCCTTGACCCGAAAACCCGAAAAAGATAATTCCTCAAAAGAAGGACGTCCCATCTCTTCCCAACAATCATAAACCGTATTACCCAAATAAAGACAAGGATAGCCTGGCGCACTAAACCGTTCTGTTTTCACTATACCTCTCTTATTATTTGGAATATGAAACATATCCTCAAAAGAACGAATACTCTCATCATTATTTCTTGCTCGATAATAGTATTCGCCTTTTTCTTTAATTATTACATCAATATCCAAAAAACCATCAGTTTTTACAATTTGTTCTTTCAGCAATTGATAGGCCTCACTATGACACCCTTCATAGTATCTTTTCAACACCATCACTACATTTCTTATTCGGACTTTGACATCTTGAATTGTAGCATCTCTCAACTCTTCATCTCCAAAAGCATCTACTTCAAGACTTGAAATATCATCAAAATACCTTTTGTAGGTCTTCTTTACATCATAAATAAAATCGTCTGAATCATGCTCTATTGGCAAATCATTCCTAACTTTTTGAAATAATTCTTCAGCATTCATAGGATACTCATTTTTAGACCACAAAAGTATAGTATTTCTGCATAACAAACCCCGAAAGTTTTGTTTAACTATCGGGGTTCAGTACAGTATTGCCTATCATTGACATTCTGTCATTTAATAATCTTGAACAAGGCGAACGGCAAGTCGAGAATATCTATGACTATAATAACCGTCATCAGCAGAAGCATTAGTATTATTAAAATACATATAATGAGCACTATGGGAATTGCTTGAATTGTATCCTGAAGCGGACCAATAAAAACCTCCTGTATTATTGTTATTAAACGAGGCAGGTAAGAAAACCGCGCCATTACTTTCAAAAAAACTTTCCCAATCCAAAGAAGAAATTATATTTCCATCAAATGGAGTCTTATCATAATCAGGTAAATACAAGGAATAACAGGATTCATCCCAATTATCAGGAAGTAAAATAATTCCATTAACACCATTAACCTTGGCCTTGGCATAACGAATGCCAGAAGATGTAGGGCGACTAAGCAATAAACAAGACCACTCTCCCGTTTGTAAAGTCCGCCATTGGTTTTCTTGATTTCCACCATTAAAAATAGCATTAAAGCCCCAATCTGCTTGACCAGTCATGTCATTAAGATCAGCCCAGCTTAAACCGTATGCATAATAATCTTGGTCTGATATGCTATATGACCATGGTTGATAACATACAGCACCATGATTATAACCACTTGTACCCCATCCGAATAAATCTCTATCTATGAATTGCGAAGCACCACCTTGATTATCAACTCCAAAATAATCCCATTGTTTTTCAGCAAATCTCCAATAAGGTGTTGAAGCACTACCAATATATTGGAGATTCCCTTGTGAAAAATACACTTTATCCCCATTTGAATTTATGGTAAATAACCCATTAATGGCTCCAATTGGAACTTCAGAAACAACAATAGTATTGACTTCAATACTTATTCCTTGAGATAAATATCCATTATTCGTAATACTAGGAATCGTTGGGCGAATGCCCGTATAATCACCGTGTCTGGAATAAGCCGACCCTTCTTCCCCTTCCTCCAAAGCCTCTTGCGGCAGCAAAATCGCCCATTTCTCAACATTCTCGCCACTTCCAGCAGGCAGCATAATCACTCCATTGCCATCCACGCTGGGTGTCATCGTGTTTTGCGTAAAATCCACCGTCACCTTGTTTTTCATTCCTGTAATGCAAATAGGCGAATTGGATGGCGTAGTTACATTGAACTTCACCAAGGCGCACTTGTTCAACAAATGCCCCGTGTAGGATGTCAAACCCGAAACATAGTTTTCGTTTGAGGCAGCACACGAAATCACGGGCAAATGCTCCGTTTGGTCGCAGATGATTACCGAACATTCCTCGGTTGTTCCTGCGGAAAGCGTTTCGGTTGGCATTACATTGCCAAGGAAGTAGAACTGCAAGGGCTGGTTTTCGGTCGGGTTGGTGATGTTGCCTACAAAATTGGTGCCGTTGTGGGTCAGGAATCCAACATACTTGCCGCCGCTCCCGACATAAACCTTGTCGCCAGTTTCAAAATCAACTGTACCCGTAGTAGTATTCACATCCACTCTTGAGCCATTATTGTTCTTCACGTCAAGGGTGATGGTCACAACATTGTTCTGATTGTCAGGTGTGGTTGGGCTGTCCTTCTTGCATTGCGCCATTGTCATTACCACGACCAATGCCATTATGATTGTGCTTATTCTTTTCATTTTCGATTCTCCTTTTTACTTTTTGTTGGTTTTCTTGTTTGTTTTCAATGCGGCATAGCCTGCGCCAGCCATCAGCATAACGAAGAGTCCGCTGCCTATCGGTGTACCAAAAGTCTGGTTGGTCAGGTCGCTTCCATTGGGGGTGCCAAAGGCTTGGTTGGTCATCATAATGGTTGCCTCTCCATCGCGCAAAAGTCCCGAGTTTTGGTCTGTATTGCCATCACCTCGTTGAAACAGTCCTCCTTGTGCCAATACGCTCAACGGCAACGATAAAGCAAGCATTGTCGCTATTGCTTTCCGCCTTCTCAATGATGAGTTTCTCAACTTCATTTGAAACTTGTTTTGTTTGTTCCCCAACAGCCCAAACGGGAATCCAATTGACGAATGAAGAGAGTGGAGCCATTCATCTTTGCCGTATCTCGATTGGTAGGGCTTGGACTCCCTTTGATGCAGATAAGGAATTTGAATTACTCCACTTGTAGCATCGTAGGAATACAATACTCCAAGGAAGCATTCATTTTTCTATTCCTGCATCAATCAGCAAAGTGTCCAAGTTTACCAATCGCAGAATAAAGCGAAAAATGCGCTTTCTTCATCAACCCGTTTTCTCTCGGATTGACAGGGGCAAAAATAGGGAAATTTCCGATTGGACAAATGGATTGGGAGAAAAATTTATATTTTTGCAGCCGATAGAATTACCATACAATGAAATACAGCGAATTTGAGGACGCCATTTCTCCTGAACGAATGCATCGTTATGTTTCGGCATGTGCCAATAACACAAAACGAGCAATGACATTGTATCGATACAATTTGAGGCTTTCACAGGAAATGTATGCAATAATCAGTTGTTTCGAAGTGTCTTTGAGAAACAAGATTAATAAAGAAATGAAAGTGAACCACGGGAATGATTGGCTTCGCGATTTTGTGTTGCCTGGTGGTAGATTCGATGTGGATCCTCGTGTTGAAGGTACAAGGAAAATCATCAAAAAAGCGTATGAAGGACTCCTTCGAAGCCATAATTACAATCACACCAAATTGTTGGCAGAGATGGAGTTTGGAGTGTGGAAATACATGTTCAACAATGTGCAATACCGACTGTCGGGCCGTTGTTTGCTGAACATATTCCCAAACAAGCCCACCTCTACCCCAAAATTTCAGTATGACAACACATACGTTTTTAACGCATTGGATGTCATCAACACTATGCGAAACAGGATTGCCCATCATGAGCCAATTTGTTTTGGCAACACAGGAAATATTGACACACGAAGTGTCCTGTTTTGCTACACACAGATAATGCAATTGTTTCAATGGATGAATATAGATGCAGATTCGCTGTTGTATGGAGTGAACCATGTAGTTGCCGTTTGTGACAAAGTGACGAAAATCTGAGTTTTTTTTGCAAAAACATTTGCATTATAGAAAAAACTTGTATTTTTGCATCGTTAAGTCCCGACAGTCCCTGAGCAATCAAACTGCCGGGTATTGTTTTATAGGCTTTTTTGGATTATTGGAGAAAACACGAAAATGACCCTCTTAGACTGGCTCCCCATAACGAAAAAAGAAACCGACCTACGCGGTTGGGACGAGGTGGACATCGTCTTCGTCACTGGCGATGCATACGTCGACCATCCCGCTTTTGGGGCCGCCGTCATTGGCAGGGTGTTGGAACACAACGGTTTCCGCGTGGCTCTCATTCCTCAGCCCAACTGGAGGGATGATTTGCGCGACTTCAAGAAATTCGGCAAGCCAAGGATTTATTTCGGCGTGTCGGCAGGCTGTATGGACTCGATGGTGAACCACTACACGGCCAACAAACGCTTGCGAAGCAACGATGCCTACACCCCAGGCGGCGAGGCGGGCTTCCGCCCCGACCGCGCCACGGTGGTTTACAGCAACATCCTCAAGCAACTCTATCCCGATGTGCCCGTCGTCATCGGCGGGATTGAGGCGTCGTTAAGGCGCGTGACGCATTACGACTATTGGGACGACTGCCTGAAACCCAGCATCTTGGTGGATTCAAAGGCCGACATTGGCGTTTACGGTATGGGCGAACTCACTATGGTGGAAATCGCGAAAGCCATCCAAAGCGGAAAGAAAGTCAACGAATTGACTGACATTCAGCAGACTTTCTTTTTGCAAGACAAAAAACAGCCGTTGTCCGACTTCGAGGGCGAAACTATCGAACTCGTTTCGCACGAAGTCTGCCTCAAGGACAAAAAGAAATACGCCTCCAACTTCCGTCACATCGAAGAAGAATCGAACAAGAAACACGCGGCAAGACTAATTCAAGAAGTTGGTAACCAAAGACTTGTCATCAACCCGCCCTTGCCAACCTTTACTACCGAACAGATTGACGCTTCTTTTGATTTGCCTTACACGAGGCTACCACATCCGAAATACGCCAAGCGTGGTGTCATCCCCGCTTACGAAATGATTCGCCACTCGGTGAATTTGCACCGTGGCTGTTTTGGCGGCTGCGCTTTTTGCACCATCTCGGCGCACCAAGGCAAGTTCGTGGCTTCGCGGAGCAAGGAATCCATTATGCGCGAGGTGGAGAAAGTCGTTGAAATGGAGGATTTTAAGGGCTACATCAGCGACCTCGGCGGCCCGTCAGCCAATATGTATCGAATGAAGGGCAAAGACGAGCGCCTCTGCGAAAAATGCGCCCGACCGACCTGCCTGCAACCCACCGTTTGCAAAAACCTCAACACCGACCACCATCCGCTCATCGACATATATAAAGAGGTGGACGCGCACCCGAAGGTCAAGAAGGCCACCATCGGCTCGGGCATCCGCTACGACCTGTTTTTGCACGACAGCACACCGGTGGAAAACAAGGCGATGGGCTACGACGAATATTTCCGCCAATTGGTCACGCGGCACGTCAGCGGAAGGCTGAAAGTCGCGCCCGAACACACCAGCGATGTCGTCCTGAAACTGATGCGAAAGCCCAAATTCGATATGTTTGTCAAACTGAAGAAAAAGTTCGACCAAATCAACGAAAAGGAGCATCTCAACCAGCAACTCATCCCCTATTTCATCTCCTCGCACCCCGATTGCTATCTTGAAGATATGGCCGATTTAGCCCTAAGAACCAAAGAGTTAGGTTATCATTTGGAACAAGTGCAAGACTTCACCCCAACTCCGATGACCTTAGCCACCGAAATCTATTATTCCGGCTACGACCCCTACACCTTGGAACCCGTTTTTTGTGCCAAAACAAAGGAGGAAAAACTTGCCCAGCAGCGGTTTTTCTTCTGGTACAAGCCCGAGAATAGAGAGTGGGTGAAGAACGCTTTGCGCAAGATCGGCCATCCCGAATGGATCAAGAAACTGTTTTAATGCAGAATGCGGAATTAAGAATGCGGAATAATGGGCTAAGCCCAATGTCACGTCACGATATTGGCTGCGCCGAAATCTCCGATTCAGTGTAGCTAATCTTCGATTTCCGAATTCAGCATTCTGCATTCCGAATTTTTCACTACCTTTGCCGCAAATTTCTAACACATAAATAAATGAAAAAGCATCTTATCGGAGCCATCGTGCTCATCGCTGCCCTTGCCATGACGGGCTGCAACAACGAGAAAAAGGAAAAGAAGCAACAAGAAGATGTCCAAAAGACTGAAGCCAAGGCAGAGAAGCCCCAACTTCCTAATCGTCTGCTCATCATCGTCGACCCGCAGGTTGACTTTACCACAGGCAGTTTGGCCACCAAAAACGGTCCCGCCGCCATGGACTACCTTGCCAAGGCCTTGAACGAAGGTGCTTGGAAAAACTATGGTTGGATCATCGTCACGCAAGACGCCCATCCCAAGAACCACTGCTCGTTTGTGGAGCAAGGTGGTGTGTTTCCGCCTCACTGCGTGGAAGGCACCGAAGGCATGAAAGTTTACCCCGCCCTTCAAGAGGTCTTGACCAACATTATGTCCAACGTCCCGAACATCCATTACATGTTCAAAGGAAATTTGCCTGATAAAGAGGAATTTAGCATCTTCCAAAACGAGCAAAGTGGTGAAAAGCTGCGTCGCACCATCGACGAATTTGAGCATTTTGAAGGCATCGACATTTGCGGTATCGCCACGGATTACTGTGTGTACGAAACCACAAAGGACCTCATTGCATTCTATCCCGCCAACAAGGTGCGCATCGTCACGAACTGCCTCGCAGCCGTCGACGACAACGACACCAAACTCGCTGACCTGATGAAGGAAAACGGCATTGAAAGCATCAAATTTTAATTGACACGTTTTGCGTCATTGCGAACGGAGTGAAGCAATCTATTCGCATAATTTGCTTCATTGGCCGACAAAAAACGGCGAATTAACGAATACTGCTTCGTGCCTCGCAGTGACGCAAAGCGGCTCATAATTACCTATGGGAAAATTCAAAGACTTCTTGCACCGAAAAAACATCGACCTCACTTGGAAGGCCTATTTTGTCGACGCTCTTGGTGCTATGGCGTTGGGCTTGTTCGCCTCGTTGCTCATCGGAACCATTTTCCAGACCTTGGGCGACAAAACTGGCATTGAGGCCTTCGTGACTATCGCGAAATACGCCAAAGCCGCCACGGGAGCCGCCATTGCGGTGGCCATCGCCTACAAACTCGGTTGTGAGGGTTTGGTATTGTTTAGTGCCATCGCAGTGGGCATTGCAGGCAACGAACTCGGTGGCCCGATGGGAGCCTACGCCGCTGTCATTGTGGCCGTTGAGTTGGGCAAAATGGTTTACAAGGAAACCCAAGTCGACATTTTGGTCACGCCTGCTGTTGTGATTATCAGCGGTGTTTTGGTGGCCTACGCCGTGGGCGCACCCATTCAAAGGGTAATGACCGCGCTTGGCACTTTCATCGAAAACGCCACGCAGATGCAACCTTTCCTTATGGGCATCGTCGTTTCTGTGGTCATCGGAATGGTCTTGACGCTACCGATTAGTTCAGCTGCCATCTGTCTCGCCATCGGTTTAGGTGGATTGGCAGGCGGTGCTGCAACAGCGGGCTGTTGCGCACAGATGATTGGCTTCGCCATACTAAGTTTCAGGGAAAACCGCTGGGGCGGACTCGTGGCGCAAGGTTTGGGTACTTCTATGCTGCAAATGGGCAACATCGTGAAAAACCCGAAAATTTGGATTCCCGTACTGCTCACTGCCGCCATCACTGGCCCGATTTCCACCTGCGTCTTCCATTTGCAAAACATCCCTATCGGTTCAGGTATGGGCACTTGTGGCCTTGTCGGGCCTATAGGCATCTATACGGCCATGCCTGAAGGTGGTGTAAATATGTGGATGGGTTTGACTTTGGTTTGTTTCATTCTGCCCGCCGTGCTATCGTGGCTTTTCGGCTTGATTTTCAGAAAAATCGGCTGGATTAAAGACGGCGACCTTAAAATCGACTGCTAATGCCCAAACAACCTGACAAGCCGCTCACCCCCGACCAAGTTTTGGACAAAATAGCCAAGTATTGCGCCTATCAGGAACGTTGCGTAAAGGATGTGCGCGACAAACTGAAAACCTTCGACCTCCCGCAAAAAGAAAAAGACGAAATCCTTGATTATCTGTTGGATAACCGTTTTGTCAACGATGAGCGGTTTGCCAAAAGTTTCGTGCGCGGCAAAATCAACCAAAGCGGCTGGGGCGTGAACAAAATCCGTTTCCACCTTATTCAGAAAGGCATTGATAAAGAGATAATTGACGAAGCCCTTGGCCAAACCGACGAAGAAACCTATCGACAACGGCTCATCGACATTCTGAAAACCAAGTCCAAAACCGTGAGGGCTGAAAACGATTTCGAGAAAAAACGCAAATTGGCGGCCTACGCTATGCAGAAGGGTTTTGAAGGTTCTTTGATTTGGGAGGTCTTGAGGGAATGTCCTTTTTCTTTATAAAACACAAATTACCAATAATTTATCACGAATTTTCATTAATTTCATTACTGGATAATTCATGTTTAATTCATGGTAATTCATGTAAATTTTATATTTTTGCGGCAATCTTTGAACAAAAGCCAATGAGATTCCCCAAACGCCTGATAACGCAAACGCCTGAGTGCCTGACAGAACCCGTCGGGCAGGTGCTTAATGTGATTATCTCGACGCTGTTCGCCTTGGTGTTCCTGACCGCATACGTCCCGTTTTCGGAAACGGCTTGGTTTCAGGTGGGACGTAGCCATTATTTCTTCATCACCGCCGCTTTCGTCGGGGCTGGCACTATGTTTTTGGTCCTCAGCAGAATGATGATGAATTGGGTCATCCGAAAAAGTCGTCATTTCCCCTTCTGGCTCTATCTTCTTTGGCTTTTCCTCGAAATCATGATCATTGCGGTGTGCCACACCCTGATTTCCTATTTTGAGATTCAGTCCACCAACCATAGTTTTGGCTATCTCTACGCCAAGAGCGTTCTCATCACCTTTGTCGCCTTGGCCGTTCCTTACACCGTCACCATTCTGTCTATCTTATTGAAAGACACGCGGCAACGGTGATGCCCCAACACACCGAAATCATCAACCTGATGGACAACAACGGCAACCTGAAACTGTCGGTCAAATTGGACAACCTCTATTACATCAAGGCGGAGGACAACTACATCAATGTGTTTTACCAACGCAGCGGCAACATTGCGAGCTATATGTTGCGTTGCAAGATGCAGACCATCGCCGACAATTGCGTGGATTCCAGTAGTTTGATGCGCTGCCATCGTTCTTATATCGTCAACATCAAGAAAGTGAGCGTATTGCACAACGAGGCTGATGGCTTTGTTATGGACTTCGAGCGCGAGGGATTGGATTCGGTGCCCGTTTCCAAGACCTATTCGGCGAAGGTGTTGGAGGCGTTCAATAAGAAGTAAAAGAAAAGCCCCGCCAATCGGCAAGGCTTTCCTTCTGCTATCGTTTTCAATTTAAAATCTCAAAATGCCATACCTTGGTGGCACGTTCTCGCGTCCTGAAGTCACGCTTTCCGGTGTCCTACTCCCCCTTATAAGGGGGCAGGGGGATTAACAATTCATACCGCCGCAGCAGTGGATGACCTGTCCTGTGACATACGAGCTGAGGTCGCTGGCGAGGAAGAGGGCCACGTTGGCCACATCCTCAGGCGTGCCGCCGCGACGCAGCGGAATCAGGCTTTCCCATTGTTTGCGGACATCCTCGGGAAGGGCATCGGTCATGGCGGTGATGATGAAGCCAGGAGCAATGGCGTTGTGGCGGATGTTGCGCACACCCATCTCCTTGGCCGCGCTCTTCGTGAAGCCGATGATACCAGCCTTCGAAGCGCTGTAGTTGCATTGGTTGGCATTGCCCGAAACGCCTACCACCGAGCTCATGTTGATGACGCTGCCGCCGGCCTGCTTCCACATGACGGGCTGCACAGCCTTGGTAAAGTTGAACACCGACTTGAGGTTCACGTTGATGACGGCATCCCACTGTTCTTCGGTCATGCGCTTCAACGCAGTATCCTTAGTGATACCAGCATTGTTCACAAGGATGTCAATGCGGCCAAAGTCCTTGACGATTTCGTCCACCACCTTGTGGGTTTCCTCAAAGTTGGCGGCATTAGAAGCATAAGCCTTGACTTTCACGCCAAGAGCTGCCAGTTCTTTTTCCGTTTCCATGACGACATCGTTCAGTGCAATGTCGGTGAAGGCGATGTTGCAGCCTTCCTGGGCAAAACGCAGGGCGATGGCCTTGCCGATGCCGCGACCGGCTCCCGTAATCAGAGCCACTTTATTTTCTAAAAGTTTCATTGTGTTTGTCTTTTTTTCATCACAAAACCATCAAAACCCACAAAACCACAACTATGGCGGCTCGCAACCGCTTGCCGCCGGAAGCAGCCGGTTGGCGTGCTTCCGATGTAATAGAAGTTTTGTCCGTTTTGTATGTTTTGTGACATAATGATTACTTGGTGTATTTTTCAATCAGATGATACAAGTCTCCGACAGTCTTGACATTAGACAAGTCCTCTTCGCTGAACTTTACATTGAATTCGCGCTCCAAAGTCATGGAAAGTTCTACGAAATCAAGCGAATCGGCACCCAAATCGTTGAAAAGATTCTTGCCCTCCCTAATCTCACTCTCGTCGATTTTCAGCTTGGAAGAAATCAGTGCTTTTGTCTTGTCTTGAATTGTTGCCATAGTCTGATTTGAGATTTAAAGATTTAAGATTCAAGATTTTGGATTCATTGCTTATTCCTCGTGTCGGGGAGGAGGGCAAATGAAAGCTCGCCTTTGACGCACATCTTGCCGCCCACGCTGAGCACGGCAGAGCAGATGTAGATGTTGCGCATGTGGTAGGTCAATGTGGCTTCCACTTCGACGGTGTCGCCCGGCTTGACACTGTTCTTGAAACGTACCTTGTCGATGCCGGTGTAGAAGGTCAGTTTGCCGATGAGGTCGTCTTTCATCAACAGGGCGCACGATTGGGCCATGATCTCGCAAAGGATGACGCCCGGCACGACGGGTTCTCCCGGGAAGTGGCCTTTCAGGAAGAACTCCTCGCCCGTCACATGGTACTTGGAATGGCACACATGGTTCTCATCGAGGTTCATCTCATCGACCAGGAGCATTGGCTCGCGGTGGGGGAGATACTGTTTGATTTCGTCTCTGTTCATATTGTTGATTTGTTGAGTTGTTTAATCGTTTAATTGTTGGTCACAAAACTTTCAAAACTTGTCAAAACCTTTCTTTACTTTTGGGAAGCCTGCCAACTGGCGGCTTCCGGCGGCGACACGGTTGTGGAGCCGCCTCATGTTTATTTTGATGTTTTGCATTGTTTTTTGTGTTTTGTGATAATTAAATCTTTCGAATTGCAAGGCAAGCGTTATGTCCGCCGAAGCCCAAAGAATTGGAGATGGCGATGTCCACATTGGCCTTGACGGGCGTGTTGGGCGTGTAGTTAAGGTCGCATTCGGGGTCGGGGTTGTCCAAGCCGATGGTGGGCGGGATGATGCCGTTGTTCAGTGTCATTACGCTGATAATGAGTTCGATGGCACCAGCGGCACCGAGGGCATGACCCATTTCCGATTTAGTGGAACTGATGTGCGCCTTGTAAGCCTCTTCTTCGCCCATCGCAATCTTGATGGCTCGGGTCTCGCCACTGTCGTTCATGGGCGTTCCAGTGCCGTGGGCATTGATGTAGATGCTTTCGCCAGCCTTGAAATTGGCCTCCTGCAAAGCCTGCTTGATGGCCAAAGATTGTGTCGTCCCGTCGGGACGCGGGGCGGTGCTGTGATAGGCATCGCATGAGTTGCCGTAGCCGCAAAGCTCGGCGTAAATCGTCGCGCCGCGTTGCTTGGCGTGTTCGTACTCTTCCAAAAGGACGATGCCCGAACCCTCAGCGATGACGAAACCTGCGCGGTCTTTGTTGAACGGCAGGGAGGCATGTTTCGGGTCTTCGGCCTTAGTCAGTGCCTTGCAGTTGGCGAAACCGCCGATGGAAACGGGGTTGATGCCTGCCTCAGAGCCGCCTGAAATGATGGCGTCGGCATAACCGTGCTTGATAGCGCGATAGGCTTCGCCAATGGAGTGAGTGCCTGTGGCGCAAGCTGTTACGATGGGCACACAAGGCCCTTGTGCGTTGTAGCGGATGGCCACGCTGCCCGAAGCCATGTTGCCAATCATGGTGGGGATCATCAGGGGCGAAATCCAACGCGCACCTTCATCATAATAAGTCTTGACGCCGCGCATGATGGTGTCGAAGCCACCGATGCCGGAGCCGACATACACGCCCAAACGGTCGGGACTCATCTGCATATCTGCATTGTCCTTCATGGCCTGATAAGCAGCAGCCAAAGTGTAGACGGCGAAGCGGTCGTTACGCTTGACGAAAGCCTTGTCAACGCCAAGAGCCTCAGGGTTGAAGTCCTTCAGCTCGGCGGCAATCTTCACGGGAAGGTCTGTGGTATCAAACGACTTGATGAAATCGATGCCGCAATAGCCGTCCATCAGGTTTTTCCATATTGTCGGCAGGTCGTTGCCAATGGGCGAAACGGCTCCCATGCCGGTAATCACAACTCTTCTAATTTCAGTATTCATTTGTCTATTTTTTTATTCTCTGTTTGCTTTTTTAATGCAGAATTAAGAATGCAGAATTGGGACAAAACCAATCTATTCATCATTCTACATTCATCATTCTGCATTCAATTAAAACTCCCATTCCCAAAGGCAAGCGGCTGAGACGAAACCAGCGCCGAAGGCACTCATAATAATCTTGTCGCCCTGCTTTATCTTGTTGTCTTTCAGCATCTCGTCAAGCATAATCGGGATGCTGGCCGATGAGGTGTTGCCATATTTCTCGATGATGGTAGGATACTTCTCCTCGGGACCGCCAATGATGTGGCGGATGCCCTCGATGATGCGCTTGTTGGCCTGATGCAGCAAAAACCAGTCGATGTCGTTGTGGGTCAAATGGTTATAATCCAACACGTTCTGGATGTCTTTGGCCGACTCGGTGACGGCGGTCTTGAACAATTCCTTGCCTTTCATCACCAGGGGCTGACCTTTTGTATAGTGTTGTTCAAAAGGTGTGGTCTCCATGCCGCGCTCGTAATAAAGCACGTCGCGGTCGGAAATCATGGTGAGCTTCACGTCCTTGAAGGCTGTGCCTTCGGTGAGCACCACGGCACCAGCACCGTCGCCAAACAACACGCTACAGTCTCTTTCGTGCCAATCGCAGTATTTGGTGGGCTCTTCCGCACACACAATCAAAATATTCTTGGCGTGACCCGCCTTAATCATGCTGTCGGCAAGCATCAGGGCGTTGACAAAACCGGCACAAGCCACGTTGATGTCGAGGCCCGCGCAGGTGACGCCAATGCGTTTTTGGATGATGCAGCTCAGTCCTGGGGTGACGTGTTGGTTCGCCACATTCGAGACCAACAGGAAATCTATCTGGTCGGTACGAAGCCCCGAGGCTTGGATAGCCTTGTTAGCGGCTTCAACGGCCAAGTCATATAAAGATTCGGTGGATAATAGGTGTCGGGCTTGGATTCCCGTGCGGGAAGAGATCCAAGCGTCGTTTGTGTCCAAAAAGGTGGCCAAGTCGTCGTTGGTTACCGTAAGTTTCGGCAATGCGCTTCCTGTTCCAATGATTTTCATTTCGATTCGGTTAAAAGGTTGTTACTCGTTTTCGATTTTGATTAAAAACGCCGCAAAAGTACAGCATCGTGTCAAGCTGTGTGGAAAATGTGTCCAAAACGGGCAAAATGTGGCGAAAATCCCGTATTTGGGGTGAAATTTTGGGATTTTTGGGGTGAAAATTGGCGATTCAATAAAGCTTGTTTCTTCGTTTGGGGAATTTTTGTGTATTTTTGCAATGCGGATTGTACATAAAAATGGTGTCGATGGTAAAAGAATACGAAATGTCGGAAGAAGCCTCTAAGGACACGATGGCCAACGAACCAGTCTCTTCTTGGGGCGGTTCATGGACGGAGGAAAAATTGAACGCATTTGAGAAGTATGTCAATGCATACCTAACCATTATGAACAAATATCGTGGCCAGTACGGTTGGAAATTGGTATATTTTGACGGTTTTGCTGGAAGTGGCTCTCGTAATGCAGAAATAGTGTCTGATGATAACCAGCTGATGATTGATTTAATTGACGAACATCAGCTCGCCGCTGAGGAACTGACTCCCTATAAAGGGGCAGCAGAACGAGTTTTGGGTATTGCCCAAGATGGATTTGACTACTACTATTTCATAGACAAAGATGCTGTTTCGAGTCAGATGCTGGAAGAAAAACTCACCCCGTTTAAGGCGAATAAGAAGTTGATATTTCGAGCTTCAGATGCAAATAGTCAAGTTGCCGAATTGGCTAAAGCAATGCATGCTGATAACAAGATGAAATCTTTGGTTCTATTGGATCCATTCGGAATGCAAGTAAATTGGGCCACAATAGAGCAATTGAAAGGAACTGGTACGGACCTGTGGATTCTCATACCGACAGGTGTTATTGTCAACCGTCTGTTGGATAGAAGATGCAAACTGACCCATATTGACAAACTCGTTTCTTTCTTCGGAAAAGATGAAGCTTATTTGAAAGAATATTTCTACAAAACCCGACAAGAATCCACCCTTTTTGGAGAAACTGAGATTGTTGAAAAAGTTAAAGAGCCTATTAGCTTGATTGCAGACCTATACATCGAACAATTGAGGAAAATCTTCAAATATGTGACCGAGCGACCATTAGTCCTCTACAATACACGGAACATTCCTATTTTCCATTTTGCATTTGCTTCAAATAATCCGACAGCAGTAAAGATTGCAAAAGACATTATCAAATAGTACGCAATGTCATCAAAAACCACCAAAATAGAATGGACTGACAAGACATGGAATCCCATCACAGGATGTACCAAGCGGTCGGCGGGTTGTGCTCATTGCTATGCTGAGGTGATGTCTCGTCGCCTCAAGGCCATGGGGTTGGAGAAATACCGCAATGGCTTTGGATTGACCCTGCACGAGGAAGATCTGGAAGAGCCGTTGCAATGGAATAAACCGCACAATATTTTTGTCTGCTCCATGAGCGACATCTTCCACGAAGAGGTGCCCTTTGAGTTTGTCGACCGCATCATGGACACCATTCGCCGAAGTCCCCAGCATCGTTACCAGATATTGACCAAACGAGCTGAGCGTATGGCCGAATATTTCAGCACCCGACTCGTCCCGATGAATGTATGGTTGGGCGTTACGGTGGAATGTCGTGGGGTCAAAACGCGCATCGATTGTTTGCGGAAACTGGGTGCCGGCATTAAGTTCCTATCGTGTGAACCTCTGCTTGAAGATTTGGGAGAGATGGACATTCGGGGAATTGATTGGATTATCGTGGGTGGCGAGAGCGGCCCCAAGGCTCGTCCCATGCTGTTGGAGTGGGTAGTCAACATCAAGCAGCAGGTGGAACAACATGGTGCTGCCTTTTTCTTCAAGCAGTGGGGCACGTGGGGCAGCGACGGCATAAAACGAAACAAGCACGCCAATGGCAAACTACTCCTTGGTGAAGTCATCCAGCAGATGCCTGAGAAGCTAGCGGTATAGTATAACGGGAAAGTTTTGGATGAGATAGGAAAAGAAAGCATAGTAATGCAAAAGGTACACCTGTATTCATAGAGCCGTAATAATGTGTGATGCGAGATGGATGATGGAATACTTCAGACGTGAAGTGTTGAATGTAGCAAGACATTATAAGGAAATGGCACTATCAATCAAAAAAATCCCTCCACCCCAAACAAGGTAGAGGGATTGTTGTATCATGAAAGGGGCAATGCTTACATCCCCCCCATCCCCTGAGGGGCGGTGCCTGACTCGCCCTCGCCTTGGCGGGCCATCTGCTCAAGCTCCATCTTGCCGAAACGGAACGTCACGCCGACGGCGACGCTGCGGCTGTTGTACTTGGAATTGGAGATGGACTCCACATACGGGCTGTAGTTCGTGCTGCCCCAACTGTTCCAGTTGAAAATGTCGTTGGCATTGATGTAAACTGACAACTTGCGGTCGAAAAAGTCGGCGCGAAGTCCGGCATTGATGCCATAGCGGGCGTGACGCTCGCTGAACAGCGATTGCGTCGGGGAGCTGTAGTAGCCCGAGGCCGTCACTTCAAGTTTGTTCCAAAGTTTGGCCCACATATTGAGGCGGAAGCTGTACGACCACATATCAGACTCGTAGGGTTTCCCGTTGTATTCCGTATAAATGTAGGAATCGTAAAGGTTGGCGTAGAAGCGCAGGTTGAAGAAGCCGCTCGGACGATACATCACGTTGGCCTCCAAGCCCGTGCTATAGCTCTTGCCCACGTTGACGGGATAACTATACGACACTGGACGACCGTAAAGCCAATACATAGTGCTATCGGACGAAATCGTTATCGTATTGACTTCGTTTGACTTGCCGCGATAGTAGGCCGACAAGCCCACCGAGCCGAAACTCATCCAATATTTGGTCCAACCGGCTTCAAACGAGTTGGTGTAGATGCGCTCCAAGTCAGGATTGCCCGTGCTGTAGTTGTCCTCCTCGTACAACGGGAAAGCACTCAATTGCGACGCTTCTGGCGCGGCGATGCGGCGCGTGTAACTCAACTTGAAGTTGTGCATCGACTCCGTCCTGTAAGAAAGGTGCAACGAAGGCCTCACACTGAAGAAATGCTTCTTGAAATCGTATTTCGACGAATCGGGATAGGCACCGCTGACCAATTCGCTGACGAAGCGGATGCCGGGCTTCACCGTGAAACCGCCAAACTTGTGCTGCACGGTGATGAAGGCCTCGTTGTTCAGCTTGTTGAAATTGGCTCTGTAGGAACGGTAAACGTCTTTGTCCCATTGCCAATCATTTGCATCAGCATACGGATTGAACACGGTGTCGGTGATGAGATAACGCTTTTCAGGGTCGATGCCGAAAGCGTAGCCCACCGAAACCTCGCCGTTCTCGGAATAGGGGCGGTTGTATATGATTTCGCCTTCAGCGCCGAAGGAACTGTATTGGCTCTCCTGACGCATGATTTTGCGATAGGTGTAGGGTGAAGTGAACGACCTCGTCATCTCGCCGCCGTCGCCACTGCCCCAACCCATGGCATCTATGCTGACCGATAGGCTGTGGCCGTCATTGTCGAATTTGTGTTGGTAATACAGTCCGCCATTGACAAAATAACCACGATCCCATTCGTTTCTTTTTTCGTCGAAGGCGGTCGTCAAAGTATCTGGCAGGAACTCGTCGCGATGCACCGACATACTGTTGATAGTGCGCCCGAAATTGGGCCAACCACTGAACCATACGTTGATGCTGTTTGCCGTATCAATCTCATAGTCAAGGCTAAAGTAACCGCCTGTGTTATACCCCTTGTTGTTATAAATGGAAGTGTCGATTTCGTGATTGGCCAACTGATGTGCTTCGTTGAACAGCGATTGGTCCGAGAACCGACTTCCTTTCCAAACGCCATAACCGCCGTTGATGTAGGCATTGAAAGTCAGTTTGTCATTCGACCAGACGTATGATGCCCAAGGCCCGATGTAGGGACTCGTCGAGGCATTCACGCCGAAGCTGAAGAACTCGTTCTTTTGGATTTTGGCGTTGGTCACGATGTTGATGATTCCGTCAGCGTTGGAACCGTAACGCGCTGAGGGATTGGTGATAACTTCCACGCGGTCGATGCTGTTGGCAGGCAAGGTCTGGATGTAGGTCTTGAGGTTTTCGGCGGTCATGTGCGAGGGTTTGTCGTTAATCCACACCTCCACGCTCGAAGTGCCGCGCAGGGTGATGTTGCCCTCCACGTCGACCTCCACGCCGGGAGCGTTCTGCAAGGCATCGGACAGCGTACCCGTCTGGATGCTGTTGTCTTCGGCCACGTTGTACATGGTCTTTTCGCCTTCCACGGCAAACAAGGGGCGTTTTTCGGTAATCACCACTTCGCTGAGCTTGGTGGAGCCTTCAGCCATTTTCAGCAGGCCGAGGTCTTGGTTGCCCTTCACCGTCAGCATTTGCTCGTAGGTTTGGAAGCCGATGGCCGACACTTGCAGGCGATAGTCGCCGTTGGGGGCCAAAAGTTCGAAACGGCCTTTGTCATCGGAAGCCGCACCGCTCACAAAGACGCTGTCGGCCTGCCGGAACAGCCCCACATTGACGAAGGGGATGCCCTTGCCGTTGGCTTCTTCGACGATGGTTCCCGTGATTTTGTTTTGTGCCAAAGCGGGCATAACGAAGCACCCGATAAGAGCAAAGAGGATAAAGATACGCTTTTTCATGGTTGCTGTTTTTTCTATAGGATATTTCATTGTTTGACTAAATAACGAAGTTAAAACTGAATTATTGCGAATTGCATTTATTCCGCATTTCTGTAATACTCAATGATTTTGCAGCGGTAAAGGTATTCATATCGCGCTTGAAGCAAGTCGGATTCGGCCTTGTGGTAACGGATTTTGCTTTCGTTTAGCTCCAACAGGGTTTTCTTGCCCATGTCGTAGCCGGCTTTGGCGTAATCGTAGGCGATGCGCGAGGCATCGAGGCTGTTTACCATAGCTTCCATTTTTTGTTTTGCGGCTTCTGCATTGCCGTAGGCTTGCTGGATTTCCTTGCGCAGGGTTTTCTCCGTATTCTCAAGGCTGAGTTGCTGGTCGGCGATGGAGAGTTCGGTCATTTTTACACGGTATTTCGTCTTCATTCCGTTGAAAATCGGGATGTTGAGCGAAACGCCGAGTTGCGCACGGCTGTTGCGTTTCAGTTGCTCGTCGATGGGCGTGTTGGGGTAGTTGTCGCCGAAATAATGGTACAGCCCGTTGGAATAACCGGCGTAAAAACTCAACGAGGGATACCACGCTGATTTTGAGGCTTTCAGGTCGTAATGGCTCTTTTGCAGGCGTAGGCGGGCGGCTTCCATGAGGGGTTGATACTTCAATGCGAAGGCGATTGTGGCTTGGGGAGTATCAAAGGGCTGTTCCTGGTTGGCAAAGAAAGCTTCTGGCTCACTGATTTCAAACCCTTTACTGTCTTCAATTTCAAGAGCTTGGGTCAAGGTGAGCAGGCTTAATGCCAAATTGGTCTCGGTTTGGGTGAGGTTGGCTTGATCGGTGGCGAGTTGGGCTTTGCTCTCATAGACATCAGCCTCGGCAATACGCCCATTTTCAAAGAGTTGCTGGGTCTTTTGCAGTTGTTCGGTGGACAGTTCCACTTGCCTGCGGGCGATTTCAACCTGTTCCTTGCCGTAGAGCACCTGCATGTAAAAGGCCATCACGTTGAGTTTCAGGTTGAGTTGGGCGGCTTTTTGGTCCATTTCGCTAGCTTGCAGGTTGAGGGCGTCGGCCTTGGCGGTGTTGAAGAGGTTCAATCCCTGAAACAGCGGCAAGGAAACACTTGCGCCAAACGAGGCAGAAGAGGAATTGTCCGAAACGTAAACGCCTGTGTAAGAAGGCGATTGACCGAAGCCAAGGTATTCGCCTGCATTGGCGCTCAAAGTGGGCAACCAAGCGTTTTTGCTGGCTTTGTATTGGTATTCAGCCTGTTGCCTTGCAAGTTGGGTTTTGCGCAGGTCGAGGTTATGCTCAATGGCGTAATCGATGCATTCGTCAAGTGTCCACACCTTTTGGGCTTGGGCGGTGAAAACAGTTGCAACCAATAGCGTTATCAAAAATGTGCGTTTCATTTTTCTTCGGTTTTTTCGATTCCACGGACTTTGTCGCCGACTTGCAGCCCTTCGGTAATCACGATATTGACTCCGTCGGAAAGACCGACTTTAACGGATTGTTTCTCAAATTGTTGCGGAACGTCTTCCTTGGTGCAGCGATATACGAAAGGTTCGCCGTCCTCGTAATTAATGCAACTTTCAGGCACAGTCACGGCACCTTTGGCCTCGTCCAAGACGATTTCGGCATTGGCGGAATAGCCGGCGCGGATGAAGACATCGTCGGGCAGGATGGCGCGGGCTTTCATCTCGAAGAAGACGGCACCACTCTCTTGTGTGCCTTTGGGCGCAATGTACTCCAACACAGCGTCAAACTTGCGGTCGTTCATGGCTCCGATGGTCAAGGTCATGGGCATCCCTTCGTGGATTTTGCCCACCTCGGTTTCGTCGAGTTTGCCCTTGAAAATCATGTCCTTCATGTTGGCGATGGTCGCAATGGTGGTGCCGTCGTTGAAGGTGTTGGAGTTGATGACCGAGTTGCCGACTTTCACGGGAATGTCGAGAATCATGCCCGAAATGGTGGCCTTGATTTTCGTGTTGCTGTAGCCCGCCGTGCTCTTTGAGATGCCCTCCTTGATGATGTTCAATTGGTCTTGGGCGTTGCTGTAGCTCTCTTTCGCCTGCTGGTATTCGAGTTGCGACTTCTCGAATTCCTCGGTGGAAATCAAGCCTTTAGCCTTCATATTCTCTTGACGCTTGTAGATTTTTTCCACGTTGTCCAAGTTCATTTTGGCCACGCGCACCTGCGACTCGGCGGCGGCGAGGTTGCTCACGTCGGGGATGACTTTCACCACGGCGATGACTTCGCCCTGTTGGACTGATTGTCCTGGCTCTTTCAGGATTTCGGAGATGATGCCCGACACTTGGGGTTTCATAGCCACCTCGTCGCGCGGGTCGATTTGTCCCGTCACCACCGTTGATTTCTGGATGGTGTCGATTTTGGCCGTCTCGATTGCATAAACGACCTCCTTTGGCCTCGATTTCTTGTAGAGATACACGAAAGTCCAAATGACTCCTATGCCTAACAAGATGAAAAACAAGATTTTAAAGAATTTCTTCATAGCGGTAATACTTTCTGATTTCAAGATTTAATATTCAAGATTCAAAGATTCAAAGATTCAAAGATTTAACTTCTCACCAATTACTCCTAACTCTCAACTTTCAACTCTCAACTTTCAACTATCACCTCTCAACTCACCCACTGGATTGCTTCGTTCCTCGCAATGACGCGAAGCGGCACTAACTCTACACTCCTAACTTTCAACTCTCAACTTTCAACTCTCAAATCACTCCTCCCGAATAGCATCAATAGCCTTAATCTGAATGGCTCTCCAAGCAGGCAATACGCCAGCCAAGAGACCCGAAATGATGACAATAATAGTGGCAGCGACGGCGGCACCGAAACCGAGGTTCGGGTCCTGGAACATCATGTTGTCGCTCGGCATGTTGGAAGTAATCATCCCCACGATAGCCATGATGCCTACACCGATACACAAACCAACCAAACCCGCCAAAGTGGTGAGTAACAGGCTCTCCGACAGCACCTGGCCGATGATGTCCTTGGGCTTGGCCCCGATAGCGCGCCTTACACCGATTTCGCGGGTACGTTCCTTCACCGTCACGAGCATGATGTTGCTCACGCCGATGACGCCCGACAGCAATGTGCCCAAGCCGACAATCCAAATAAGGAGGTGGATGCCGAAAAACAGACCTTTGAAGGCCTTGAAAATCTCCGACACGTTGAAAGAGTTGATGGCATCCTCATCAGTGGGCGCAATGTCGTGCCGCTGCTTGATGAGCTGTTTCAGGTCTTCTTCAATGCTCGTGATGGGTGTCTCGTCATCAGCCACGATGGCAAAGAAACGAATCTTGTCACCTAAGGCATACACCTGTTGCATGGTCGTGTACGGCAAGATAACCGACTCGTCGATGGAGCCATTGATGTTGACATTATCAGTGTAGGAACGTATCACGCCCACCACTTGGAAATATATGCCGTTGATCTTGACCATCTTACCTAATGGGTCTTCGCCTCGCTCAAACATGGTTTCATACACTTTCTTTCCTAAGAGGCACACCTTTCGGTTGGCAGAGATGTCGGTATCGTTGATGAAACGGCCTTTCAGAATCTTCGACTTTTCAATCTCGTTGTATTCGGGCAGCACGCCTTTCACAGAGAAGCTGCCGCCGCGACTGCCGTAAATCACGTTCTTGTCCTCGCTCGACCACACACTGGCCTCGGGCGAGATGGCTTTGACACACGGGAATGTTTCCTTGATGGTCTCCAAATCAGCCATTTGCATCGACCAAGAGCGACCTTTTTGATAGCCTTTGTAAGGTTCGCTGGTTTCGCCGGTGAAGAAGAAAGCCGTGTTGGGTGTCACGCCTTCCACCTGCTGCATCAGGCCGTTCTCGAAGCCGTTTCCCGTCGAGGAAAGCATGACAAGCAAGAAAATGCCCCAAAACACGCCGAAGGCCGTCAGCAAGCTGCGGGTCTTGTTGCGCGTGATGGTCTGCCAAATCTCGTGTATGCCGTCGAAGTCGAACATGGTTTCAGGGTTTTATCTGTAATTCATTGCTTCAATAGGTTTGATTTTCACGGCGTTGCGAGCAGGGAAGAAGCCTGCCAGTACGCCGCAAACGATAAGCAAAGCCGTGGCCATCAGCACAATGCGGATGTCAATGCTCGGGATGATGTTCAAGGAGATTTCCTTACCTTCCTGAACCTTGCTCAAAACGTTGCCTCCGACTTCAGCCGCCACCATGCCGAGCCACATGCCGATGTAGCCGAAAATCGTGGTGATAATCAGGGATTCGGTGACGATGGAAGCCAAAATCGAGCGCGACTTGGCCCCGAGAGCCTTGCGGATGCCGATTTCGTTGGTGCGCTCCTTCACGGTGATGCGCATGATGTTGCTCACACCCACGATGCCCGAAATGAGCATGGCGAAGCCGATGATCCAAATGAAAAGCTCAAAGGTGCGGAAGATTTTCATAGTTTGAAGGTATTCCTCTTGGGTGCTGCGGATGTAAACAGCTGACGTGTCGTCGGGGTCAAACTCGTGCAAATGCGCCAGTTGGGTTCGCAGATACTCGGAGAATGCCTCGTTTTCCTCCTTGGTTTCCAAGCCTTTGACAGTGAAATGCAGCATCCAGTACCAGTTTTTTCTCGTGATTTTCTTCAAGGTGGAGAAAGGCACGTAGCCGTTGCCGCCGTCGGAGCGGCCTTCGCTTTCGCAGATGCCGATCACCTTATAGGCAATGCCACTGACGATGACAAACTGTCCGAGCGGGGAAACTTCGTCGTCAAAGAGCTTTTTGCGCAGGTTGTCGTCGATGACGATGAACTTTTCGCTGCTTTTCTCGTCCAATTCGCTGATGAAGCGGCCTTTGAGCATTTTGGTGTTGTTGATGTCCTTGAAAACAGGTCTCACGCCTTGCACAAAGATGCTGCCCGATTTGTCGCCGAAGTTGGCAAAACCACTTTGATAAATGCGCGGCGACACTTGATCCACCTCTTTTACCTCGGTTTCCAGAAAACGTATATCCTTGTCATTGAACCAGATGGAGCGGTTAGTGCCGTGACCCTTGTAGGGTTTTGAGGTTTCGCCTCTATAAATCATGTAGGTGTTTTTGGACTGGTCGCTGAACTCTTCGCTGACGCCGTTCATCAGGCCGTTGCCGGCTGCGAGCAGCACAATGAGGATAAAGATGCCCCACGAAATGGCGAATCCCGTGAGGAAAGTCCTCAACTTGTTGCGGCCCAAGGCCATGAATATTTCGCGCCAGAAGTCCATTACTTAATCTCCTTGTCAAAGTCGATGCAGTCGGGATTATTGGTTTCGATGTTCTCGATAATGCCGTCTTTCAGGTGGATGATTTTGTTGGTTCTCAGGGCAATGCCTCTTTCGTGCGTGACGATGATCATGGTGATACCGCTTTGGTTTACCTCGCGGAGGATTTGCATCACCTCAGCGGAGGTCTTGCTGTCCAAGGCACCTGTAGGCTCGTCGGCGAGGATGACTTTCGGCTGGGTCACCAAGGCGCGGGCCATCGAGACACGCTGCTTTTGTCCGCCGGAGAGTTCGTTGGGATAGTGGTCGGCCCATTCCTTCAGGCCAAAACGTTCCAAGTACTCCATAGCGATTTGGTTGCGCTTCTTGCGGTTCACGTTTTGATAATACAAGGGCAAGGCCACGTTCTCCATCGCCGTCTTGAAGGGGATGAGGTTGAACGACTGGAAGATGAAGCCGATGGTACGGTTGCGCACGTCGGCGGCCTCGTTCTCGCTGAGGTCTTTGACGAGTTTCCCATTGAGGTAATAGTTGCCCGAATCGTAGTTGTCGAGGATGCCCAAAATGTTGAGCATGGTCGACTTGCCCGAACCCGATGCCCCCATGATGCTGACCATCTCGCCCTCATTGACCTGCAAATCAATGCCTTTCAGCACGTGCAGGGGCTGGGCACCAAAATAGGTCTTGTTTATTTTTTCCAATCGGATCATGGCCGTTATTAATAAATTAGGTGTGTCAAATAATTGTTTGCCATTGGTAATACGCAGAAAACCTGCATTTGTTACATCCTGACAAAAATAATTGCTTGTTCTCGTTTTCTCTTGAAAATCTGTATGTTGTAGTGTTTGGCATTAGTGTAATAGTTTATTAGAACACTGCAAAAGTACGGCTTTTTTTGATACTGTCAAGGGAAAAGTTGATTTTTTTTCTATTTTTTTTCGACGGGTACGTCATTGCGATGAACGAAGCAATCCAGACTCTAAGCCTGTTTGTTTTCTGGATTGCTTCGTCGTTCCTCCTCGCAATGACGCGAAGCGACGCCGTATCATTGTCGGATCAATTGCTTGCAGAACGCCTCCAATTCCTCCTTCGACGACCATTCTCTCATGATGAAGAAGAAGCCGTAATCGATGTCACATTGAATCATCCATTCCTGAATCACGGCACCGTCCATGACAAGTGCTGCCTTACGGCCTATGGTTTCAGTGGTGAACGTACTCCAAAGTCGGCTCGCCTCGGGAGTTAAGGACACAATCATCGGCTCGGCTTCTGTGTTTGGGTATTTTCTGGGATGGTTCACAAACACTTTTTGCACCATAGGCTTGCCGTCCAATACGACAGCACTGATGGCGGGGCCTTCGGGGCTTGTTTTCTTTAGTTTGTAGAGTATCACCTGATTCCCTAGGCTTTCCTCCGATTTCCAAACATGGTCGCCTTCTCGATTTAACCCAAACACTTTCTTCGGATAATTGCCTACCTTGACAACGATAGAATCATTCCCTTGCCAACGCTCCAATAGAGAAGGAGCTTCCTCCTCGGCAACAAGCGTATCC
>CACZNA010000007.1:0-69856 GCA_902782455.1 uncultured Bacteroidia bacterium | reverse complement strand
TCCTTCTTCAAATACGGACTCGATACCATATCCTCAGTATTGCTAAACACTGACAGACAACCAATTATTAAAATATTCGAAATTTTGTCATGTACTTAGTGTCCAAATATATGTCTAATTTTCGCATGATTAGAGCTTCCTTTTTGAGTGCGTCTGAGAGTTGTTGAGCATAATCCATTGCTACTTTTTCACTGGTTTCGTGTTTTAGTTGCAGTTCTTTGTTCTGCTGCATGAAGTGGAACAGATTGGCTTTGGCCTCGGTTTCCTGCTTGCGGATTCTTGCCAAGCGGATTTTCGACAATACCACGACCACCAGACCCAAAATGGCCAAAACACTGACGGCAATGATTATATGTTGTCTGCGGATAAGTTTTTGGTTCATCGTGTTTTGAATGGTCTCATAATTATACCGTTTTTGGATGCTGTAAACGATCTGCTCTTGTCTAAGACCAATGATTTCAGACAACAAGTTTTCATATTTCTCACGATAGCGCAAAGCCGTTGATAGATTGCCTTTTTTCTCCTCAAAACGAGAAAGTGCATCATAAGCTGATACTTTGGTTTGATTTTTCACAATGGCAATTGGCAAAGCTTCTTCCAAATATTGGTAATATATAGTGGCAGAATCTATTTCACCAATAGCCATAAAAGTCTTACCCATATTGAGGTAAAACATAAATACTTCGGTTTCGTCAAAATCTGGAATAGTTGCTGATTTTCTTAGAATACTAATGGCAATCTCATATTCTCCCTGCTGGCGGTGAAGTACGGCATAATTGTTCAAAACTTTACGTTTTGCCTTATTAGAAGATGCTTTTTCAGAGTATAATAAACTCTGTTGCAAGAAAGTATCAGCTTTTCCATAGTCGGCTTGCATCATATAACAAACAGCTATCACATTAAGCGTCAAAGCTTTATCAGTAAAATGTGTGCCAAAATCAAGCTCAGCAGCTTGAAGCATGGTTAAGGCTTCTTGTTTCATGCCGTCATTGAGAAGCATTTTGCCCATTCTATATTGAGAGTGTGCCATCGTAAGACTATCTTCCGCAAGTTCGCCATACAGTTCCGCGTCCTTAAACGACTGCATGGCGGCGGTCTTGTCGTTGTAGTGCTGCTGTATGAAGCCGCTGTAGAGCGCGGCGTGGGCGGCCTTGTCGTATTGTTTCTTTCTGGCATAATAAGCGGCGGCTCGTTCCAACTCGGGGCTGGTGGTGAGGGTGGGCTTGCCATCAAAGAAATCGTCGTCCATCAGGGGTGAGATTTCCTGTCCACGGTCTCCAAATAAGGCCTCGGCTTGCAGCAAGGCCATCTCCATGCGCTGTCGCTCGCTGAAATAGACAGGCATACGCAATACGCTGTCAATCAGGCGGGCGGTGCTGTCGGGCTGGGTGTCGGCTAATAGTTCGGCACGGCGCACCATTTGCCGTGCCTCGTGCTGCGAGCTGTGGCAAGAGACAAGCACATTGGCCACAAGCACCCAAAACAAACCTGTTATGCAATGGCGGAATTTCATGGCATCTTATCCTCGGTCTGCCCATCGGTCACGGCTACAAATTCTTCCTTGTCAGCGTAATACACATCAATGGCGGCAATCAGCGCGGCAAGGCTCCACACGGGAATGGCCAATTTGTCGGTGTCCAAGAAGTTGTTGAGGAAACCATGAACGAAATAGCTGAAGAAGGCAAGGGTGGCACCGAGAACGAGGATCTTTGCTTTCCTGTTCTTGCATCGGCTGTAAGTCTTGATGCCACAATAGATAGTCACAACGACGAGGACGACGACGAGAAGCGAGCCTATGACGCCTTGCTCGGCCAAGGGACCGAAATACTCGGAGTGGGCATTGCCACCATCGCCGGCATTGGTGCTGATGATGGTCTTCTCCTTCGACATCTGGTAAGGGGCATACACAAATTGGTAAGTGCCAGGCCCCCAGCCGAAAACAGGCCGCTCGTTGAACAGGCGGAAGGCCGACTGCCAGCGGTTGATGCGCTCAAGGTTGGAGGCATCGGTGGAGATGTTGGTGATGCTCTGGATGTTTTCCACAAGGTCGCCCGAAGCGTCTTGGTTGTTCTTCTCCAAAGTGTCGATGATTTGGTTTTGGAAAGTGAGGAACAAACCCACTAAAATGATGGCGACGGCAGCAATCCAGCGGAACTTGATTTTGAACAATATGCACATCAAGACCGCAATGGCCGCAATCATGCTCAGCCAGGCTGCACGGCAGTTGGAGAGCATAAGTGCCACACTGAGCAGCACCACCACGCCGATGATGACGAGCT
The DNA here is from genome assembly GCA_902782455.1 of uncultured Bacteroidia bacterium. GTDB lineage: Bacteria > Bacteroidota > Bacteroidia > Bacteroidales > F082 > Limimorpha. Next base: position 67,577 of record CACZNA010000007.1, on the reverse strand, counting down.
TGCGACTTGGCTTGATATTGGGCAGGAAAGCGTAGGTCAAGGCGAGGATGAGATAGATGGCCAGAGCCGCGCCGTAGGCCGTGTGGTCGTTGTAGAAAGGCGACATCACCCAGTGGGCCGAGTCGCCGTCGAAGCCATACTGCGCGTGATGGATGATGGTGTAGATGCATACGATGCACAAGGCCGAAATGTAGAGCCAAATGAACCAATGGATGTTTTTCGGGTTCTTGAAGAGGATGGCGCAAAGGAAGAAGGCTGGCACCACAAACCACAGCCTTGCAAGGATGAACTTCAGCGACACCAAAGGCATCTCGCTTGTGATGGTGGTCACGATCATCCACGCGAACATGCAGTAGATGACGATGGCAATTGGATGATGGGAAATGCGTTTGTCGTACTTGCCGTCGTAAAGCATTTTGGCCAAAAAGAGCACAAGGATGCCCATCAGCAAGGGCTCGGCGGGCAGCGAGATGGCCAATCCAGCCTCAAGTGCTTTCAAGTTGACCGAAAGCGGCACACAAAACGAGGTGAGCATCAGCACTTTGTCTAATGAGAAGATGTAGAGCAGTAGCACACCCAAAACGACGGGCAGGGCAAAAAAGAGATAGGTGTTCTTCTTCACGACGAAGAACAGCCCCACGGCGATAAAGAGTGCCGCGATGAGGTAAAGCCATGCTATCTTTGCCCGTTTCTCCACAACTTATTTGGTTTCGCCAACGAAGCGGTTGCGGTTCTCGATGATGAAGATGACTACGATGGAGAGCAACAAGGCACCCAAGGCGCTCAGGGCGACGACCACCCAACGCACGGGGAAGGCCTTCTTGTCGGCGGGGAATGGCTCGGTGATGATGTTGGAGTAGGTGAGGTGCGAGTTGAAGAAACGCAGGTTCTGCTCGTAGTCTCTCTTGATGAGCGAATAGGTGTTGGCCTCGGCGATGATCTTGGTCTCCAAGTCGACGGCATCGGCACCGTATTGTTCGAGGTTCGACTTCAGGTCGGTGGCTTTCGACGAGCCGTTGATGAAACCGCGCGTCACCTCGCGGAGCTGGCCGGAATAGTTGAGCACACCGTAGTTGGTGGCAAGGTTGGTAAGGTCCTGTTTCAGCGAGTCGATGTCGCGCTGCTTCAACTTGAGCTGCATGTCGTACATGGCAACCACTTCAGCCACCTTTTGAGTGTGCAGGTCGTGCACCTTCTGGTCGTAGAATTTCAAAATGTCTTTGGCAATGTTGCAGGCCACCATGGGGTCTTTGTCCATCACGGTGATGCTGACGGCCTCGTAGGGCGTCTTGCCAATCTTGATTTTGCTGCGGTACTCGTTGAGCATGTAAGTCCGGGCAAACTTGTAGTTCTTGTCGATTTTGTAGTCCGTCCAGAGGTCATACTTCTCAATGATGGAGTCCGTGATGGACTGCGAGTTGATGATTTGCAGCATTTGTTCGGTCTCGCTCTCGTCTGAATAGGGGCTGATGTTGGCGGGATAGGCCACAGCCTCCGACTTGAATAAAGGCGTGATGAACATTGAACTGGAAAAAATGGCACCACAGATGGCCGCTGCCAAAGTGATGATGGCGATGTGCCATTTCCATTTCAGGATGATTTGCACTAATGAAAGATTGTTGAAGTTGTTATCCATTGGTATTCTTGTTGTTTTCAAAATATTGTCAGTTAAGGGTTTATGCTGTTTTTGCTTTTTCTCTCTTTGGGGTCGTGGAGGCCGCTCTTTCCTCGGCCTTGTCACGAAAAAAGTGGCGCGAGCGGTCGTAGGCCACGATGCAGAAAAGGAGCAGCAGGAAGGTGCTCAACACCGTGACTACCACGATAATCCAACGCACGGGATAGCTCTTGCGCTCGGCTTGGAAGGCAGAGGTGACTACGAACTTGCGCGGGATGTCTTGCGTGGCGTCCATCTTGGCCTCTTCGTATTTTGACTTGACCAACGAGAGTTGCAAACGGTCGTTGTCCAAGCGCTCGTTGATGGCGTAGGAAGCACCACCATATTCGGCAAGGATGTCCAATTGTTCTTGTATGTTCCTGATGCCTTGGGTGTTGCCTTTGCCAAGCTCAACGGCCATCTGGCGACTGAGCATCTCCACTTGCGACTCATAGTCAAACACGCCGAGCTTGCGCAAGGTGTTCAGCGAGTCTTCCAACTGGGCCATCTCTGCACAGAGCAAGTTGTATTCGTCTTCCACGAGCCTGAAAGCCTTCACCGCCACTTCCTTTTGGATTTGGTTCATCGTACTGTCGAAAATCTCGGCAATGTCGTTGGCCATCCGTGCCGAAAGTGCGGGGTCGGAATCAAGGACGGTGATTTTCACGGCGTTGTATTCCGTGCGGCGGAACTTGATTCGGCTGTCGTAAAGCTTGTTGAGTCTGGTGTAGGGATATTTGCTGTCGGGCTTGATGTTGTAATGCTCCATGAGGTTGAAGCGGGAGATGACCTTGTCGCGCACACGGTTTGAGTTCAGCACTTGCAGCATTTGCTCGGTCTGCTCGTCCTCGCCGAAGTTCATGATGTCTTTCTCCGACTGGTAAGTGGTGCTGATGAGCACTTTGGAGGTGGAGTTGCTGGAGGTGGGGTAGATTACCGTCGTTGACTTGTACAGTGGAGTGATGAAAAAAGGTGCACTGAAAATGACGGCACAGAAGGCGGCCACTGCAAGAATGATGAGGATGGGTCGTCTATAGTCTACCAAAAGCCTGCATAAGTATTTGGAACTGTATGAGTTAGGTTGTCTATCGTCCATAGATTCAGTATAAATGAGTTGTCAAAGGTAGGGAATTTCGTTGAAATGGCAATCAAAAATATGGTTTTCAGTCATTTTTTCCTTTGGGCAGCGCCAAGGCGATGATTTCCTTGAGGCTGAGCAATCGGGTGAGGAAGATGGTAGCGCAATTGACCGCAAATGCGATGACGAAGCCCATCATCCAATTGATATTCAGTTGCTTGACGAGGAAGGTGACCAAGACTACAATGGCAAGGAAAACAACAACGTGAATCCAATAGCGACCGCGTATTTCCAACTTCAGGATGCGTTTGGCGAGAATGTACTGCATGAAAGCAGTGACTGCTTGCACAGAGAGGCTGGTGCAGGCCGCTCCCACCGCCTTGAAACGTGGTATGACGATGAGGTTCAGCAAGATATTGATGACCACGCCCGCAGCTGCCACAAGGTTGAGCTGCTTGAGGCTTCCATTGGCGGTGAGCAAGGTCCCGAAAACGTAAGTCGTTGACAGGCAGAAGAAACTTCCCATCAACAGGGGAAACACGTTGGCGTATTGCCCGATGCGTATTAGGTAAGCGGCTTCGGTTTCGGCTTTTTCGGGGCTATACATCATCAGCATGATTTCTTGACGATAGAACACGCACATAATCAATACGATACCCGCCATAGCCACAATGACATTAAACGAGGTCTTGACCAAGTTGTTGAGTTCCAGCTTGTTCTTCAGCGTGGCGGCAAACATGGGCAACAGCATGATAGCGAAGAGGTTGGAGATGTTGTTGCCCGCATCGAAGAGGCGGTAGGCGCGGCTATAGACGCCGGCTTGGGTGCCTTGGTCGTCCAAAAGTCGCTCAAGCAGGACGGGTTCGATGCGGCTATAGACGCTCATCAGCAGCACGAGCAAGGCGAAAGGCAGGCTTTGCCGCAGTATCTCCTTGAAAAACCGGAAGTTGATTTTGAAACTGAGTTTCTCGACATGGCGCAGCACAATGGTCAAAGCGAAGATGATGGTGCAGACGTAAGCCAAAGTTTGGGCTTGCAGGAACCAGATGACGTTGAACTTTTCCTTCGGGAACCAGCCGCTCCACAGCACGAGGCTCATGATGACGATGGCCAAAATGCGGTCGAAAACACTCAAAATACTGTCTTGCTTGAAGAGCAACAATCCTTGTATGTTTGAGCGGAGGTAGAGGATGAACGACAACAGGATTTGGTTCAATCCACACCAGCACAACAACTTGAATTTCAGTCCTTCGCAATAGCCGAGCAGATAGCCGACGATGAAGATGACAACGGCATAAAGCAGTCCGAGCAGCAGCTTGATTTCTGTAAGTCCGCCGAAGTGTTTGGAAAGGTTTTTCGGGTCTTGCGCGACGGCGCGGCTGTTGAAGTTGGTGATGCCGAGGTCGAGCAATATATAAAAGAGGTAGGAGAAGTTGAGCAGGGCCTGGTAGGTGCCGTAGGACGCATCGCCAATCAGGTTTTGCACCTCACGGTCGATGCCGAGAATCCAGAACGGCTTCACCAACAAATTGAGAAACAAGAGGAAAATGATATTCTTGATAAAGCGGTTCTGCATTTCCGGTCAGTTTATATCGTCAGACAGCAGTCTTTTCAGGTCCTCAATGTTAGGCAGTGCTTTGCGGAGGTTTTCAGGCATGTTGTCAGAGGTGTGATAGGTTGCCACGCCCATGGGTTTGTTGTATTCCTTTATCACGTATTCAACGTATGCTTTGTTGGCCGATTTGCAAAGCACGATTCCGATGGAAGGGTTTTCGTGCGGTTTCTTCACATGGTCGTCAAGGATTTGCAAATAGCCCATCAGTTGACCCAAATATCCGCTTTTGAACTCGCCTGTTTTCAGTTCAACGACCACAAGGGCATTAAGTTCACGGTTGAAGAAAATCAAGTCGGGGAACAATTCCACTCCGTAAATTTCCAAATGATACTGGTTGCCTACAAAAGTGAAATCTTTCCCGAAAGTCATGATGAACTTCTTGATATTCTGTACAATCTGCTGTTCCACAACTCTTTCATCAACATCTTCCTTGTCGCGTTCCCCAATTTCCTCCACATTGATGAAATTTAGCGTATAAGAGTCTTTGAACATCATTACGGCCTTGCGAGCCAAATTTGAGTTGGGCAAGGTCTGCACGAAATTGTTGGGCAATTTTTCTTGGTTTTCGTAGGCTTGCTGCTTGATGAGCCTTTCCAAAGCCTCGACCGACAAGTGTTCCTCTGCCGTGCGGTGGATGTAATAGTAACGGGCATACACTTCTTTTTGCAACGAAACAATCCTTATATGGTGAGAAAAAGGTACTTTGAAAAAGTCCTCGATTGGGAATTCCGCTATATTTGGAATAGATATTGCGTTGTATATATCAATGTGATAATCAGATGTTTGTAATTTTCCAGACGCAACTGGATAATTTGATTGTTCTTGAGATTCGTCAATAATATTAGGATTATTGGGGGCATTTTCAATTTTTCCAGACGCAACTGGAAAATCAGCGTCCAACATTTTCCATGCTTCATAGAATTTCCGCATCTCGTAAAGGTTGGAAGAAGAAAAACCTCTCAATCCTGGAAGTTCTTTACGAAGTTGTTCGCTAATCTTATCCATTACGCTTGTACCCCAAGCAAATCGTTTTGTGTTTTTCGACAAGTATTTACCAATGGCAAAATAGACTGCCAATTGCACACGATTGACTTCTTTAGCGGCCTCGTATTGGCCTTGCAGAATGGCGGTTTTGATGGCTTCGACGGCTTGGGAAAGTGGTATAAGCGAATTGCTGTTTTCCATAAGCAAGTAATGTTATTTTTGCATTGCTTCGCGGTTGGCCTTGCTGCGGTGCTCGTTGAAGATGTAGACGAGGCGGATGGTGATGGTGTTGTTGTACTGTTTCCTGATTTGGGAGGGCAGCTGTTGGTTCGGGTCACTGTAAAACATCCTGTAACGCAGCGGGCTAAGCGAATACTGGTAGCGGGCCTCAAGATGCAGGCCTTCCCATACGCGGAAACGCAGGTCGGCGCAAATGTTGAAATCGTTGGCGCGATAGGTGTTGGAGTTGGCCACCACTTCTGGAACGTGTGTGACGTCGGGGTATTGATGGTAAACGATGGTGTTCAGCTCTTCGATGTCGTCGATTTTGCTGATGTCAGGCAGGTTGGGGTCGTCGTTACGCCAATGGATGCAGCCGTCGCCAGTGCCTATGCTGACGCCTTCGTAGTCGGAGGGCTTTCCGTCATCCAATTCGTTGAGGCCCACCAAACGCCCGTAGGAAACGCCGATGCCTATCGAGGCAACGTTTTTGTCGGTGAAATAGAGCATCAGTGGAACCTCCACATAGTTGAGTTTCAGGTTGTAGGCATGGGGATAGGTGCTGTTGTAGGTGATGCTGTCGCGCTTGAAAGCACCTTTTTGGCTGAACATCACCTCAAGGCCTACGTCCATCCATTTGGTGAGCGGTACCAAAGCACCCGCGCCCGCATTGACGCCGATTTTCTTGAAGCCATAACACTCGTCACCGTCCACTTGGCATAGATTGGCACCTGCAAACAGCTCACCTTTAATGATTTGCGCATGAAGCAGGGTAGGGGTGGCCACCGCGAAAGCCAACAAAAGGGCAAATATTCTGAATCGTTTCATCTTGTCTCGATTATATGATTAAGTAACTGTTCAAAATTAAACTGTATTATTATTTGACTTCGGGACTTCGGGACACGTGACTTCGGGTATTTGTTCGACTCGCAGTCCTACAGCCCCGCAGTCCTACAGCCCCGCATTCCCACAGTCTCGCAGTCCCGCAGTCCCGCAGTCCATTATGTAAACTAAATCTGCACATCTACTAAAACTGATTTGTCGTGGTTTTATTGCGAAACAGGGTGCAAAAATACAAAATCATCGTCAATTCAGCTGTTGGCCTGTGATGGTGTAGCGTTTCCCGTCCTTGATGATGACGATATGACCATCCTCGAACACTTTTCGGACAGCCGGGCAGGTTGGGTCGCCATTGTCTTCGCCGATGCCGAAGTCTGTTTTCTCGATGAAGTCGGACCAAACGATTTCTGACTCAGTGCCGTTGGAGAATATCTCGCTTATTCCGAAGCGGTAAGTGCCGGCAACGGCATCATTCCAGGTGCAGTCGTTGTATTCCACACCACTGATTCCGTCGGCAAGCATTATGGTGTTTCCTTCGCTGTCGGCGCGATAGATGCGATAACCGACGATTTGTGCAAGGTTGCTCCTGACCTTATAAATGTAGACGGTGTAGCCAACAACAACAAACAAAGCATCTTCCCCATGGTATTTCCCGGTGCAAGTGCCTAAATTTTCGTTACCACCTTCGCCAAAAGCAAGCAATGGATGGTCGAAGATGAAGTTGTTGACGATGTCATAATCGTAAACTCCGAATTCCAACGACATCAACAGATGTGGATTCCCGTCTTCTGCCACTACATATCCTGCGCCGTTTATGTAATCAAAATGTGTTGTAGGACTTGTCATGATTCTTTGGCCTTGACGGTTGTAGAGGATTGCTTGATAATCATGGCCAAGCCAGAAACCATCATAATCGGGGTCGTAAGTCAACGTCCCGAACCACATGTTTATGTCTGTGCTGTCGGTGATTGTCTTGTTGTCGAGGTCGACACGGTACAATACTTCATAAAAGCTAGAAGCGGCGTTGCAATAAAAACTGGTTCCATCGTAGGCTAAGCATGTGGCGCCGCTAAAGCCTTCTATGTTGAACCGTTCAACCAAATCTCCTTCCATGGTGTATTTTCCGAACTCGAATGGAGGGTTGTTCCACTCTGCGTAGGTGACATAGATATGTTCGTCGTCGGTGGCTAAGCCGCCAAGTTCTTCGCCAATTTCAAACTGTTTCAAGAGTATCCAGTCAGTATCGGCGCGGTTCCAAGTCAGGTTCACGCTTGTGCTGTTTGGATTGTTTGCCTCAGGCGAGTAATTCGCAGCGATTTCGCCTACTTGGAAGCAGGTGAAATGGGCTTCGAGAATAATGGTGTCAGCTTCAACGCCAATGGTATAGGACGGGTCGTTGGAAACGATTTGGCCATCCTTTTTCCAGTAGAAAAAGTCGATGTTTGGTGAGGGTGTCACCTTTAACGTACATTGTTCACCGATATGGTATTCTCCAGCGCCTTCGATGGTGCCAGCTGTTGGTGGATTGGCGGTGGCAACAACAAGGCAAGGTTCATAATGAGGGTAGATGTCAAGAATGACGGACTGTGTGGTGTTGAAAGAATATCCAAGAGGATTCAGGTTGCCCAAAGAGAAATAACCGTCGGCACGGCCCCATCCCCAGTTGAAATGCATCAAGTCGTTGTCGTCGTAGCCGTCGCAAACGAAAGCGTGTCCGCCTTGTTGCCCATGCCCTGTATAATATATGGGTTGTTGCAGGTCAAGGCAGTCCTTCAACATGAGCGACCATTCTTCATCGCTGTAGTTGTTCCGTTTTTCAATATGGAGCCGCTTTGAGTAATTGAAATAGCGGGTGAGTGCCTTAGGGACGACGTTGGAGTTGGCCATCGAACTGTTTTGCGTATAACTCATGTCCACCGAGACGCCACAATGGTAGAGTAGGGTTGCCACGGCTTCAATTTCGGCATCGTTAGAGTTTTCGGTCAACGAATCGGGCATGTGGCCCCAGTCGTAAACGGTGTTACCGAAGTCGGCTGAGAGCGTGACACCTTGATTGGAGTAGGAGTGGGAGCCCCAACCCGTATCCGGGTATTTCCAATAGTGCATGATTTGTCCCATAGCTACTGCCACGCATCCCACTTCGAAATGGTCGCAAGGGCCGTGTCCAGTCGGGCAGAGGCTGTTGTAACGGCAGCCTTGATTCCATCTTTCGGTCAGCAGAGGCCCAACGGCTTTGGCAGACTTGCGGTTGCTGAGTCGTCCCGTGGCCTTCACCAACTCCCATTGACTTGCCGTGGTTTCGTCTGCAACGATATGGTTTTCAATGTTGTATTGTATCCTTTCGACGAAATCCTGAAGGTAATCCTCCAGCTGCACGGGGACGTTGTTCGGGTCGAAACGGCCTTCATGGGAATAGCCGATGATGGGTGTTTCGCAGTCGTCGGCGGCAACGATGACGAAGCCGTCAGCGGTGTTGAAGACGTAGAATGCTGGTGCATTCTTGTCCGTTGGGTAGGTTACGACCAGTTGCAAGTCGTTGGTGCCCATGAACTTGGCAGCAACGAATTGGGCTGTTTGCAGGTCGACAGGGTTGGCGGTTGAGGAAAGGTACAACCCGAAAATGATGATGCAAAGTAAAAAAGTCTTTTTCATAAAAATTGAGTTTAATGATGTTAATTCAAATGTTGTCCTGTGATGGTGTATCGTTTCCCGTTTTTGATGATGACGATTTGCCCGTCTTCAAACACTTTCTGGACGGCTTGTTCGGGCGTTTCTTGGTCGTTCTCATCAATGCCGAAGTCCGTCTTTTTGATGAGGTCGGACCAAATGATTTCCGACTCGGAGCCATTGTAGTAGACCTCACTGATACCGAAGCGATACATGCCAGCGCATGTGTGGTTCCACGTTGAGTCGATGAAGGAAGTGCCAGTGTATTCGTCGGCAAGCATCACCGTGTTTCCTTCGTTGTCGGCACGATAAAGCCGATAGTGCAAAATTGGAGACAAATGACACGCAATCTCATAAATGTAAATCCAATGGTTTTCAGTTCCATAGTCCTTGGCAATCAAATAAATTGCGTCTTTGCCGTTGTATTTTCCGACGGAAGCATCCAAGGCACGGCCTGTATAATCCAATCTCGTTATGGAATTGGTGTTCAGTTTTTCGTTGAGGATGTCATAATCGTAAATGCCTCCACCTAAACATATCAATAAATGAGGACTCCCGTCTTTGGCCGTAATGCCTCCAAATCCATTGAGTTCGAGTTGCATTGATGACGGTATCGTTGTGCCGCCTATCGGTTCGCCTTGACGGGTTTGCAGATATAATTGGTTGGCAGGATAGTAATGCAAAAGCCAAAAGCCATCATAATAAGCGTCATAGGCGCATTTGGAAAACTGCCGATTCATCATATTGGTGCTGTCCACAAGCGTTTTGTCGTTAAAGTCATAACGATAAAGGTGGCAAATATCGTAGGAAGCGGTGTTTTTGCTGCAATAGAAATAGTTCCCGTCACAGGTCAGGCCGTCTGGTCTGGCTCCATCGATATTAAAGGCTTCTACCATTTCACCATCCATTGTGTATTTTCCGAACATGAACTGGCTGTTATGCCAATAGGGAAAGGCGGTATAGATGTATTCGCCATCCGTTGTCACCAAGTTCTCCTCGTCGATTCTGAATCGGTTCAATAATGTCCATTCGTGCTTGCCGTCGAAATTCCATGAAAGGCTGACGTAAGGGCTGTTCACATCGTTTGTGTCAGGCGCATGGTGCGCTGAAATATCCTTTATTGGCTTATAGGAAAAACAGGCCTCAATGTCATCAACATCGTTGTTGATGATAAAAGAATAGGTCGTGTCGTTGGATACAACCCTCCCGTCTTTCTTCCAATGGAGGAACTCGCATTTTTCGTTGGACACTGCTGTAAGCGTGCATTGTTCACCGAGATGGTATCCTCCTGTTCCTTCGATGATGCCTGCCTCGGGTGGATAAGGCGTGGCTTCCACAATCCAAGGCTCAAATTGCGGGATGATGTCGAAAACGGCGTAATTGTTCTCGTTGAACTCATAGCCGATGGGATTCAGGTTGCCCAAGGCGAAATAGCCGTTGGCGCGGCCCCAGCCCCAATTGAAATGCAGCAAGTCGTTGTCGTCATAACCGTCGCATACAAAGGCATGTCCGCCTGCGTCACCATGTCCCGAATAAAGCACAGGACGTTGCGCATCAAGGCTGCTTTTCAACATCGACAGCCATTCGTCATTTGTGTAATCGGATTGCTTTTCCCTGTGGACGCGCCTGGAATAGTTGAAATAGCGTTTCAAGGCATCAGGTACATCGTTGGAACTGGCTCCTGAACCGTTTGTGTTATATTCCATGTCCACTGCCACGCCACAATGGTACAACAGGGTTGCCACCGCATTGACCTCGGTTTCGTTAGAACTTTCGGTCAGTGAATCGGGCATGTGGTCCCAGTCGTAAGCGGTGTTGCCGAAGTCGGCTGAGAGCGTGATGCCTTGATTGGAGTAGGAGTGGTAACCCCAACCCATATCCGGGTATTTCCAATAGTGCATGATTTGTCCCATGGCCACCGCTACACAACCTGCTTCTGCATGGCTGCAAGGACCGCTCATAGTAGGGCAGAGGCTGTTGTAAAGGCAACCCTGATGCCACAATTCGGTCAATAAAGGCTCCACGGCTTGGGTGGACTTGCGGTCGTTGAGCCGTCCAGTGGTTTTCACAAGTTCCCATTGCCTTGCCGTGGTTTCGTTTGCAACAATATGGTTCTCAATGCCGTATTGTATCCTTTCGACGAAATCCTGAAGATAACCAACCATTTGCACGGGGACATTGTTTGGGTCGAAACGGCCTTCATGGGAATAACCGATGATGGGTGTTTCGCAGTCGTCGGCGGCAACGATGACGAAGCCGTCAGCGGTGTTGAAGACATAAAAGGCGGCAATGATGTTGTCCATCCGATAAGTCGCGGAAAGCTGCAAATCGTTGGTGCCCATGAACTTGGCAGCAACGGATTGGGCTGTTTGCAGGTCGACAGGGTTGGCGGTTGAGGAAAGGTACAACCCGAAAATGACGATGCTTAAACAAAGCGGCTTTATCAGTTTAGTCATAATAAATGGCATTTCAGCTGCAAAAATAGATGTCTTGTTTTACAAATGCAAATTTTTGGACAAATATTTTGCTTTAAACCGCTTTTTTGTCGTTTTTGCGGTTTTTTATTGCAATTTCATCGTCAAACTAATCCTGTTTCTGTTCGCATCGACCTCCAAAACCTTTACTTTCACTTTTTGGTTCAGATGCACCACCTCATTCGGGTCTTTGATGTAACGATCGGCCATTTGGCTGATGTGGACGAGGCCGTCTTGGTGAACGCCTATATCGACAAACGCGCCAAAAGCGGTGATGTTGGTCACGATGCCGTTCAAGGTCATTCCAGCACGCAAGTCCTTGACCTCGCGGATGTTCTTGTCGAACTCAAAGGCTTCAAAAGTCTTTCTTGGGTCGCGACCGGGCTTGTCCAATTCGGTCAAAATGTCGTTGATGGTCTCCAAGCCGAAGTCCTTTTCAACGAAATTCTCCGGCTTGATTTTCGCGATGAGTTCCTTGTTGCCGATGAGGTCTTTCACCTTCACGTTCAGCGATTTGGCCATCTTTTCCACGATGTGATAACTTTCCGGGTGGACGGCACTTTGGTCAAGTGGATTTTCACCGTTATGGATGCGCAAAAAGCCCGCGCATTGCTCGAAGGCCTTGTCGCCGAGGCGCGGCACTTCCTTGAGTTGTTTGCGGTTCTTGAAACCGCCTTTTTCCTCGCGGTATTGGATGATGTTGGAGGCCAAACTTGGGCCGACGCCGCTGACGTATGACAGCAGTCGCTGGCTGGCCGTGTTCAGTTCCACGCCTACGGCGTTCACACAACTTTCCACGGTTTGGTCGAGGCTCTCACCGAGTTTCTTTTGATCGACATCGTGCTGGTATTGTCCCACGCCGATACTCTTCGGGTCGATTTTCACCAACTCGGCCAAAGGGTCCATCAGTCGGCGACCGATGCTGACCGCGCCGCGCACGGTGATGTCGTAGTCGGGGAACTCGTCGCGGGCGATTTTTGAGGCGGAATACACCGACGCGCCGCTCTCGCTCACCATCACGGCCATCAGGTCGCGGTCGAACTTGATGGAGCGGATAAAGTCCTCGGTCTCGCGTCCTGCCGTGCCGTTGCCGATGGCAATCACCTTGATTCTATAGGCATCCACTAATGCCTTGATTTTGCGCATCGCGCCTACTGTGTCCGACTTGGGCGGATGGGGATAGATGGTTTCGTTGTGCAACAATGCGCCCGTTTCGCTCAAGACCACCACCTTGCAGCCCGTGCGGAAGCCCGGGTCGATGGCAAGGACGCGCTTTTGGCCCATCGGGGCGGCCAAAAGGAGTTGTTTCAAGTTCTCGGCAAAAACGCGGATGGCGGTTTCGTCGGCCTTCTCCTTATAATAATTGCGGATTTCGGTCTCGATGCTCGGCTCCAAAAGGCGTTTCCACGAGTCGGCGATGGCCTCGCGCACGAGTTCGGAAGATTCGTTGTCGTTTTTCAGGAAAATGCTCTCCAACGAATTGAGCACAAAATCGTCATCCACCTTGATTTTCAGTTTCACCATACCCTCATCTTCGGCGCGGAACAAGGCCAAAAGCCTATGCGATGGTGCCTGCGAAATCGGCTCGCGGAAGTCGAAATATTGTTGGTAGGTCTTGCCTTCTTCTTCCTTGCCTTTCACCACGGCGGAACTGATGTCGCCCTGCAAATGGAAAATCTTGCGGATGCGGTTGCGCCCGTTGATGTTCTCTGAAACCCACTCGGCCATGATGTCTTTCGCCCCTTGCAGGGCTTCCTCCACGTCGTTCACGCCTTTGCCCGCATTGACGTAACGCGCTGCGAGGCGATCCACCATATCCACATTTTGCGCCATGATTTGTGCGGCCAGTGGCTCCAAACCCTTTTCGCGGGCGATGGCGGCGCGGGTGCGGCGTTTAGGCTTGTAGGGGAGATACAAATCCTCAACTTCCTGCAAGGTCTTGGCGTTCAGTATCTTCTGCTCCAATTCGGGCGTGAGTTTCTCCTGTTCGCGGATGGATGCGATGACGCTTTCCTTACGTTTCTGTAATTCAACGAGTTGTTCGAGGCGTTTTTGCACGGCGGCCACGTTTTCCTCGTTCATTGTGCCTGTCATTTCCTTGCGGTAGCGGGCGATGAAAGGGATGGTTGCGCCTTCGTCGAAAAGGCGAATGACATTGGCCACATGGTGCGCGGCCAAGTTGAGTTCCTGCGCGATTTGCGGGGCGAAGTCTATGGTGTTAGGCATATTTTTCAAGTTTTGAAGCGCAAAAATACGGTTTTCTTTGCAAAATAAGGCGTGTTTTTGCATTTCCATATTTGAATATTGTTTTCAAATAAAAATATCAATATTGAAATATTGTTTTTCTGAGAATTTTACATATTTAAATATTGAATATATGCAGATATATCAATAATTCAATAGTGATTTTTCTTTAATTTTCAATATTTAGATATTTTTTTCTTCAAAAATTTCAATATTTAAATATTGTTTTGTATCTTTGCGGCGTCAAAACAAAGGAGGGAATTATGAATGAAAGCCCGGACATACTCTACAGAAACTCAAAGCGAAGTGTGCAGCAGGTAAGTATGAAATTCCAAAGGGAACTGCTGCACAGCATCAACTGGAACGCCCGCATCATCGGCATCAAAGGGCCGAAAGGCGTGGGGAAATCGACGCTGCTGAAGCAACGCATCAAGGAGGCCTTTACAGACGAGAGCAAGGTGCTGTATGTGTCGTTGGACAATATGTGGTTTGCCAACAACACCCTCGCCGATTTGGTGGAATACCATTACACGCACGGAGGTACCCACCTTTTTCTTGACGAGGTACACAAATACGAGCATTGGCAGACCTACATCAAGAACATTTACGACGACTATCCGACGATGAATGTGGTGTTTACGGGCAGTTCGATGCTGAAATTGACCAAAGGCGAAGGCGACCTGTCGCGCCGCGTGGCTATGCACACGATGAACGGCCTCTCGTTTCGTGAATATCTGATGTTTGAGGACATTCTGCATCACGAAAAACTGTCATTGGACGACATTTTGACCCGCCATGTGCAGATTGCCTCGGAAATAGCCGAGAATGTGCGCATTTTGCCGCATTTTGAGCGCTATTGTCGTCACGGCTACTATCCGTTTTACAAGGAGGACTTGGAGGGCTTCCACGCCAAACTGATGGAAGTGGCGCAGCAGACCATCGAATTGGATATGCCGGCTGTGGACAAAGTGGAATACATAACGATTCAGAAGTTGAAGAAGTTGCTGGGTATCATTGCTTTGCAAGTGCCGTTTGTGCCGAAGATGGAAGAACTTTACCGCCAACTTGAAACCAGCCGCGAGCAGGGCTTGAAGTTGCTGGACTTGTTGGAAAGAGGCGCTTTGTTGGGGCAGTTGAAGACCCGCGTCAAGGCCTTCAAGCAGATGTCGTCGCCGGAAAAGTTGTTTTTGGACAACACCAACTTGATGTACGCTTTCAATCCCAATCCGGCCATCGGGGCGGTGAGGGAGACTTATTTCTACAACCAGACCTGTCACAATCACGAACTCAACGCGCCGAAGCAAGGCGATTTCCTCGTTGACGGGAAATACACCTTCGAAGTGGGCGGTGCCGACAAGCGTTTCGAGCAAATCAAAGACCTTCCGGACAGTTTTTTGGCCATCGACGGCGTTGAGTTTGGCCGCGGCAACAAGATTCCGCTTTGGCTGTTCGGGTTTTTGTATTGAATTTTTCGCTAACTTTGCGGCAAAATCAAGGAATTATGACCCAGCACAATAAAATACAGCTTTTCGAGGAAAAGAAAGTTCGCGCCCTTTGGGACGACGAGGCAGAGAAATGGTATTTTTCCATAGTGGATGTAATTGCGGTATTAACCGAAAGTTCCAATCCTCGTAACTATTGGAAAGTTCTGAAACACAGATTGATAAAGGAAGGAAACGAGTCGGTTACAAATTGTAACCAACTGAAAATGCAGTCTTCTGATGGTAAGAGATACAAGACGGATGTCGCTGATACAGAGCAACTTCTTCGTCTTATCCAATCCATTCCATCCCCCAAGGCTGAACCTTTCAAGCAATGGATGGCGCAAGTGGCAGCACAACGACTTGACCAAATGCAAGACCCTGAACTGAGCATTGAGCAGGCTATGATGGACTACAAGCGTTTGGGTTATTCCGATGCTTGGATTAACCAGCGGCTGAAGTCGATCGAAATCCGAAAGGACTTGACGGATGAATGGAAGAAACGTGGTTTGCAGGAAGGAGTTCAATTCGCGACTTTGACGGACATCATTTACAGCACATGGTCAGGCATGACTGCCAAGGAATACAAGCAATTCAAAGGTTTGAAGAAAGAAAACCTGCGCGACAACATGACTAACCGCGAACTGGTGTTGAACATGCTGGCTGAACTCTCCACCAAGGATATTTCAGAAAGCCAAAACCCCGAAACTTTTGGCGAGCACATGGATGTGGCACGTCAAGGCGGCGAGATTGCCCGCCACGCCCGCATGGAGTTGGAAACCAAAACGGGGAAGCCCGTGGTGACTTCGCTGAACGCGAAAGAGGCCATGAAACTGAAAGCAGCAAAAGAAGACGAACAAAAACAAATCAACGAAAAGAACTGACTATGATCAAAAACATAATCTTCGACTATGGCGGCGTGCTCTTAGACTGGAACCCGCATTATCTCTATGACCCTTATTTCGGCGACAAGGACAAGGCCGAATGGTTCCTCACCAACATCTGCACCTACGAATGGAATGCCCAACACGACAACGGTCGTCCCGTGGCGGAAGGCACGGCTGAACTCATTGCCGAGCATCCCGAGTGGAAGAAGGAAATCGAGCTGTATTACGGCGAGTTCATGAAGATGATGGGCGGACAGATTCCTGGTATGGAGGAATATATCAAGGAACTGAAAGCCAAAGGCTTCCGTGTGTTTGGACTGTCCAACTGGTCTGAGGAAACCTTTGCCTTGGTGAGGCCTGTCTATCCCGTCCTCAACCTCATGGAGGATATGGTGATTTCGGGCATCGAGCGGGTGATGAAGCCTGACCCGAGGATTTTCCAACTGGCCTTGCAACGCTTCGGCATCAAGGCCGAGGAAACGGTTTTCATTGATGACAACCCGAATAATGTGGCGGCGGCGAATGCTTTGGGCATCACGGGGATATTGTTTGAGGGGAAAGAGAAATTGGAAAGAACTATAAACAATTTGTAATTATTTCACAAAACCTTCAAAACTTGCAAAACAATAGAGGTGTAAGCGGCTTCACAAGCCGTGTTGCCGCTGGAAAGCCGCCGGTTGGCGGGCTTTCCTTGACAAAAAAAGTTTTGACGGTTTTGCTGGTTTTGTGAAAAACAAGACTAATCATTCAGCAAGTCGCGGAACATCAGCCTTGTGCGCAGTTTGCGGGGATGGCATAGGCGTTCCGCTTTTTCCTGTTCGTCTTTCGGCGGTTTGGTGTATAGGTCTTCGTCTATTTCATTTGGAAATAGTGTCTTGAAACCATTCTTCTCATAAAACCGAAGGACTTCTGGCTCGTTTTTGGCATCAACAATGGAAAAACGACAAGCCGTTTTGTTGCTCTTTTCCGTAAACCATTCTTTTATAAAAGTAAGTGCATCTGAGCCAATGCCTTTCCCGCCAAAATCTACAGAAACAGCAAGCCTTCCGATTAGCACACCAGGGAAACGAGACAGCATCTTTTCCCGATTAGTGATTTTCCACATGGCTTGGCGACGGGCACTCGGCAAATCGTAAATACGGATGCTGTCGTTAGAAAGGGTAAAGCAACATACAATACGCCTAGGGTCTTCATTCAGGCGAAAACAATAAGTTTTTCCCATCAGGAAACGGGTATATTCCAATGCGTCTTTCCTGAAAAACTCGTCCATATCGTCATCCTTCCCACACGAGAAAGGGTAGCAATAATCTATGATTTCTTGTGTGAGTAGTGACAAATTGCACTGCGTCAAAAGAAATGATTCTTTCATCCGAGTGGTTTTTATTCCAAACCAGAACGCTTCAACATTTCTCGCATAGCGATGACAAACGGGTCTTTATCCCTGTCTTTTTTTTCGCTACGTTCATATCGCATCTCCGCCTCGTCAGCCATGTCGCGGAAGCGACGGGCAGCATCTCCGTAAAGCGTCGGTATCGCCTTAATTGCCGTTGCCATAATCCTTTCTCCTTTAATCTGTTTTACGCTGCAAAGATAATCACAATTTCTGTGCCAGCGGCAATATTTCTGTGTTTCAGTGCTTTTTTGCAAATTTTTTCCACTATTTTCGATGCAAAATTACAACTTTTTTCCACTGTTTCAACCCCCTTTTTGCAACTTTTTTCCAACATGTTCATCGTTTTGCCTCCGCTGAAGAACACTGTTTCAACCCCCTTTTTGCAACTTTTTTCCAACCTATCGATGAATGTTTTGCTTTTATCCCGATTTTATTTGTAATTTTGCGCAAAGTCAAGAGAGATAAATCTTGTCGATAATACACGGAGTCTTTTATGAATCGGAAGAACAATTAGTTAAAGAGAGTTGAAAGGGATTGTTTCTCATAAATATTAAATGAAAAAGCTAGGAGGAAAAATGAAAGAATATTATCTGAGAGATTTTATTTCAGAATCGCAACGTAAAGAAATTGAAGATATTAAAAATCAAGTAGATGATTTTGATGATTTCTATATACGATATGATAAAAGTGGCTTGATGAATGATCAACAGGGCTTTTATTATCAACTCCAAAATGGAGATGTAGTAGGTTCTCTTGTTTTCTGTAAATCAATTGATAAGTATTCTTTGGCAAGAATAAAATATAAAATTGATTTGACGATTCCAGTCTCAGCATATTATGATTTTTCTGAAACTAAAATTTTGGACACGAAAATTTCGGTAATTCGTTTGTATGATGATATTGTATTCTGCCGAAAAATGGATAGCGTTGAAGAAATGGCAAATGTATTTATTGAGCATTATTGCAATTATGATATTATTGATGATGTGTTCAAAGGAGATAAAAAGATTGTATGGAGTCATGGCTGTGGGCATAATGATTTGTTATATAATAGAGATGCCTTTCAATTAAGATATTCTCCTTTTGATAAGCCTACTAATTATTATTCTTTTCCATTCGTTCGACTTGATAATACAAAAGAGCAATTTGTTTTTCAGTTTGATAAGAAAGAGTTCTCACAACATAAATTTGTAAAGGGAGATGCGCTTCATTTTGTTTTTGAAAATAATAGACATTTAGAATATCAACTAAAAAAAGCAGCATCTAATACAAGTAATTCATATTATAAGCAGGTGAGTTTTTCAATGTTGCCTCAGGATATTCAAGTATTTGCTTCAGAGAATTTGGTTGCAATTAGATGCGATTTTCAAAATGGTGATGCTCCAATTGATTTAAAAAGAGAAAACGACTTTGCTTCATTAACATTTAAGCTCTATTTTCAAAAATATATAAAAGCTTTGGCTGAATGTGGTGCTCAAATTGATCCTGCTGTTTTTAAGAATGAATATCAAGATGAAAGTACTAAGGAATATATAAATGAGACTAAAGAATCATCATGCTATGTATATCTAATGAAGGATGAATCCAATGGTTATTATAAAATTGGTATTTCAAATAAGCCTGAATACAGAGAAAGGACTTTACAAAGTGAAAAACCAACCATTGTTCTTTTATGTGCCAAAGAATATCCAACGAGGATTATTGCTGAAGCGATAGAAGCTGCATTACATAAGGCTTATGGAGAGAAGAGATTAAGAGGGGAATGGTTTGCTTTGGATGAAAAGGATATATTAAATGTTGTAAAAACACTATCATAAA
The DNA here is from genome assembly GCA_902782455.1 of uncultured Bacteroidia bacterium. Lineage (GTDB taxonomy): Bacteria > Bacteroidota > Bacteroidia > Bacteroidales > F082 > Limimorpha. Next base: position 48,223 of record CACZNA010000007.1, on the reverse strand, counting down.
AGAAATGATATGAAGAAGAACCTTTCAATAATAGTGGGTGCATTCGTTATTTTGATGATGATTTTGTGTTTATTGGCTATCAACGTAAATCATTCATGGATTGAATTCAGTACCATTTTTAATGGAATAATGATGCCAATTCTCACGGCAATTAATGTTTATGTTTTTGTGAAATTGACGAAAGCTGTTTCTGAAAAAGATGAAATGCGTTCAAGAAAAGAATTGGAGTATCAGAAAAACATGATGCTAATGCAGTTTAGGAAGAGTGAAATAGATGCTTTTTCTAGGATTATTACTAATGAAAACGATGTTTGTACTGAAAAGTTATTGTCTTCAGCACTTTTATATGTTGATACATTTTATTCTTCAAGATTATCTTTATTCAATCTGAATAAGGAGTCGGGAGTTGCCGAAGAAATATTTGATTTCTGTAAGTGTTTAGCAAATTGTTATAACAAAGCGATTGAAAATAAATCAGTGGAAGAAGAAGATGTTCTTCAATTGATTAGCAAAAAGAATAATATTGTTTGCGCATTGCAAGACATAACTCTTTCAATGAAGTAATTTGTTAGAATTATGAAAATCCTCTCAGTACCACAAATCCGCGAAGCGGACAAATACACGATAGAAAACGAACCCATCGAGTCCGTCGACCTGATGGAACGGGCGGCCACGAAAGTCTTTGAGTGGCTCTATCGCCGGACGCCGCGCGACAAGACCATCAAGATCTTCTGCGGCATGGGCAACAACGGCGGCGATGGCCTCGTGGTGGCCCGACTGCTCAACGAGCAAGAGATTGTCCCGCAGGTGTTTATGGTGCGCTACAGCGACCGTATGAGCCACGACTGCGAGGTGAACTACTACCGCCTCGTGAACGAGACCAAGGTGCCGATGTTCGACATCCTCACCGAGGACGACTTCCCGAAAGTCGATGCCAACGACGTGGTGGTCGACGCCATCTTCGGCTCGGGCCTCAACCGTCCGCCGCAAGGCATGACCGCCGACCTGATCGCCTACCTCAACCAAAGCAAGGCCATCCGCGTGGCCATCGACATCCCTTCGGGCCTCTTCGCCGACCAACCCAGTGCCTTGGGCTTTATCTTCAAGGCCGATTACACGCTGACCTTCCAAAACCCCAAGTTGGCCTTCCTGTTGCCCGAAAACGACCCGTATGTGGGTCGCTTCGAGGTCTTGGACATCGGTTTGCATCCACGCTATCTGGAAGAGGTGGAGACCAACAACCTCCTGACCGTCAAGGCGATGGTGAAGCCGATACTGCACAACCGCACGAAATACTCCCACAAAGGCACATACGGCCACGCCCTGTTGATTACCGGCTCCGAAGGCAAGACGGGCGCGGCTTTGCTTGGCGCGAAAGCCTGTCTGCGCACGGGCGTGGGGCTTTTGAGCGTCCACCTGCCCAAGATGGCCCAACTGCCCATGCAAACCTCTATCCCCGAGGCGATGATTGACGGCGACGATTCCGAAACCTGCTTTTCGATGTTCGGCAAATTGGATGCTTATACCGCTGTGGGTGTAGGTCCAGGTTTGGGCAAGGCGGAGGAAACCGTCCGCGCCTTGAAACGCTTAATCCAAGAAGTGCAAGTGCCGTTAGTCATGGATGCCGATGCCTTGAACATCCTCTCCGACAACCCGACTTGGCTGCCGTTCCTGCCCGCCAAAACGATACTGACGCCCCATCCCAAGGAGTTTGAACGCTTGGTGGGAAAGTCCTCGACCTCGTTTGAACAGCTTGAAAAACAGCGTGAACTGGCCACCAAATACAACCTTGTCGTCATCGTGAAAGGCGCGCATACCTCGGTTGCGATGCCCAACGGCACCATCTTCTTCAACACCACAGGCAATCCCGGTATGGCCACGGCGGGCAGCGGCGATGTTTTGACGGGCATCATCCTCTCGCTCTTGGCGCAACGCTATTCGCCCGAGGAAGCTGCTGTGTTGGGTGTTTATCTACACGGCCTTGCTGGCGACCTTGCCGCCGAGGAGATAGGGCAGGAGGCTTTGATTGCTGGCGATATTACGGAGCATTTGGGGAAGGCATACGCTGCGCTTCACGCGAAGTAGGATTTTTTCACGCAGAATCCGCAGAACTCGCTGAACCTGCCGGACGCAAACTATGCGTCGCATCGCGATTCATATAATTCTGCGGATTCTGTGTGGAAAAAACGAAGACCTATCGAATGACCACCTTTTTGGCCACAGTGCCCTCTTTTCCGGTAGCAACAAAGAAATAGATTCCTTTTGTGCGACCTTTCAAACTGTATTCCAATTCGTTATGGTCAAGGCCATTGTAGGTTTGGATATCATCTACCAAACTCCCCATCATGTCATACACCTTGATACCCACTTTGCCTGTAAGATGGTCGAAAGAAAGCCTCATTTGGCCATCGTTAGGGTTGGGGATGACGTTGAATCCAGCAGTCTCTGAACCTGTTTCTTCAAGTCCATAAAACGAACAGACGAACCAGTATCTTTGCTCAATGCCCTCGGGGGCACAATGGTTGAAAGCGCGGGCTGTCAGCCAAACGGTGTCGCTCATATAGTTCAGCACATACATCTTGCAGTGTTTGCCCTTATCGCCGTAAGGCTCAAGCAGCCATTGCACCGGCTCTTCGAAACTCCACGTGACGGTGTCCCAACCGCAAATGGGGTTGTTGTCCCAAATTTGGAAATCGTATGCGTTGATTTGGAATTCGGTAGCAGTGATAACCCAGTGTGGGGCTTTGTTTGTGGTATCCACGGGGTGGATTCCGGCGGGTGAAGGTGTGTAATACACGGTAAGATCCAAGTCGACGATGCTGTCACATCCACTTTGTGTCGTGCCTTCATATTTATAATGACCTGATTCGATCAGATAGCCGCCATCAGCCGACGGCCACGGATAACTGTCGCATACCGTCTCAATTAAATTGGTGTTGTATGCCTCCACAAAAGTAAGGTCAAGCGAATAGATTTCGTCGCATCCAGCGGCATCCGTTATGGTGTCGTAATAAACACCATCGTGCAAATAGCTGTGACCATGCCATGTGAATGAGTTCTCGCAAGTTACCTCTTCTTCTGTTGGATGGATTTGCTCATGGCCTACCGTAAGATGCAAGGTGAGCAAACTGTCACACCCCATAACCGTCTGGGTCAAATAGGGATAGTCGCCCGATTCTGTATAAGTGGTGCCGTGCCAAGTGAACGCATCGCACGTGACCGCCGTGGTGTCGCTTTGGACATCATGGCCAAGGGTCAGATTCAGCACAAAGGTGCTGTCGCAAGCGCCGGGCGACGTGACAAAATCGGTGTATGTGCCACTTTCCGTATAGGTGGTTCCTCGCCAATTGTAGCTGTTACATGCGGTCACATCCTGCTCAGAACTAAAGCTGTTGCCGATTTCAAGGTTCAAGACAAGGATGCTGTCGCAGGTTCCGGGTGTCTGCACGACATGGGTGTAAGTGCCGCTCTCCGTATAGGTGGTTCCATACCATTCGTAGCTGTCGCATGAGGTGACATGCTCTTCTGAAGAAAGTGTTCTGACTTCTATTTCTTTGGTAAGAAAGATTGAGTCCATGTCTCTATGAGGATTGTGAAGCACATTGGTCACGGTGTAAAAGCCGTCGGCGCTATAGGTATGTGTGACCTGTTCCCCTTGCGCCGATGTGCCGTCGCCGAAATACCACACCACGTCATCGTAATTCCAGTTGGTCACCGTATTGAATTCTACGGCTTGATTGGAGCAGAAATAATGGTTTTCAGGGATTTCCGTGTAAATCCAATCGTCAATCGTCATACTGTAGGAGAGGTTTGTGGTAAAACTGTGTGCCTCTAAAAAGACTCCCGAATCATACATGTCGTCACCAACATCGCAAATGGCCATTTTGATATGGTAATTCGACATGGGAATCACATCGAAGCTTACTTCAATCACAGTCGTAAACCCGTCAAATTGAATGGAGGCACCGCCTGTATTGTCAATGTAATAAGCTGAATTGTGGTATAGGTTCACGTTATCTATGCTGACGACCTCAGTCGTTCCCGGTATCAAGGCCATGTTTTGGTGGTCGTAATACCCACCCGCCGGATTGGCGCCTTCCACAAAGAAACCGAATACGTCATTATAACCCATGCCGACATATTCCATGTATTCTTCGGAACCGAACACAAAGCTGAAAGACAACATGTTATCCCATGGGACAAAATCAAACTCAAGCACTGCAACATCATTTGGCTCATCCGATGCAATAGAAGCTAAATCATTATCATAATATGACATGCAGGTTGTAGGCACACTAAAACTTTCGTCGGTATTCGGGCCTACAGCTACACTTATCCCTCCAGAGGCAAGGAGCAAGCCGGATTCTATACCTAGGTTTGTAGGTGTGTTTCCTGTCTCGAATATTCCAATGCTGTTACAATCAATGACCCTATTTGAACCATTGAATCTGGCATTGGAAATGGTGACACCATTGTCCAAGAGAATGTTCCTGACCAACGAATCTGCGGTCCAACCGTTTAAGGTAGAGGCATCAGTCACAATGAGTTGGGCGTGAAGTCTTTCGGCACATACAAAACCCAACAATAAGGTGGTTAGCAGTAGTACAATTATTTTTTTCATTTTTGAAGTTCTTTTTTTGACAGAGGCAAAAATACATTTTTTCGGGATATTGAGAAAGAAAAATTGTGAAAACTGAGAAAATTGATTTAGAGGTGCGGAAGAATTGACTAATTTTGCCCCATGATTAAATCCACCGTTACCAACAAGGAAATCTGGCGCATTGCATATCCCATCATGTTGGGCAACCTTGCGCAAACCATCATCACCTTCACTGATACAGCCTTTCTCGGTCATCTTGGCACCAACGAACTGAGTGCCTCCATGATGGCGGGCCTGTATTATTTCGTCTTCACCACCTTGGCGATGGGCTTTGCCGTGGGCATCCAAATCTTTATCGCGCGACGCTTCGGTGAGGGCAACTTCAGTAAAATCGGTGTGGTGTTCCAACATGGGGCTTTGTTTGTGCTGGGCTTGGGCATCTTCTTGTTCAGCATTCTTTTCTTCTTCAGCCACAAGTTGTTGCACATCATCATCGAGTCGGAGCATATTTATGCGGCGGCGAGCGAGTACCTGAGGTTCAGGCAGTTCGGCATCTTCTTCGTGGTGTTCAATTTTCTGTTCCGCTCGTTCTATGTCGGCATCAGCAGCACCAAAGTCATCACGTTCTCAACAATCATCATGGCCGTCGTCAACATCTTTTTCGACTGGGCCTTGATTTTCGGCAACGCGGGTTTGCCCGAAATGGGTATCGGCGGCGCGGCCTTGGCCTCGCTGATGGCCGAAATTACGGCGTTCTGCTTCTTCTGGATTTACACTTATATCAAAATCCCGCATGAGGAATACGGCATGTTCCGTTGGCACCAATGGCAGCCCGCCTTGATGGGCGACATCCTCAAGGTGGCCTTCCCGAGCATGATTCAGCGGCTGTTCTCTTTTGGCGCGTGGTTTATTTTCTTCGTGATGATTGAGAAGATGGGCGAGACGGCCATCGGCGTTTCGTCGGTGGTGCGAAGTACGTATATGATTCTCATCATTCCGGGCATCGCTTTCGCTTCGACCGCCAACACCCTGACGAGTCGCATCATTGGCGAGGGCAAGAGCAACGAGGTGATGGCCACTATCTGGAAAGTGGTGAAAAACAGTTTCTTGTGTGGTCTTGTCTTGGTCGCTGTGGTGGCGGCCATTCCGCATTTAGTCTTGCAGATTTATACTGACGACATGGCTTTGGCGCAGGCGGCTATTCCCTCGGTCTATGTGATTTGTGTTGCCACGCTGTTGGGGGCTTTCTCCATGACCTTCTTCGAGGCCGTTTCGGGCACGGGCAACACCACTGCGGCCATGGCCTTGGAGTTTGGCATCCTTATCGCCTACATCATCTATGTCTTCCTCATGACCAAGACTTCCACTATCGCCGGCGTATGGACTGCTGAGTGGGTCTACAACATCTCCATTGGGTTGATTTCGCTGGTGTATATTTGGAAAGCGGATTGGCGAAAGAAACAGATTTGACAAAAAGGAAGCTACGAAAACTGCATTGTTGCCACGAAGGAAAAGCGATGCGGTTCGTGGAAATTGTGTAAATTTGCAGCCGAATTATGGACTTCAAACTCATTTCGGATTTTCAGCCTACCGGCGACCAGCCCGAGGCCATCAAACAGCTCGTTGACGGGCTGAATCGAGGCGACCGTGCCCAGACGTTGCTCGGCGTGACGGGCTCTGGAAAAACCTTTACCATCGCCAATGTGCTGGCACAGTTGAATCGTCCGGCCTTGGTGTTGAGTCATAACAAAACCCTTGCGGCGCAACTGTACGGCGAGTTCAAGCAGTTTTTCCCTGAGAATGCGGTGGAGTATTTCGTTTCATATTATGACTACTACCAACCCGAAGCCTTCATTCCCGCCACCAACACCTATATTGAAAAAGACCTTGCCATCAATGCCGACATCGACAAGATGCGCTTGGCGACGACTTCCTCTTTGCTTTCGGGGCGGCGCGATGTTATTGTAGTTTCCTCGGTTTCATGCCTTTATGGTATCGGTAATCCTGATGATTTCGGCAAAAATGTGATTTATCTGGAGCGTGGTGCCAAGATGAGCCGCGACGAGGTGGCCAAGGCCTTGGTGAATGCTTTGTATGTGCGCAATGAAATAGAGTTCACGCAGGGCAAATTCAGGATAAAAGGCGAGACGATGGATGTGTTTCCGGCCTACGCCGACATTGCCTATCGCATCGTGTTTTGGGACGATGAAATCGACAGCTTGGAGAGTTTCAACCCAGTCACTGGACGCAAGATAGAGGAACTTTCCCAATTGACTTTGTTTCCCGCCAACATTTTCGTCACCTCGCAGAGCAAGCTGAATTCGGCCTTGGTGGAGATCCAAGACGACATGTTCAAGCAGGCTGAGTTTTTCCGTGAAATCGGGAAGAACATAGAGGCAAAACGCCTTGAAGACCGCGTGAATTACGACCTTGAGATGATGAAGGAATTGGGCTATTGCTCTGGCATTGAGAACTATTCGCGCTATTTCGACGGACGCAGTCCGGGGACACGGCCTTTCTGCCTTTTGGACTATTTCCCTGACGATTTCATCACCATCATCGATGAAAGCCACGTCACCATCCCCCAAATCAGAGGGATGCACGGCGGCGACCGCTCGCGCAAGCAAACTTTGGTGGAATACGGTTTCCGCCTGCCTTCGGCCTTGGATAACCGTCCACTTCAATTCGATGAGTTTGAAGCCCTTACTGGACAGACCATCTATGTCAGTGCCACGCCTGCCGACTTCGAGTTGCAGCAGAGCGAGGGCGTGTATGTGGAGCAGCTGATTCGTCCTACGGGCCTGCTCGATCCGCTCATTGAAGTGCGTCCGAGCTTGAACCAAGTCGATGATCTCATCGATGAAATCCACAAGGTCGTGGAAAAGAACCAGCGCGTTCTCGTCACGACCTTGACAAAACGCATGGCCGAGGAGCTGAACACTTACCTCAACGGATTGAAAATCAAGACGCGATACATTCATTCCGACGTGGAAACGATGGAGCGTGTTGAAATCCTTCAAGGCCTCCGAATGGGTGACTTTGATGTGTTGGTCGGCGTGAATTTGCTTCGCGAAGGCTTGGATTTGCCTGAAGTGAGCCTTGTCGCCATCCTTGATGCCGACAAGGAAGGTTTTTTGCGCTCCGAGCGTTCTTTGACGCAGACCGCAGGTCGTGCCGCACGAAATGCCGAGAGCAAGGTCATCATGTACGCCGACACCATCACCGACTCGATGCGCAAGACCATCGATGAGACTGCCCGTCGTCGTGCGAAGCAAATGGCTTATAATGAGGCACATGGCATAGTGCCCAAAACCATCGTCAAAGCCATCGACAACGCACTTGGCACCTTGAAAGGCGAACAGCACAATCTTGCAGCCTACAGCGACCGTGAGCATATCCCCACGATGGCTGCCGAAAACACGACACTATACCAGTCACTCGAACAGATTCGTAAGGCCATCGGCCAAGCCAAAAAGAACATGGAAAAGGCCGTCAAGGAGATGGACTTCCTCGCGGCGGCCAAGTTTAGGGACGAGATGATGGAATTGCAGGAACAACTAAAGGAATAACCAATTTTTGAACTATATGAAGAACTATCTTTTTCTCTTTGTGGCATTGCTTTTTGCAGTGTTTTATGGCTGCAAAACAAAGACTCAAAAACAGGCTTCTACTGCTGTTGAGGCCGAAGTCAACATTTTGACTGTCAATGATATTCATGCCGACATCGACAAGTTTCCAAGGTTTGCAGCATTGGTTGATAGTTTGCGTGAGGTTTATCCCGACCTCCTCGTTTTCTCAGCAGGCGACAACCGCACGGGCAATCCCGTCAACGACCAGTACAATCCAGTCAATTATCCGATGATAAACTTGATGAATGAAGTCGGTTTCGATGCTTGTGCCGTGGGCAACCACGAATGGGATGGAGGCATTGACGCTTTGGAAGAAGACATCAAGCGGGCCGATTTTCCATTCCTTTGTGCCAATGTTTTCATTCCCGATTCTGTCAATCTCGACGTTGAGTCGCATGTTATCATTGAGAATCAGGGTGTTAAATTAGGCGTGGTGGGCATGATAGAAGTTGGTCATGATGGAATTCCAGAGGCACATCCACAAAACCTGAACAAGGTGAGTTTCAAAAATGCCCTTGCTGTGATGCCTGAGTATCAATTTCTTAAAGTCCATTCTGATGCATTGGTTCTGCTTTCGCATTGCGGCTTTGAGGACGATGTAGAGTTGGCCAAAACCTATCCTTGGTTGGATGTCATCATCGGGGGACACAGCCATACTCTGGTTGAGAATCCTAAGGAATACAACGGAGTGCTCATCACCCAGTCAGGCTCACACCTTAATTATGCTACTTTGGTAACCCTAAAATTCAAGGAAGGGAAGTTGGTCGAAAAGAATGCCATGGTGTTGAATGTCAAAGAATTTAACCACGAAAAACCAGAAATTAAAGCCTTGGTTGAGGAGTTCAACAACTCACCTGTTTTGAATGAAGCCATAGCGGTGGCCAAGACGCGTTTCAACAATAGGGAGGAAATCGGTTGTATGATGACGGATGCCTTTCGCGTGATTAGCCGTGCCGATTTCGCTTTCCAAAACACGGGTGGGATTCGAGTCAACTATCTTGATGAAGGCCCCATAACGGTGAAGGACGTCTACAGCATCGACCCTTTCAACAACGAAATAATTGTGTATCAGATGACTGGAGCGCAGGTGAAGCATTTCATTCTTAACAGCTACCGCAAAAATGGTGGCTACCCATCGTATGTGTCGGGCATGACCTATACCATCGGCGACGAAGGCAACAGCGTTTGGATTGAGACCAAGGGCGCACCATTCTCGACCAAGAAACTGTATAAAGTCGCTTTTAACAGCTATATGGCATCGACTATCGACCTGAGGGCGATGGACGAAGGTCGCAGCACGTTCAAAACCTCGGAAGAAATGGTGATTGAGTTTTTGAAAAAGCGCAAAAAGGTTGATTATCAGGGCGTATCAAGAACACAATAAAAAATGTGTTTGCAAGGTTGAAACTGATTTTGTAATTTTGCAGCCCAAATTTTTGAAGATAGAAATCGAAAGAAATGAAAAAAGCATTGTCGATTTTTGCAATTGCCTTATTGTTAGTCAGTTGCGGACCTAAGAAAAAAGAAGTAAAGTTGATTGACGCTACCAATTTCAACAAAGTAATTGATGGCAAGTCGGTGTCGCTTTATACCATGCACAACGGCTTCCTGACCATGCAAGTTACCAATTATGGTGGTCGCATCGTTGCCTTATGGATGCTCGACCAGCGCGGCAGCTATGAAGACATCGTTCTCGGCTATGACCATATTGACAAATACATCAACAACAGCGGCGAGCGTTATCTTGGCGCTGTGGTCGGTCGTTGTGCCAACCGTATTTCCAACGCTACTTTTACATTGAATGATGTTGAGTATCAACTGCCTAAGAATGACGGTGAGAACACTTTGCATGGTGGTCTCGTGGGCGCCGACAAGATGGTTTGGGATGTGGTTTCGGCCAATGACACGATGATAACAATGCACACTTTGTTTGCAGACGGCTTGGACGGTTTTCCTGGAAACCTTGACGTGACGATGAGCTATACGCTGACTAACGACAATCAGTTGCAAGTGCGTTATGCGGCCACGACTGACGCCCCGACCTTGTGCAACTTCTCGCATCATTCGTTCTTCAACCTGAAGGGCGAAGGCAACGGCACCATCCTCGACCACGAGCTTCAAATCAATTCGCGTTACATGACCATCGTTGACGAGCATTTGATTCCTACGGGCAAGTTCTGCGGCGTGAAAGAAACGCCTTTCGATTTCCGCGAGAAACATACCATCGGTGAGCGCATCGGTGCTGATGACGAACAACTTAGGAACGCCAAGGGCTACGATCAAAACTGGATTATCGACAAAACCGACCCGAAAGCTTACGCCTGGAATGCCACCTTGACCGAACCCAAAAGCGGTCGCGAGATGCAAGTGTGGAGCAATCAGGTGGGTCTGCAATTCTATAGCGGCAACTTCTTCAATGGCAAGTGCACAGGTAAGTGTGGCAAGCCGTTGGCCTATCGTGAAGGCCTTGCCCTTGAGACGCAGTTTTTCCCCGATGCCATCAACCATGAATCTTTGGCACCCAAGCCGATTCTGAATCCTGGCGAGGAGTATCACCAGCTTTGTATCTACAAGTTTGCGGTGCTGCCGAAAACAAAAAAGAAGTAAGCTAACAGATTATTTTGTTATCTCTGTTATCTCTTTTTTAAGGGACAATTTGCATTACAGGAAGAGCAGTAGTTTTCGCTGCTCTTTTCTTTATATTCGCAAGAGCACTTCCCCTTGCCGCTATGCAGCCCATAAATGGCCAACACGACCATTCCAAGGACAATCAGCAATACTATGATGGTGGCTAAGTTCATGCGATGACGGCATTGGCGATGAGATAGGCAAGCCACGCGCAGACCCATGCGACGACGCACTGGAAGGCGATGATGAACAGCATCCACTTAGTGCCTAATTCACGGCGGATGGAGGCAATGGCGGCCACACAAGGCGTGTAAAGCAGACAGAACACTAACATGGAAATGCTTGTCACTGTGGTGAATAGTGGCATGGCATCCAAGACCTCAAGGGTGGCGACGACGCTTTCTTTGGCCATGAAACCACTGATTAATGCAGTGACGACTTGCCAGTTGCCCAATCCCAAAGGACTGAAGACGGGCGCAATCCAGCCGGCCAGGCTTGCCAACATGCTGCCTTCGCCGTTTTCGACCATATTGAATTGGAAATCAAATGTTTGCAGAAACCAAATGACCAAAGTGGCCAAGAAAATGACCGTGAAGGCACGTTGCACGAAGTCTTTGGTCTTGTCCCATAGCAGGTGGGCGACGTTTTTCGCGCTCGGCATACGGTAGTTGGGCAGCTCCATCACGAAGGGTGCCACATCGCCTTTGTCGCCGAACCACTTGGTAAACAGCGCAGTGACGATGCCGACGGTGATACCCAACAGATAGAGGCAAATCAGCACCAAACCGCCATGACCAGGAAAGAACACGGCTGTGAAAAAGCCGTAGATCGGGATTTTGGCCGAACAACTCATGAAAGGCGTGAGCAGGATGGTGCGCCAACGGTCGTGGGTGGAGTGGAGGGTGCGGGTGGCCATCACTGCGGGCACAGTGCAACCGAAACCGATGAGCATGGGCACGATGCTATGTCCGGTCAAACCGAGCTTGCGCAAGAAACTGTCGCTGACGAAAGCCACACGCGCCATGTAGCCGCTGTCTTCCAAAAGACTGAGGAAGAAAAACAGCAGGATGATGATAGGCACGAAACTTAGGACGCTGCCAACGCCGCCAAAAATGCCGTCGACGACAAGCGACTGCACGGCAGGACTGACGTTCCAATGGGCGAGGGCATTGCCACATACGTCGGCAAGCCAAGTGATGCCTTCGTCGAGCCAGTTTTGTAGCGGGGCACCGAGCAAATCGATGGAAAGATAGATGATGCTCACCATGACGAGGATAAAGATGGGGATGGCAGTCCATTTGCCAGTGAGGACTTTGTCGATGCTGCGGCTGCGGCGGTATTCTTTGCTTTCCTTGGGTTTCACCACGGTTTGTTCGCAGAGGCGTTTGATGAAGGTGAAACGCATGTCGGCCATGGCAGCGGCGCGGTCGAGGCCGCGTTCCTCTTCCATCTGTACAATGAGATGCTCCAAGGTTTCTTTTTCATTCTGAGAGAGTTGCAAGGCTTCAAGCACAATCGAGTCGCCCTCAACGAGCTTCGATGCGGCAAATCGCAAGGGGATATCGGCGCGTTGGGCGTGGTCTTCAATGAGGTGCATGATGCTGTGGAGGCAACGGTGTACGGCACCGCCGTGGTCGTCCTTGTCGCAAAAGTCCTGACGCATAGGGGCTTCCTGGTACTTTGCAATGTGCATGGCGTGGTCGACCAACTCTGAGACGCCTTCGTTTTTGGAGGCTGAGATGGGTACCACAGGCATACCGAGAATACGTTCCATCTCGTTCACGAGGATGCTGCCACCATTGTTTCGTACCTCGTCCATCATATTGAGTGCCAATACCATAGGTTGTCCCAATTCCATGAGTTGCATGGTCAGGTAGAGGTTGCGTTCTATGTTGTTGGCATCCACAATGTTGATGATGCCTTTGGGCTTGTCTTTCATGATGAACTCGCGCGAAACGATTTCCTCAGAGGTGTAAGGCGAAAGCGAATAGATGCCCGGCAAATCGGTGACGGAGGTCTCAGGATGCCCCTTGATGGTGCCGTCCTTGCGGTCGACGGTGACGCCTGGGAAGTTGCCCACATGTTGGTTCGCGCCTGTCAGTTGGTTGAAGAGGGTGGTTTTGCCACAATTTTGCTGTCCGGCGAGGGCAAAAGTCAGTTTGACACCTTTGGGCAGCGGTTTTTCTTGGCTCTTGTCATGGTAGATTCCCGCTTCGCCAAGGCCAGGGTGGGCGTTGTGGTCGTGCAGGGCAGTGTCGTATAATTTATTGGGGTCTAAAGTGCTGGTTTTCATCTCTTCAGCGCAAGGCTCCACCGTAATCAATTTGGCATCGGCAATGCGCAAAGTGAGAGAGTAACCGTGAATCATCACCTCCATCGGGTCGCCCATAGGGGCGAATTTCACAAGTTTGACGATGGCTTCGGGAATCACGCCCATGTCCAAAAAATGCTGGCGTCGTTGGCCTTCTCCGCCTACGGTTTTGATGCGAGCGGAATGTCCAATTTCGAGTTTATCAAGTGTTATCATTGGCATACTATTTTGAATTTGCAAAGATACAGCGACTTTCCTAAAGTTTTTCTCCTTATTAATAATACTTTCTGGGAGGAAAAATCATCATTTGTGAGGATGGGAACGGTTTTTCATCTTATTTTTGCACAAATTTTTGCGCGATGAAGAAACGCAACTTGCCAACATTGCCTCAACTGCCGACCTCCAACCTCGACCTGCTTGAGCGTCTCTATAAGAGCGGCGCCGTGTGGCTGTTGCTGTATATCGTCTACTTCATGGTGAATCCCAGCAGCAACTATGTCTTCAGGGCGGTCAGTTCGTTGTGTTTCTTGATTATGGTCGTCCTGTTGGTGTTTTTTACCAACAAAGTGTTGATTTACAAGTTGTTGAAAGATAAAAATCGCGTAGTCATTTTCATCTTGCTCACCATCTTGACTTTGGCGGTTTGGGCAGCTACATCCACGGCCATCGATTTGTGCCTTTTGCATTGGATCGTGAAGAGGCCTTTTGAAGAGATGGAGTTTTTCCCCTTCATCTTTCTCACGTTCATGGTGCGCTTGATTTGGTTCATCTCCACATACGCTATCGTGCTGATTTTCTATTACCAACGCAAGGAGAATGAGGAGAAAATCATTGCCGACCAGTTGAAGAGCGAAAAGTTGGACATGGAGTTGCGTTATCTCAAGTCGCAGATTAACCCGCATTTCCTTTTCAATGCCTTAAACAACATATACTCAATGGTTTATACCCATGACGAAAATGCTGCTGACGGTGTTCTGAAACTTAGTGAAATGCTTCGTTACGTGCTTGTGGATTGTCAGGCTGAGATGATTCCGCTGAGCAAGGAAATCAACTATATCAAGAATTTCATTGATTTCCAGATGATGCGCATGGCCGGTCGTCGCGACGTGTATGTGAAAAAGGAAGTGGACAAGGAGGATTTCTTGATTGCCCCGATGATTTTGCAGCCGGTTATCGAAAACTGCTTCAAATACAGCCGTTTGGAGACGCATCCTGAAGGCTTTGTGCATATCAATATCAGGCAATCGGGAAATGAGTTTTGTTTTGAGGCGGAAAACAGCATCGCGAAAAGCACCCTGCCGACGGCCATCAACGGGATGGGCGAGAAGAAGTCGGGCATCGGGCAAAAGAACGTGCAACAACGTCTGTTTCTGCACTATGGAGAGGATTATATTTTTGAAATTCAACAAGATGATAAAACATATAAAGTCAGAATAGCACTATGAAAGAGAAGTATAATGTGATGATTGTGGACGATGAGTATTTGGCCCAAAAACTGTTGCAGGACTATGTCTCGAAAGTGGATAGTCTTCAACTTGTGGCAACATGCTCCAATGCCTTTGAAGCCATGAACGTTTTGAAAGAAGATGTGGTAGACATCATGCTTTTGGATATACAAATGCCTGATTTGACGGGTCTTGAGTTGGTGAAAAGCTTAGAGAAGAAACCAGCCGTCATTTTCACTACGGCCTATTCGGAGTATGCCGTTGATGCGTTCAATCTTGCTGTGACCGACTATCTGCTCAAGCCTTTCGATTTTCCGCGTTTCATCCAGGCCATCAACAAGGCTATTGGCAACGTGCATCCCAAGGCTGAAGGGCAGACACGCAAGGCCGATACCGTCAGCCGCTCTTCCGATTTCATCACCGTGAAGGCTGATTACAAACTCTATAAGATCAATTACGACGACTTGCTTTTCATTGAAGGGCAACATGAGTATGTGACGTTCCACACCACACAGCGACGCATCACGGCACTTTTTGCATTAAAGGATTTGGAGGAAGTGCTGCCTGAAGACAAATTTGTCCGTGTGCATAAGTCTTACATTGTGTCGTTCAAGCACATACAAGATTTGGACAAGAGTGATGTGACGGTGGCGGGCAACAAGATTCCGGTCGGTTCCAGCTTCCGCGACGTACTTTTGGCCCGTTTGCAACAGGCTTAATTGGTTTCCTCCACGCTGACGATTCCGTTTTTGTCGCACTTTACCATCACGCGCTTGAATTCAGTTTTGCCTTCGTAAACGCATTGGATGATGAAATGTAGGCGGTAAATTTTCCTGCCTACGATAGGCACGTAGCCGTCTTGTTCCCAAGTGCCGGCAAGGGGAAAGTCGGGGTTGTCCATCTTGCGGACAAACTCGGTGATGTTGTAGCGCAGGATGTCGTTGATGCCTCTCATCGGAAACGGACTGGCTTTGGCCAACTCGCCACGCCAAACCTCCACTTTCTTGCGAAACAGCAGTACTTTTTCATCTTTGCCGCTCACCTCGTCGAAGAGGGGCAGACGGTTGCGAAGGCGCATTACTTCAGGCAACACCTCGTTGCTGTCGATGAAGTCGAAACTGTCCTTGCTCCAGCCGATGTGTCTTCCCTTGATGCTGAAGTTGGTGCGTGTATCAAAAACTTTGCTGCTGACGCGCTTGGCGAAGATAAGGCGTAACCAATCTTTCAAACGATCCTTAAACATATAGCTGATAACCAATGCGATAAGGAACGGTAGAGTGAAGTTGCCGTATTTCTGTTGGAAGAAGAACGACGACAAAGTAGCCACCACCATAGCGGCTCCGGCGGCGAAGCTGTAAAGGATTTGTTCGACCAAAAAGGTGTTTTTGCGCTTGTTGGAACTCAGGTAAAGGTCGCTTTCGGCGAACTTTTTCAGCAGACTGGCGCGGAAAACGAAGTCCTCGTTGCCATTAGGGTCGTCGGGATGGAAAATGATATAGCCTTGCTGCTCCTTGTAGGCTCTTTCGCCTAAGAGTATTGTCTTGAAACGGGTTTCAAAGATTTTGTAATCTTCTGGAAACGAGAGGCGTAGATAATCGCGAAGGCGGTAAGTGTATTCTGCGAAGATGTTGCCCAAAAATTCATCCGCGTAGGCGAAATCCTGAACGATTTTGCCTTTTATCCTGCTGTCTTTGAGCTTTTTGTAGAGGTTTCGGAATCGGTTCAGCACTTGCGTCACATCATCCAAGTAGGTTTGGCAAGCCTCGTAGCGTTGTTGTTGCGTCTCACATTTTTTGGCTTTTCGTGCAGCGTTTCGAAA
This sequence comes from uncultured Bacteroidia bacterium, assembly GCA_902782455.1. Classification (GTDB taxonomy): domain Bacteria; phylum Bacteroidota; class Bacteroidia; order Bacteroidales; family F082; genus Limimorpha. The sequence goes on along the minus strand of CACZNA010000007.1, from coordinate 31,791 downwards.
GGCACTTTTGGCGATGGCGCAGTACATCTTGAGCGAATGGACGAGATTGGCGGTATCTTCGGGCGTATCGAAAATCCTGTTGAATTCGTCGGTAAGTGACTGGTTGGGAAGGAGATGCTCGTCATTAGCCAAATCATGAAGCGGATAATTCGGCGTGATGAGGCGCACATCCGATTTCAGGTCGCGGTAGAAGTTATCTTTGCTGTACTTGGCCGCATTGATGTCGAGACTGTTGGGCACAAAAATCCATGTGTTCATCACGAAGTCGCTGTGTTTCATCGGTTTTGCCGTCGCTTCGGTGTTGAATCCCACCTTAAATTCCAAGGTGAATTTGTCGTGGATTTTTGTGGTCAGGTCAATCATGCTTGTGGGTTTCGGTATTGCTCGTCAAGGTTGAAGCCTTCGGGGTGCTTGGCTTTGATGTCCTTGTAGTAGTCCCAAATCTTGGCCAAGTCTTTTTCGTAATCGCCTGTGGGATAGAAGATTCTCTCGATTCCGCAATATCTTTTCTTGTAGTCGATGAAGCCGAGGATGACGGGTACATGGGCACCTTTAGCAATGACATAGAAGCCTTTCTTCCAATGCTTTATAGCCTTTCGAGTGCCTTCAGGACAAATGATGAGGTGCGTGTCCTTGTTTTGGCTGAACATGTCGACCATCTGTTCCACAAGATGGTTTTGGTGCCCTCGGTTGACAGGGATTCCGCCGACTTTCTTCAAGAGCCAGCCGACGACGGGAACAAAGAACTCCTTCTTTATCATCACCTTGAACTTGATGCCGTAAGACCAATAGAAGGCCAACCCGACGAAGAAATCTTCTATGGCCGTGTGCGGCGCAACGATGCAAACCGCGTTGCCAAGGTCTTTAGGGGCTTCGTTGACGACTTTCCAGCCGCCCAATTTGAGGCCTGCTTTTCCTATGAATTTTCTGATTCCCATAATTAAACTACTTTCCAACTTTCTATCCTCCGGGTTGTGCTGGAGAAATTAACACCTATTTTATAAAGTTTGCGCAAGTCCGTTTCAAATGGCTTGGCATATTGCTTTTCCTCGATCTGCTTCAAAGCCTCATCAGCCGACTTGTCAATCTTAAACTCAAAGATATAAATATAATCTTTGGTTTGAACGAGCATATCCATCCGCCCGTCGGTGGTGTGGCGTTCCACATCGACATAAAATCCCAACAACTTGAAAACAAGGCTGGTGACATTGTGGAAATACAATTCTGTATCGCCAACAATTTGATAGTCCTGATTGGCGAACATGGCTTCGAGGCGCGACATGAACTTTTCGGGCTGGCCGTTACGCACCTCAATGGTGAAGTTTTTGACAAACGAATCGGATTCGTATATTTTTATGGGCGCATAGTATCTAAACAGGAATCTCGTGAAACCTCTTTCCACTTCTCCATTGGGGAAGCCCAAAGTGTAGGTGCAGAAATCTGGGTTGTAATCTTTAATGGTCAGATAACCACTCTGATAGAGTAGAGGCAACGGGTTTTGGTCAATACTGTCAAGGCTGCCCAAAAGGTCGGCAGTGACTTCCTCTCGAGTTAGGTTTTCTAGTTCGTAATTGGTGCGTTTCAGAGTCTCGACGAGGAAAGTCGGGGTGCCGGTCTCGAACCAAAAGTCTTTGAAATCATGGCTGTCAAGGGCATTGATCAGACTGAATGGATTGTAAATCCCGACGCTGTTTTCGCGAAAATGATAACCGTCATATTCTTTTTTCAATCTTTCGTAGCAGGCGTTTTTGTCGATGCCGTTGGCCTCGGCCATTTGCCCGACCTCGTCGTCAAGGTAATCATGGATTTCCTTCTCTGTGATGCCACATGCCGCCACAAACCGGGAATCCAAAGAAATGTCCTTCAGGTTGTTCAGGTCGCTGAAAACGCTGACCTTGGAGAACTTCGTCACCCCAGTGAAAAACGCCATTTTGATATAGCCGTCCATTGTTTTAGCAACGCCATAAAATGATTTCAACACAGCACGATATTCATCTTGGAGTTCCTTTTCCCCGATGGCTTGCAGTAAAGGTTTGTCGTATTCGTCCACCAAAATGACGACTTTTTGCTTTGTTTGCTCGCAAGCGCGACGGATGATCCCAACAAATCTGTCGGCTGGTGTTTTGTCGTTTTCTTCCTTGCCGTATTCGCTTTCCCAAAAGCGCAAGTGCCTGTCTATAATAGAAATCAGTTTATCGGGTGTATCATACCGTTCTGCGTTCAAATCCAAATGCAAAACAGGATAAACCTTCCAATCCTTTTCCAATTGCTCCAAAGCCAGACCTTTGAAGAGTTCCTTCTTGCCTTGGAAATAGGCTTCGATGGTGGAGAGCAGCAGGCTTTTGCCGAACCTGCGTGGACGACTGAGGAAATAATAGCCACCGTTTTTGCCCAATTGGTAGACAAAGGCGGTCTTGTCGACGTAGGCCCAACCTTCCTCGATGATTTTGGAGAATGTCTGTATGCCGATGGGATATTTAGTCATAGCGTTCTAAAGTTGGAATCCGACTGCAAAAATAAACAATTCTTGGCGAAAGATGGAAAAAAGAAAGGAAAAACACGAATTGCCATTGAATTGAATCACGAAATCGCAGATTCAACGGAGTTAATTGTTCCATAAATTGATATTTTTGAAAATTCGTGTTCAATTGGTGGAAATTCGTGTAAAAAATGAAATAGGAAAAAGATATTTTTGTAATTTTGCAGCCTCAAACAGAAAACCAATGGAATTACTATGTAAAACATTGATTATCAAGCAATTGGGGGGGGGCTAAATCTCCTTTCCAAACTTTTGCATATCCTCTATCCAAGGCAGGGCCAATGGGCTTTGTCTTGGATTTTTTTGTATCGGAACTACGGATTAAACGGATTAAACGGATATCCGTATCCGTCCGCTGCGAGGCAGCATAATTACTTCGGTATCCACTCCGTAAAATCAGTGCAATCTGTAGTTGAATCTTGAATCTTAAATCTTAAATCTTTAAATCAATAAAAAATGAACAACAGCAAAAAACTGAAAGCCATCGTGTTTTCCCTCGGCCTGGCAGCGGGAATGATGCTGCCGGCCAGCGCATCCGCCCAAGGTGTCTTTGGCGACATGCTTGACAACTATTACGCTGAAAAAGAACAAACGAGCCAGAGTGGCGGAGCTTTGCTGAGAGGCAACGGCGACCGCAGTGACGGCTCAACCTTGGGCAATGAGGCCTTTGGCACAGCCGGAAGCCAGATTGGCAACGAGCCGTTCGGCGCTCCTTTGGGCGGCGGCCTCGGCATACTGCTTGCCGCCGGCATGGGCTATGCCATCATCCAATCGAAGAAAAACAAACAGAATTAAGTAACAAAAAAAAGAAGAAAAAATGAAGAAACTGAGTTTGATCGCCTTGGCCTGCCTGATGGTGCTGGGCCTGGCACAATGCAAGAAAAACGAACCTACAAACAATAACACTGCCGACAACGGCAACCGCGTGAGCATCACCCTGACGCTCGACAACGGCGGACAAAGGGTGCATCCCGAAGAGGAAAACGGGTTGGCCAACGTGGTTTACGACAACGGCGACATGGTGTATGTGGGCAGCAACGGCAAGTACATGGGCTACCTGACCTACAACAGCGGCAGCCACTTGTTCGCGGGAAGCATCAGCACTGCGGCCACCGAAGGCCAGCCCCTGCAATTCGTCTTCATGGGCGGCCAAAACTTCCACGCCAACCTGACCGAGAACATCACAACCGAATACATCTTCAACATCAGCGACCAAAGCAATGGCATTGCCGTGATTTCGTGTGCGGCCTCCAACGAGAACTTCAGCGCAACCAAATCGGACTACACCGCTACCCTGCGCAACAAGTGCGCCTTGGTGAAGTTCGACTTGGGCGAGGTGAGCGCCGACGCTGCGATTACGCTCACGGGCGTGAAGACCCAGGCCACCATCGGCTTCGACGGCACGGTGACCAACGGCACGACGACGGGCAACATCGTGACCTACGGCACTGGCTCGACACGCTATGCCGTGGTGCTCAGCGACCAAGCTGCGGTGACCAATGGCACCATCAGCGCGGAAGGCTACGAGGGCACGTTCAGCATCCCCTCGGCGGCCTACACCAACGGCTTCCTGACCGACGCCACCATGACGCTGACGGCTACGTCATCCGTTCCCACAGGCGCCATCAACGGCAAGTTCACCATAAACAGCAATAACGACCAAGTGTATTTCTCGCAAGGCAACCTGCAATACATTGGCAGTGCCGCCACGCCTTACTGGAAGTTTGCCAACCACCAGTGGGATTATCTTGGTGATGGACAGGGCGCCGGCGTTGCGACCGCCGATTACGACCTCTTCGGCTGGGGAACGAGCGGCTACAACCACGGTGCCACCTGCTACCAGCCTTGGAGTTGTGATAATAATTCTTTTAAATATTATGCCTACGGTGGGACCAATAAAGACCTGTTCAACGAATCCGGCAAAGCCGATTGGGGTTACAACGCGATAAGCAACGGCGGCGGCGAGGAACACAAGTGGAGAACGTTGTCCCGTCCCGAATGGGTATATATCCTCGAAACCCGCGCAACGAGCACAGGCATCCGTTATGCCAAGGCCAAGGTGAACGATGTGAATGGAGTAATCCTGCTGCCCGACGACTGGAGCAGCGACACCTACAGTTTGAGCAACACCAACAGCAGTGGTGCCAGCTTCAGCAGCAATACTATCTTGGCTTCGCAATGGAACACCTTGGAGCAAGCAGGTGCGGTCTTCCTGCCGGCTGCGGGCAAACGCAAATTCACTGATTCCCACACTAGTTTCCACGATGTGGGCAGCAAAGGCTACTACTGGTCGGCCTCGCACGAAGATCAATACGGCGCGAAATGCATGTCCTTCGAAGAGTCGAACCTCCAATCGTACGTCAAATACGAAAGGTGCAACGGTCAAAGTGTGCGCCTTGTTCGCCCTGTCGAGAATTAGTTTTATGTGTTGGCAGAGGCAAGGCGTTTGGCAGCCGTTCTTGCGAATTTGCCATTCCCGTATGATTGTAGAGACGTCACAATGTGGCGCCTCTACTTTTTTTGTTTTGGGGTGTGCGGCTGACATGGTGTGACAGTCTTACAGGTTCGGGGTTGTAGGGCTGTCGCAATGCGGCAGCCGTGTTTTGGCAGGGGTTTGTTTTTTTGCCGGCAGGGGTTATGATTATTATCGGCAGGGGTTGCATTTCATTTCACCCCTGCCTACTATCCTGCGTCACTCCGTGACTTGGTCAGGGGTGCGGAGGAACCCCATAGGGGTGAAAGGATGTTAGGCAGGCGGTGTAAACCCCTGCCGGTGTGAACCCCTGCCGATGAATCCATAAAAAAGCGAAGGCCATCGCTCCAGAATGCAAGGAGCAGATGGCCTTCTTTCATTAATGATTTATAGGCAACATTCGGATTACCAAATCGCAGCGCGTTCCTCCGGAGCGATATACATCTTGTTTTCAGGCAGAATCTCGAAAGCCTCATAGAAGTGTGGCATCGAGCCGAGGGTGCGGTTGACGCGGGCTTCGGCGGGCGAGTGTACGTCGGTGACAACTTGGCGCTCAAGGTACTTGCCGCGGGAGTTGTTGCGCCAGATGGTGCCATAGCTGATGAAGAAACGCTGGGCGGGCGTGAAGCCGTCGATGTTCTGGTTGGCCTTGGCCTCGTCGGTCATTTGGTAGGCGTCCCAGGCCACATTCAGGCCACCGAGGTCGGCGATGTTCTCGCCAAGGGTCAGCTGGCCATTGATTTGGTAGCCACGCACTTGGAATTCGTCGAACAACTTGGCCAATTGGGCAGTGCGCTCGTTGAATTTCTTGGAATCTTCCTCGGTCCACCAGTTGTTGAGGTTGCCTTTTTCGTCGTACTTGCAGCCTTGGTCGTCGAAGCCGTGGGTCATTTCGTGGCCAATCACCACGCCAATGCCGCCGTAGTTGATGGCATCGTCAGCATCCATATTGAAGAAAGGCGGTTGCAGGATGGCGGCGGGGAACACGATTTCGTTCATCTCGGGGCTGTAGTAGGCGTTGACGGTTTGAGGCGTCATGAACCATTCGTCCTTGTCGACGGGCTTGCCGATTTTGGCCATGTCTCTCTCATTTTCAAAGCGGATGGCGCGGTGTACATTCTCGAAATACGACTCCGGGGTGACTTCATACTTGCTGTAATCCTTCCACTTGTCGGGATAGCCGATTTTCACATTGAAGGCGTCGAGTTTGACAAGGGCTTTGGCTTTGGTGTCTTCGCTCATCCATTCAAGGTTCTTGATGCGCTCGCCCAAGGCCACGCGCAGGTTGCCGACGAGTTCCAACATTCTGGCTTTGGCCTCGGCGGGGAAGTGCTTCTCCACATAGAGTTGGCCGACGGCCTCACCCAAGCAGCCGGAGGTTGCGTCAAGCACGCGGCGCCAACGGGGTTGCTGCACTTCCTGGCCATAAAGGTAGTTGCCGTAGAAGTTGAAGTTCTCGTTGTCTAAGTCGCTGCTCAGCATGGAAGCGCTGCCGTGGATGACCTTCCAGCGCAAGTAGTCCTTGAGGGTTTCGAGGTCGGTTTTGCTGATGATTTTGCCCAAAGCGGCAATGTAGTCGGGCATACCCACGTTGAGGCTTTCGATCGTCGGGGCGCCGGCATTCTTGAAATAGGTGTTCCAATCGAAGTTGGGCGTGGATTTCTGCAATTCGACCAAAGTCCTCATGTTGTAGGTTTTGTCGGGGTCGCGGCGTTCAACGCGGCTCATCGAGTTTTTGGCCATCTCGGTTTCGAGGGCGAGGATGCGCTTGGCTTTGTCGGTAGCGGCATCGGGGGCAGTGCCGGTGAGTTCAAACATCTTGGCGACGTGCTCCACATACTTGTCGCGCATTTCTTGCGTCTCTTCCTTCAGGTAGTCGTCGCGGTCGGTGAGGCTCAGCCCGCCTTGGTAGAGGTGCATGATGACCATTTCGGCATTCTTGGGGTCGGGACTGCCGCCTGCTCCAAAGAAACCTCCAATGCCGTCGCTGTGGAACTTGCCCATCAGCACGGCCAATTGTGCCTTGTCGTTCAGGTTGTCGATCATCTCGAAATAAGGCTTCAACTCGCTGTAACCGCGCTCGTTGATGGCCACGCTGTCCATACCAGCGTTGTAGAAGTCGCGGATTTTCTGTGCCACGCTGCCTTGGGCGGCATTGGCGTCTTGCGACACTTCGTCAATAATCTCCTGAATGAGGATTTCATTACGCTGGTCGATTTCGGTGAAGGCCCCGAAGGTGGAATACTCTTCCGGAATCGGATTGTTCTTCATCCAGTTGTTGTTGCAATAGCGGAAAAAGTCGTCCGCAGGATTGATGTTGGTGTCCATGTTGCCCAATTCGATGGCTGGAACGACTTCTTTCTTGGGTTCTTGTGTTTCGACTGCCTTTTCACCGCAGCCGGTTGCCACTGTTGTCAAGATCATCATGGCGATAACGTTTCTTTTTTTCATTATTTGATTATTTAAAGATTTAAAATTCAAAGATTTAAAATTCAAAGATTTCTAATTTCAAGATTTAACATTCCTAATTCCGCATTCTGCATTCATAATTCTGCATTCCGCATTCTGCATTCCGCATTCCGCATTTACAAATCTCCCTCCAACTTTAACTCCGTTTGCAAAGTCCGCAAATAAGGCCGTTCCTCCACCATTTTTTCGAACTTGTCTTTGTCGGTGTAGGCCTCGATTTCGGCGGGGCGTTCCATCAACTCGGGGACGAGCATGAATTGGTTGTTGTGGAGGTTGTTTTTCAGATGGTTGCGCAAGGCTCCCATGCCTTCGGTATTGCTCTCGAAGAGCTTGTTGTCCACGCTGAAATGGATTTCGGAGCTGCCTATTAATTTAGGTGTGTATTTCCCGATAGCGGCGGCAAAGCTTTGAGATATGTTCTTGTAACGGTTGACAAAGTCGGCCCACGATGCCGTCAGTTGCTCTTGCGTGAAGGGCGAGTCCCACGTTTCCTCCTTTTCCTCGGCTTTTTGCTCGGCTTGCTGCATGGCCTTGTTGATGCTGATGCCGCTGGTGGTGCCGCGTGGCCTTACTACGGGTTGTGCGGACGTTGAGCCTGTCGAAACGGGAGCGGTTGATTGTTGAATTGTTGTTGTTTGGATAGGATTTGGATTGTGGGTTGGCGGCAACGGGGCATGCCCCGTTGTCATAGCTGGTGTAGGTTGTTGTTGTGCTGCTTGTGCTGGCAGCGGCAGCGGGTCATGACCCGCTGTCAAAGATGTAGATTGTTGTTGCGCTGGCCTGTTTTGTGGCATTTGCACCGGTTGCGCCTGTGCCGTCGGCATGGTCAAGGCACTGCTGCACAAGGCGCACATTTTCATTAATGCGATTTCCAAATGCAGCCGTTTGTTGTTGGCGGCGCGGTAGTCGATGTCGCATTGGTTGTTGATTTCCAAGGCTTTAATCAGGAAGGGCAGGGGACAGGCCTGTGCTTGGGCCAGATATTTTTGCCTCAATTGTTCGCTGACCTCTAAAAGTTGCACCGTCACCGCGTCTTTGCATACCAAAAGGCTTCTCAAATGGTTGCCCATGCCGCTCACAAAATGCTGTGGTTCAAATCCTTTGCTGATGATGTCGTTCAAAATCAAGAGGATGTCGCTCGTGTTGCCTTGCAGGATGTGGTCAACGATTTGGAAGTAATAGTCGTAGTCCAAAACGTTCAGGTTGTCAATGACATCCTTGTAGGTGATGTTCTTGCCGCTGAAACTCACCATTTGGTCAAAAATGGAAAGCGCGTCACGCAAGGCACCATCGGCTTTCTGCGCGATGATGTTCAGGGCTTCAGGCTCGGCGTTCACGCCTTCGCTTTGGGCGACAAAAGCCAAATGTTTGGCAATGTCATCCACCGTAATCCGTTTGAAGTCAAAGATTTGGCAGCGTGAAAGGATGGTAGGGATGATTTTGTGTTTCTCCGTCGTGGCCAAGATGAATTTGGCATACGCAGGCGGCTCTTCCAAGGTTTTCAGGAAAGCATTGAAGGCCGCCGCAGAAAGCATGTGAACCTCGTCGATGATGTAGACCTTATACTGTCCGATTTGTGGCGGAATCCTCACTTGGTCGACCAAGCTGCGGATGTCCTCGACGGAGTTATTTGATGCAGCGTCAAGCTCATAGATGTTGAACGAGGCGTTGTTGTTGAAGGCGCGGCACGATTCGCACTCGTTGCAAGCCTCCATGTTCTCGGTGGGATTCAGGCAGTTGATGGTCTTGGCCATGATGCGCGCGCAAGTGGTCTTGCCCACGCCGCGCGGCCCGCAAAACAGGAAGGCTTGCGCCAAGGTGTTGTTGCGGATGGCGTTTTTCAAGGTGTTGGTGATGGAGCCTTGACCCACAACGGTGTCGAAGGTCATTGGCCTGTATTTTCTTGCTGATACGACGAAATTTTCCATATCGGGAAGCCTTGTTTTAAACCGACAAAATTACAACTTTTCGGGATTGGTTCGCCCGAAATGGCCATAGAAATCGTTTTTGTTTGTTTTTCGACATGAATTTCCTTCAATTAACCACGAATTTCCAGAAATTCAATTTTTGAATCAATTCGAGATAAATTACTGATAATTCGTGTTTTAAATCAGATTCAAATAGTCAATTTCACGATTTTTCATCGTTAATGTCATTGGCATTGAAATTCCTTTTATTTTTGTGCCTATGAAAATGCTGGTTCTTGTACCGAAAATCACCGACCGAGTTGCTTACACCTTCGATTTGCTCTTGGAGGACCTTCTCGGACTTGACTTTGCCCTGACCACTGATGTGGAGCGTTTCAAGGCGGAAGAAGGCCCGAAGATGCACTATGGTGATGAGCGGTTGTGCGATGCACCTTTCGTGAAGTCGGTCAACCTGCTTTTTGAACGTAATATCAGTGAAAAGGATACGCAATCAATTGATTTTGAGGGTGTAAAAGGTTTGTTTCCTGTCTATGGGAAGAACCTGCTGATGCCATTCGATGTGTTTGCAGCGTCGTTTTATTTGGTTTCGCGTTATGAAGAGTATTTGCCACAAGTGCGCGACAAGTACGGACGTTTTCAGGCCGAGTCGACCTGGATGTTTGAGAACGGAATGCTCCAAAAACCTTTGGTCAACATTTGGGCTAAGTCGTTGGGAACCAAATTGAAGGCTGCTTATCCCGACCTTCCCATGAAACAACCGAAATTCACATTTGTCCCGACTTATGATGTGGATGCGGCTTGGGCCTACAAGCACAAGGGCCTCTATCGCACCGTGGGCGGTTTCCTCAAGGATTTGGCGGCGGGCGATATGGGGCGAATCAAGGAACGCCATCAGGTTTTGAGGGGCAAGCGGAATGATCCCTTCGATTCCTTCGATTTCCAGTTCGATTTGCAGAAAGAGTTCAAACTCAAGCCGATATACTTCATCCTTTGTGGCGAATACGACACCAACGACAAAAACATTTCGCTCCGCAAGGAAGCCTTCCGCAACCTCATCAAGCATCTCGGCGACTATGCCGACGTGGGCATTCACCCTTCGTTTTCGTCGTACTTGGACATCGACAAGATGCGTCGCGAAATCGACAATCTTTCGGAGGTGTTGCATCGTCCGCTGACCAAAAGCCGGCAGCATTTCTTGAGGATGAATCTGCCCCGCAGCTATCAGAAACTCATAGAGTTGGATATTAGCGACGACTACACGATGGGTTTCGCCTCGCAAGCCGGATTCCGAGCAGGCATTGCCAACACTTTCCGTTTCTACGACCTTGAAAACGACATGGTTACAAACCTTCGTGTGCATCCTTTTGCCCTCATGGACGGCACCATGCGCGACTATCTCAACCTCGACGTGGAGTCTTCATACACCCTTGCCACTCAGTTGGTCGACGAGGTGAATGCCGTCGGCGGTACTTTCATCTATTTAACACACAACGAAACCCTTGGCGGCGAACAGCGTTGGGTCGGCTGGCCTGAGATGTACCGTCATTTAATCGAATATATATCACAATGATTCAATATCTTACACATAACCAAATCGACAAAAACAAATGGGATGCCACCATTGCAGAGTGTGGCAACATTTACGCCTATTCCTGGTATCTTGATGTGGTCCATCCTGAGTGGGGTGCCCTGGTTGAGGATGATTATCAGTCCGTTATGCCCATGACTGCAGGAAAGAAATTCGGTGTGGATTATCTCTACCAGCCTTATTTCGTGCAACAGCTCGGTGTGTTTTCCAAACAGCCTTTGACCGCCGAAAAAACAGAAATGTTCCTTCAAGCCATCCCTAAGAAATACCGTTTCGCTGAAATCCGGCTGAATGAGCACAATTTGTTCAGTGAAAGTACGCAAGGCGTTGAATATCATCGGAATGTATTTCTTGACCTAAATAAGAGTTACGAGGAAATCCGTTCCAACTATCACCAAAACACCAAGCGCAATTTGGCCAAGGCTGAGAGCAACCAACTGCAAATCGTTGACACGGTGATTCCCTATCATGTGGTGGCCTTGTTCACCGACAATCGCGGAGCCTTGCTCGACAAATGGGGCGATGCCGAATACGCACGTCTGACGGCCTTGGGCAAGGTTGCTGTGCAGCGCAATTCCGCATTCATTCTCGGCGTGACCGAAAAAGGTGTGGGTGAGCTGCTTAGCGCGGCCATCTTCATGAAAGCCAACGGTCGAATCACCTTCCTTTTCTCGGGTCTCAAGCAAGAAGGCAAGGACAAGCAGGCCATGACATTCCTTTTGGATAATACCATACAAAGATTTGCCAATCAACCCGTTACCTTTGATTTTGAAGGCTCCGACGACGAAAATCTGGCGCGTTTCTATCTCGGTTTTGGCGGTAATGAAGTGAAATACCCATCCTATACCTTTAATAATTTGTCGGCCATAGGGAAGGGGCTGCTGAAGGTTTGGAAAGGAAGAAAAAAGTGAATAAATTTGCTCCGTAAAGGATAATGCTCTATTTTTGTGCCAATAAAACTACACTACTATGATAAAAATACACGACTTGGGCGCGAATGACAGCGTCTTCAACCAAATTATGGCCGAATTGCGCGATGCAGTCATCCAACTTGACCGTATGCGCTTCCGCCGCAACCTTGAGCGTATCGGCGAGATTATGGCTTACGAAATCAGCAAGACCTTTGAATACGAAGAGGAAGAGGTGACTACACCATTGGGCGTCAAGGAAATACGCACGATGAAGGAACAACCTGTAGTGGCCACCATCCTTCGGGCCGGACTGCCGTTCCATAACGGGATGATCAGTATGCTCGACCATGCCGACAGTGCCTTCATCGCGGCCTACCGCAAATACGACAAGAACGAGGAGGATTCTGAAATCCGTGTGGAGTATTATTCTTCGCCCAGTTTGGACGACCGTGTGCTCATCCTTTGCGACCCCTTGCTGGCTACGGGCGAGTCCATCGTGAAAACGCTTCAAGGGTTGTTGGAGGATGAAGAGCCTAAACAGATACATATCGCTGTGGCCGTGGCCTCGCAAGACGGCCTCGACTATGTGAAGCAGGCCATGTCGCTCAAGCCCGTAACAATTTGGGTAGGCGGCATCGATGAGGAATTGACTGCCCGTGCATACGTCGTTCCAGGCATGGGCGATGTCGGCGATTTGGCCTACGGAGAAAAGAGATCATCTTAAAAATCATATACTATGGCAGAAGAAAAGAAAAAGCGCGATGGCTTTGGCTCGAAATTGGGCATCATTGCCGCTGCTGCGGGTTCGGCCATCGGTTTAGGCAACATCTATCGTTTCCCTTGTGAGTTGGGCGACAATGGAGGGGCGGCGTTCCTATTGGTTTATCTCTTCATGGTCATTCTCCTCGGCATCCCCGTGATGCTTTCGGAGCTTGTCATCGGTCGTCGTTCCCAAAGCAACATAGTCGGTGCCTTCAAGAAGTTGGCACCTAAATCGGGTTGGCCTTTAGTCGGTTACATGGGCGTTTTGTGTGGCCTCATCATTTTTGCGTTCTATACCACCGTGGCGGGATGGACCTTGGAATACATCTTCAAGGCCGTGACCAACTCGTTCCACGGCAAGGATTTGGCCGCTATGCAGCAAGACTTTGCCGATTTCCACAACTTGGGTTGGCTCAATGTGATATTGCAGGCCATGTTCATCTTCCTGACGGGGTATGTGGTCTTCCGAGGCGTGCAAAACGGCATTGAAAAATACTCAAAAATCCTGATGCCGCTGCTCTTGGTCATCCTTATCATCCTTGGCATACGTTCCGCCACTCTGCCGGGTGCCCACGATGGTTTGGCTTTCCTCTTTAAGCTTGATTTCTCGAAGATTACAGGTGAAGTGCTCATTGATGCCTTGGGACAAAGTTTTTTCTCGTTGAGCCTCGGCATGGGTGTGCTCATCACATACGGTTCATACGTGAAGAAAACCGACAACCTGACTTCCACGGCCTTTTCCGTGATATTTGCCGACACATTGGTTGCAGTGCTGGCGGGAATCGTCATTTTCCCTGCGGCTTTCTCGTTTGGCATCCGTCCGACGGCAGGCATGGGGTTGGTGTTCAATACGATACCGATGATTTTCAACCAGATGGCGGGAGGATATGTCTTCTGCATCATCTTCTTCGTGTTGTTAGCCATCGCCGCACTGACATCCACGATTTCGCTGCTTGAAGTCATTGTGGCCTTCCTTTCCGAGGAGTTGCACCTCAACAGAAAGAAAGCTACTGTCTTGGCTTGTGGCGCCACGCTCTTCCTTGGTGCTTTCGCCTCGTTGAGCCTTATGGAACACACGCCTTTTGCCATTGGAGGCAAGACCGTTTTCGACCTGATGGACTTTGTCTCGTCCAACATTCTGCTGCCTTTCGGCGGATTGCTGATTGTCATCTTTGTGGGCTGGAAATTGGGCAAGCAGAAGTTTTTTGATGAGGTGTCGAATGAGGGCACGTTGAAGTCGTCACTTAAGAAAATCTTTTTCTTCATTATCAGATACTTGGCTCCTGTGGCCATCGCCTTCATCTTTGTCAGCGGGTTGATAAAATAAGCTATGGAGGAGTTGCGCAAGTTTTTGTCGTTCAACAAAGGGGAACGTATCGCCATCATCACCATCTTGGCGGTTGTCCTCCTTTTGGTGCTGGCTTGCGTGTTGCATCGTCCTCGCGTTTCGTTGGACGAGGCTTCGCTTCGTAATTTGGACTCGCTTTTGGCCTTGCGCAATGCCGCGATTGAGGAACAGCAGCAAAATGCCACGCAAAACGTTGTTCAACAAGTCATAGAGTTGACGCCATTTCCTTTCAACCCCAATACCATGACCGAGGAAGAGGGGAGAAGGATAGGCTTGACAGACAGGCAGATACGAAACATCATCAACTACCGCGACAAGGGTGGTAAGTTCTACTCGAAAAGCGATTTGGCCAAACTCTACACCATCACCGAGGAGGATTTTGCACAATTGGAGCCGTTCATCGTCTTGCCCGAGGTGGCGCGCCGAAGCACTTCGAATGCCGACTCGGAAAAGAAACCGACTCAGCAGGAGGAAGCAAAACCCGAGGAAAAGAAAGCCATTCCCATCGTCGACCTCAATACGGTCGACTCGCTGACTTTGGTGGAGCTGCCACAAATCGGTCCGTATACGGCTTTGCGCATCATCGAGTTCCGCGAAAAGTTGGGCGGCTTCGTCGACAAGGAACAATTGCGTGATGTGAAGGGCATGGACGAGGCGCGTTTTTCCGCCATTGAGCCGTATATTAATTTAGGTGAGGCCGAAACGCGCAAAATCGACATCAACCGCGCCGATTTCAAGACTTTGGTGCATCATCCCTACCTCAACTACGAGCAAGTGAAGCGCATTTTCAACCAGCGCGAGAAACGCGGAATGATCAAAAACTGGGCGCAGATGGAGGCACTCATCAAGGAAGACGGGGAGGTGAATCCCTTGCTGGAACATTATGTGAAGTTTTGAGTTGCTTTGCAGAGAAATATTTGAAGAATTGTCATAAAAACCGATAAAAATATCTATTTTTGCGGCAAAACAGAACAAAATGAAGCGGACAAGTGTCATTCAGTCGATTAGAAAAGCCTTAGATTTGTTGCCTTATCGCATGGAGGCCTGGCTTTATGGAAGCGAGGCGAGAGGCGATGCGAGGCCGGATTCTGACATTGATTTGTTGATTTTAGTCGACCAGCCTTCGGTTTCGGGTGAGGATGAGAACAGAATCTTTACTCCGCTTTATCAAATTGAACTCCAGTCAGGCGTTCTCATTAATCCTTTGATTCTCCCAAAATCCCAATGGGGGAAACCTGTGACTCCTTTTTATATCAATGTCGTCAACGAAAGAGTGAAACTATGACTGGACTAACTGAACAACAGAGGATTGACATCGTGCGTTACAGGTTGGAAAACGCTTGGAACACCTTGGCGGAAGTGGAAAGCCATAGGGAAAACGGCTTTTATAACACGGCTGTCAATCGGATGTATTATGCTTGCTATTATGCCGTAAGTGCTCTGTTGATTGCGAATGGCATCGTTACCAAGTCACACGATGGTGTCCGTCATCAGTTCGGTTTGAATTTTGTGCTGACTGGGAAAGTTTCACCCGAGCATGGTCGCTTTTTCAGTCGGTTGTTTTCCAAACGCTCAACTGGCGATTATGATGATTTTATCAACCATACGCTTGAAACCGTGGATGAATTGTTGCCTCAAGCGCAAGTGTTTGTCAAAACCATAGCCGATATGTTGAATGTTTGGTTTGCTGAACATTCGAAATGATAGTTTTACAATAAAGCATTTGAGTTGCTTTGCACTTATGAAACGTCTGTTTTATATCGGTTTTGTTTTATTGGGCTTTTTGGCGGCCTGCATTCGGCAGCAAACCGACTTTTTGTCGCCCAACGACGTTAAAGATGCGGAATACGCATTGCTAATCGACTCGGTAGAAGCAACATTTGACGGTTCCAAGTACCGTGACTTCACGGATTCTCTCGTAAGTCCAGCTTTAGGTTTTTATATAAAAAGCGACACGCCTCGTGATTATTGGATGCAGGCGCGGTGCCATTACCTGACGGGATGCCTGCTTTTTGACAAGAACAAACTTTCGGAAAAGGCAACGGCGCATTTCGTGGAAGCCCTGAACATCTTGGACACCCATTTCGATGCCCGTCAGGCACCCGTTGGAAGGCTTTACAGCAAGATTTGTATCATCCTTTCGCGTTTGGCTTTCAATTTCTCCGACGAGCAATGCAGCACGAAGTTTGCCCGCTTGGGCTTGGATTGCGCCTCCTCTGTTGGCGACACGGCTTGGATGCTCCGCTCGATGGCCAACCTCGGTTTGCTTTACGAGCGTTTCGGGAAACCCGGAGAGGGCGACACAGCCTATTTTTATTGTGACGAAGGCCTCCGCATCGCCAATGCCGACCGTTATCCTTACGAAACGGCATTGTTGGAAAACTCACTCGCCAATAGTTTGCGGCACAGCCATCAATACGATTCCGCCATCTATTATTTTGAGAAGAGTTTTGCCTTGGTAGATAGTGACTGCCAATTGTTTCACAAAAACGCGATTGAAAAGGCCTTTGTCCACTATCGGGCGCGTGACTATGCGGCGGCTTTGGCCGATTTGGAAGTCGCCTATCAATCGAAGGATGAGAACATTAAGACACAGGCTGCCTACGGTTTGGCCGATTGTTATGAGGAGTTGGGCGACACGCTGAGGGCAATGCCTTATTACGCTTTAGTGAAGGTACAGGAGGAAAAACGGGTGACCGAATTGAACCACAACGCCGAGGTGCTTTCGGTGCTGAACGCCTATTTGAAGGAAAGGGAGCCGCAAAAAGGTGGGAAAACGCTGCTTTGGGTGCTGGTGTTTCTCGCTATGGCGGCCACTTTCGTAGGCTACCATCACGTCTATCGAAAAAGGATGACCCGAAAACATGAAGCCATCGAGCGCGACCTGCATGAGGCGCACGGTGCTTTGGAAATGCAGGCGCAAGAAGCATTGAGGATGAAGGTGCAGGCCATCTACGGCGACAAGCGCAACAACACTTTCAGCCGTATCCTCGAAGTGTTCAACGAGTCCTATCCCGATGCTTTGACGAAACTGAAGGCTGCCCATCCCGACCTGAACGAAACCGAACTCGACATTTGTGTGCTTTCCATGTTCCCTTTCCGCACGAAGGAAATCGCCGACATCCTTGACCTGCGCGAAAACACCGTCTCGAAATACCGCACTTCCATCAAGCGAAAGACGCAAGCCGATTCGTTTGAGGTGCTTTGGAGGCGGTTTGTCGGGTGACAAAATTCGTTTAATTCGTATAATTCGCCGTTGTTTTTGCCGGCGAATGAAACGAATTTTGCGAATTTATCATGGATTTCCAACAACTTTTTAGTGGAAAAACTTTTCGTAATCTGTTGACAATCAATATTGATTTTTGGAAAAATAGTGGATTAACCGATGGAATTGGCTTTTTTGGCGGATTTTTGTTATAGTTTTGTGTCGCAAATTCAAAAACAAGAAACTATGGACAAGATTTTTAAACTTTCAGTTGCTTTCGCTCTCGCATTGTTTGTCGGTGCCAAGGCCTTTGGGCAGGAGTGGGAGCAGTCCTACGAATGGCGTTTTTCCGATGAGGAGGAATTTGATTTGGTCCAACCATACGAAACTTCCTCGGGAAACATCGTTGTTTCGACAAATCAATATTATAAGTGCGATTGGGGTGATTTTTATGCGCCACACCCCGCTTTAAAAATGTTTGCGGCTGACGGAACGGAGTTGGCGGAAAACCTTTATTTCAAACCAGCCTACTATGGAGGACACCCGCACATCATTGAAAACAAAAAAGGTGAATTGTATATGATGGCCTCCTACACCCCTGACCACGACTATACTTCGTTCAATTATTTTCTCAACTATGACAATCCGCCCGATGAAGGTATTTACGGATTGTACAAACTTGACGACCAACTGAACATTGTGGAGGCTTACGAACACCATATCAAAATTGACACCTCGGAATACCGTGACCAACAATGGGAAGATGTTCCGCTCGAACAATGTGGTGCATTGGTGATGGTTCCTCCTGTCGTTGATGATGACATAATAGTTGGTGCCTATATGAAGACATACAGCAGGTATCCGACCGACCCGCATGGCCCCGATTCCTTGTTCGCATTTCGTATGGATTTTGAAGGGAATATCCTTGAACAACAGGGATTTGAGCTTCCCTACATGGGTAGTGGCGGCAGTTGTCTTCATTTTCTGGGAAGGGAATTGCTGTTCAAATCGGAAGCGGGTTATATGTTGTATTGTCCGTTCCGTTTTGTCGATGATGGATACTATTATCATGTTGTTTATCTTGACAATAATCTCAATCTGCTAAAGGTGAGGCCTTGCAAGAAAATTGATCCGCTTTCGCAATTTGATGACCTAATGCAAGGAATCAAGGTAAAAAGAAGTCGGCACAACACAACCTATTTTGCCGTTGAATTAGCGTCAAACAACCCCGCGAAAGCCACTGATTACGACGTGAGGCTTTATGAGTTGGACGACAATATTGACGGAACTGAGCCCTACATTCCTTCGTTACAATACATCACTCGCACTTCCGATGATTTGGATTGGCCAAGTGGCATCGAATTGTTTGATGACAACAGCCTTTGCTTTGCCTACACGTTGAACATAGGATTTTGGAGCAATCTCGATTCATGGATGATGATAGAGCGTTTAACTCCCGGTTTCGACACAATATCAACGTTGTATTATGACCATGAGGGGGAACGCATCCATAGTACCGCCACGAGCATTTTGGCTACAAGGGACGGCGGCTTGTTGCTTGTCTATCAATCCAAAAACCTCGACAACACCGACCAACGCTGGACGACGATAACCAAATTCCCCGCTGAGGCTTTTGAAGGTATCGACGAGGCGCATGACAACGGCTTGAAGGTGGCGGTGGCCTATCCTAATCCGGGGAAGGATGTGCTGAACATCAGGACTGGATTGCAGAACGCCCGCGTGGAAGTGTACGACACCAACGGCAGGCTCGTCCACAGCCAAGCCCTCACGGAGAGTGTGACGACGATTGATGCTGGGGATTGGGTCGAGGGCGTTTATGTTTGGAAGGTGTTTACTTCGGATGGCGGCCCTTCGACAGGCTCAGGGACCTTGGTCGAGACGGGGAAGTGGGTGAAGGAAAAATAATTGCGTAAAGGATAGAGTGGAAGCATATAGGTCAGTCACGAAAGTGGCTGGCCTTTTTTTGCTGGCGTTGCAAAAAAAGCTACCTTTGCAGCCATGAAACGCATGTTTTTTATATGGCTTTTGCTTTTTGTCGTGTTGGTGGCTGCTTGCTCCAAGCGCGAAACGCCTCCACCGCCCGAGGAGGACATGCTCTATCGCGTGGAGTGTTTCTACCAAACCAACCTCGACAGCGCAAGGCAAATCCTTGACACGCTGAATGTTTCAGCCCTTTCGGAGAAGGAACGGGCGCATTATTGCCTGCTGCGGGCCAAGGTGAATGATGGCCTTCGCAAATACAATGACTTCGATTCGTTGATGCAAGTAGCTGAAAAGCAATTTGTTGGTGGAAAAGACAAATATTTCGAATCCATGACTTATTGGATTTTGTCGCGTATGGCCCAAGTGAAAAACTTGGGTGAGCAACATGTGCTTGACTACCGTTTGAAGGCTTTGCAAAGCATCAAGCAATGCCAGCATGTGGACGAGCGTTTTGTGCGCTTTTCGCTCAAGCCCACCGATGAAAAGAACGAAATCGACCGACTGAAATATGCTATCCATCAGCGGCTTGGCATGTCTTACACCAACTCGGGATACCATCGCGAAGGTGTCGATCACTTGAAACTTGCCGATGGCTATTATGCTGAAAAACAGTATCATCGAAATCGGCTTATCACAGCCTTTCCGTTGGGGATGGCGTATCTGCTTCTCGGCGAATACGACAGTTGCCTGATGTATTATCAAATCGGCCTTCACTCCGCAGAAATCATCGGCGACACGGTTGAGGCTTCTTATTTCCATAGTGCATTAGCCGATTACTATCTCTATTGTTTTGAGACACAACATTTTGAAAAAGAAGATGATGGTAAGAATATGCTTCATCAGAGCATAGCGGAGAGCCAAAAGGGATTGGATGACTTGCGTTTTGTCCATTCTCCAATGGCGAAAAGTTATCAATATGAGTTGACAGAAAACATTTGCCGTGCCTATTTCGATTTGCAGCAATACGATTCTTGCATTCATTATGGTTTGATGTCCGAGGAAATGACTCAAAGGAGTAGCGACCTCACCTTCTTATACAAGCGTCTTTACGGTTCCTACAAAGCCTTGGGCGACGAGGCCAATGCCGCCATTTATGCTGATAAGTTGCTGAGTTCCAGCCCCGACTATGGTGCGGAGCAAAAAGCCGTGGCGCAAGTGAAGGAAGAATACGACAAGCAGTTGGAAATCCAGCGTTTGGAAAGCGAGCAGCAGTTGAAACGTTACCGCCTCTATTTGTGGATAGCCCTGTTGGTCATCGTGCTGATGGCAGTGCTTTGGACTGCATTGCGCTACCGCAAGAACAAGGAATTGGAAACGCTGAAACTCCGCGAGGCGCAACGTCAACTGCAAACTGAGTTGGAGCAACTCACTACCCAGCAGAAGGAGATGCTCAACCAACAAGTTTTGGCGATTTACCAATCGGGGCAGAAAGACCGCTTGCAGCGCATCATCGAGGCTTTCGAGGCGGCCTATCCCCAAGGCATTGGGAAAATGAAATCGGCCTATCCCGACCTCAACAAGACGGAAACGCATCTCGTCATTTTGTCGTTCCTGGGCTTCCGCATCAAGGAAGAGGCCGACCTGCTCGGCCTGAGCGAAAACACCGTGGCGAAATACCGCTCAAACCTCAAAAACAAGGCCGATTTTGACCCGATTTCTGCGCTTGTCGAGTGAGAAAAAATTGTATTATTTTATCGTGACTCGTTGATTATCAAAATGAGTTGAAAACAAAAATCTGTACTTGGCTCAAATCTTGTTTTTTCGATGGTTTTTTTGTTATAGTTTTGTGGTCGCTTCGCGTCATTGCGAACGAAGTGAAGCAATCCAATTCGCGAAATCCGTTCAATTCGCCGATAACGATAAAACGGCGAATTAGGCGAATGAAACGAATTATTTGGACGGCTTCGTTCCTCGCAGCGACGACAAGCGCAACTGAATGGCAAAACATCAAAACTAAAACACAATGAAAAACATTAGACTTTTCACCCTGCTTGCGCTCCTAATGGCGGAAGGGGTGACGATGAAAGCGCAAGAGTATCCTCAAGACCTCGAAGTAATATACAGGTCGGATTATGTTCGGGTTACAAGTGTGTATTGTATCGACGCGAATGCTTTTCTTGCATTTGCAACAACCGAATCAGGAAGCCGTGCACTGATGAAAATCACATACGAGGGCGAAATCCTTGATTCCATCAGTTTGCCCGATAATCGACTGGAATTATGGCGACATGCCAATTTCATGAATGGTAAGTTTCGTTATGTCTCGCTCCGCTTAGACGACAACGACACGCTTCCCCTACTTTGTGTCGTTGATATTGCCCCAGAAGACCTGTCACTGACATACACAAGTTATAATTGGGACGGGTCTGACTTCAACCATCCACCAGTAACCCAGTTTTACACGAATATGATTTACCCCGTTTTTTCAAAGGACGGTAGCCTGACTTTGTCATATCCCGTTGACAGTCTTTGGATGATTGACCAAAAAGAATCCATGCACTTGGTAAAGTTTAACAATGAGGGCAATATAATAAAGGAAAGGGTGTTTCGCGACTATAAAGCCTCTTTGACCAACTTTTTCTTCTCGGCACCTGATTCTTTGGGTTTTCGCTTCATTTTGATGAATGAGAGGTATGACTTTGATTGTTACACCCTTGATGCCGACCTTAACACAATCTCTGTCGCTGATTCTGTGGGTAGGGTACACTATTCCAACCAGAATATGAGTGGATGGTTATACGCTATTTCCAACGATGTTTGCTCAATGCGATTCAATCCATACAACGGTCGTACTTATTCGGTTGGCAGTGAAGACGCATGGGAATATCAGGATGAAAAAACGAATGTAATTATGACTGCTTACGACGAGGACTTTAACCTTGTGAATTGGACTTTTGGCATCATCAATCCCTATCGTAAGGATGAAGGCTATGGGATGAGTTTCAGTCCTAATGGTGAGGTGTTTATGCTTGGTTGGATGGATTTGCCATTATTCAAAGGAATTGGGCAAACGGAAAGCGAGGAATTTTACAATGTCTATGTAGGGCTGATGGACGAAGATTTGAACAAGCAGAGTGAGATTTACTTCAAGCCCGACTTAAGTTTGGCTCCCAATACCATTTCGGCTTGTCCGGCAGGAGGTTGCATTTTGAGCTGTTTCCGTGGCAAAGATTCTGGCCCGACAGACTATTGTGTCTACAGAATCACGCTTGAGGATTTTTGGAATATAGAGGAGGCACATTCGCATGGCTTTGCTGTGGCCACGGTTTATCCCAATCCAGGGAAGGATGTGCTGAATATTCGCACGGCTTTGCAGAACGCCCGTGTGGAAATCTATGACTTGACCGGGAAACTGGTTTGTAAGAAAGAAATTACGGAGAATGTCACTTCGATAAATGCCGAAAGTTGGCCTTCGGGGGCTTATGTTTGGAAGGTTTATACTACAGGCGTTACAATAGGCTCAACGACCCTCGCGGAAACGGGGAAGTGGGTTAAGGAATAAAGTAAACCGACAAGCCATCGAAAGCCTAACCGTTCCCAATGGCGATTGGGGACTGTTGAGGGCTTTTGGTGGTTTTTTACAAAAAAAATAGCATATAAAGTAATTGGTTTCCGAAAAATGTTTATTTTTGCACTATGTAACAATAATGATTAATATGAAGCAGGCCAAACTTGACATTATGAATGAGACAGATTTTGTCAGTCTTTACACGATTATCTTTGAGAATAGTGAAATCTCTGAATTTGAGAAGTTTATGGAGAAATTCAAGGATAATGCTGTTTTGCAGCGCGATTATCAGATTATATTGCTTGCACTTGACAAGATAGCCTCACATGGCGCATTAGAAAGAAATTTTCGCCCCGAAGGGAAAATGAATGACAATGTTGTGGCCTTACCCATTGAGAAAAGCAAATTGCGCTTATATTGTTTGAGACTGACAGACAAGATATTGATTTTGGGGAATGGTGGAGAGAAGACAACAAAAACCTACGAAGAAAGTGAAGAACTGAAAGGTTATGTGATTGATTTACAGAAATTTGATGCTTTGTTAAAATCGTACATCCGTGCTGGAGAAATCGAAATAAAAGAAACAAAATTGGTTGGTGTCGAAAACAAATATTTTGAGTTATGAGCGCAAGCAGCATGTTTCAGAAAGAATTGGCCAAGATTCCTGCCGAGATGAAGAAGCAGGTAGACATGTCGTGGGCCATTGCCGACAAGATTGATTCGCTACTGAAAGCGAGAGGTTTGTCACAAAAGGAATTTGCTCACCTCATGGGCAAAACCGAACCAGAAGTGTCGCGATGGGTGGGAGGAACGCACAATTTCACCCTTCGCACATTGGCAAAAATCTCCACGGTTTTGGGTGAAGATGTGATAAAGGTTTGAACGCTAAAACATAGTAGAAAATACAGCTCCAACCTCAATAACAAGGCCGATTTTGACCCGATTTTTGCGCTTTTGGACTGAGAAAAATCTGTACTTTTTTCTCGTAACTCATTGATTATCAAAATGAGTTGAAAAGAAAAATCTGTACTTGGCTCAAATCTTGTTTTTTCAGCGGATTTTTGTTATAGTTTTGTGGTCGCTTCGCGTCATTGCGAACGAAGTGATGCAATCCAATTCGCGAAATTCGCTCAATTCGCCGATAACGATAAAACGGCGAATTAGGCGAATGAAACGAATTATTTGGACTGCTTCGTTCCTCGCAGTGACGCAAAGCGGGAGAAAAGCAAAGCCTGCCCCTCTCAATTCCATGCGTTTGGCGACGCGCTGGGGTTGAGATGGGGTTGGTTTTTAGTCTTTTGTCCCTTCAATCTCCTTGATGTCGTCAAGCGGCAAGAGGTGTTCGTAGGCGAACTTGTCGAAGTCGGATTGGAAAAGGCGGTCTTGGATGAACCCGGTTTTCCATACGTTTCTTGTCGATGACATAACCTCGTATGGTGAACTGCCGAAGCACATAGGTACACCACTGCCTGAATTGCGTGGCTCTCAATGAATTGACACGATAACCCACAGAGATGATGGCGTCGAGATTGTAGAATTGGGTATTATAAGACTTGCCGTCTTCAGCAGTATGTGCAAAAATTGCACATACTGAATCTTGGTTGAGTTCGTTGAGTTCAAAGATGTTTTTCAAATGCTTGGTGATGACGCTTCTGTCCACATCAAACAAGGCTGCCATCGCCTTTTGCGTACACCAAATGGTTTCGTCTTTGTAAACGACCTGGATACCGTCTTCTTTTCCCTCTGCTTGGAAAATCAGAAACTCCGCCGTGCTGTTCCTTATTTCGATTTGTTTGCTCATACCAATTTGTAGTTTTATGCAAATATAGTGAATTGTCGGAAATCAGCAAAGAAATTCAGTTGATTTTAGGATTAAAATCGGGCGATTTTGCCCCTTTTTTTCCTCCTAACCGCCAAAAAAATCTGTACTTTTTTCTCGTAACTCGTTGATTATCAAAATGAGTTGAAAAGAAAAATCTGTACTTGGCCTTTGGGGTTGAAAAACTCCCTATTTTTTTATATAATTTTGGAGGCATGAAACTAAATGTATCATTAAAACTGTTTTATGCCATGAAAAAAAGTTTGTTTTTTGCAATTTGGATGACGCTGCTGACGGCAACTTTGGCCGCGCAAAATGTCATCGAGGTTTCGGGCGAATACCAAGGCAATGTGCTTTGGGACGCCGACACTGTTAAACTTGTGGGTGATGTCGTCATCGAGCCTGATACGGAAGGC
Organism: uncultured Bacteroidia bacterium; assembly: GCA_902782455.1. Classification (GTDB taxonomy): domain Bacteria; phylum Bacteroidota; class Bacteroidia; order Bacteroidales; family F082; genus Limimorpha. The sequence continues at coordinate 6,821 of CACZNA010000007.1, read as the reverse complement.
ACGGCGCGCCTCACCATTGAGCGTGGGACTTGGGTGATTGCGGAAGGCTATTACCGCATCACCGTCCACAACGGCTCGTTTTATGCCTTGGGCGCGGATAAGGTTCTCGTCACCTTCACCGCACGCGACACCACCGATTTCCATAATCCTACAGCGGAAACGGGGTGGCGAGGCATCCACCTGATTTCCGACCAAAGCAATTCCCAAGACAGCGTGATGATGGAGTTTTGTGAGGTCAAGTACGGAAAGATCATCACGGGCGCACCCGAAGGGGAAAGGTACGGCGCCGGCGTTGAGGTGAGAAACAAGAAATACTGTTACTTCGCCCATTGCCGTTTCTCGCAAAACCGCTCAGAACACAATGGCAATTCGCCTACGACTGGTGGAGGTGGCGGCGGAATGAGTGTGCATAACCCAGGGACAGTCCTTGTGGAGCATTGCGTTTTCCACGACAATTACGCTTGGTGGGGTGCGAGTATCAGAATGGACGGCTTGCGGCATTTTACGGTGCGCAACTGCGAGTTTTACAACAACTCGGGGCATTACGGCACTGCGCTTGATATGCACGTTGGCGAATTGTCGCTTACGGCTTCGGGGCCACAAGTCTATAATAACTACATCCACGGCAACCACGGCAGCACGGCCTATCTCGGTTGGGAAGGAGTGGGGCGTTTCCACGACAATATCATTGTCAACAATGATGGCTATTCGCCAGTGCTGGGTACCACGGCTCCCAATTATTCCCATTATTACAACAACACGATTGTCAACAACCATAGCGAGGGACACATACACGGTTATGGCTCAGGGATTTGGACGAATGGGCAGCAGAAAATCTACAACAACATCTTTTGGGGCAACACGGGCGTTTGGTTCGAGCGAATGGACCCGACGCATCCCGACCCGACCGTTTTCAACAACTGCAACGGCACGATCTCAGGCTCGGGAGATGTCTTTGGCGACCCCCAATTTGTCCGTCCGACTGAAGGTTTAGGCCCTGAATACGACCATTCAACCTTGGCTACTCATTGGGCATTGTTGGAAACCTCGCCTTGCGTCAATGCGGGGACAACCGACATGAACCAATATTATCCTGACACCGATTTCACGGGCAGTCCGCGTGTGGTTGACGAGCGTATTGACCTCGGAGCCATCGAGTTTCCCATCCCGAATGGAGTGGAGGAAACCGCAGCCCAAAGTTGCGTCTATCCCAATCCGGGCAAGGATGTGCTCAACATTGAGGTTCGCGATGCAGCGGATAGGGTGGAGGTGTACGACCTCACCGGACGCAAAGTTTTTGAAAACAAAATATTTGGAAATCAAATTGCTATCAATACTGAGCCTTGGCCTTCGGGAATGTATTTTTGGAAAATCTACTCAACGAGCGGCTCAACGGCTCTCATTAAAACTGGAAAATGGATAAAAGAATAAAAATTCGCAAAATTCGTTCAATTCGCCGACAACAATAAAACGGCGAATTAGGCGAATGAAACGAATTATAGTGACGCAAAGCGAAGAATAACAAACAGAAAACCAATTAAAAACAAGTTAAAATGAAAAACAACAGATTTTACAGTTTGCTCACCGTTCTGCTGATGGCTTCGATGCCATTGCTTGGCGGAACGGTCGGCGTGGAACGCGCCAAGGCCTTGGGCGCGAAGTTTGTCGAGGCCAACTTCAAGAATGACACGCAGTTGGAATGGGTCTATACTGGCGTTTCCGAAAAAGGCCATCCAGCGTTTTATGCCTTCAACGGCACTTTGGGCGGTTTCGTCATCATCTCGGCCAGCGACCTCACCAGCCCCATCCTCGGCTATGCCGAAACAGGCAATTTCAACACGGAAAACATCCCTGACGGATTGTCCTATTTCCTCAATGGCTATGGCCAATCCGTTGATTTTGCGGAAGAAAACCTAAAAAAAGCCGATTTTGTGATTGCCCAAGAATGGGAAAACCTTGAACGCAGCGGCAAAACCCAAACCTTGAAAACGGTGGTCGTCCAGCCCTTGATTGCCACGCATTGGGACCAAGATTGTTTTTATAACGCATTTTGCCCAAAAGACGAAGCGGGACCTTGCGGCAATGCCTACGCCGGTTGTGTGGCCACCTCGATGGCGCAGGTGATGAAGTATTGGAACCATCCGCAGCAAGGCACAGGCTCGCACTCTTACAACAGTTACCTTTACGGCACCCAATATGCTGATTTCGGCGCGACCACTTACCACTGGGACGAAATGCCCGAGTCGCTAAATGATGACAATCAATATGTTTCGCTTCTCATGTATCATTGCGGCGTGAGCGTCGACATGAACTATGGCAACATGGCCAGCGGTGCCTTGCACCAAAGCATCCCACCGGCGATGAGTTCATATTTCGGTTATGGCACTTCGCACAATCTGTTTAGGGATGATTATCCCTACGATGAATGGGTGGCCATGATGCGTGATGCCTTGGATATGGGCATTCCGATTTTGTATGCAGGTACCGATGGAGGAAGCCAGGGACATTCATTCATCTGCGACGGCTACGACGACAACGGCCTGTTTCACATCAACTGGAGTTGGGGAGGCGAACTCGATGGCTGGTTCAGCATCGACAACCTTCAAACCTACAACCAGTCATGGAACCTTGTGCAAAAGATGATTGCCGATGCTGTTCCTTCTGGCGTCTACAACGCTATGCCCAAGGCACCGACCAACTTGAGCGTACAGCCGCTTTCCGACGATTCCTACACCTGCACAGTGCATTGGAACAATCCAACAAAGTCGTTGAATAACAGTAACTTGACCCATATCGACCAAATCGTAGTCAAACGTGACGGAAGGGTGGTTTATACTGAAGACAATGTCACCCCGGGCGCGGCCATGGAAATCACGGATGAGGTGCCGTTTTATGGCTTGCACGATTATCAGGTTTATGCAGTGAACAACGGTTTGCATGGCCAGATTGCCACAGAAAGCAGGGTGCGCTTCGGGCCTTCCTGTTCATGGACCATCGCGGCAGGCACCACCTTCTTCAACGGATGGCAGGGTGCTTCCATTCAGGTAATCAACAATGCCTCGCAAGTGGTGGAAGCAGTCACGGCGCATTCAAGCAGCGAGACGATTTCCGTTGAGGTGCCTTTGGGCCATGTTGCTTTCGCTTGGGTCAAAGGAAACAGCACGGTCAGCGATGTGAGTTTTGTCATCAGAGATGCTGACAATCAGGTGGTTTATTCCTATTTAGGCAATTTGGAAGACATCGACGAAGGCGTTTTCCTGCAAATGAACAACAGTTGCGGCAATGGCACAGATTGCGGTGCGCCCACCGATTTGTATGCTTTTGCCGAGGAAGATCGTGTGGTGTTGGCTTGGACTTCCTATGACGAGTACGCAGATTATAATGTGTATCGTGACGGGCAACTGATTCAGACGGTGAGAGGCAACGAGGCTACTTTTGCCGATGAATCAGCGACGCATGGCGGGCATTGCTACTTTGTGACCGCTTTTTGCGCTTCGGGCGAAAGCGACCCAACCAACGAGGCTTGTGCCACCATTGGCGACGACTGCCAGCCAGCCACCAATCTTTGGTATGAGATGACCAACAATAACAAAGTGAAACTCACTTGGGGAACGCCCCAACCCAACGACGGCCTTTCGGGGTTCTACATCTACCGCACCAAGGAAACCGATATGAACTGGCAGCAAATCAAGACATTGGGAGCCAATTACACGTCCTATACCGACAACACCTCGATGGAGGATGAAACGGCTTATCTTTACAAGGTGGTGGCCTATTACCAATCCATCGACTGCTATTCCGCCCCGGCACGCTCGAAGTACAGCGAATATGAGTATTTCGTGCGGGTGTATTGGTCGGTGAATGGGGTGGGAGAGGTCGAATCGGTTTGCACAGAGGTGTTTCCTTTGCCAGGCACCGACCGCTTGAACATCCGCACGGCCTTGCAAAATGCCCGTGTGGAAATCTATGACTTGACAGGGAAACTGGTTTGCAAGAAAGAAATTACGGAGAATGTCACTTCGATAAATGCCGAGAGTTGGCCTTCGGGCGTTTATGTTTGGAAGGTAATAGCAGATGGAAAGGAAGCGGAAGTTGGGAAGTGGATTAAGGAATGATAATACCTTTGGAGGGATGAAAACAGATTGCGTATCGTCAAAAAAAATAGGGACAAGCCGTTTTGCTGCTATTTTTTAAATCATTGAAAAACAATATTTTGAAAAGTTGGCAACAAAAAAAAGTATGGACAAGGCAGGAGTTGCCCCCGAAAAGCTCTTGACAAGTAATCTTTATCATTAACTTTGCGAAAATTTCAAAACCGAAACACAATGAAAACAACGAAAATTTACACCCTGCTTGCGCTCCTGCTGATGGCGGGAGGGGTGACGATGCAAGCGCAAGAGTATTTACCTATCGCCCAAAAAGGAAACGAGTGGCATACCTTCGAGACCGCCGTTTGGCAAATTAACAACTATGTCAATTGGTGTTCAGGGGACACGCTCATTGAAGATGTCCGATATATGAAAATCATGGGCACTGTGAATGATAGTTATCCTATCTTTTACACATTACTTAGAGAAGAGGACGGGAAAGTATGGAACACATTACTTAGAGAAGAGGACGGGAAAGTATGGAAACGGTATTCAATTGCTCATCCAGAGACATTACTCTATGACTTCACTGCCAGTGTTGGCGACACCTTGAGAATTGGGGATTTCGCAGAGGAAATGGTTCTTGATTCCATTAGCATGGTACGGATTGGCGATGTTGACAGGAGAAAGCTTTGGTTTGGATTGGAATATGATAATTTGGGAAAACCACGCGCCAAGGAAACATGGGTTGAAGGTATCGGCAGCGATTTTGGATTGCTATGGAGCGGATATTACGGTGTTTATGACGGGTGGCATTGCTTGCTGTGCTTCCATCAATACGGGGAACTCGTTTGGCAGAACCCTGAATACAACACATGCTCCTATCCTTATGATGCCATTGAGGAAAACAAAGATTCTGAAATATCCGTTTATCCCAATCCAGTAAGGGATAGAGTTGTAATTGAAGGCATTGAAGCTGTTGAGATACAAGTTTACAACACCCTTGGGCAGGTGGTGAAGACCGTGCGGGGGACGAATGAAATCCCCGTTGCAGACTTGCCGCAAGGGGTTTATATGCTGCGTATCGCGGATGCGGATGGAACAGTTTACACTAATAAGATAACGGTACGATGAAAGCAACAAGAATTTACACCCTGCTTGCGCTCCTGCTGATGACGGGAGGGGTGACGATGCAAGGGCAAGAACTCGATGAAATTGTTTGGTCGCCCGACTCATGGGTCTCAAGTATGGTTTTCGAAGATGCACACACTTTTGTCGCTAAAAAAACCATGGTTGACTTCAATTGGAACGTTGCGGAAATCCAATTTGTCAGGATGACTGATGAAGGCGAGGAACTGGCTTCACAGCAACTGTTTTCAGCGGAAGAATACGCCGAGGTCGTTTGGATTAGCCCATTACAACGCCTTTCAAATGGCAATTTAGTGATGTTTTACGCAAAAAGAATAGGCAACAACGCCACTTTCTATCGGGTGGATTTGAATGACGACCTTTCGTTTTCAGTCCTCCAATTGGATTGGGAGACCGATGATTACTATGATGACGACAGGACTTTCTATCCTTATAACACAGGTATGGTCGTAAATAAAGACGGCAATGTTATTATCACCTATCCACCTCACAGCCAATACCATATCAATGGAACTGAAGCCATGCAGTTCCTCAAATTTGACGACAAAGGACATCTTGTCGGTCAACGATTGATGGAAGGTTTTCGTGGACAAGACCGTCATCACACGCTTCCGGCTCCCGATTCGTTAGGCTGTCGTATCATTTTGCGCAGTAACGGTTCACCCAAGTTGGATTGCTACACATTGGATTCCGATTTGAACACCTTGACGGTGAAGGAAAACGTGGAAGAAATGTCGTGGCCTTACCAATGTTGCCGTTTTGCATTTCTTAAAACCAATCCTGCCAATGGAAAGACATACTCCAATAACATCATCAACTATCCAGAATACGGCGGCAATCCTGCTATTGTAGAAGACATTATGATGAGCGTTTTTGATGCCGAAAACTTCCGCCAAACGAACTACACTTGGGGTCTTACCACTCAAAGCAATGACGGTGCTGGAATACTTCAATCCATTGGTTTTGACAACGATGACAATGTGTATATGGTCGGTCAGATGGATAATGTTATGGCTAACGAGTTTTTAAACCGCAACCTGTATATCGCCTATTTGGACGAGAATCTGAACAAATTGGGCGAAATTTACCACGTAGATGAGTATGCTTATGAGGTGAAGTCGATGGCGGCTTGTCCTGAAGGTGGCTGTCTTGTGAGTTGCCATAAAATCCATGAAGCCACTAATGAAGCAGGGAACTGCCTGATTAAAATCACGAAAGAGACTCTTGTCGGCATCGAGGAAGCGCATGAAGCTGGTTTTGTTGTGGCTGTTGCCTATCCCAATCCGGGGAAGGATGTGCTGAATATCAGGACGGGATTGAAGGATGCTTGGGTGGAGGTGTATGATATGAATGGGAGGATGGTTTATGGGCAAGAGATTATGGAGAATGTCACCGCCATCAATACGACGAATTGGAGTGAGGGGACTTATGTTTGGAAGGTGGTGGCTGATGGAAAGGAAGTGGAGAGTGGGAAATGGATAAAGGATGTGTTTTCCTGAAATAGCTTGACAGTTTTTTGCTGGTTAAACTGAATAGCTTGTCACTTTTTGTTTCGTTGTACTGAATAGCTTGTCATGTTGCACC